>NZ_JBFOFT010000001.1:0-570779 GCF_040887425.1 Enterococcus sp. C53
GGTTCATCAATGGTTTTTCAAGAATGTGTTGTGGATTATTTGCTTTTGTTACCCCTTACTTAGTTGCTCCTGATCGTATCCAGACGTCTATGTTTGGCTTTGCGGGAATCGTTTTAGTAGCAACAATTGCTGGAGTAATCATGATGCGTCTACAGAAAAAATACCCAGTGATTGATCCGGTGGATAAAGAGTTGGCTGAAGGAAAAATGACTGCATCGTTCACCAAGTAAAGAAGAGGAGAAAGCAAAATGGCATTTACTTTTCAAATCAATCAAGATGTGCGTTGGGAAAAGGACGAGGCACTGTTAACCAAAGCACAACAACATGTACCAAATCTCCTGAAAACGAAGATCGAACCAGTAGCAATCACTGAAGTCGTTGAAGACCCACATGGTTTGAATGGGTATTCAGCAATTAACAGTGACAAAGAAATCACACAACTAGCTGATTATACTTTAAAAAGGGATGAAGCGATTATCTTAGATTTAGGGGATCATTATGTTGGGCATTTTAGTCTGTCCATTGACTCGGTTGGTTCGCCAATGGATGCGCCCTTATATTTACAACTGAAATTTGCAGAAGTACCCGCTGAACTTGCGGCAGATTCTAGCGCATATGATGGTTGGTTGTCAAAGTCTTGGATTCAAGAAGAATTTATCCATCTAGATGTTTTACCGGCACGTTTAGAATTACCAAGAAGATATAGCTGTCGTTATATTGAGCTAAAGGTGTTAGATACTTCACCCAAGTGGCAAGCTAGTTTTTCTGATCCGCTTTTTATCGCAGAAAGTTGTGTGTCACTCGACCAATTACCAAAGCCTGTGATCGCTGATGAAGAACTTACTTCCATCTACCAAGTTTCTGTTAAAACATTATTTGATTGCATGCAAGAAGTCTTTGAAGATGGGCCCAAACGAGATCGCCGATTATGGATTGGTGATTTACGTTTACAAGCGTTAGCGAATTATGTGACTTTCGGTGATTTAGCTTTAACGAAACGTTGTCTTTATTTATTTGGTGGGATGACGACCAGTGAAGGGAAGATTCCAGCCAATGTTTTCACAGCCCCGCAATTGACGCCAGATGATACGTTTTTATTCGACTATAGTTTGTTTTTTGCAGTGATCTTAGCTGATTTTTACCATCAGACGAAAGATTCAGTTGTCTTGCAGGATTTATATCCAGTAGCGAAAAAGCAGATGGAACTAGCACTGACATGTGTCGATGAAGAGGGACGCCTGAATTTGTTAGAAGAGTGGCCAGTATTTATTGACTGGTCGAATGAGTTTGAAAAGAGTACAGCAGGGCAAGCAGTGTTGATCTATGCGATGAAACGATTCAACCAGTTGGCAGAACAAATGAAAGATCCACAACTGAGTCATTACCAAGAAACAACAGAGAAACTGATTGCGTTTGCGAAGCAACAATTATTTGATGAAGAACAAAAGCAGTTTATTATTGAAACAACCGGAGAAATCAATGTGGCGAGTCAAGTTTGGATGGTTTTAGCAGAGGTCTTTGATCAACCAATGAATCGAGAAATTTTGGAGACGATGATTGCTCATCATTTTCCGATCACAGGGATTGCTACACCTTATATGTATCATCATGTAGTCGAAGCGTTATTTGTAGCTGGACTTCAAGAAGAAGCTATCCAGTTAATGAAAAACTATTGGGGCAAAATGATTCAGCTGGGAGCAGACACTTTTTGGGAAGCTTTTAAACCAGAAGAACCAGATTTTTCTCCTTATGGCAGCCCGATCATCAGTAGTTATTGCCATGCGTGGAGCTGTACGCCAGCGTACTTGATCGAAAAATATCTAAATTGAAAAAGCAGTCAGTTACTTTACATTGTCAACTGAAAAAAAGACAGTTGGATCGTTAAGTAATGATTCACTGATTCATCCTAGACATAAGCAAAAAATCTCAAAACCATTTTTGCGGTTTTGAGATTTTTTGCTGTAGTATGAAACGGACGAGCAGTTTATCCGTATAATCAAAGGTTTATCGCTTACGAGAAGACTTGTACGTTTTTTGGGGGGAGTCCATGCGTTCCATATAATAGGATTAGGTGTTCCAATTATATGGCTTTGTTAGGATGTCGGTTCCTTTAGATGTAAAATATCTTCCCAAAAGTGAAAGTATTGATCGGTCAATTGGATTTCAACGATGTCCACCCAATGAATCAATTGCTCATCTAAGGAAAATCCTTTTTCTGTCATGTCTCGTTGGACAAATCCTCGATAAGTGTTGTTATCCTTACAGCGGACAATGATTTCTTGTTTGGCAATAAACGCAGTGATAGCGATCGTTTCAAAATGTTGATGGACTGTTTTCAAAAAATCACTTCTTTCTGGTTTAATGAAATAGGCATTTTATGCTGATCAATGACAAAACGCTACTCTTCTTCAGGAAAACTTTGGTAAAATTCATCTTTGATCGGAACGATCTCTTCGTTAAGACTTCGGTTACTTAACGTTTCATGTTGTGTGACTGACTGGGGAAAATAGGAAACATCAAACCACTTATCTTCCTGTTTTATTTGAACATGTCGGACGTCACACCAGTGAACGGTCTGTTCTTCAAGGATAAAATAGTCGTGATAAGCTTCACCAGTAAAGAAACCCTCGATGCTATCTAAGTAGCGGCCAAATTCATCTTTGGTATTTAATTGCAGACTTACTTTTTTATGGTAAAGAAAAGCCTCTAATAAAACACTATCCATTTCTTCTCGAGACATTTGTTCCAACGGACGAATCTCTTTCACTGCCCACGCTTCATTTTTTTTGATCCCAGTGACTAGCTCTTCCATAGCGAATGCGGTGCCCCATTTTAATCCGAATGGGCGATCTCGGTATTCATTGTAGTCGAGAAATTCTTTTTTTGTTCGACGCATAGCCCTCACCTTCAATACCGGCATGACCACCAGCGTGTCCGCCAACGAGTGAACTCCTTGCGATCGCACGGCCACCTTCTAATAAGCTATGGGCATGGACAATTGCACTGAACCCATATTTTTGGCGAATACGATCAACGACAAAATCGATTTTGGCATCGTTGACTTGTTCATCGGGATCTGCAAATAGATTCAATTGCAGACTGTCTGTGTAAATTAGTTTGGAGCAGTTGACACCGACACTGCGAATGTCTTGATGCTGGTAATGTTTACGAAAAAGATTCAATAAAATGAGACTGAGTTCATGACTAGAATTTGTCGGCTCCACTTTTAGTTGTTGATGAAATCCAGTTTTCCCTAGACGATCTCGATAACCTAAAGAGTAGCCCATCCACAAGCTAACAACTTGCGCTTTCGCATGTTCACGCCGCAGACGAGTTCCGACTTGATCAGCCATTTCTTTAAGAACGATTTCAAGTTCTTCACGCCTTGTATAATCACGATTCAAAATTTGACTATTCCCAATACTTTTTGATTTGGGGGTATAGTCTTCTCCTAAAAAACTTCGATCAATTCCCCAAGCATGGGCAAAAAGCTGGGTGCCAATCACTCCGAATTTTTCTTTTAATTGGTAATAATCCGCATGAGCTAAATCATAAACAGAATGAATCCCCAGTCGTTTGAGCCGTTTCGCTGTCTGATGACCAATTCCCCAAAAATCGGTGAGAGAAGGAATACGCCAAACATTGTCTGCTACATCTGCATAGCGCCATTCGGCCATTCGCTCTTTTCCTTTAGAACCGTTATCCAACGCTAACTTAGCTAGTAGTGGGTTATCACCAATCCCAATAGTTGTATGGATTCCTGTTTGTTGGTAGACATCCCGGTAGATGATTTCAGCTAATTCCCAAGCACTTTTGACTTTAAAAAGTTTCAAGCTGTTGGTGACATCAAGAAAGCTTTCATCAACAGAATAGACATGGTGATTCTCTTCATCCACGTACTTTTTATAAATAGCATTTATTTCGGTATTTTTTTTCATGTAGTAAGCCATTCGTGGAGGGACCATATAAAGATCGTCGGGATAGGGAAAGGGTAAATCCCTTGCTCGACTGATATTTGTAATATGATAGGCTTTTTTTGCAGCTGGACTAGCAGCTAAGATCAAGCCACTACCTCGTTCATCGGTTTTCCCTGACGGATAGGACATGACGACGAGTTTGGTTGTTAGAGGATCTAAATGACGTTCGGCACACTCAACAGAAGCATAAAACGACTTACAATCGATGCAAAGAATATCTCTCGAAGGTTCTTTTGTGTAATCAAAGACTGGATTTTGATTTCGAATCATATTCGCCACCTCTTCCTATTGATTAGAACACATGTTCGCGTTTTGTGTCAACGAAAAAACGTGATGGAATGGGTAAAAAAATAATAGAAAAGAAGACATTTGTCTTTTTATCGTTTAGAGAAATAGGTAGTATCTGGAGCAAAATTAAATTGAAAGAAAAAATTGCTAGATGACCTCCTCGTTTAATAAAAAATGTTATTTTATTTTTTGCTGATCAGAAAGTCATTAATAAGTTTTACTCTCAAAAAAAGAATGAGCCTAGGTATACTCATCGTTAGAATGGTAAAAAAGATTTGCTTTGAAATTATCGTGTAAAAGTGCACAAAATCGTTTATAATGAATCCGATCGAATGAGAACGATTCTCAATGAAGGAGGAAGTAAAATGAGAGAAATCGATTTTTCCAAAACATTATTTGAATTAGTTACTGAATATCCAGAAGTCAAACAAATCCTGTCAGAGCTAGGATTTAATGCCATCAACCAACCTGGGATGTTGCAAACTGCTGGTCGCTATATGACGATTCCTAAAGGGTCTCAAATGAAAAAAATTCCTTTAGAACAAATTGTTACTGCTTTTGAAACATCAGGATTTATTGTGAAAGGATTGGTAAAATGAAACCCACGAATCAACGACAAGAACGGATTGTTGAAATCCTGTCACTTTTACATAAAGGTGGTTCTTTTGAAGAAGCAAAACGATTGTTCAATGAAGAATTTGAGGGAGTCGATGTTACAGAAATCACTGCTGCGGAAAAAGCATTGATTCAAAGCGGTCTTGATCCGTCAGAAATCCAAAAGTTATGTAATATCCATGCAGCTGTTTTTAAAGGAGCGATCAATGAGATCCATCATTCCAATTATGAACACGCACAACCAGGACACCCGATCCATACCTTAAAGTTAGAAAACCAAGTGTTGCAGTCGTTACTGACGGATGAAATTGACGGGTTATTGGCAAAAATGGCTAAAGGAGATTGGTCACAAAAGGAACGATTGCAACACGCTTTGACTGATTTATTGCAGATCGACAAGCATTATGCACGAAAAGAAACGTTGATCTTTTCTTATATGGAAAAATACGGAATCTCAGCCCCACCTAAAGTGATGTGGGGTGTAGATGATGATATCCGTGAAATGATCAAAGCGCTGAATGCTTATTTAGCTACAGACAAAGCGGCTTATAATCCGCTATCCGAAAAATGGGAAGCAGTAAAAACAGAAGTTGAAGAGATGATTTTTAAGGAAGAGGAGATCATGGTACCCATGACCTTAGATGTGTTTAGCCTTAAAGATTGGGCACAAATCGCTCATGACAGCTTTGATATCGGTTTTGCGTTTATCCCTGAACCACTTCCATGGAAGCCAAGCCAAGAATCACTCGAAAAAGAAAGCGAACGGGAACCAGCTCGTCAATTAGCCATTAAAAAAGCTAAAGAAACGACCGATGGTATTGCTGCTGGTCTTGGGATCGAAGAGTTTACGTCAGAGGCAGTTCAAGACGAAACAGCACCTATGACTGATTTAGTTGTGCAATTTCCGACAGGAGCGTTACAGTTGGAGCAATTAGTTGCCTTGTTTCAAGTGTTGCCTGTGGATTTGACATTTGTTGATCATGAGGATCGGGTTCGTTTCTTCTCAGAAGGAAAGAAACGGGTCTTTCCAAGAACTACTTCTGTCATTGGTCGTGAAGTCGTCAACTGTCATCCACCAAAAAGCATGCATCTTGTCCAACAAATACTTGACGATTTCCGTACAGGAACAAGGGATTCAGCAGAATTTTGGATTGATATGAGAGGACGGAAAATTTATATTCGCTACTTTGCTTTAAAAAATGAGACAGGTGATTATCTTGGGTGCTTAGAAGTCACGCAAGATATTACTGAGATCCAAAAGTTAGACGGACAAAAACGATTGTAAGAGCGGGCAAATTTCAAAATAAAGAACAATTTCAGCTCACTTTTGGGCTCGTTTGATTATAGAAGTAGAAGCCGGACATGCTGTTGATACTTTTCTATGGTATTTTCAGCATTCTCCTGCGACTATTTAGTGGGTAAATTGGAGTTTTTATCAGGTAAAAGCCCTTTTTTCATACCCTTTGATCATTTTATTCAAGAAATTGTTTGACTTCTTTCAAAAACATCTCTATACTTAAACTCAATCTTATATCAGTTTGGAGCGATTATTATGAAAATCACACATAGTTCACAACTGAATAATTATTACTTTAGCTATTTTAGATAAGTTTGTATTCATACGATTATGGGTGCAAACATCAGCGTTTGTTTGTATCTATGATGGCTAAGGATGTTTGAGATGACTTGCTCGCCGCATAGATGAAAAATCTATAGTGGCTTTTTTATTTGATTGATTCAGGGGCTCACTGTAGATGGATTTTCTACGGTGGGCTTTTTTTGTTACATAAAGGGGGAACTAAACGCATTCAAACAAGGTATAAGCAAAGTAACGATTGATTTGCAAGAATTTATGTAATCCAATCAAACAGCGAGGAAATCGATGAAGCGAAACACAAAATAAAAAACAAAGGGAGTTATTGTATGATTCTAATCATTAAACCAGGTATCCAAGAAAGTGAGTTAACACAAGTGATTGAACGTATTAAAGAAGAAGGGCTAGATGTACAGATCAACCATGGTAAAGATCGTTTTGTCTTAGGGATTTTAGGAGATCCAAAGGTAATTCGGGATGTTCCGTTTGAACGCTACGATATCGTAGAACGTGCCGTACCGATTACCAATACGTACAAATTGACGTCACGAGAATTTCATCCTCAAGATACGATCGTTGATGTAGCTGGAGTGAAAATCGGTGATGGGAGTTTTGTGACAATGGCTGGTCCTTGTTCTGTCGAAGGGGAAGAGCAAATCATGGAGACAGCACGAATGGCTAAGGCTGGTGGTGCTAAAATCTTACGTGGTGGTGCCTACAAACCAAGAACGTCACCATACGCTTTCCAAGGATTAGGTGAAGAAGGGTTGAAAATGATGCGTAAAGCTGCGGATCATTATGACTTGAAAGTGATTACCGAAGTGATGGATGAAGCGCATATCGATGTGGTCAGTGAATACGCAGATATCATTCAAATCGGCGCACGAAATATGCAAAATTTCCGTTTATTAGAAGCTGTAGGACGAACAGGAAAACCAATTGGCTTAAAACGTGGCATCTCAGGTACGATCGAAGAGTGGTTAAATGCCGCTGAATACATTGCAGTTCAAAACAATTCAAACATCATCTTCATTGAACGCGGAATCCGCACTTACGAAACAGCTACTAGAAATACATTCGATCTAAGTGCCGTACCACTGATCAAAAAATTAAGTCATTTCCCGATCATCGTTGACCCAAGTCATGGAACGGGTGTCTGGGACTTAGTGACACCAATGGCACGAGCAGGTGTTGCTAGTGGGGCAGATGGAATGATTGTAGAGATCCATCCTGATCCGATTCATGCTTGGTCTGATGGACAGCAGTCATTGAATGAGAAAAACTACCTGAAAATGATGAATGAAGTGGACATCTTAGTAGAAGCGATGAAGAAAATAAACGCTTTATAGAGAGGAGAAACACGGATGTTAGAAGTTGTCTTACCCGAAAAAAGCTATGAGATCATCATCCAGCGAAACGCACTAGATCAAGTCGCAGATTGGCTTTCCGGTTTATGGCAAGAAAAGAAAATTGCGATCATTAGTGATGAAAATGTCTTTCCGCTTTATGGTCAAAAGATACAACAACAATTAGCCGATCGGTATGAGGTTGTGAATTATGTTATTCCGGCTGGCGAAGAAAGTAAATCACTGTCGATGGCTGCTAAATTATATGATTTTCTAGCCACTGAACAATTGACGAGAAGTGATGGCATTATTGCTCTAGGTGGCGGTGTTGTAGGCGATTTAGCTGGTTTTGTGGCATCAACTTACATGAGAGGAATTTCTTTTGTACAGATTCCTACCTCCTTATTGGCACAAGTAGACTCAAGCATAGGTGGCAAAACAGCAGTCAATGCACCAAACGCTAAAAATATGATTGGCACATTTGCACAGCCAGACGGTGTGTTGATTGATCCAGAAACGCTGACGACATTACCAGTAAAAAGGATCCAAGAAGGAATTGCAGAAATCATCAAGTGTGGTGCGATCAAGGATGAAAGTCTTTGGAGAGAGTTAGCTCGTTTTATTGATGTAGCTGATTTAGTAGCACATAGCGAGCTAGTGATCGAAAAAGCTTTACGTGTAAAAAAAGAAGTGGTAGAAGAAGATCAATTTGATCAAGGCAGTCGTTTGTTCCTCAACTTTGGTCACACGATCGGACACGCTATCGAGCAAACAGCAGGATATGGACAGATTAGTCATGGAGAAGCAGTGGCGATCGGCATGGTACAAATCAGTCGGAATGCTGAAAAAAGGAAAGAAATACCTGAAGGAACGACGCAACAACTTATCAAGATGATCCAAAAGTATCAGTTGCCCATTTCTTACGAACCATGGGATGAACAGGCGTTGTTCCAGGCGATCACTCATGATAAAAAAGCCCGGGGAAAACAGTTGAAAATTATTTTATTAGAAAAAATCGGTCAGGCAAAAATCCAATCGATCACAATCGAAGCAATCAAAAATTATTTAGAAGAAGGTGAGTAAATGCGTTACTTAACAGCAGGAGAATCACATGGGCCTAATTTGACAGCGATTATTGAAGGAGTTCCAGCAGGCTTAACCTTATCGATTGAGGCAATCAATCAAGAATTAGCTAGACGACAAGGTGGTTATGGTCGAGGTGGGCGCATGAAGATTGAAAAAGATCAAGTGACAATCACATCGGGTATTCGTCACGGCAAAACATTAGGCTCACCGATCACAATGACTGTCACGAACAAAGATTGGAAGAACTGGCAAACGGTGATGTCAGTTACTCCAGTTTCTGAAAAAGAAGAAAATCTACGACGAGTGGCTAAACCAAGACCAGGTCATGCCGATTTAGTTGGTGGTATTAAGTATCAACACCATGATCTTAGAAATGTATTAGAGCGTTCTTCCGCAAGAGAAACGACGATGCGAGTAGCAATCGGGGCACTAGCAAAACAGATTTTAGCTGCTTTAGATATAGAGATTGCTAGTCATGTAGCGATTCTTGGAGGAATCAAAGCGAATGTGCCAGAGAATTTGACCGTGACAGAAATCAAAGAAAAGACGACTATCTCCGAAGTGAACATGGTAGATCTAATGATTGAAGAGGAAGTAAAAGCCTTGATCGATGCTACTAAAAAAGCAGGAGACACTTTGGGAGGTGTAGTGGAAGTTCGGGTCGAAAATGTGCCAGCAGGGTTAGGGAGCTATGTACAGTGGGATAAAAAATTAGACGGTAAGTTAGCTCAAGCGATGTTAAGCATCAATGCTTTTAAGGGAGTCGAATTTGGAATTGGGTTTGAAGCTGCTTCGTTACCAGGATCACAGGTGATGGATGAAATCACTTGGGACGAAAGCGGCTATCACCGAGCAAGTAATCATTTAGGTGGCTTTGAAGGTGGAATGACCAACGGAGAACAGATTATTGTTCGGGGCGTGATGAAACCAATTCCTACTTTATATAAACCTCTCATGAGCGTGAACATCGATACTAAAGAACCTTATAAAGCTAGTGTGGAACGTTCCGATAGTACGGCAGTTCCAGCAGCTTCAGTCGTCGCAGAGCATGTGATTGCGACCACTCTTGTTCGCGAGATACTTGAGCATTTTCCAGCAGATAATATGCAAGAATTAAAAAAAGCCGTTGCAAATCACCGCCAAATGACCAAAGAATTCTAATCGGAGGTAGCGATGAAAAAAAAGGTGTTTGTCATAGGATTGGGTCTGATTGGCGCTTCCTTATGCCGAGCGATCAAAGGGTCAGCAATTACCCTTTATGGCTGGGATCATTCAGAAGAAACAAGAGAAATAGCGGAAAAAACACAGTTAGTCGATCAGGTTGTCACAGGGATCGAGGCAGCTAGTCAAATGGATGTGATTATCCTTGCCGTTCCAGTTCAAGTTAGCTTGGAGTATCTCAACTGTTTGGCGACACTTCCCTTGAAAGAAACAGTATTAGTAAGTGATACCGGAAGTACGAAAGCGACGATAATGGCGCTAGCGAAGCAACTCCCATTTGATTTTATTGGTGGGCATCCGATGGCTGGTTCACATAAATCAGGAGTAAAAGCAGGCAATCCGTATTTATTTGAAGAAGCGTATTATATCGTAACGGATGACTGTCAAAGTGAACATACAGAAGAACTGATCGCTTTACTACGTCCTACTCGAGCAAAGTTTGTTCGCTTAACTGCCAAAGATCACGATGAGATCGTTGGGGTGCTAAGTCATTTGCCACATATTGTCGCTTCAGGATTAGTACAAATCAGTGAGCAGCTGAATCAAAAATATCCACGTGCCTCACAATTAGCCGCTGGCGGATTCCGGGATATTACACGGATTGCTTCATCAGATCCCCAAATGTGGACGGATATTTTAATGACGAACCAAGAAATGATGATTCAGTTGATGGAAGACTGGCAAGGCGCAATGGAAACGTTAAAACAGGAACTGATTGATCAAAACCAATCGGCAATTCAAGAGTTCTTTGTGCAGGCAAAACAAACACGGGATCAGTTGCCCCGGAAAAAACAAGGAGCGATTCCAGCTTTTTATGATTTATATGTCGATATTCCCGATATCGCTGGTGCTGTCGCAAAAGTTACTAACGTACTAAGTCAGGCAAATCTTTCCATTATTAATTTGAGCATCCAAGAAACAAGAGAAGATATTTTTGGTGTGTTAGAGTTGTCTTTTAAAAATCAAGCGGATTTACTTAAAGGACAGAAGCTGATCGAAGCCGAAAAATTTCATTGTTGGATAAGGAGTTGAAGTCATGAAACTATTGACAGCTAAAAATGGGATCAATGGAGAATTAGTGATTCCTGCTGATAAATCGATTTCCCATCGCAGCATCATGTTTGGTGCGATCAGCAAAGGAACTACGATCGTCAACAATTTTTTAAAAGCTGAAGATTGTTTAAGTACGATTGCAGTTTTTAAGCAATTAGGGGTACGTATTACCGAAAAAAATGAACAAATCATGATTGAAGGAAAAGGATTTGAAGGATTAACAGCACCATCTTCTAGGCTAGATGCAGGAAATTCTGGCACAACGATGCGCTTAGTATTAGGAATTTTAGCAGGCTGTCCATTTACTTCTGAGATTGCAGGGGATGCTTCTTTGAATCGCCGTCCGATGGAACGTGTGATGAAGCCATTGCGTGAGATGGGTGCTGATTTACAAGGAACGGCCGAAGCTGAATTTCCTCCACTAAAAGTAACTGGAAATACATTGCACGGGATCGAGTATCACATGCCCATTGCTAGTGCGCAAGTGAAGTCTGCTATCCTTTTTGCAGCTTTACAAGCCGAAGGGACCACTAAAATCATCGAGAAAGAACAGTCAAGGAACCATACCGAAGAGATGATCAAACAATTCGGTGGGAAGATCCAAGTGGAAGGAAAAGAAATTATAGTCACTGGACCACAGCAGTTGATCGGACAAGAAGTCACTGTCCCAGGGGATATTTCTTCGGCTGCGTTTTATCTCGTCGCAGCAAGTATTTTAGCAAACAGTGAAGTCCTCTTAAAACAAGTAGGAATCAATCCGACACGGACAGGGATTCTCGATGTGTTGATGCAAATGGGTGCTAATATTGAAGAAAGACAGCTGGATGAGCAAAATCAAGCAGCAGATTTGATTGTCCGTTCTGCGCAACTCCATGCTTGTGAGATCCAGGGAGAAATCATCCCACGCTTGATTGATGAGTTACCAATCATTGCATTAGCTGCTACTCAAGCAACAGGCACAACCATCATTCGTGATGCTCAGGAATTAAAAGTCAAAGAAACGAATCGGATTGATGCAACTGCGGAAGAATTAACGAAAATGGGTGCGAACATTGAACCGACAGAAGATGGTTTGATTATTCACGGACCAACATCTTTACATGGAGCGACAGTGGATAGCCATGGGGACCATCGAATTGGGATGATGTTACAAATCGCCGCTTTACTAACCGCAGAACCTGTCGAACTACTCAATCCTGAAGCAGTCAATATTTCATATCCTGAATTTTTTACGGATCTAGCCAAATTGGTTCAGGAGGACCCATCATGACGTCACTTGTATTGATCGGTTTTATGGGCGCTGGTAAGACGACGATCAGTAAAAAATTAGCGGCTCGATTGGATCAACCAGTCATCGATATGGATGACTATTTAGTTCAACAATTAGGCTGTTCCATTGAGCAATACTTTGCTACCTTCGGAGAAGCCGCGTTTCGCGACCACGAAACCGCTCTTTTAAAAACAATTTTACAAAAAAAGGCAGTGATCGCTACTGGTGGCGGGGTTGTCTTACAGAAAGAAAATCAGGAACTATTAAAACAGCAACAAGTCATTTATTTAAAAGGAGAAGCCGATATCTTGATCGAACGGATACGACAAGATCAAACAAATATTCGACCGTTAGCGTTAAAGAATAGTGACACAAAACTACGTGAGATCATGTGGGAACGGGAAAAAATATACAAAAGTTTAGCAAAAATCACGATAGATACGTCTAAGAAATCGCCAGACGAAATTATCACAGAAATCATAAAGTGGGTAGAAAATAATGATGAAAATTGGGTATCTAGGTCCTAAAGGTTCCTTTACTTATAGTGCAGCCACACGTTATTTCAAACAAGGTACTTTTCTTTCTTATGATTCCTTGATTGATTTGATCGAGGCACAATTAGAAAAAGAGATTACTTATGCAATGGTGCCGATCGAAAATACGATTGAAGGTTCTGTTTTGCCAACACTTGATCATGTGTATGAGACATTACCTTCTATTCAAGGAGAAATCGTTCTGCCGATCCGACAACAATTGATGGTCCATCCGACCCAACAAGCCAACTGGCGAAATATCACAAAGATTTGTAGTCATCCGCAAGCATTAGCCCAATCACAACTTTTTCTACGGGCAAATTTTCCAAAGGTCGAGATTGAACAAGTAGGTTCCACTGCCCAAGGAGCCCGGCAAGTAGCAACCCATCCAGAAGAATGTCTAGGTGCGATCGGCTCCAAAGAAGCTGCAAACGAATTTGGGTTGACCATCGTGCAATCAGATATCCAGTCCATTGCAACTAATGAGACCCGTTTTTGGGTTCTAAGTGCCGCGCCTGTTGATGCAAAATTACAAAAAAACAGTCATAAAGCGACATTCTTTGTGGATTTGCCAGAAAATAAACCTGGGGCGCTTTATCAAGTTCTTTCGGTCTTTGCTAATAATCAAGTGAATTTAACAAAAATCGAATCACGCCCACAAAAAACGCGGTTAGGCGAATACTTTTTTGTTATCGATGTTGCTATCGATGACAAGATCGACAAGGTGAATGAGCTGATGGAAGTGCTAAAAGAGCAAGGCTATCCTACGCATTTGGTTGGTTGTTATCCGGTTTATCACATCGATGAATGACTAAAAGCAACAAGATGGACGGAGACAAAAACCGCTCTTTAGTCCAAACAGATGATTTGCACACTTGAATAAATTCCTTTAGGCTTGAATTAAGCGATAAGAAAGGAAGAGAACAAATGGCAAAAAAAGTTGCAGCAATCGTTACAGATTTAGTTGAAGATGTGGAACTAACGTCACCGAAAGAAGCACTAGAAAAGGCTGGACATACAGTGACTTTGATTGGGTTTGAAGGAAATCAAACAATCAAAGGAAAAAAAGGCGCAGAATTCACAGTCGAACAAAGTATTGCAGATGTTTCTCCTGAAGACTTCGATGCGCTATTGATACCAGGGGGATTTTCACCGGATCAATTACGAGCAGATCAACGATTCGTTGATTTTGTTTCTTACTTTTTAAAAAATGATCAACCGTTATTTGCAATTTGTCACGGTCCACAACTATTTATTCAAACAGGTTTAACTGAAGGACGGACAATGACAGCTTATGATACGGTACGTCCAGATATCGAATATGCTGGTGCCGTCGTGAAGGATGAGCCAGTGGTAATTGATCGAGGCTTGATTACTAGCCGAAATCCTGATGATATTCCAGCATTTAACGAAGCAATCGTTGAAGCACTAGCAAACTAATTTGAAAAGTTTAGTTCTAAACATTAAAAAAGCAGTCGTATCGGTCGAAAATGGCATCAGCTATTTTCTGAAGGATGCGATTGCTTTTTGTCGTTTTTCGAAAAACTCTTTCTTATTTCTTGATGCTACACACTTTTATCTCAACCTCAGACGATGCTATTAGTCCATGTTGGTAAAGATTCCCATGTTTTTCTACAAGCACCAAATAACCGTTTTTCGAATACTTAGCGATCTAAGTACTTGAAAAACGGTTAGTTAGTGAAACGAATGGTTCTTGACGTGATTAGTTAGAGAGTAAATATAAATGGCTACTTCCTGGTTGTAAGCGAGAATCATTTGTATGTAAATGTTCACCATCAAAAATTTGATAAGAATCATTTTTAGTCTTACAAAGTTCTTTTATTTTTCGGACTGTATTTGTGCCTTCAATTAAGACACCGAAGTCTTGTTCACAGGAGTAGTTATACACTACAGCAGAAGGATGTTTGGTGATGCCCATTTCTCGAGCAATTTTTTGATCAGAGAAAAAAACTTCTTTAACAAACTCGGATTGACGATCTTCTTTGAACATCTCGATATCGCCGCCGACTTCTGCAAAAAGTGATTCAGCAAGTTCTGGAGAATACGGTACTTTATTACAACCTACAGCTTCTTGCATTTTGATCAAAAATTGACGTCCTTTTTTCTTACCTTGGAACTGTGCCGCTTTACAGTCTAACGCAGCAGAATAGGTAGTTGAAAATAAGTGGTTACGCGTAACGAGGTCGTTTTGAGAAATTCCGTTACGTTGCATGACATCCCCAATTGTCTGCAAATTAACTAAAGGCAGAAAACGAAATTGCATCTTTTCTTTGGATGTTTTTCCGTACTCTTCTTCAATAAATTGTAATAACTGTTGTTCTAGTGTAAAACAATGTTTCCCCAAAGGATTAACAAATAAATAGATTTCGATCATATGAATCTCCCCCAAAATAGATTCTATACAACTCGTGAATTCTTTTATTCACAACGTATAACTTAACAGAAAAATGATAAAAAATGAACTCAAGTGCCTTGTGAAAATGATAGAACTTTAATTTTTCGCTGCTAGCATCCGTTGAATTTTATTTTTAGCTGGTCGATAAGGGAAAGAATGTCTTTCCAAAAACGCTAAAAAGGCAGATTTACCAAGAGTAGCATCAGATACTTCTAACTCCAGTTCAAAATCATGTAATTGTTCTCCAAAACTTTCATCAATCGCTAAAAGACCTTCCTCAATGTGAAATTCCGCACGTTTGGTAGTAATGTCTCCAATTTTGCCCAATTCATCCGAAGGAACAGCCAATTCTAACAATTTTTGAAAAACAGCACCCTGACGTGGTAATTGACGTTGCTCAATGAAAGAGAGTGCTTCCTCTTTGCTTAAAGTATCAGTGGTTTCAAGTTTTCCTTCTTTTGCAGGTGTTTTTAGTGTATATTCTGCCCGATCTTCAAGTAATCGGATGCGTAATCCACAATTTTTTTGTGCTAGCTGTCCATCTGGTGTATCAAAATAGATATTCGTTTGAACCGTAAAATCTTCTGGTTTTAGTTGATAATACTGGATCAATTGACTATATTCTTGTTGCGTCAGCATGGACTTGTATTCAATTTCTAACATTTCAGACATAATGATCGCCCCTTTCATTCATTCTGCCTAATTTTTCCTTTTTGGTCAATACAAAAAGCCGAGGGGTACAAAAAAACTTCATTTATATGTTAAAATAGAAAAGAATGTTAACGAAGTAGAGGGATCAGCGATGGAACGAGATTGGGAAGAGTTTTTAGCACCGTATGAACAAACAGTATCAGAATTAAAAGTAAAGTTACGCGGGATCCGTAAGCAATTCAGAGAACAAAACCGACATGTTCCGATTGAGTTTGTTACTGGACGAGTCAAACCAGTCGATAGCATTGTGACAAAATCACAGCTGCGTCATATTCCGATGAGCCGTTTAGAAGAAGAAATGTCTGATATTGCTGGATTACGAATCATGTGTCAGTTTGTAGAAGATATCCACCAAGTAGTAGATATCATTCGTAAAAGAAAAGATATGAAAGTGATTCAAGAAAGAGATTATATTACAAATAAAAAAGCCAGTGGGTATCGTTCGTATCATTTAGTGATTGAGTATCCTGTTCAGTTGATCAGTGGCGAAAAGAAAATTTTAGCTGAAATTCAAATCCGGACGTTAGCTATGAACTTTTGGGCGACAATCGAACACTCATTGAACTATAAATATCAAGGCGTGTTTCCTGAAGAAATGAGTGAAAGACTCCAACGTGCGGCAGAAGCGGCTTATCAATTGGACGAAGAAATGTCCAATATTCGGGAAGAAATCCAAGAAGCTCAACGTCTGTTTTCCCATGGTAGAGGAAAACGAGATGACGTTTACTATCGTACCGTATTAAATCGAGAGAAAAAAGAGGAGGCCACGGATGAAAGTAGCGATCGTTCATAACCAAGAAGCGAAAACAATTGAAGTTACCGAACGATTGAAAGCTCTTTTGACACAATCGGCTATTCAAATCGACGGACAACGCCCCGATTTAGTGATTTCCGTAGGTGGTGATGGGACGTTATTGTCCGCTTTTCACAAGTATAGCCATCTATTAAATGAAGTTCGTTTTTTAGGGGTCCATACAGGGCACTTAGGTTTTTATACGGATTGGCGTGACTATGAATTGGAAGAATTAGTCAATAGCTTACAGACCAATCAAGAACAAAGTGTAAGTTATCCTTTGCTCGATATAAAGATCAGTTATTTAGATGATAAGCCGGCAAAACATTTCTTGGCTTTGAATGAATCCACGATTAAACGATCAAATCGGACGATGGTTGCCGATGTATATATCAAAAATGAATTGTTTGAAAGTTTCAGAGGGGACGGATTGGCTGTGTCTACGCCAACAGGTTCAACCGCTTATAATAAAAGTATCGGCGGGGCAGTTATTCATCCGAGTATCAATGCCTTTCAGTTAACTGAAATTGCTTCATTAAATAATCGAGTCTTTCGTACACTCGGTTCGCCTATGGTCATCGCACAAGACGAATGGCTGGAAATCAAATTAGAAAATACAGAGGATTATCTTGTTACAGTCGACCAATTGGATATTAAGGAATCGAATATTCGTTCCATCTATTATCGCATTGCAAAAGAGCGAATTCATTTTGCTTCTTATCGCCATATGCATTTTTGGCATCGTGTAAAAGATTCCTTTATTGGTGAGGGATAACATGGAATTTGTGTGGACGTATGAAAAAAATCATCCGCAGCAGATAAAATATTTTTTAAAAGAAAAAGGAATTTCTAAAGGTTTGTTAGCGAAAATCAAATTTCAAGGTGGCGAGATCAAAGTAAATGGTCAAACTGAAAATGTCTTGTTTTCTCTATCGTACAATGATAAGGTAACGATTGTCATTCCAGCAGAAGGCGAACATGAAACGGTGCTTTTAGATGAAACACCGATCGAGATCGTTTACGAAGATGAACATCTTTTAGTTGTGAATAAACCAGCTGGCGTCTCTTCGATTCCAGCACAATATCATCCAAACTATACGATGGCTAATCGAGTAAAAGCTTATTACAAACGACAAGGTTACGAAAATCAAGTCATTCATGTGGTGACAAGACTAGATCGGGATACTTCTGGGTTGATGTTGTTTGCCAAACATGGCTTTGCTCATGCAAAGTTAGATGTACAGCTTCGAGAAAAACGATTTGTGAAGAAATACCAAGCACTTGTGAGTGGCGAAATAACTAAATTGGCACCCCACGGCTGGATTGACCTTCCAATTGCGAGAGACCAATCTTCTTTACTGAAACGGATGGTTTCGACAGCTGGGCGAAGCGCACAAACCGAATATTGGTTAACGAAAAACACCGCAGAGGTTGCTTTGGTAGATATCCAACTGCATACGGGGAGAACCCATCAAATCAGAGTTCATTTTTCAGAAATTGGCTGTGCGCTATTAGGAGATGAAATGTATGGTGGGCGTATGGATCTTGGAATAGCAAGACAAGCTTTACATTGTTACGACCTGCGTTTTGATCATCCTTTTACACAGGAACGATTGGAATTTAAACAGCCTTTGGCTAAAGATATGGCGACTGTTCTCCAGCATTTTGAAAGTTAGGGTGAGGTGAGATAGAGTTGGATGAAAATCAAGAACTAGAGGAACGATTTGCCCAGTTACTACAGGATTTAAGAGAAAATAACCTACAGGAATTTAGAAATAGTTTCCTGGAAATGCATATTTACGAGCAGGGGCAATTCTATCAATCTCTGAACGAAGAGGATCGTCAACTGATCTATTCCTACTTATCTCCTAAAGAATTGGCAGATATGTTTGATGTGATTGAAGAAGACAATGAATATATGAAAGAGTATTTAGCTGAGATGCGTCCGAGTTATGCTGCAGAAATGCTTTCAGAGATGTATACCGATAATGCGGTAGATTTGCTAAATACCTTAGATAAAAAACAAGTCGCTAAATATTTAAGTTTAATGACTACTGACGATGCTAGTGAAATCAAAGAGTTGTTACACTATGAAGATGAAACAGCTGGCGCGATCATGACAACAGAATTTGTTTCGATCGTGGCGAATCAAACGGTTCGTTCTGCGATGTATGTCTTAAAAAACGAAGCAGATGTAGCTGAAACCATTTACTATATCTATGTCGTCAATCAAGAAGAACAATTGGTTGGAGTTATTTCATTGCGGGATTTGATCGTTAATGATGATGATGCAATGATCTCTGACTTGATGAGCGAACGTGTGTTATCCGTCCATGTGGGGGATGACCAAGAAGATGTCGCGCAAACCTTTCGTGATTATGACTTTCTAGCATTACCCGTAACAGATTACGATGACCATCTACTGGGGATCGTAACAGTTGATGATATTATTGATGTTATTGATGATGAGGCTGCAAGTGATTACTCTGGTTTGGCAGGGGTCAATGTTGAGGAAATCAATGAAAATCCCGTGAAGTCAGCTGCTAGACGTCTTCCTTGGTTGATCACCTTATTATTTTTAGGGATGTCTACGGCTTCGTTGATCAGCCATTACGAAGAACTGGTGAGTGAAGCAAGTATTTTAGCCGTCTTCATTTCGTTGATCACCGGAACTGCGGGGAATGCTGGCACCCAATCATTGGCGGTTGCAGTTCGCCGTTTGGCTGTTTCTGACGACAAAGATGCTGGTTTTGTCCGTTTGATTCTAGCTGAAGTACTCACAGGACTTGTGACAGGGGCAATCACTGGCTTGACGATCTTTTTGATTGTAGGAATTTGGAAGCATAACTTTATTTTAGGCTTTGTAATTGGGATTGCCATGTTATTTGCGATTACTGTAGCCAACTTGGCAGGAAGCTTGATTCCGATGTTGATGGATCGCTTAGGGTTTGATCCTGCCGTGGCTAGTGGTCCTTTTATTACCACCTTGAGTGATTTGACTAGTGTCTTGATCTATTTCAACATCGCTTCATTGTTTATGGGGTATTTTATGTAGCCATTCCTTTTGAGATGGTGCAACAAGTCTGTGATAAAAATAAAAAACGTAAGGAGCAAAGTAATCAACTTGCTTCTTACGTTTTTATTATTACTAGAAAAAATTTAGTCGAATGAAACGATCTTTGTTCCATGAACTTCATTCACGCCTAGTTCTTTGGCAACATGTTCTGCATTTTTGTAATCGATCTTGCCACCAGGTAAGATGATCAGACGTCCGTCAGCATAAGCAATCAATTTTTTTAAATGGTCAAAATTGGCTTCAATTGGTGCGTTCGCATCTCCACCATGAGTTAAAATACGGTCTACACCGTGTTCAACCAGCCAATCAATTGCTTCAAATTGCCGTTCTTGCGGGATACAATCAAAAGCCATGTGGAACGTGATTTGTAGACCTTCTGAGGTTTCGATCAATAATTCCATTGCCTCTTCATCAATCCAATTTGAAGGAGTCAAACAGCCTATAACTACGCCATCTGTACCTAATTTCTTTGCTTCGATTAAATCAGTATGCATGATCTTTAATTCAATATCATTGTAGACAAAATCGCCACCTCGTGGTCGGATAATTGTCATTACAGGTACTTCTTTTTCATTGGCATAGCTTAAAACTTCTTCGATCACTCCGGTGCTAGGTGTGGTTCCGCCAGCAGCTAAGTTATCGCATAATTCGATCCGGTTCGCTCCCTTAGCAATTGCTAGAGGAATGGAAGTATAATTTTCTGCACAAAATTCTTTGATCATTTGCCTGCTCCTTTATCATTCGCCTTCTTCTTCTAAAATTGTACCATATTTTTTGTAGTTGCTAAAGTTTTCTTCTAACGGTAAGATGAAAAGGGAATAAAGCAATATTCAACGATTAAAACAAGAAATGAGCAAAAAAAATGTTAAAAAAAATTGATCAAGGTCGCCAATTTTTAAAGGGAAATCAACAGTTGTTCCGATGCCCACTTTGCCATGCTGGAGTAGCAGTCACTGAGAACGGTTTGGTTTGTCATCAGAACCATCGCTTCGACTTATCCAAAAAAGGCACGCTTTACTTTTTATCTCATGGGGTAAAAACGGAATATGATCAGAGTATGTTTGATCCCAGACGTAGAATGATCCAAGCAGGGATGTATCAGCCTGTGATCGACTTGTTAGCACAACAAGTATCGCAGGGATCAGAGGTCTTAGATGTTGGCTGTGGCGAAGGAAGCTTTTTAAATGAATTAGCACGACTGCAACCGTTGAAAAAGGCCGTAGGTTTTGATCTTTCTAAAGAAGGTGTTTATGCGGCTACTGCTCAGCCGGTCGAGGCGTTTTGGTGTGTAGCAGATTTAACCAATCTTCCTTTTGAAGACCAAACATTTACTACGATTCTAAATATTTTTTCGCCTTCTCACTATAAAGAATTTCAACGTGTGCTAACCGATGATGGGGAAGTCTTGAAAATCGTTCCGCAACAAGATTATTTAAAAGAATTACGCCAAGCGTTTTATCCAGACCAGCCTGAGAAACAACAGTATTCAAATGAACGAGTGGTGGCTAAGTTTGCGGAGTCCCTAGAATTGACTGAACGTCGGCGTGTTACTTACGAATTTGATATCCCAGAAAAAAATCGGCAAGATTTGTTAGCGATGTCTCCGCTCGAATGGCAAGTCAGTCAAGACGTCAAAGAGCGTGTGTACCAGAATCCTTTGAAAAAGATTACAATTGACGTAGAATTATTAAAAGGAAATAAGAGAAAACGATTGCAATGAAATTATTCATTTCTAAAGGTTGCAAAAAGAGTTTGTTGATGATATAGTAACGACAAGTTGTTTTTTCATTGGTTTTTATCAGGTTCCTGTTCTGATAAAAGTTAGTGAGAAGAGCTTCACTAACGTAACGACTCGCAGTGACTGACACCGAGTTGATACGTTTTTTTTTATGCCAAAATCACTACTAGTTAGTTAACATATAGATGAGAGGATGGATCTTAATGAACCATATCGTTTTATTTGAACCATTGATTCCAGCAAATACTGGAAATATTGCCCGAACTTGTGCAGCAACCAACACGCCCTTGCACTTGATTGAACCGTTAGGATTTTCAACAGATGATAAACATCTAAAACGTGCAGGATTGGATTATTGGAACGATGTCAATATTACCTATCATCAAAATTTAGATGCTTTTATGGCTTATTTAGGGGAACGTAAACTTCATTTGGTATCGAAGTTTGCCCATAAAGTATATAGTGACGAAAATTTTGCTGATGGAGAAGACCATTTCTTTTTATTCGGCAAGGAAACAACAGGATTACCTGAAGAATTTATGCGTGAAAATGAAGAAAAATGTTTAAGAATCCCAATGAATGACGAACATGTCCGTTCATTGAATCTCTCAAATACGGCTGCAATGATCGTCTATGAAGCATTGCGCCAACAAGGATTTCCTAATTTAGAGTTAACGCACCATTATGAAAATGATAAACTAGACTAGAGGTCATTTTTCAAGTGCTCTGATTCAAGCATTAAGGAGAAACAAAGAAAAACAGCTTTTCATGTTTTACTTGGTTTAGACTTAATGCACAGAATCAACTTGGAAAATACCGTTTATCAAGAGGTCATTTTCCAAGTGCTCTGATTCAATACGAATAATCACAAGGACTTTTTATTGAAGGAGTTCTTTGTTTTTAAGGAACAAATTTTATAAAATAGTAGCATCATCTTTGTCTAAATGAGCCTATAAGGAGTCCGATATAAATGGAATTATATTTTACCCGACATGGAAAAACACAGTGGAATCTCGAACGCCGTTTTCAAGGAAGCCAAGGCGACTCACCACTTTTACCTGAAAGCTATGAGGAAATCAAAGCATTTGGTAAAAAAGTGAAGTATGTACCATTTAAAGCAATCTATTCAAGTACCGCTAAGCGTGCCCGTGACACAGCCGAAGGGATCAATCAGGAATTAGCGCATCCAGTCGAAATTATTTATACTGATAAATTAAGAGAATTGGGTTTAGGAGAATTAGAAGGTCAATCAATTGATGAAATGTACGAACGATATCCGGAAAACCTTCCCAATCTACGTAACCACTTAGATCGTTATGATCCGACACCTTTTAAAGGAGAAGCGATCGAATGTGCCATTACTCGTATTGAAACAGTTGTGGCTGATGCCGTTGCTTTACATGATGGACCGATCTTGTTTGTTGGGCATGGGGCATCATTAACTGCGGCGATCCAATGGTTGACAGGAAAAAAACTGAGTCAACTAAGAGAAATGGGTGGCTTATATAATAGTAGTTTGACGATTTTAGAAACAGGAGAACCCAACAATTTGTTGTCTTATGAATTAAAAGTTTGGAACGAAATTGACTTTTTAGGAAAAGAGACAAAACCAGAACCATTACTCTAATTGGAAAGGAGGCGGCAAGATGCAGCCAGAAGAAATGCCTTATTTTGTTGGTACAGTTGCCGCAATCTTTTTTCAAAATCCAAGTAATTTTTACAAAGTACTGTTGGTTCGGCTCACTGAAACAACAGCTGACTATCGTGAAAAAGAAATTGTGGTCACTGGAAGCTTTGGTGAGATCCAAGAAAATGAGCTTTATCGTTTTTACGGCGAATTAGTCGATCATCCTAAATATGGGCGACAGTTAAAGGTTGAACGCTATGAGCAGGAGAAACCAACAACAGTCAACGGGATCGTGGGTTATCTATCCAGTGAAAAATTTCCTGGGATTGGCAAGAAAACAGCTGAGAAGATCGTGGAGCAACTAGGTGAAGAAGCGATTGAAAAAATCATCGAAGAGCCGTCCGTATTAGAACAAATCGCAGGCTTGAATCAGGCCAAAAGAGATATGATCGTTGAGACGATTCGTTTGAACCATGGGATGGATCAAGTGATCATGGGCTTGAATCGTTATGGCTTTGGTAGTCAGTTAGCTTTTAGTATCTATCAAGCATATAAAAATGAAGCTTTAGATATCATCCAGGAAAATCCCTATCAGTTAGTCGAAGATGTGGAAGGGATCGGCTTTAAAAGAGCAGATAATCTTGCAGAACAATTAGGGATCGCGGCTGATTCACCAAGACGGATTCGAGCTGCAGTTTTACATCAGATTTTTCAACATGCTGTTCAAACTGGCGATACATATGTACCAGCTGAAACGCTTCTTCAACAAACAATCAAAATTTTGGAAACCAGTCGACCAATCGAGATCCAACCTGATCAAGTGGCGACGGTCATTATTCAACTTGTGGAAGAAGGTAAGATCCAACAAGAAGAAACCAATCTCTATGAAAATAGTCTGTATTTCTCAGAATGGGGGATCGGTAACTCGATCCAACGGTTACTTAGTCGGAAAAAAGAAATCAACTATGACGAAAAAGAAGTGCAGAAAAACATTCGGCGAATTGAAAAAATATTTGGTATCCAATATGGAGAATCGCAAGAAAAAGCAATTTCGGAAGCAATCCGGTCACCTTTATTTATTTTAACTGGGGGTCCCGGCACAGGGAAAACAACAGTTATCAATGGGATCGTCAACTTGTTTGCAGAATTAAATGGCTTAGAATTAGATCCAAACAAATATACCCAAGAAATTTTTCCGATTCTACTGGCTGCACCAACTGGTCGAGCAGCCAAACGGATGAACGAGACGACAGGATTACCTGCCAGTACGATCCATCGACTACTAGGTTTGAATGGTCGAGAAAAATCTCCTTCAGTAAGTACGAAAGAATTAGAAGGTGGGTTGTTGATCATCGATGAAATGTCGATGGTCGATACATGGCTAGCTAATACGCTATTTAAAGCCATCCCTACCAACATGCAAGTGATTTTAGTAGGAGATAAAGATCAATTACCATCTGTCGGACCGGGACAAGTCTTGCATGATTTATTAGGAATTGACCAAATCCCGAAAGTGGAATTGAATCAAATTTATCGGCAGGGAGACGGATCAAGTATTATCCCCCTTGCTCATGAAATCAAAGAAGGTCATTTACCAAGTGATTTTTTGCAAAATCAAAAAGATCGTTCTTTCTTTCGAAGCGATGCCTACAGTATCGAACCTTTAATCGCAAAGATTGTTGAAAAAGCCAAAAATAAAGGCTTCACTGCACAAGATATCCAAGTCTTGGCGCCAATGTACCGTGGTCCAGCTGGAATCGATGCGTTAAACAAAATGATGCAGTCGATTTTTAACCCTGGAGGTGCAGGGCGGAAAGAAGTCCACTGGAATGAGACTGTTTATCGAATCGGTGATAAAGTATTACAATTAGTGAACACACCTGAACTCAATGTGTTTAATGGTGATATGGGTGAGATCACGGGGATCGTGTTAGCGAAAGATTCAGAAGATAAAGTGGATGAATTAGTGATTCAATTTGATGCGAATGAAGTGACTTACAAACGCAATGAATGGAATAAAATCACCCTTTCTTATTGTTGTTCGATCCATAAATCTCAAGGAAGCGAATTTAAGATGGTCATTTTACCGATGGTTCATCAGTACCAACGGATGTTGCAACGGAATCTTCTCTACACGGCTGTCACAAGAAGTAAAGAACTATTGATTCTACTAGGGGAAGAACAAGCTTACGTTACCTGCGTTGCGAATGAATCGGCTAGTCGAATGACGACATTGAAGAAGCGGATCGAAGAAAATGACAGTATGAGTCTTGTTACACGGACGAAGCTTGTCGCTTATGAAGATTCCCTTGTAGGTAATGATCCTTTTGAAGAAGGAAATTATACCAAGGCGGGAGAAACTGCTCATTCCGTAAAAACAGAGACAAGTCAACAAGCCACTCAAGAAAATGTCGTAGATTCAACGGAGGGAAATGTTGGCGATGATCTCTTTACTTTATCAGTAGAACAAGACACAACCGAAACGGCTGTCGAATCAAAAGTGATGGAAGAAGCACCAACAGAGCAACTGCCAAAAACATATATTTTAACAACCGAAGCGATTGAAAAACAGTGGATTGATCCAATGATTGGGATGGAGCAAGAGGCTGTGAAAGAAGCGTTTAGCTCCGAATAAGAGAGGATTTTATTAAATAGCTCCTCATATTTTAGAAAATCATCGCTTATTGTTGAGGAGTTGCTTCTTGAACGCCGTTTAGCAAGAGGTCGTGAAAACATCGGGTAGCTCTGATGACAATAAGAAAGAATTTTTTGAAACAGCTTCTCATGTTTTGAAAAATTCAGGCTTATTTCAAGGAGCTGATGTTTGAACACCGTTTATCCGTTTTTAGAGATAGGCAGAAGAGCCTGAGGCAAGTTTTGGCTCAGGCTCACTTGAATCGCTCCTAATGAGAATGTTACTTATTTTTTAAGAGCCAAGAGATAGATAAAGACCGCAAAAGTTAGCCCAACAAGTCTGACTTTTGCGGTCTTTTTAATATCTACAGCTCTTTTTATGGGGTTATCTTCCCCATGGAAGAAAATGTATATAAAATAGGCAAAATCAATGTGACACGTTACACCAAAACAGTTGCTTTTTGGTAGCTAATTGCAAATCAAAAGGTTGTTTTTGGCTATCTTCACCATCTTCTTGACCATACTGAGGAACAGTTGATAGTATGCGCAATCTGCTAGTAGTAAAATGATGGAAATTTTTTGATTTCATTTGCTTTTTCTGTAGTAATAAGAAGATGATTCCCAAGATTTTGAATAAATTCACTCGTTCGACAACAACTAGATCGATCGTTGGTTTGGCAATTTCTGCTGTCGGCGCAATCGCTACACCGCCGCCAAAATAAGGATGGTTCGTTGCAGTACATAAAAAGGCTTTGTCAAAACTGATTTGTTTTCCGCCAATGTCCACTAAGATTGGAAACCCTTTTTGCCAAAAAAAGACACGTAGGATAGAAAATAGGTAAGCAAAAGAACCTAAATTATATTTATTTAATTTTGTTTTTGAAGTAGAGTGGTTTGTAGCATGAACGATTGTCGCATCTAAGCCAATACCAAAATTGTTTACTACTACACCTTGTTTGTCACTCACTTTTTCCTCGTAAGTTAAGAGGTTGATTTCTTGAGGTTTGTTCGTCTTTAGGATATTTTCTAATGCTTTCTCGGCATTTCTAGGTAACCCAATCCCTCGAGCGAAATCATTGCCAGAGCCTGCGGGAATATAGGCTACTGGAAATGCCACATCTAGTTGATAAAAGGTATTTAACACTTGATGCAGTGTACCATCACCACCGATGATCACGAGTAGGGGAAATTCAGACTCGCTTTCTTGTGGTTCGTCTGTCCATTCAACTAATGTTTCTTTCGCTAACTCTTCGGCAATTTTAGCATCATGCCCTGGATACTCACTGTATTGGATCGAATAGTGAAGCTTTTTTTCGGCAAATAGCGGAATCATTTTTTCTGCTACTTTTTTACCAGCACCACTTCCAGCAGCTGGATTGATCAATAAGTAATAATGGAAATTCATTTTTACCTCCTGCATCTGATTCAGAAGATGAGTAAATCTCACTCATTCCACTCATTCATTAAAATAGAAAAAATGATCAAACTATTTTTTGCTTAGTCATTTAGTGAACAAGCAACTGAAACTTCTATCGTTAATTTTACATGGTTTGTGTCTTAGCGAAACTAAGAAAACAAACATTATTTTTTATCCTTGGCTATTATAGCAGAGAAGAGGAATTTTGAAAAAGCACCGTGCATAAATAAGAAGTAAAGTTCACCCTGATTTGAATAAATAGCATGGAAGCAAAAGACTTATATTTAGAGAACGTTTTTTGTAGGAGCAGTTTCAAATCGCGGGGATATCTGCTATAATGAATCCTTGCTTATGACAGCTGCGGTTCATCAACCATCCCGCATTAAAAAAACTAGGAGAAATGAGGAATATTTTATGCAAAAAACGATGGAACGCCAACGATTGATGGTCGTTGTAGTAAATGGAATCATTATGGCTTTGTATTTGGCACTTACGATTTTAGTGGCACCAGTCTCTTCTGGACCTATTCAATTTCGTATTTCTGAAAGCTTGAATCACTTAGTAGTCTTCAACCGGAAATTACTTTGGGGCGTGTTAGGTGGCGTCATTGTCTATAACGCATTTTTTGGTTTTGGTATATTAGATGTGGTCTATGGTGGGGGACAAACCTTGATTTCATTGGGGTTGACTGCTTTGCTACAAAATAAAGTAAAGAATGTCAAAATAAGATTAGCATTAAATACGCTTTTCTTTACAATTAGTATGGGATTGATTGCGTACATGTTGGTACCAACTGGTGGACAAGCATTTTGGACAACTTACGGTACGCTAGCTTTGAGTGAGTTCATCATTATGGCTATTTCTGCACCATTGATGTATTACTTGGATCGTTCCCTAGACTTTGAAAAAAGAGTATAGCGATCAATAGGTAGATATAGGAAAACCTGTTAATCAGTTAAAATATATTTATAAAAAGGGATAACAGTAGTTAAAAGAAATTCATCTTTAGCTACTGTTTTTATTTCTGAAAAATTAGCGGATTGAACCAACCGTTATTGATTCTATCCGCTAATCTTAGTATGTTTTTTTCTATCGTAAAGTCGTAAAGTTGACTGATCCTTTACACATTTATTCAGGGTTTTGTAAATTTTCGATTTCGATCACTTTGTAATTTTTCTTTTCAAGATGGTTCACGATCGTGTCGCAAACTTTTTGATCTGTATGTGCAGGTAACGTGATCAGTGTACGACGGATGTATTCTTCTTTTTCAATATCTAAAGTGATGCAACTTGCGATACTACTATGTTTTGCGATGATTTTAGCGATCGTAGCTAAATCTCCTTGTTTTCCAGTAGAAGCAATCGTTAAAACATAGCTGCCTTGTTCTACGCTCCAAGATTGTGAAAGCATGTTTAGCAATGTACTGTGGGTCAAAATACCGTAGAAATGATTGTCATTGTCAAGAACAGCAATATAAGGCAACTCTTTGATCGTAAAAAATATTTTAAAGAATGAAGTATCTAAATAAATGAATTTTGTTGCATTTTTCAAGAGGTGGGTGACGGGTAAAGTCATATCTCCACCATTCGCTTTGTGACGATAAATGTGCATTTTGTAAATATTTCCACGGAAAATATTTCCTGAAGCATCTAAAATTGGCACACAACGATAACCAGAGGATTCTAGAATCGCTAAGGCTTCTTCCAAGGTACTAGTTTCTGTGACAGTTGTTAAATCTTTTTTCTTATATACGAGTGTTTTTAGTAGCATAAAGTTACCTCCATGTATCTCATTTTTACTTAATTTCAAATTAATCATATCATAATTAATTATAAAACAATAGGTTATTCAATCTCGAATTGACAGAAAATCTTTTCCATGATACTGTAAATGAGTATAATTTTGATTTTCAGTGAGGAGGTAGGAGCGGATGGCAAAGAAGAAAGCAGCATTAGCTTGTTCCGTTTGTGGTTCTAGAAACTATACCAAATCGGTTAGTGAAGGAAAAAGTGGCGAACGTTTGGAAATCAATAAATTTTGTAAATATTGTAATCAATACACATTACATAAAGAAACAAAATAGAGGACAGGAGGGCCCGCAATGAAATTCATTAAAAGTGTAAAAGATGAAATGAAACAAGTGACTTGGCCTAGTGGCAAACAATTACGCAAAGACACACTAGTTGTCATTGAAACATCAATTATCTTTGGTGTGATGTTTTTCGTAATGGACACAGCGATCCAAAGCTTATTTGCTTACTTACTAAAATAAGTCGCTAGTAAAAGCAAGGATATCGTGCTATAATCAACGTGAAGAAAAACTTCGGGAAACTGGGGTTTTTTTATTTTACAACGAAATGAGGAGCCTTTAATGGAATCTTTTGAAAAAAATTGGTATGTACTACATACATACTCTGGTTATGAAAACAAAGTAAAAGCAAATATCGAATCACGTGCGCAAAGTATGAAAATGGCTGACTTTATTTTTCGTGTAGTTGTTCCTGAAGAAACTGAGAAAG
The DNA here is from genome assembly GCF_040887425.1 of Enterococcus sp. C53. Taxonomy (NCBI): domain Bacteria; kingdom Bacillati; phylum Bacillota; class Bacilli; order Lactobacillales; family Enterococcaceae; genus Enterococcus; species Enterococcus sp. C53. The sequence continues at coordinate 29,915 of NZ_JBFOFT010000001.1, forward strand.
AAGTAAAAAACGGAAAAGAAAAAGAAATCGTTCATAAAACATTTCCTGGTTATGTCTTAGTAGAAATGATTATGACAGATGCTTCTTGGTATGTTGTACGTAATACACCTGGTGTAACAGGATTTGTAGGGTCACATGGTGCAGGTAGTAAGCCAGCTCCATTATTGCCAGAAGAAGTAAGTCACATCTTACGTTCAATCGGTATGAGTCTTCGTCAAACAGATCTAGAGATCGAAGTTGGCGAAGTAATCAAGATCATCGAAGGTGCTTTTGCAGGCTTAGAAGGTCAAGTAACTGAAGTAGATGAAGAAAAAGAAAAACTAAAAGTTAATATTGATATGTTTGGTCGTGAAACAAGTACTGAACTTGATTTTGAACAAGTAGATAAAATCGACTAAGTATTCAACTATCTGAGGATGGATTTTTAAATAGAAATCCATGCGACAATCAGATAGCATCACGACTAAAAGATTGAAACCGAGATTTGCAAAAATTGTTTAACCTATTTTTGCAATATTTCGGTTTATTTTTTCAAGTCGTTCACGAATAATCACTAATATAGGTTGGGAATTTGAGCCGATTTGTCAGTGGAAAATTGAGAATGCTAGTCAGAGGATCGATCAAATTAGAAAGGAGAAACAATGAAAAATTGGAGAAAGTCTGGAATCGTCGGCTTTTTATTGATGATCAGTGTTCTTTTTATAAGTGGCTGTCAGACAAAAGAAACAAGTCAGTCGTCTGAAGCTGCTAAGACAGTTGAAACAACGCAAGCAACGAAAGAAAAGGAAACGCAATCGACTACCCCTACTTTGTTTTTCCATGGATATAGTGGGACAGTTAATTCATTCAAAGGAATGATCCAGCGCCTGGAATCATCAGAGAGTGGGAAAAAAGAATTAACATTGACGGTTGATGTCAATGGCAATGTACAGGCAGAAGGAGAACTTTCAAAAGAAGCAGATAATCCAATGATCCAAGTTCTATTTGTAGATAATAAAAATAATGAATGGAACCAAACAGAATGGATCAAAGACTGCTTAAGTTATTTGCAACAGACGTATGGAATCAATCAAGTGAATCTGGTAGGACATTCGATGGGGGGCGTCAGTGGTCTTCGGTATTTAGCTACTTATGGACAAGATCAAACGTTGCCTAAAGTGGATAAATTCGTGGCAATTGCCGCACCATTCAATGACTTTGAAGAAAATAATGGGCAAAGTATCAGCGATGAATTAGCTAATGGTCCAGCGATAGCTTCTAGTCGTTATCAAGACTACCAACGACTTATTGGCAATGTGCCAACCACTACACAAATCCTGCTGATTGCAGGACAAGTGAGTGAGACGGATTTAAGTGATGGGACGGTGCCATTAAGCAGCGCTTTAGCAGTGTATGCGTTATTGAAGCAACATGGAAATCAAGTGGAAGAAAAAGTGATCACAGGGGAGAACGTAACGCATAGTATGCTTCATGAGAATAAAGAAGTTGATGCCCTCACGCGCCAGTTTCTTTGGAACATGAAGTAGAGGGCATTAAAAAGTGTTTCATTCTGAGAAGAGATTAAGAAAAAGAAGGACGAAAATCGAAGATGAACGATTCAGAGCATCAATCAGTGTGAGATACGACGTAAAGGTGCAGCTAAGATGAAAATAGAGACTGGGACAAAAATTGTCTCAGTCTCTTCTACATATCTCTAAAAGCGAATAAACACTTTTGTCTCAACCTCTAAAATATAGTTGTATTCATGGGGAGTAAAGGATCATAAACCCAAGTAATGGTTATCGATTCAATATATCTTCAGTCAAACGCTTTGCTGTTGGTGTAACCGCCAAGCCACCTTCAGCCGTTTCTTTAAAGATGGCTGGCATCTGACGACCTACTTGATACATCGCTGCGACAACTTCATCTGGTGGGATGACACTTTCGATTCCTGCTAATGCCATATCTGCCGAAATGAACGCCTGAGAAGAGCCAAGGGCGTTTCTTTTAACACAAGGGACTTCAACGAGGCCTGCGACAGGATCACAAATCAGACCCATCATGTTTTTCAGCGTAATTGCGATAGCTTGGGCGGCTTGATGGGGCGTACCATTTTTTGCACAGACAAGGGCGGCAGCGGCCATTGCACTTGCTGAACCAACTTCTGCCTGGCATCCGCCTTCTGCACCACTGATGGAGGCGTTATTGGCAATGACTAATCCAAAGGCACCAGCGGTAAAAAGAAACTCAATCTGTTGTTCGTGGGTCAAAGACAATCGGTCACGGACAGCCATGAGGACACCAGGTACAACACCAGCGCTTCCTGCTGTAGGGGTGGCACAAATCAACCCCATTTTTGCATTTACTTCGTTGACAGCGATAGCGTTGCGGACTGCTGACAAAATGGTTTCACCACTTAAAAAGTCGGCTTCTTTTAAGTAACGAGCTAGTTTTTGGGCATCGCCGCCAGTGATTCCAGTCACAGACGTTACACCTTCGTTTCCTTCAGCGATGGATTGTTCCATGACACTGAGGTTTTTTTCCATGATTGCAATGATTTGTTCTCGTGGACGACCACTCATATCCATTTCAACAGCAATCATTAATTCTGCGACACTAGGATAATTTTCTGCTTGGCGAACTAACTCTTCAATAGAGAAAAACATCTTTCTTCCTCCTTTAATCAAAATAATTAACGCTGTCGATCTTCGGTAATTGCGTTAGTTTACTTATAGTGTCATCTACTTGTGGATCATCTACTTCGATAATCATAATGGCATTTTCACCCTTTGATTCTCGTGTAACAGTCATTGTACCGATATTTGTATTTGTTTCTGAAAGGATATTCGTTACTTTAGCAATCATCCCAGGTACATCTTGATGAACGATGATAAAGGTCGGTGTTCCCATGCTTAATGAGATTTTGAAGCCGTTTAATTCCGAGATTTGGATATTTCCGCCACCAATCGAGATACCAGTGACTGAAAGTTTCCGTTTTCCTTTTTTCAACAATAGTTTAACGGAGTTAGGATGCTCTGCTTTTTCACCCTTAGGCACAAAGAGAACTTCCATTCCTGCTTCATAAGCTAACTGCAGTGAATCTGCCAGACGCTCATCATCTGGTTCCATGCCTAACAAACCACCAACTAAGGCGATGTCTGTTCCGTGTCCCCGATAGGTTTTTGCAAATGATTCATAAAGATAGATATCCACAGAATCTGGTTGTTCCCCAAAAATACTACGGACGATTTTGCCGATTCGAGCAGCTCCAGCAGTGTGAGAGCTGCTTGGACCGATCATGACTGGACCAATAATGTCAAAAACACTACGATATCTTAATTCTTTCATTTTTCCACCTCTTTAAAATAGATAAACACCCCAGCAAAAGTAAGTGAACGGTGTATAGCTCACTTACTCGTTTCCTCATCATTTTTGAACCATAAACTACATTAGTTAAATTAAATAAATATTTCACAAGCGTGCATTAATCTAGGAAATGCATCAATGATAGCTATGAAAATATATCGAATAATATTTTTATATTTTTAAATAGAAGAAAGCAGAAATTTCTAAATTACTAATGAGTGAGCGGTAGTGATACCTTATGTATTTTCGCTTGTTTTCTTTTCAGCGTAAGTGTATCACAAAAGAAGGAAGATGAGGTGGACTTCCTGTTGATTTTTAGTTTTTTTTTAGAGGTTCAAGCAATAAATTAAACATTTATCAGAAAAAAATCTTGAAAAATAGAATATATTTGCTATACTGTATCAGTGTGCATTGTCATATGCATTATTTTGACTGATAATCGAAGGATTATGAGTGAAAACGTGGGAGGAGAAATATGCATCTCCAATTAACCACATCACGGACTTAAGGAGGTATGTCTCGTGGCAAAGAAAGTAGAAAAAATCGTTAAATTGCAAATTCCTGCAGGTAAAGCAACTCCAGCTCCACCAGTAGGTCCTGCACTAGGTCAAGCGGGTATCAATATCATGGGATTCACTAAAGAATTCAACGCTCGTACAGCTGATCAAGCAGGTTTAATCATTCCGGTTGTTATTTCTGTATACGAAGACCGTTCATTCACATTCGTTACAAAAACACCACCAGCTGCAGTATTATTGAAAAAAGCTGCAAAAATCGATAAAGGTTCAGGCGAACCAAACAAAACTAAAGTTGCTAAAGTTTCTAGCGATCAAGTAAAAGAAATCGCTGAATTAAAAATGGAAGACCTAAACGCAGCTGACATCGAAGCAGCTATGCGCATGGTTGAAGGAACTGCACGAAGCATGGGGATCACTGTAGAATAATCGCTACACCCTAAGAAAGTAGCTTCTCAGTTGGCTCTGTATTGAAAGATATAGAACACGTGGGAGGTACAACCGTTATAACCACAATCAAGGAGGAACCAAAATGGCTAAAAAGAGCAAAAAAATGCAAGACGCATTAAAAAAAGTTGATTCAAGTAAAGTTTATCCTGTTGCCGAGGCTGTAGCTTTAGCAAAAGAAACAAACATTGCAAAATTTGACGCGACTGTTGAAGTTGCATACCGTTTGAACGTAGACCCTAAAAAAGCAGACCAACAAATTCGTGGTGCTGTAGTATTACCAAACGGAACTGGTAAAACACAAACTGTTTTAGTTTTTGCTAAAGGAGACAAAGCAAAAGAAGCTGAAGCAGCTGGTGCAGATTTCGTTGGTGACGACGACATGGTTCAAAAAATCCAAAACGGATGGTTTGACTTTGACGTAGTTGTTGCTACACCTGATATGATGGCAACTGTTGGTCGTCTAGGACGTGTTTTAGGACCTAAAGGCTTAATGCCAAACCCTAAAACAGGTACTGTAACAATGGACGTAACAAAAGCTGTTAACGAAGTAAAAGCTGGTAAAGTTACTTACCGCGTAGACAAAGCTGGAAATATCCATGTACCAATCGGTAAAGTATCATTCGACAATGAAAAATTAGTTGAAAACTTTGCAACAATCCATGATGTATTAGTGAAAGCTAAACCATCAGCAGCTAAAGGTCAATACATGAAAAATATCACAGTTACAACAACATTTGGACCTGGTATCCATGTAGACCAAGCTTCTTTCTAATTCTTGAATTAGAACGTTGATTGATCCAACTGAAAAATAATTCTTGACTCAACTAGTTTAGCATGCTAAGCTAGTTGAGGTTAATAATTAACTTGTACCGAAGACAGTAGGTGGCGTAGCCTTAATTTCCTACCGAGGACGTTTATTGAATACTTTCAATAGTCCCTCTATGTCTACGGTGGCATAGAGTTTTTTTATTGTGAATCACTAAGAACAAAGTGAATAGATGATGAACAATACTTGGCGAACAGAGTGAGCGAAGTTCCCTCTCAAGCGAAGTGAATCACTAAGAACGAAGTGAGTAGATGATGAACAATACTTGGTCAATGATCAAGTGTAAAAACTCTTCCATCAAAATTCAGGAGGTGAAACTCAAAAATGAGTGAAGCAATTATCGCAAAAAAAGCAGCAATCGTTGATGAAGTGAGCGAAAAATTTACAGCAGCAGCTTCTGTAGTCGTAGTTGACTACCGTGGTTTAACTGTTGATGAAGTGACTCGTTTACGTAAACAACTTCGTGATGCAAACGTAGAAATGAAAGTTATCAAAAACTCAATCCTTTCACGTGCCGCTAAAAAAGCTGGATTAGAAGGCTTAGACGAAGTATTCACTGGACCTACAGCCGTTGCATTTAGTAACGAAGACGTTGTAGCACCAGCGAAAATCATGGACGAATTTGCTAAAGAAGCAAAAGCATTAGAAATCAAAGGCGGTATCATCGAAGGTAAAGTATCTTCATTGGAAGAAATCACAGCATTGGCAAAATTGCCAAACCGCGAAGGACTTCTATCTATGTTGCTATCTGTACTACAAGCGCCAGTCCGCAACGTGGCTTACGCTGTCAAAGCAGTGGCAGACAAAGAAGATGGAGATGCAGCTTAATAGCCGCATAGCATAAATAAAAATACGAACATCTAAAACGGAGGAAATTATAATGGCAATGAACATTGAAAACATTGTTGCTGAGTTAAAAGAAGCAACTATCCTAGAACTTAACGACTTAGTTAAAGCTATTGAAGAAGAATTTGGCGTATCTGCTGCTGCTCCTGTAGCTGCAGTTGCTGCTGGTGGCGCTGCTGCTGCTGAAGAACAAACAGAATTCACTGTAGAATTAACTGCAGCTGGAGACCAAAAAGTTAAAGTTATCAAAGCAGTTCGTGAAGCAACTGGCTTAGGCTTGAAAGAAGCTAAAGCTGTAGTTGACGGAGCTCCTGCACCAGTTAAAGAAGGGGTATCTAAAGAAGAAGCTGAAGAATTAAAAGCTAAACTTGAAGAAGTTGGCGCATCTGTAACTGTTAAATAATTTTTCGAAATTAGTTGGCATTGAGACCCTTGATACGATAGGGTTTCAATGCTTTTTTATTATGGCTCTATAATTTATGTGATTGATAATATTTGAAGGATGACAGTCTATCCAATGTCTCTAAAAAAGAAATAAGGAGTAAAAGATGGAACTTTATAAAATGCTAAGCCCTGCAGTTATCCAGTTTTTGAAAACTAAATTGAACGTCATTATTCAAGATCGTAATTATACGGATGATGAAGTTGTGCAGATTTACGATAAAATTGAAGATTTTCATATCCTTCAATCCTTTGATGAGAACTATAATCTTTCAGAAGACGGTAGACACGCATTAGATATTTTGTACTTAGATATTTGGTAATAGTACTTAATCAGCTAATGATTAGGTGTTATTTTTTATTCCAACATTAAAGATTTTCTGAAAGAAAAAGCTCGTTTTAGGAGTGGGATGATAGTGAGGTAGGGATGAGAGGTTGTTTTAACGGACTCGAAGTCTTAAATAGCTATTATTTCGTTCTTTTTGCGTATGTTATCATTGTAATTGAAGCCGAGAAAGACCATTATCGTTTATTTTTAAGCATATTGCCAACTCATAGCCCGCCAGATATCATGATAGATTAAGAACTGGAGAGCAGCATTACATACAAATGGGAACGGTTGGTTTGGATTATACGTTCGGGAAATGTGGAATGATTCGCAGACTGTTTTTATTGGAACAGAATATAAAACAATGTAAGTAAGGTGTAATGATGAAAAAGTTCGATTCCAGATATATAATAGGTGTATTTCTTGTATTGTTTATTTTAATAGGAAGTGTAGAATTCATTTTGAAAGGGCATCACTCATTTACTCTCAATGAAATTTATTTTAGAGTACCTATTGTTGTTGTCGGTATGGTTGAGATGCTGCCAAATGATAAAGGTTGGGGAACGTTTCGTGTGCTTTTTCTCGTTTTTTTGAGTGATTATTTATTAAAAAAAATATTCGATCATTTTGGATTAGAAGAAATAACACTTACATTTATACCCTATCTAATTATCTTAGGAATCCTTTTGGTTATTTTTTTTGCCAGATTAACGATAAAAAAAGACTTTTTTGAACACATAAAAAAGGAAAATAAATGAACAGAAGAGGCTGTGACAGAAGTGTCTAGCTCTGAGAAATAAGCCGGAGAATCCAAAAATAGCATCCCCTATTTTTGGTGTTCTACGGCTTATTTTCTGATAGAATTTGGAATACCGTGGAAATGAGGTTGTGAGAGTATCGGGTAGCTCCAATGACAATAAGAAAGAATTTTTTGAAACAGCTGCCCATGTTTTGAGATTTTTTGACTTATCGCCTAAGGTCAGCTCTTTGAATACCGTTTACCCGTTTTTAAAGTGATTCCTCAGACTCTTTTTCTCATACTTCTGAATAATTACCAATGTGATAAAAAGCGTAAAATGAATAAAAAAGACTCATAGTTATTTTTGTGATACTCTAATAGAAGATGGATTATTTTAGGCAGGTGGAAAAATGAAAACAAAAAAACTACGTGTTTTCTTAATCATTATTGGACTCCTTTTGATTCTATTTATTGGTTATCGTTTATATTTGGAGTATCAGACGGATATCCAAATGTTTTTGGATCCCAAGACCAGTCGACAAGCATTACTGGATCAGATTCGATCACATGGCTTTCGGACAGCGCTCTTTTTGATATTACTGATCAGCGTGATGTGTGCTGTTCCAGGTATCCCTACTTCTGTCATCGGTGTATTGGTAGGTTTAAGCTATGGTCCGTTGCTAGGAACTTTAATCAATGTCTCTGGTAATGCTTTTGGGAATATGTTATCGATTTTTTTAATGCAACATTTAAAGCTGTTTGATCATTCAAAAAAATCCAATCGCTGGGTAACAGCGATCCGCAATATGAAACATCCCAAAATTGGCGTAATGGTGGGGTACATGGTTCCTGTGATCCCTTCTTCCGTTATCAACTTTGCAGCGATGACGTTAAATCTACAAATTCGTGACATCATTTTATCAATCGTGATTGGCGTGATTCCTTCCTCGATTCTTTATGCTTGTGGAGGCGAAGCGTTATTTCATGGCTATAGTAAGACGGCTTTGTTGTTAGTAGCTAGTGTCCTTATTTTGACACTTCTAGTGGTAATTATTTACAAGGATCGTAGAAAACGACATGTAAAATAATTGATATTATCAATGATTAAAAGAAATATCCCTTTGATTTCGTTCTATACTTTTAAGATTCATTTTTATTTTAATTTCACGATAACTTATGTTTCATAAAGTAGTAAAACACTGAACTTTCCTATTCCCAATTTTTCTAAGAAGTTGTAAACTAATAAAGGAAATGAGGGAGATAAATGGATAAAAATGAAAAAACGACGTTAACATCTTCACTGATTTTGCTCTTATCAATTACTTGTGGTGTGGTAGTAGCGAATATGTATTATATCCAACCGATCGGTACGAAAGTGGCAACCAGTTTATCGGTTAGCACAAGTGCGATTGGTATTTTGACGATGTTGACTCAACTTGGTTATGCGTTAGGTTTGTTGTTTTTGGTGCCATTAGGGGATGTAGTCGATCGTCCGAAGCTGATTATCCGAATGGCTGCACTCTCTGCGATTTCATTATTAGCGGCCTTTTTTGCACCGTCATTTACATTATTTGCGTGTGCTTCTTTTTTGATCGGCTTATTATCGATCGTGCCTCAAATCATTATTCCCTATGGAGCAGTATTGGCAGGACCCAAGGCTAGAGGGAAAGTGATGGGGACCTTGTTAAGCGGTTTATTAGTGGGGATCTTACTTTCACGGACGGTTTCGGGCATTGTAGCAAGCCTCTTTTCTTGGCGGATGATTTATCTTTTTGCTTTAGTGTTAGTGGCTATCTTGACCGGATTATTGTATTGGAAAATGCCAAGAACGCAAATAAAAACAACTTCATCTGTATCGTATCTTGATTCCTTAAAAAGTTTACCTTATTTAGTGAAAACACAACGCTTATTGAGAGAAGCGTCTATTAGTGGCTTTTTTATGTTTGGAACTTTTTCGATTTTTTGGTCAACATTGATTTTTTATATCAGTAGTCCGGTGTACCATTGGGGAACATTTGAAGCAGGAATTTTGGCGATTTTTGGACTATCAGGAGCAGTAGCTGCACCGATTGTTGGTCGGTTGTCTGATTCTTATTCCGAGAGAAAGATTGTCGGAATGGGACTTGCGATGCAAACGCTCAGTTTTGTTGCTTTATTAGTTGCAGGGAGTCATTTAGTCGTTTTGTTAGTGGCAATTATTCTGTTAGATGTCGGGAATCAATTTGGTCAAGTGGCAAATCAGACACGAGTACAAGGACTAGGCGAAGCAGCAAGTAATCGGAATAATACAGTATTTATGTTTATGTATTTTATTGGTGGTGCTACTGGTTCATTACTAGGCACAACGATGTGGCAACAATTTGGTTGGCTCGGTGTGACACTTACTGGTTTAGCCTTTCAATTATGTGCCTATATTTGTCAATACATCATTTTTCAAAAGCGGTTGCGACAGAAGTGTCCAACTTGAAAAGTAAGCTGAAGGATTCGAAAGTCGTTTTTCGATTCTTTCGCTTACTTTTTTAATATACTTCTATCCTATTTTATTTGGGAGTTTCTATAACTGATTTCGTGATCAACCGCAGTTATTAGAAAATTTCGTGCAACTTCCAACGAAAAAATAATATGGATACGTTCAATAGTATAAAATCACTTTGTTTAGTACCAGTTATATTATGAAAGATCCAAAAAAATATTCAGTAGACTACTTAGAAATATTTATATTTAATTTGTATAACATTTTCATATGAAAATGAGTTGTTTCCATAAAAATCTATTCACTTAAAAGATATGTTTTGATAATTTCGTTAAACTGAGTTTAACTTAATTTAGCAAAAGGATTGGAGATGAAAGATATGGAAACAGTAGCAAGAAAAATAGGTAATTCTGTGGGAACAATTTTCCCGAAGGATATATCTCCAAAAGTGGGAGAAATATTTACTATTTTGAAAGTAGGAGAAGCGTATATATTGAAACCTAAGAAAGAAGATATTTTTAAAAACGAAAAGGCTTGGGAAGGTTTTAGAGAATCGATTACAGCCGAAGAATCCGAATGGGATAGCATGAAACTTGAAGGCGAGGAATACTAGAGGAAATATCCAAAACAAAAGGATATTATTTGGATCGACTTTGACCCTTCTAAAGGTAAAGAGATAAGAAAGCGTAGACCTGCGTTAGTAGTTAGTAGAGACGAGTTTAATGAGCGTACAGGTTTTTGCTTAGTTTGTCCTATCACTTCTACAAAGAGGAACTTTGCAACATATATTGAAATAAAAGACCCGCAGAAAATAGTGGGTGAAGTAGCTATACACCAATTAAGATCGGTTGATTATACCACAAGAAATATTGAAAAAATTGAACAATGTGATTTGTTGACGTGGATTGAAGTGGTGGAAGTGATAAGGATGTTTATTTAGTAGGAGATAACGGGTAAAGTAGTAATTTCCATTTTAGAAAAAGTTAGATTACTAACCGCTTTTACGACGTTGGTTTTGCTAATAATTGACCATGTAGAAAAAAGTAACCATCTTCGAACTTTGGCGAATGAAGATACAATAGACACTTAATGAGTCTACCGTTTTTTTAATGATTCTAAATTGGGGCGATGTTTACCTAGACAATTAAGAAAAGAGAGAAGATTGTAAAAAACGATGATCTAAACAGCAATAGCCCCCATCCACACAAGGGTTCTTGTGTAGAGGAGACAGGCTGGTGTTAAAGGCTGTACAGAATCTATTTTTAGAGAATTTAGTCAATTTTATCCCTCGATTTCAATGACTCGATCGACTAAATCCTGGTAAAATTCTTGTTCATGAGAGACGATGATTACCGTCCCAGGAAAATGCTTGATACCGGTTTGTAAGCTATCTTTTGTTTCATGATCGATATGATTCGTTGGTTCATCAAGAATTAATAAGTTTCCTTGGTTCATCGTGAGTTGTGCCAATTTTACTTTGGTTTGTTCACCACCGCTAAGAGTAGAAAGTGGTTCACTAGCTAGTTGATTGACTAAACCAGATTTGGCTAGTTGTCTTCTTAATTCTTTAACGGTTGCTTTAGGAAACTGTGCGCCTAGATATTGTAAGGGTGTTTCTAAAGGTTTTTCCCAAATGAGATCTTGTGAAAAATAATTGATCGCTGTGTTGTCGGGAAAGTGATATTCGCCGGCTAGTTGTTCGATTTCGCCAATCAAGGTTTTCAAAAGTGTGGATTTACCAATACCGTTAAATCCACGAATCGCCACTTTTTCACCAAAGCGGATGGTTAGGTTGATCGGCGAAAGCACAGGTCGGTCATACCCAATAACTAAATCGGTCGTTTCAACAGCCAATGTCGTTACGATCGGAGAATAAGGAAAATCAAAGATTGGCTTAGCTGTTGAGGCAGGCGGAGTCAATCGCTCAATTTTATCTAATTGTTTTTGGCGACTTTTTGCCATGGTAGAGCGAGAACCAGCTTTATATTTTCGGATATAAGCTTCGGTTTTTTCGATGTGCTTTTGTTGGGCATGAAATTGGCGTAGATAACTTTCACGGTTTTGTTCTTTTTGTCGTAATGCTTGTTTTAAATGACCCGTATATTTGGTGATTTTACCAAATTCTATGTCAGCGATATGGGTTGTGATTTTATCTAAAAATTCCTGGTCATGAGAAATCACGATATAAGCGCCCTCGAATGATTGTAAAAATTGAGTAAGCCATTGGATATGTTGGTCATCTAAGTGATTGGTTGGTTCATCTAAGATCAGAACATCGGGATTTTCTAAGAGTAATTTTGCCAAAATCACTTTGGAACGTTGACCACCACTCAGTTTTTTTAGAGGAGTGGACAATCCTAAAACATCAATGCCTAGACCACTACTCATCTCAGCGACTAAGGTATCAATTTGATAGAATACTCCTTGGTCTAATTCTGTTTGAAGTTTTCCCGCTTTTTCGAGTAACTCCTCTTCCATTGTTTCGCTGTATTCTTGATAAAGTTGGGTAATCAATGCTTCTTTTTTAAATTCATCAGAGTAGGCTGTTTTTAAAAATTCTACGATGGTCAATGTTTCATCCACCGCTACATATTGATCTAAATAGCCTCTATGGATATTTTTTTGCCAATGGACTTGTCCATCATCTGGTAGAATTTCTCCTGTGATGATCTTGATCAACGTACTTTTGCCAGCTCCATTTTGTCCGATCAATCCTAGATGTTCTCCAGCATTGACTTGGAGTTGTACATTTTCATATAAGATTTTATCTCCAAATTGTTGCGTGATATTTGTTAATGTTAAAAGACTCATGTTCTGTTCCTTTCTAATAATGTTATGCATGTTAAGAAGACTAATAGAAGAAAGCAAAACAAATAAAAAAGCTGATCTGAAGTTGTTCAACATACTATGGGATCATTCGACATGATCGAACGAATCTAGGAGAACATGTCAGTTAAAATTTTTAAATAAGTTGCTCGTCTTTTAGAAAATCGTTTCTCAGTTAATGAGAAGTAGCGATTGTTTTCTAAATTTCTTGGTCTTTAATGTTTTAATTATAAAAAACGTATACTAAAAGTATCAGTTTAAAGGACATGCGATAGGTTATCTTATGCAACCTAACATGCAAGGGACAAGATTGTCAAGAAAACGAAAATCGTCGGTTTTGGTCTATACTAATATTGTAAAAAAAGACGAGTCGTGCTATAATTGGGCTATACCAAAAACAAAGGAGTAGTCGTTATGGAAATCATTCGAGTGAAAAATGCTGAAGAGGGCGGAAAAAAAGCTTTTGAAATTATTAAAAAAGGCATGGAAAATGGGGCAAAAGTATTAGGTCTTGCAACAGGTAGTACGCCAATTACTTTATACAAAGAAATGACTTCAAGCGATCTGGATTTCAGTGACATGACTTCTGTAAACTTAGACGAGTACGTTGGACTAGGCGGTTCAGATGATCAAAGTTACCGTCATTTTATGAATAGCCAATTGTTTGATAAAAAACCATTTAAAGAATCATATGTACCAGATGGAAAAGCTGCTGATCTTGAAGCGGCTTGTCAAGAATACGATGAAATCCTTGAACAACATCCAATCGATATCCAAATTCTAGGAATTGGTCAAAATGGACATATCGGATTCAATGAACCTGGTGCACCATTTGATGGCACAACTTCAGTAGTGGACTTAACAGAATCAACGATCAATGCGAATAAACGATTCTTTGAAAAGGCAGAAGATGTTCCAACAAAAGCTGTCTCAATGGGGATTGGTTCGATCTTAAAAGGAAAAGAGATTGTCTTACTTGCTTATGGTGAAAACAAAGCAGATGCAATCAAAGGAATGATTCAAGGACCAATGACCACAGATTTGCCAGCAAGTGCTTTACAAGAACACGACAACGTGATCGTGATTATTGATGATGCAGCAGGAAGCAAACTATAAGAATAAATAAAAATTTTGGGGGGCTGCTCGTTTTCAGCTCCCTTTTTTGATCGAATAAGATTTTTAATCTGTCGCACAAAGCAATGGGGTGATTTGCTTTGTTTGAAGTTGCGAAACATGCTATATTGGTTTGGAGGGGATTTATATGGATGAGATGATCTTATCGGTCCCAGAAATCATCTTACGACTAGGGATTGCATTGATCTTTGGCGGGGCGATTGGATTTGAACGGCAATATAAAAATCGTCCAGCAGGGATGCGGACGCATATTTTAGTATGTATGGGTGCTTGTATCATTGCGTTGATCCAAGTGGAAATTGCAAGTAAAGCGTTACGTGATGCGTTAGAATACCCAGAACTAGTTGGTACGATTCGCTCAGATGAAGCACGTTTGATTGCACAAGTCGTTAGTGGCGTTGGGTTTTTAGGAGCTGGCACGATCATTGTCACGAAACAATCAGTCACCGGGCTAACCACAGCTGCTTCCCTGTGGGCAATTGCTGGACTAGGAATCGCCATTGGTATGGGATTTTATTGGATTGCGATCATTAGTTTTATTGGCATCGTCATTGCATTAACAGTGGTGAAACAAATCATCCATGTACCAACGACTAAAAAATTAGAAATCCAATATATCCATAGGAAAGAAACCAAAGATTTTTTGACAGAGTATTTTGAGCAACGGGGAATCTTCATTGAAGACGTGAATTTTGATGTGGATTTTGTGGATGATTATCGGGTATATAAAAATATTTATACAATTGACTTACCAAAGGACATGACTTATGCAGATGTCATTGAAGAGTTATCTGTCCATAAAAATATCATGAAGCTTCATTTAGTTAGTGTGGCACAATGAAACAATTCCTTTCAGTTGGTAATATAAGGCTTTTCACACATTGGTTTTATGAAGAGTCGGTTACAAAAGAAAAAACGCTCATTCGCTAAGAGAGTATTTCCTATTTTAGCCAATGAGCGTTTTTGGTGTCTTTTTTTGATTTATTTGCATTTGTTTAGATAATGATTTCAGTCATTAAGCTTAGAAGTTTTTTAAATTTGAAAATTAGCTACTAGTAATTAGAAAAAGAAAGAATATTTTTGTAGCTGTTTATCAGAAAAGAGCGCTTTAATTCTAATAAAATGATAAAATGAAAGTATCAAGTGTTGGAGGAGATGTATGCAAGCAAAGTTTAAAAATTCAAAATTATTATTTTGGACTGTCGAGTTGGTACTAACGATCATTGGGGTATATTTTATTTTACAGATGCCAAATGTCTTTAGTCCAGTGTTAAAAATGTTATCAGCGATTTTATTGCCATTGCTGGTTGCTGGATTTTTCTATTATATGTTTGATCCGGTCGTTGTTTTTTTGGAAAAACGAAAAATCCCAAGGGTTTATGGATACATATTAACGCTAGTTGTTCTAGTCGTACTAGCGGTTTTAGCGATAATGAATGTGATTCCTCAATTGGCAGAACAGACGATCCAGTTGACTAAAAGTTTGCCGATGTATGCGGAAGAGACAAGTAAATGGCTCAATGAATTGGCACAGCGTGAGGAAATCAAAAATTTCAATATTGAAGAACAATTAGCTTCGGCTAATCTTTCGTTGAGTAATTTGTTCAATATTGTATTGTTAAGCTTATCCAGCAGTGTCTCTAAAGTTTTTTCATTTATGATGCAGTTTTTTGTTTTACTGTTTACCGTGCCTTTTATTCTATTATTCATGTTTAAAGACGGACACAAATTTATCGATGCTTTAGCAAAATTCTTTCCACAAGGGATTCGAGGTGAAGTACGTCAAACGGTCAAAGAACTAAATGAGACGTTATCGGCATATATCAGTAGTACGATCGTTGATGCGGTTATCATTGGTATCATGAGTTTTATTGCTATGACCATCTTTAAACAACCATATAGTTTATTGTTAGCTGTATTTTGTGGTATCACCAATATTATTCCATATGTGGGACCGTTTATTGGCGCTGTCCCGGCAGTGATCGTTGGTCTATTTGTTTCGCCATTCCAAGCATTATACATGGCGCTTTCGATCCTTGTTATCCAACAATTAGATGGAAATGTAATCAAACCGTTGTTATTTGGAAAAAACATGAATATGCATCCATTAACGATTATCTTAGTGTTGATCGGTGCTGGCAGTGTCGCAGGGATTCTAGGAATGTTGATTTGTATTCCGGTGTATGCTGTCATTAAAACATTAGTCTTGAATATCAGAAAAATTTACTTATTGCGAAAGTTTGATTCTGGTGTGGAACCAACGATCCAAGAGATAAAAACGAATGGACGTGAAAATTAAAGGTACTATAAAGAAGTAGAAGGTAGCACAACAGTAGTCACTAAGTAATTTTGTACACCATTTATTATTTATTAGAGAGAGCCTGGGACAAAACTTGTCTCAGGCTCTTTTAGTATCTCTAAAACGAATAAACGGTGAGACAAAAGCAGCATCTTCGGAAATTCCTTCTTATTTCTTGATGCTAAACACTTTTGTCTCAACCTCCTCTTTTTTTGTTAAAATTCTTATGGGATCCTGAGATTGTTTGAAAATGAGTAATTTTTTCCCATAATAAGTTAAAAAAGACTATAATAAACAAAATCTTTCTTACGCTTTCGTAAAAAGTAAGTAACGGATAACGAAGTTAAAGAAAACGCATACAAAATTGTCTGTTGCAATGGACAAAGTCCAGTGAAACAAAATAAATAATGTGTCTTATGATAAAGATACACAGGGGGGATGAAACATGACTAGTCAGATGAATCGAGAAAATAAGTTGATCCTTTTGTTATCAAAACAAAAAGATTATATGACTTCAGAAGAACTAGCCATTCTATTAGAAACTTCGACCAAAACAATTTACCGTTTGATAAAGAAAATCAATCTTGAATTTCCTAACGGTCACTTGATCCTAGCCGAAAAAGGTCGGGGGTACAAATTAGATTATGGGAAGTTTATCGAACAAACCAATGAACTGAATAAACCCTCTGTAGAGCTATCGCCTGCTGAACGTCAAGATAGAGTAATGGAAGAATTACTGATGGTTTCACCTAAAGCACTTAAAATCACTGAGCTGTTCAGAGATTATTATGTTGGTGATTCTGCTATTGCCAATGATGAAAAGCAGATAGCTAAGAAAATAAAAAAGTTTGATCTTGAACTGATCCGTAAAAATCGCACGCTTGCGATCCAAGGATCAGAAACAAATATTCGGCGAGGGATCGCCGAAGTCATCTGGCGGATGAATATTCTTGATATTGATGAAATCAATCGAACAAAAGAGTTGAATTTTAATCGTTACGATGTGTTGTTTGTATCAGAACAATTGAAATTGATTGAAAAAACATTAGGCGGTGGAATCCCTTATCCTTATAACGTCAATATTTTTTCACATCTGTACATCATGATCAGCCGTTTCAGAAAGGCGAATTACCAAATCAAAGAAATCGAGTTATCTACCGAGCAACTTCAATCGTTAGACCACGAAAGTCCAATTTATGAGATGGCGATGATCGTGATCCAAAACGTGGAACGTTATCTCGTTACTCGCTTACCGATGAACGAAGTCTATTATTTGTATCAATATCTGGTATCCTCACGGATGGAAAAAACAACGCAAAAGAAACAGGTTTTTCCAGATAAAGTATCAGAAATTACCTCTTATTACCTGAAAGAGGTGGGCGATAAAATCAATCTGAAGGTGGCGAATGAAGCGATTTTTGTTGATCTAGCAAATCACATCAAACCAATGCTCAATCGGTTAAAAAATCATATCCATGTCAAAAACGGATTGTTAGAACAAATTCAATTGACCTATGAAGAGATTTATAAAAATGTATCAGTTGTTTCTAAAGATGTTAGCAAAAAGTATCAGCTGCCTTTGATCAATCAAGATGAAATCGGTTTTATCACATTATATTTTGCACGGATGTTGGAAACACAGCAACTACCGATTCAAACACTGATCATGTGTACTACAGGGATCGGTACTTCAGAATTATTAAGAGCAAAAATCAATAAGAAGTTTCCTGAACTGGCGGTCGTTGATGTGATTGCCACCAAGAATTACCAATCAGCATTAGAAAAAAATCCCGGAATTGAATTGATTTTAACCACCATTGGAATCAAAGATCCGCTGCCTGCACGTACATTACTTGTTAGCGGCATGTTAACAGCAGATGATCAGTTAAGAATCCAACGAAAGATTGAGGAAATATACAATGAAAGATGATTGGCTCGAATATGTTCCTCCCACAGTATTCCATTCACGAAATGAAGTCTATGAATGGCTAGCACAGCAAGTCGATTCAGAAATGGGAATAAAAAAAGAACAAATCGTACAAGCGTTGTTGGAACGCGAGGAAACTGGAGATATTCAAATTGATGAAGGGGTACTTCTACCTCATATTGAAAATCAATTAGTCAAAGCAACAAAAGTCATTATTTTGCCATTAGAACAAAGAATTGCGAACTGGAACCCAGCAATCCAACAAGTCGAGTTGATTCTTGCGGTATTTCTGGCACCGCAAGAAAAAATCGAAACCAAGCGTCAAATAGCAAACTTCATGCGCCTACTAGCAGATGAACAAGTAATCAAAACTTTAAAAGAAGGAAAAAGACTGGAAACAATCGATGGAAACGAAAGGAGAAATGACAAATGAAAATCATTGGAGTAGCAGCTTGTACCGTGGGGATTGCCCACACCTACATTGCTCAAGAAAAATTAGAAAATGCAGCTAAAAAAGCAAGGCATGAGATACACGTAGAAACCCAAGGAACCATCGGGATCGAGAATGAACTAACGCCTGCACAAATCAAAGAAGCAGATTTGGTGATCTTAGCAGTGGATGTAAAAATCAGTGGTCGAGAACGGTTTGAAGGAAAGCGGATCATCCAAGTACCGACTGAAATTGCGATCAAATCACCAAATAAGTTGATTGAGAAAGCCATGGAAGTCGTAAAACAGTAAAGAATAGGAGTGAAATTTGATGGTAGAAGTAGCAAAAATCATTGATCCAAATAATATTAAGACCAATTTAGTGGGGGAAACGAAAGATGAAGTACTCAAAGAATTGGCAACGGTGTTATTGCAAAATCATTATATTACAGATGTAGATGGCTTCATGGCAGATATCTATGCGCGAGAAGAAGAAGGACAAACTGGGATCGGCAATTATATTGCCATTCCTCATGGGAAAAGTCCTTATGTAGATAGAATTGGTGTGGCAATCGGTGTTACAGAAAATGAGATCCCTTGGGAATCATTAGATGGTAAGGGAGTCAAAGGAATTATTTTATTTGCAGTGGGGGATGATAATGAAGGGGCACAAGAACACTTGAAGTTACTTTCGCTATTTGCTAGGAAACTAGGGAATGATGAAGTAATCGAGCAATTGATCCAAGCAAAAGATGCAGATGAAGTGGTCGCAGCATTCAGCTAAAAATCAAAGGAGGATAAAAAGATGAAAATCGTTGGAGTAGCAGCTTGTACCGTGGGGATTGCCCACACCTATATTGCCCAAGAGAAACTAGAAAATGCGGCAAAAAAAGCAGGACATGAGATGCACGTAGAAACTCAAGGAACCATCGGGATCGAAAATGAATTAACGCCCGAACAAATCAAGGAAGCAGATTTGGTAATCTTAGCAGTTGACGTGAAAATCAGTGGTCGAGAACGCTTTGAAGGGAAAAGAATCATCCAAGTACCAACTGAGATTGCGGTGAAATCACCCAATAAATTGATTGAAAAAGCGCAAGAAGTGTTAGTACAGCAAAGTATTTCATAAAAATAAGGAGGAAGACTGATGGAAAAGATAAAGAAGCTGAATCTGAAAGGGCATTTGTTAACTGCCATCTCTTATTTAATTCCCATTGTGTGTGGTGCGGGATTTCTGATTGCGATTGGGATGGCATTTGGTGGAACGAGCCAAGGAACTTTGGTGCAAGGCGAATTTTCATTTTTTGATGCCTTAGCAACGATGGGTGGTGCTGGTTTAGGCTTATTACCAGTCGTGATTGCTACGGGGATCTCTTACTCCATTGCTGGAAAACCTGGTATTGCTCCTGGCTTTATTATTGGTTTAACAGCTAATGCGATCGGTGCAGGGTTTATTGGTGGAATATTAGGTGGTTATCTAGCTGGTTATCTTGTTTTAGCAATTTTAAAATATTTCAAAGTACCAAATTGGGCAAAAGGCTTGATGCCAACATTGATTATTCCTTTTGTTGCTTCATTTATTGGTGGATTAGTGATGGTCTATGTGATTGGAGCTCCAGTCGCAGCATTCACTTCTTTGCTAACGAACTTCTTGGATGGATTAGGAAACTCTTCCTTGTTGATCTTTGGGGGAGTGATCGGTTTACTAAGCGGTGTTGACTATGGTGGACCAATCAACAAGACGGTTTTTGCTTTTGTGTTAACAATGCAAGCAGAAGGCGTGAACGGTCCTATTACAGCTTTACAACTTGTGAATACCGCTACACCAATCGGTTTTGGCTTGGCTTATTTCATAGCTAAACTTTTCCGCAAAAACATTTATACAAAGGTTGAAGTGGAAACCTTAAAGTCAGCAGTTCCTATGGGTGTGATCAATATCGTTGAAGGGGTCATCCCGCTAGTGATGAATGATATTGTTCGTGGGGTTGTAGCAACTGCAATCGGGGGCTTTGCTGGTGGTGCGACTACTATGATCTTAGGTGCAGATGCAACGGTTCCTTTTGGAGGCGTTTTAATGATCCCAACGATGTCACGTCCTTGGGCAGGCGTTATCGCCATTTTAGTCAATGTGATCGTGACAGCGGTTGTTTTAGCCATCATTAAGAAAGATGTTGGTGAGGAAGTCACAACAGTCCCAGAAAAAGAAGAGGAAGACATTCGTTTAGATGACATTCAAATCTTTTAAGCGATAAAGCAAATTAGTTAAAAGGTGTCGCTATAGTGTAGATAAATTATAGAATAAAGGAGTTTTTTCAATGAGCAAAGTAGCTTTTTCACCATCCTTAATGACGATGGATTTAGATAAATTCAAAGAACAAATCGAATTTTTGAATGAACATGTTGATTCTTACCATATCGATATCATGGACGGCCATTACGTTCCGAACATTACATTATCGCCATGGTTCATCGATGAAGTACGTAAAATCAGTCAATTACCTATGTCTGCTCATTTAATGGTCAGCGATCAAAGTTTTTGGGTAAATCAACTAATCCAACAAAAATGTGAGTGGATTTGTATGCATGCTGAATTACTTGACGGTTTAGCTTTTCGTTTGATTGATCAAATCCATGATGCTGGCTTAAAAGCTGGAGTAGTCTTAAACCCTGAAACACCAATTGAAACGATTTTTCCTTATATCGAATTAGTTGATAAAGTAACGATCATGACAGTTGATCCAGGATTTGCTGGTCAACGATTTATCGAAAGTACATTAGATAAAATCACCGCATTACGACAATTACGGCAAGAAAAAGGATATCATTATTTGATCGAAATGGATGGTTCGTCTAACCGTCAATCATTTAAGCGAATTGATCAAGCCAATCCAGATATTTATATTATTGGGCGTAGCGGATTATTCGGCTTAGATGAGGATATCAAAACTTCTTGGGAGATCATGAAAAAAGATTTTGAAGAGATGACTGGAAAAACAGTCGAATCAAATAGTATAAATGCGTACAGTCTATAGCTATACAAGAATCAAAAATTACTTTTAGGGAATAAATACGCTTTTCTTGCAATACCCGTGTAAGGAATGCTGAGAATATAAACAAAAAATAAACCAAAGAACTTCAAAAATAGGGAAATCTATTTTTTGGATTCTTTGGTTTATTTTGCGTACTTAGGTTTAGGTACCTCTGTCACGATCTCTCAAAAATGATCGATCAATAGAGAAATTCGGTATCGTGTTTCAATGCAAGTTGTAAGTAATCATCTGCTGGTTGTTGATCCGTGACGATGTATTCAAAAGAGGTCCAATCAGAAAATTTATACGCATGTTTTTTATCAAATTTTGTATAGTCGACTAATAACAAACTTTTATCTCCTCTAGACATTACCTTCTTTTTCACTAAGGCTTGAGCAAAATTAGCTTCATAGATCCCTGATAAATCAATTCCTGTCGAACTAAAAATACATAAATCGATTTGAAAAAGGTCTAAGAAAGAATTCCCATAGTCCCCAACAACGCTCTCGGCATCCTTGATTACTTCACCCGCCAGCATAAAAACTTTGGAATCTTCCGTACAAGCTTGGGAAAGCTCATAGGCGATTTTCAAGCCATTTGTTATGACAACGAGATTTGACAGTTTAACTAAATAGGGAAGCAGCTGTTTCACAGTTGAACTTGAGTCAATAAAAAGACTCATTCCTGGTCCGATAAATGTGCTAGCGATCTCCGCAATTTTTTCTTTTTCTTGAACCATGACATTTTCACGATAATTTGTTGAGATGACGTGATTTCGTTCGACTTCTAAAACGACACCACCACGGTAACGACGGATGATCCCATCTTTTTCAAGTGCGACTAATTCACGCCTTAAAGTCGAAGGAGAGCAAAACAACTGTTTTTGCAGTTCTGAGTTATCTAATTTTTTATATTTTTTTAGCAAAGTTAAGATTTGTTCTTTTCGTGACTCAGTCATGGCTATCCCTCCTTAACCACTGGTCTAACATGACTAAAGTGTACCACAAGAAACTTATTTTTGTCCGTATGTTTTAAAACGAATCGCCATATTTGCCATTTCTTCTTCGGACATCAAGGTTGGTTTGCCAACACTTGAAGCTATGATATGGACTTTTAAACAATATTCTAATTCTTCTAAAACGGCAAAGGCTTCAGTCATTGTCTTTCCACCAGTCAAAACGCCATGATTTGCTAATAAAACGGCTTTTCGATCTTTCATGGCTTCATAGGCATTTAGAGATAATTCTTCCGTGCCAAATGAAGCATAGTCTGCACAACGAACATCCTTACCGGCAACAGCAATCATATAATGTGATGCAGGCAATGGTTGTCTGAGGACCGCTAGCGCAGTGGAATAAATCGTGTGACCATGGATGATATAGTCTAGATCTTCCCGCTTTTCATACATGATCCCGTGCATTCGCCATTCACTGGAAGGGCGACGATGACCTTGAACGATCGTTCCATCTAATCGCATAGTCACGATGTCAGGTAATTCGATTTTATCAAATGGGATTCCAGAAGGCGTGATGAGCATCACTTCATCTTGTCGGATATACGTACTTAAATTTCCGCCTGTTCCTAAGGTATAGCCATCTGCTATTAATTTATTTCCATAATCGATCAATTCTTGTTTTTGTATTGAATACATCATAATCCTTCTTCCATCATCTTATTTATAAAAGGGGCCAAATGATTGGCAAGCATTGAAATCAGCTGCTTCTAAATCTTTTGTTCCGAAACCAGAAAAGGCGTGGGGTCTAAAGATTTTTTCACTAGGTACGTTGTGAAGTGAAACGGGAATGCGAAGCATACTGGCTAATGTCAGTAGTTCTGCGCCTACGTGACCGTGGACACTAGCGCCATGGTTGCTTCCCCAGTGGTTCATCATCGTATACACATCTTCAAAGCCTTTTTCACCTAAGTTTGGTGCAAACCAGAGTGTTGGCCATGTTTGATCGGTTCGTTCGTTTAAGATGTCATGGACTTCATCAGGTAATGCACAGGAATAACCCTCTGCTACTTGTAAAGTTGGTCCCACACCCTCAACGATATTCAAACGAATGAGCGTTAAAGGTAATTCTGCTTGTAGATGGTATTGACTGGGGAAACCACCACCTCTAAAGTATTCATAATTAGCACGACACCATTTTGTTTTTTCTAAGCAGGCTTGGATATCGGTTTTTGTCATATTCCAAAATTCTTTCATCGTTGGATTACCTTCGTGATCGATACTTCCACCACTGCCATCTAAAGCACTCGCACCTGAATTCAGTAGATGGATCAAGCCGTGTTGTGCTTTACCCGTTAATTTGTGCCCAGTGATTCTTTCTACTGACTCCGCACTCCAATAGGTTCTGACATCGGAAAAAATCGGTGCTTTATTAGTCAATAAAGAGCCAAATAACATAGCAGCAGCGTTACAGGTATCATTTTCAGTAGCGAATGAGACGGGTTGTTTAGGGCCGTTCCAGTCAAAAGTACTGGTTAAAATAGATTCCATAAAATCACCATTGGGTAGCCAGTCGGTCTATTGTCGTTGTCCTTGGAACCCTCCAGCAATGGCATTTCTGCCTTTTGCTTCTTCCAGCCAACCCAATTTTGCTAGTTCAGGGTTGCCAAATAAAAGATCACGAACGATTAGGGTTTGTTTGGCAATAAAGTCCCACTGATCTTCTTCAGCGATATAGCGTGATTTTGTAATGACTTCAGGGAATGACTTGCCTGCATTGATATCGATTCCTTCCTGACAATATTGTTTGATCCAAGTTCTAATGGTGTCATATTCTTTCGGATCAAAGATATTTAGTTCGATTCGACGTAAGACTTCAGTCATATCCACATATTCAACTTGCATTCCTAGATATTTTTCAAAAAAGGTTTGATTGATTTGACTACCGGCAATTCCCATCGAAGAAGT
Source organism: Enterococcus sp. C53 (assembly GCF_040887425.1). Taxonomy (NCBI): domain Bacteria; kingdom Bacillati; phylum Bacillota; class Bacilli; order Lactobacillales; family Enterococcaceae; genus Enterococcus; species Enterococcus sp. C53. The sequence continues at coordinate 54,442 of NZ_JBFOFT010000001.1, forward strand.
ACCAATGTTCACATAAGATTTGTTTTTCATTTCCCCAGCCGCCACACTCGCACGTGCAAAGAGTAAGATTTTTTCTTGGACGTCAGCTGGAATCGACTTGTCGTCACTATCTTGGACTTGTTCACCATAGATCTTATAGGCAGGGATTCCTTTTTGCGCATAGCCACTCATAGCGGCAGCTAAGTAAACAGCTCCTGGTCGTTCTGTACCATTAAATCCCCAAATCGCCTTAAAGGTATCTGGTCGTAAATCGATCGTTTCTGTGCCATAGCACCAGCAAGGTGTCACCGTTAAGGTAGCGACCACATCTTGACGGGCAAAATCATCGTCAACAAAGCTGGCATCGGCGTAACCGCCAATCGTTTGTTCTGGTAAAACGCACTGTACTGGAGTGCCGTCCATGTAATAAAGGGATGATTCGATCAATTCTTTTGCTCGACGCGCCATGTCCAGCGTTTGTTGTTCTAATGATTCACGGACGCCTCCTTGTCTGCCATCGATCGTAGGTCTAATGCCGATTTTAGGATAATTCATTGATATTCCTCCTCATAAATTGTTTATAGTTGATGTACGTTTGTTCAAAGGGTGTCGAAACTTCTGGGAAAAAAGAAATTGGTTGATAATTTTCTGTGACGAGTGTCACCAATTCCTCTCTATTTTTGATTGCTTTGATCGCTAAAAATTGGGCTAACGCATTACCTAAAGCTGAATTTTCAGAATAGCAGACCTCTATCGTCGTTTGCGTTAAATTGGCTGTTAGTTGAGTCAAAAAGTGTGATTTACTCCCACCACCAAATAAATATAGCTTAGTGAAAGGAGCGGAACCTGCTAATTTATCGAACGTTTCAGCGTATTTAAATGCTAGATTTTGATAGATGGCTAAAAACAATTGTTGTGGCTCTTCAATTGATGAAAAATGATGTTGGTTTCCGTATTGCTGCAATTTTTTTACAAATTGACCTTTACTCAAAAATTCAGGATGTTCGTTATCAAAGAAAAAATGAATCGGCTCAGCAGTAAGTAGCATGTCTTGGATCTGTTGGATCGTGATTGACTGGGTTTGATTGCTGAACGCTAAAGCTTCCTCAATGAACCACATTCCTAACATGTTTTTGAGTTTTAATATTTTTCCATCACCGGCTTGTTCATAAGAATAGTTCGTATCTAATGGGTGATTGACCAAAATTCCTCTTTCTGATTTTTCTCCTAGAACAGACCAGGTGCCAGAGGATAAAAAGAAACAAGAGTGATCGTTGGTTGGTAAAGCAAAGATCGCACTAGCAGTATCATGGGACATCACCGAATGAATCGGAAGTTGTTTTTCGGCTAGATTTATCAAACCGATTTTTGTATATGGAAGAACGATCGTTGAGAACAAGGAAGGGGAAATCCCTAATTGTTCAATAAGGTCGGATGCCCATTGATGTTTATCGATATCGAATAATTGACTCGTTGAGGCGATCGAAGATTCTGTTAAGATCGTACCTGTTAATAAAAAATGGATCAGATCAGGCATCATCAAAAGAGTACTTGCTTTATTTAGCTGCTCAGGATAATGTTCTTTCAAGTAGAGTAGTTGGGAACTGGTATTGATCGATGCATTTGGAATCCCTGTACGTTCGTGAAAGTGAGTTGGTAAATCCCCACCATAATGTAAATTAGGTTCTTTCAGCATAGTTTGATAGCAAAGTGGTGGTAGCACTAGCTGTCCTTTTTTATCTATCAAACCAAAATCACAGCCCCATGTATCGATGCCGATACTTTCAATGACATATTCTGTAGTTGCTAAAGTAATGATTTCCTTGATATTCGTCATGATTTTCTCAATATTCCAATGGATTTCATCTTTGTTGGGGTCAATCACTTGGTAATCAGTGAAACGATAAACTTTTTCTTCCTTGATTTGACCATTCATTAAGGAAAAAACGATACCTCGCGCACTGGTAGCACCTAAATCAAAGGCTAAGATCGTACTCATAGATTTTTCCTCCTTTTCTAAGTGGATAGCAAATCTGCTTCGGTTATAATCATACAATAGAACGCTTACATATTTTCGCGTGAATCATTTTTTGAATAAATGTCAACAAATTATTCAATTATGGAAACGTTTTAAATTGCTCGTTATACTTTGGTTAAATCAAATAGAAATGTTAACGGAGGAAAAAAATGAGTGTAAATAGTGAACGAAAATGGTTTTCTGAGAGTCGATATGGTTTATTTATTCATTTCGGATTGTATTCAGTGGCAGGAAGACATGAATGGGTCCAGACTTTAGAAGAAATCAGTGTAGCAGATTACCAAAAATATCTGGATCAATTCGATCCTGATTTATTAGATCCACATGAATGGGCTCAAAAAGCCAAAGAAGCAGGTTTTAAGTATGTCATTATTACAGCAAAACATCATGATGGCTTTTGTTTATGGCATACGAAAGAAACAGAATATCATATAGGAAAAACACCATATCAGAGAGATTTGTTAGGAGAATTGATTGAAGCATTTCGTCAAGTTGGAATCAAGATCGGTCTTTATTATTCTCTATTAGACTGGCATCATCCAGATTTCTTAGTAGATGGCTATCATCCAATGAGAAATAATCCAACCTATATCGAACAACATCCTGGCAACATGGAAAATTATCGCCAATTTATGGCGAATCAAGTCAGAGAATTATTGACAAGTTACGGTACGATTGACTATCTATGGTTTGATTTTTCTTATAAAAGCAGAGATTGGGGGACTTCGGTCGGTAAAGGGGCGCAAGATTGGGGTAGTGTTGAATTAGAAAAAATGATCCATGAGATTCAACCCAATATTTTGATTAATGACCGGTTAGACTTACATCGTGGTGTACTTACCCCAGAACAATTTGCTAGAAGTAAGGCAATGGACAACGAAGAAGAGGTATGGGAAACCGTTCAAACCTTAAATAATAGTTGGGGTTACGATCGGGATAACCTTAATTTCAAAACGAGTGAAATGGTAGCGAAACAACTAGTGGATACTGTTTCCAAAGGTGGGAATTTCACGATGAATATTGGACCAAACGCACGAGGAGAGTGGGATGACAACAGCGATAGCATTTTAAGTTCTGTTGGTCAATGGCTACGAAAATATGGAAAAGCGATTTACGGTGCGGGGTTATCTAGTTTTACACCACCTCAAGATTGTCGATACACTCAAAAAGGAAATAAATTATATCTTCACATTTTTAGTTGGCCTTATCGAACGATTTTATTACCAGAATTAGGTGGGAAAGTGAAGTTTGCAAAACTACTCAATGATGGTTCCGAGATTCGTTTTGTCGATACGAAGCATTTAGGAGGAGAAAGAAAAGCGACAACTAATTTATACAAAGAGATTACTGAAGTTCATGTGAAGGAGGCGCTTGACCCGAGCATGTTGATGCTAAACATTCCGATTAAAGAACCAAATGAATTGATCCCAGTGATTGAATTAACACTAAAGGAGGAAGAAAAATGAGTATCGGCATTATTCTTGCAAGCCATGGCGAGTTCGCTTTAGGCGTAAAGCAAACGGGAGACATGATCTTTGGAGAACAAGAACAGGTAGATGTGTGTGTATTGATGCCTGAAAATAGTCCAGAAGAGTTTCGCCACCAAGTGGAACAGGTGTTAGCGAAGTATTCCGTTGATGATGAACTGTTGTGTTTAGTTGATCTATGGAGTGGGACACCTTTTAATCAGCTGAACCAGCTGAAAGAAGAAGGAAGCAGAAAAATCGAAATTGTTTCTGGTTTGAATATTCCGATGCTGCTTCAAGCTTATAGCGAACGCTTTAATCCTAAGGCTTCGCTGAATGAAATCGTTCAGACCATTTCGACCGTCGGTGTTCAAGGGATTAAAACGTCCCTTGGAAGCACCGCAGCGGATTTACCATCGAACACAGCAGAGACTGAGCCATCAGTTGTGGCTTCCGTTTCCAACAAAATGAGTGAATTGGGGATCAGCCATGTCCGATTGGATGAACGGTTGATCCATGGTCAAGTAGCGACACTTTGGTTAGGGAAAATGGGAACGACAAGAGTTATGATCGTTGATGATGGAGTGGTCAATGATCCAATTGCTAAGGCCTCTTTAAAAGCTGCTGTTCCAGGTGGTATCAAATTGAGTATATTGAAAACGGTTACCGCTGCGAAACGGTTAAAAGAAGGGACTTATCAAGATCAAAAAATCATGTTGCTTACCAAAAAGATTCAAACGATCTTTGATTTGATCGATGCGGGTGTACCAATTGAATCATTTAATTTAGGCAATGCCAGTTCGAGAGAAGGAACCCTTCAAATCAAAAAATCCGTCTTTTTAACCGAAGCAGAAATTGCGAAGATTTTAGAGTTGGAAAAAGCAGGAATAGTTGTGACGGCACAAATGGTACCAATGGAAGAAGAAAAACGATTTTCACAATTTTACGGAAAGTAGGGGGAACGAATGAATATAGAAATTTGGCAAATCATCGTATTATCACTGTTAGGATTTTATGTCATCATCGAAAATCTAGGGATCAATGTGATTGCTAACCAAGCACTGATCGTAGGTACCATTACAGGTTTAGTAATGGGGGATCTGACCACTGGATTGGCAGTAGGTGCGACATTGCAATTAATGGGATTGGGTATTCAAGCTTATGGAGGAGCAAGTGTCCCAGATTATATGACCGCTTCGATCGTGGGAACTGTTTTTGCGATTACGAGTGGAAGAGGTGTGGAATTTGGTATCGGATTAGCTGTACCAGTAGCATTGTTGATGATCCAGTTAGATATTTTTGCTCGTTTTTGCAATGTGTTCTTTCAAAAGAGAATCGATAAAAATATTCGTTTAGCTGATACTAAAAAAATAAGAATTTATCACTTGTTGGGAGCAATGAGTTGGGGATTATCACGAGGCGTTCCTATTTTTATCGTCTTTAGTTTTGGTGACCGAGTGATTCAAATTGTTTCAGATGTAATTCCAGAATGGTTGACTGGCGGGTTGGCAGTTGCAGGAGGCATGTTACCAGCAGTCGGTATCGCCATTTTATTAAGATTTTTACCAGTTAAAAATTTCATTACGTACTTGATGATTGGGTTTTTGGCAGTTGCTTACTTAAAGATGCCTATGTTTGGCGTGGCTTTATTAGGATTGGCTTTAGCCATTTTACAATTTAAGAATTTGATTGGAAAGCAAAACAATCTGACACAAGTGGCTCAAGCTGATGCAAATGGAAAAGGAGGATTAAGTGCTGATGAGTACGAAGATTAATCAAAAAGACCTAGATAAAGTAAGTATCAATTGGTTGTATGGTAGCCAATTGTCTTGGAACTATGAGCGAATGATGGGTGGGGGCTATTTGTACTCCATGTTACCGATCATCGAAAAACTCTACGGCGACGATGAAGAAACCAAGATTGCCATGATGAACATGCAAAGTCAATTTTTTAATACAACACCACATATGGGCGGTTTTATTTTGGGAATCGATATCGCTACTGAAGAAGCGGAAGGCAAACAATCAAAAGATACGGTGTCTAGTTTGAAAACTGGATTAATGGGTTCATTTGCTGGTGTCGGGGATACGATTTTTGGAGTATTGTTCCCAACTGTTTTTGGTTCAGTGGCTTCCTATTTAGCTCTACAAGGAAACGCGATCGGAGTTGCTGTTTGGGTATTAGTAAATCTGGCGATTTTAGTCTTTCGATTTTTCTCTGTAAGAATAGGTTATACTCAAGGCGTGAAATTAGTGACTAGTATGTCCGGACATTTGAATGCGTTGACCAATGCTGCTACTTTATTAGGGGTCACGGTGATTGGTGCCATGATTCCATCGGTGATCAATGCCCAAATTACTTGGACCTTTAAAACGGGAGATGTCGAACTTAACCTTCAAGAAACACTAGATCAGATCATGCCGATGATGATTCCAGCCCTTTTAGTGGGTGTCATTTATTGGTTGTTAGGCAAAAAATACTTTAATTCAACAAGAGCGATTTTAGCGATCATGGTGTTATCGATCTTATTAAGAGTATTCGGAATCATGTGATTTTCTAACTAAATGAGGAATAATCATAAAAAGGAGAGAGCCTTATGACACTCGCATTTTTTGAAGAATGTAAAAAATTAACTGAAACATTAGAGAAGTATGAAACAGAAAATATAACGAAAGCAGCCCAAATCGTAGCCGATGGAATTATGAACGGTGGGATTACGCAGGCTTTTGGTAGCGGACATTCCCATGCAGCAGCGCTAGAAATCAGTGGGCGTGCAGGTGGATTGATACCGTCAAAACTGATTTTAGATCCTGCGGGGGGCATGTACGAACAACATGCTGGTGTCGGACGAACGCTCATGCACAAAGTATCCATCCATCCCAATGATGTCTTTTTCCTGATTTCTAATTCTGGGAAAAACCCATGGCAATTGAAATGGCTGAGGAAATCAAAAAGCGTGGAAATAAATTGATCGTGGTCACGGCATTGGCTGCCTCTAAAGCATCCACTTCACGAAATGAAAGTGGAAAGTTATTGTATGAATTTGCGGATGTTGTTTTAGATGACCACTCTGTTTATGGTGATGCGGTATTACCTGTTGATGGATTAGAGACCAAAGTCTGCGGGACTTCGACATATGCGGCTACATTGTTACTCCAACAAACGATGTTAGAAGCCATTGAGCGAATGGTTGCTCAAGGTTTTGAACCGCCAGTTTATTTAAGTGCGAATATCGATGGGGGACACGAACGAAACCTAAAAATCGAAGACCAGTATGCAGAGAGAATTTTCCATATTTAGTTTCATGAACATATCAAATGATTGACTGAGAAAAAGCACATAAAAAAGAACGTTTAAGGTGGGGACAACCCAACGCTTAAACGTTCTTTTCCTATTTAGTCATCTAAACCAATCAAATAATCGTCATCTTGCATTGCTTCCACATGCCCTAAGAGGTAGCCATTTCCCACTTGTGAGAAGAAATCATGGTTGCTGGTACCGGTAGAGATACCGTTCATCACGATTGGATTGACATCATTCGCTGTATCTGGAAAAAGTGGATCCATTCCCAGGTTCATCAATGCTTTATTGGCATTGTAGCGCAAGAATGTTTTTACTTCTTCCGTCCAACCGATTGGATCATACAGTTCCTCGGTATAACGTTCTTCATTTTCGTACAATTCATATAATAAATTATACATCCAGTCTTTTAGCTGTTCTTGTGCTTCTTCTGATAGTTCATTGTAACCTAATTGGAATTTGTAGCCAATGTAAGTCCCATGAACAGATTCATCTCGAATAATCAATTTGATGATTTCTGCTACATTCGCTAACTTATTATTTCCTAAATAATAAAGAGGAGTATAAAAGCCGGAATAAAATAAGAATGTTTCTAAGAACACACTAGCGATTTTCTTTTCTAAAGCTGTGCCATTTTTGTAGATTTCATTGATACGTTCCGCTTTTTTTTGTAAATAAGGATTTGTATTCGTCCATTCAAAGATTTCTTCGATTTCTTTTTTTGTATTCAATGTACTAAAAATGGAAGAATAACTTTTTGCATGGACCGATTCCATAAATTGGATATTGTTCAATACAGCCTCTTCATGCGGCGTACGAACATCCTTACGCAGCTGATCCATTCCGCTTTCTGATTGGACAGTATCGAGTAAAGTCAGTCCACCGAAGACATGGCCAACCGTATCTTTTTCTAACTGTGACAGTGTCCGCCAGTCATCTAAATCATTAGACAAAGGAATACGGGTATCTAACCAAAATTGTTCAGTTAGTTTCTCCCACGTAGATTTATCAATGATATCTTCAATTTCATTCCAGTTTATTGCTTCATAGTAAGTTTCTGACATGAGAAATGCTCCTTTATTTAAATTACCTGTCTGTTCATTTTTTTTGCTTACTTGTTTTAGATGACACAACTTTCACATTGATTGCTGCCGATTTCTTCTGCGTCATCAGTAAACGTCCGAACGTAATAAATTGATTTGATTCCTTTATGGAAAGCGTAGTGACGTAAGATATTCAAATCACGTGTTGTTTGTTTAGTCGTTGTTTTCCATTCATATAGACCTTCTGGGATTTCAGAACGCATAAATAGGGTTAAACTCATTCCTTGATCTACATGTTGTTGAGCAGTTGCGTAAATGTCAATGACTTTTCGCATGTCCATGTCATAAGCTGAAGTATAGTAAGGAATTGTTTCATTTGACAGATAAGGCGCTGGGTAATAGATTTTCCCGATTTTCTTTTCTTGACGCTCTTCGATCATGCGTGTAATCGGATGAATACTTGCACTAGTGTCATTGATATAAGAAATCGAACCATTCGGTGCTACAGCTAGACGATTTTGATGGTATAAACCATCGGTCATGATCGCTTGTTTTAAGTTTTCCCAATCTTCAGCAGTTGGAATAAAGATTCCTTCAAATAAAGCTTTTACTTTATCAGATTTTGGTTGGAATTCTCCAGTAACATATTTATCAAAATAGCTTCCATCTGCATAAGCAGATTTTTCAAAGTTATGGAAGACTTGTTTTCTTTCACGAGCAATCGTATTACTTTCAACTAATGTCCAGTAATTTAAAAGCATAAAGTAAATATTTGTGAAATCTAAGGATTCTTCAGAGCCATACGCCATTTGTTCCTTCGCAAAGAAAGTGTGTAAGCCCATTGCTCCTAGTCCGATCGTATGATTCAATTTGTTTCCATTTTGGATTGGAGGGACAACATCGATATCGGAAGCATCTGTGATGTAAGTCAATGCCCGTGTCATCGTACGCACAGACTGACCAAAATCAGGGCTGTCCATCAAGTTAACGATGTTAGTCGAACCGAGATTACATGAGATGTCCGTTCCTAATACTTCATATTCTTGTTTTCCATTGATAACAGAAGGTGTTTGAACTTGTAGGATTTCCGAACACAAGTTACTCATGATGATCTTTCCGTCAACTGGATTTTCACGATTAGCTGTATCAATATTGATGATATAAGGATAACCGGATTCTTGTTGTAATTTCGAAATTTCATTTTCAAGTTCACGTGCTTTGATTTTTTGTTTCCGAATATTAGGATTCGCTACTAAATGATCATACTCAGCAGTGATGTCGACATAAGAAAATGGCACGCCATATTCTTTTTCCACACTATAAGGACTGAAAAGATACATTTCTTCATTTTTACGAGCTAACTCGTAAAATTTATCAGGAACGATTACACCAAGTGAAAGTGTCTTTACTCGGATCTTTTCATCTGCATTTTCTTTCTTGGCAGAAAGAAAAGCAATGATATCTGGGTGGAAGACGTTCAAATAAACGACACCAGCACCTTGACGTTGACCTAATTGGTTTGAATAGCTAAAACTATCTTCAAATAATTTCATAACAGGGACAACACCACTTGCTGCTCCTTCATAACCTTTGATCGGTGCCCCCGCTTCACGTAGGTTTGAAAGAGTGATCCCAACACCACCACCGATACGTGATAGTTGTAAAGCAGAGTTGATCGAACGACCGATAGAGTTCATATCATCAGTTACTTGTGTCAAGAAACAAGAAACGAGTTCCCCACGACGTTTCCGACCGGCATTCAAGAAAGAAGGGGTAGCAGGTTGGTAACGTTGGTGGATCATTTCATCTGCTAAAGACAACGCTAATTGTTCATCACCATTAGCAAAATAAAGTGCGTTGAAAGCTACTCGATCTTCATAAGATTCAAGATAAGCAGTACCATCATTCGTTTTTAACGCATATTGTGAATAAAATTTGTAGGCAGCCATAAATGATTTAAAGGTAAAGTGTTGTTCTGCTAAAAATTGATAAAGTGATTCAATAAATTCAGCAGAGTACAGTTGGATAAATTCTGACTCTAAATAGTCGTTTTCAATCAAATAATTGATTTTATCCATTGCTGTTGCAAACGTCATCGTGTTTGGTTTGACATTTTCTTCAAAAAAAGCGGTTAGCGCTTCTTTATCTTTATTTAGCGGGATCTGACCATTTACTGGTCGATTGATTTCATTGTTTAATTTAAAGTAACTAACATCTTTTAACTGCTTAAGACTCATAAGTACGCCCAACCTTCATTCCATATTTTGATAGTGAATATTGTTTCGTGCTGTAAAAAAGGATTTGGGGAGTTTACGGCAAAAACAAGTGCCTCAATTCCATCAAATCCAATTCTACGTTCTTTTCCATTTCGATTGACTGGTGACTAACTAGCAAGTTTGCGAAGTTGATCTGGTCGAAACCCGATCACCGTTTGTGCATCTGACGTAATGACAGGAACACTTTGGAATCCTTGAGCTTTTAACCATTCAATTGCATCTGGTTGTTCGTCGATATTAACTTCTTCAAAATCGATTTGGTTGTCAGTTAAAAAGCGTTTGACCATCTTGCATTGCATACAATTATTTTTAGAAAATATTTTGACATTCATGTGTATTGCCTCCTCCACAGCTCTTGTTTATCTATAATGAATAGTATAAAACTATTGGTAAAAAAGTCAAACAACAAACACTACATCTTGTGTTGTGGAAACTGTGGAATACTATGTTTTGTGGTTTTTGAAAAACAGCTGAAAACAAGTAACAGGGGAAAAAATACTTGTTTTAGTACAGTGAAGGTTGTGGAAAAATCCCCGAAAAGATTTTTTTATCTCCTTATTAAATGGTTAAATGAAAGTTCGCTCATAAAATCACAACGTTCGTTGACTTTATCAAGTAACGAGAGTATTCTTATTGAGAATGATTCTCAATGTATGTTGATAAATGAAGTAAATAATAGGGAAAATAAATAGAAAGAACTATCATGATGTTTTTCACAAGAAGGAGATGAAAATCGATTTATGAATTTGAATGCTACTTTATCTTTAGATGCCACTGTCCCTTTAGAAGAAGCGAAGCTAAATCTTGTTTACCAAATTGAAAAATTGCAAACGAGTGAAGCAGTCAAAAAACATTTGCAAAATCTCGGTATAATCGTTGGAAGTAAACTCGTTGTTATCAATCGATCAGGAAGTAATGGAATCGTCCTGCTAAAAAATAATCGGATCGCGATCGATCGAGAGTTGTTTAAACAAATTTTAGTGAAAAAGAACGAACTTTCTAAGGATAACTGGACTTCATTAGATCAACTGACTGTTGGAGAACGAGGAATCGTTGTAGGGATACATGGAAAAGGCGCTGTTAAACGGCGTTTGATGGATATGGGTGTAACGAAAAATGTTCCTTTGACCGTAAGAAAATTAGCACCACTAGGAGACCCGTTAGAAATTACCTTGCGAGGGTATGAGTTAACGCTTCGTAAAGAAGAAGCAATGTTGATCCTTGTGCAAAAAGAGGTGTAAAAAATGAAGGTAGCTTTAGTCGGTAACCCTAATAGTGGAAAGAGTAGTTTATTCAATGCCTTAACTGGTGCTAAACAATACGTAGGGAATTGGCCAGGGGTAACGGTGGAAAAAAAAGAAGGAAAAATGAAGAAGAATCCGATAATCAAGATTCAAGATTTACCTGGAATCTATTCCCTGTCACCTTATACACCTGAAGAAGTAATTGCGAGAGATTATTTGACCAACGAATGTCCTGATCTGATCATCAATATTGTCGATGCCACAAATTTAGAAAGAAATCTTTATCTGACTTCACAATTATTAGATCTAGGAATCCCCATCATTATCGGACTGAATATGATGGATATCATTAAAAAAAATGGCAAAAAAATCAATGTCGAAAAATTAAGTTATGGTTTAGGCATACCTGTGATTCCTATCAGTGTATTGAAAAAAGAAGGATTGGATAAACTCACGAAGAAAATCATTGATGCCTCCAAGCAGCCAAAAGAACAGAAGGTATCCTTACTAACTAATTATGACGATCGACTAGAAGCTGCAATCCATGAAATCGAAGAGATATTAGGAAAAGATCAGCCTTTTCAACGCTGGTCTGCCATCAAATATTTTGAGCGTGATCCACAGTTATGGGAAAAACAAACAATAACGACAAAACAAGAAAAAGAAATTGAGCAGCTGATTCGTCTGACAGAGAGACTATTTGATGAAGATAGCGAAACAATAGTTATTAATGAACGATATGAATGGCTAACGCAACTTACTGAACTTTGTGTCGTGTCTACGGATTCATTTCGCTTGTCCATCAGTGATAAAATCGATCGAATCGTTACTAATCGCTGGTTCGCTTTACCAATTTTTGCTTTTGTCATGTGGCTGATCTATTATTTAGCGATTCAAACAATCGGAACAATGGGAACTGATTGGATCAATGACACGTTATTTGGCAGCTGGTTGCCACAACACGTCGAACAGGTACTGGTCAACTGGCAAGTGGCACAGTGGATGCAACAATTGATCCTCAATGGAATCATAGCAGGGGTAGGCGCAGTGTTGGGCTTTCTACCTCAGCTGATCGTCTTGTTCTTGTGTTTAAGTTTCTTGGAAGATTGTGGCTACATGTCACGGATCGCTTTTGTGATGGATCGTTTATTTCGGAAATTTGGTTTGTCAGGAAAATCGTTTATTCCTATGTTGATTGCTACAGGTTGTGGCGTTCCAGGGGTGATGGCTAGCCGAACCATTGAAAATGAGCAAGATCGGCGCTTGACGATTATGGTCACGACGTTTATGCCATGTTCTGCTAAATTACCAATCATTGCTTTGATTGCAGGAGCTTTTTTCCCCCATACTTCTTGGGTAGCACCCTCTGCTTATTTTCTAGGTATGTCTTCCATCGTTTTATCAGGGATCATGTTGAAGAAGACGAAGTTATTTGCTGGCGATACCGCACCATTTATTATGGAACTACCAGCGTATCATTTTCCACAAGGAACAACGATTTTACGCCAAACCTATGACCGCAGTAAATCATTCGTCAAAAAAGCAGGAACGATCATCTTTGTTTCAAGTATTTTGATTTGGTTTACTTCTTCGTATAACTTTTTTGGTCAACCTGTTACAGAAGATCAAAGTATTCTAGCAAGTGTTGGACGGATTGTGGCTCCTCTTTTCCAACCACTAGGATGGGGGAATTGGCAAGGAACAGTAGCTACGATCACTGGATTAGTGGCCAAAGAAAATGTCATTGGGACTTTTGGTATTTTGTTTGGGCACAAAGAAGTAGCGGAAAATGGTCGAGAGATTTGGCAAGCATTACAAGGTACGTATACTTCCGCTGCTGCTTATTCCTTGTTGTCGTTCAATCTGCTTTGTGCCCCTTGTTTTGCAGCAATCGGTGCGATCCATCGTGAAATGAATTCAAGGAAATGGACACTGATCGCAGTTGGTTATCAATGTGGGTTTGCTTACTTGGTAAGCTTCATGATTTATCAGTTCGCTCATTTATTAGAAGGCGGCTCTATCGTATTTTCGACTTATTTAGCAGGTATGGTCCTGATTGGATTAGGTTACGCTTTATTGAAAAAGCAGCAGAAGAAACAAGAAATTTTGACGTTATCATTAGAAGGTGGAAATTAAATGGCGACTTTTTTATTAAGTGTATTGATCTTTGGCAGTGCTGGTTATATTATATTTTCACGTATCAAATCAGGAAAAACGTGTGATGACTGTAAAAGTGCTTGCCCAGTAAAGAAAATCTAACGGATGTGTGATGATAAAAACAACGAGTGATGATCGAAAAACAGTTCATCGTTCGTTGTTTTTTTGAGTGGTTGATTCTGCTTCTTTTGATTTTTCTCCAAGGAACAGACTTAAAACCTTTTTAAGATTTTTTGCTTATTTTGATTTCCCATAGTAAGATGTAACTGAAAAAGAGAAGGAAGAGGAGAATAAATGGCAGGAAAGAAAAAAATTGTTCGTCCAAGATACCAACAAATCGCAGTTGATCTGGCTGAACGAATCGTGGAAAACCGTTATCAGGTAGGGGAGAAGATCCATGCGAGATCCACTTTAGCAAGTACATATAATGCTTCTCCTGAAACTACAAGAAAAGCAATCAATGTGCTAGTTGATCTAGGGATCATGGAGGTTCGCCATGGCAGTGGGGCATTCGTTGCCTCAAAAGAGAAAGCCAAAGATTTTTTATTGCAATACCAAGATGTTCAATCGATCCAAGAAACAAAAGCTGAAATTATGGCAAGTGTAGAAAAGCAACAAGAAGAATTGGATCATTTTTCACAATTATTAGATCAATTAGTCAGTCAAACGAAACGGATACATAAGATGAATCCTTTATTGCCATTTGAATTAACGTTGACGAAAGAAGCGACCCATCTTGACCGCTCCATCAGCGAGTTGAATATTTGGCAAGCAACAGGAGCGACAGTGATTGCGATTTCCCATAAAGAAGAGTTGCTCGTTTCACCTGGACCGTATGCTAAATTCACAGCGGGTGACACTGTACATTTCATTGGAAACGAATTTACCTTACAAAGAATGACTAATTTCTTCTATCCAGAAAACTAGTCCTTCAATTATTTTTTATCATCAAATTTTAATCTTGAATAAGCCTAACCGCTAGGGCTTTATTCAAGTTTTTTTTATTTTGGAAGCAAACAAAAAAGTCTCCTTTTTGACAAAGTGACTACACGATGTTAGTATAGTGTGGTCACTTTTTTTCAGAAAGTAAAATGAATTTACATAAACATAAAAAAGGAGAAATTTGTTTGGTAAAGGTAGAAGTAAAAAATTTAACAAAAATATTTGGTAAAAAGACACAAGTAGCTTTAGAAATGATGAAGAATCATCAACCGAAGACAGATATATTGAAAAAAACCGGCGCAACGGTCGGTGTTTACGATGCTAGCTTTGATGTTCAAGAAGGCGAAATATTCGTTATCATGGGTCTTTCCGGTAGTGGGAAATCAACCTTGATTCGATTATTGAATCGTTTGATCGAACCAACAGCAGGAAACATCTATATCGATGGAGAAGACATCTCAAAATTGAGTAAAGAAGAACTTCGTGAAGTTCGTCGTCACAAGATCAATATGGTTTTCCAAAACTTTGGGTTATTTCCACATCGTACGATCTTAGAAAATACGGAATATGGTTTAGAAGTTCGAGGAGTTCCGAAAGAAGAACGCCAACAAAAAGCAGAACAAGCACTTGAAAACTCAAGTTTGCTTTCATTTAAAGATCAATATCCAAATCAATTATCTGGTGGGATGCAACAACGTGTGGGGCTAGCTCGAGCATTAGCCAACGATCCAGAGATTTTATTGATGGATGAAGCTTTTTCTGCTCTTGATCCGTTGATTCGCCGTGAAATGCAAGATGAACTACTCGAATTACAATCAAATGTCCAAAAAACAATCATTTTCATCACCCATGATCTAAACGAAGCGTTGCGAATCGGTGACCGTATTGCATTGATGAAAGATGGTGAAATCATGCAAATCGGCACAGGGGAAGAAATCTTAACGAATCCTGCTAACGATTATGTTCGAGAATTTGTGGAGGAAGTGGATCGCTCCAAAGTCTTAACAGCTCAAAATATCATGGTTCCAGCGTTGACTACCAATATTGAATCAGATGGTCCGAATGTTGCATTGACTCGAATGCGCAACGAAGAAGTAAGTATGTTGATGGCAGTCGATAGAAAACGAAACTTAAAAGGAATCATTACAGCTGATCAAGCGCTAGAAGCCAGACGCCAAAAACGGCCGTTAATTGATTTCTTAGATGAAAATGTCACTGTCATTGGGAAAGACATGATTGTCAGTGATATCTTCAATATTATTTATGATTCACCTACGCCACTAGCAGTCGTTGACAACGGTAAACTTAAAGGGGTTGTCATTCGAGGAAGTGTGATTGAAGCATTAGCAGAATCAGGTGAGGTGAATGAACATGAATAATTTATTAAACTATCAATTACCCGTAGCAGATTGGGTTGAAAAATTGACAGAATGGTTTACGACTACGTTTGCAGGATTATTTGCTTTTCTACAAACGATCGGGCAAGCAGTGATGTCTGGGATCACTAATTTATTATTAGTTATTCCAGCACCAGTGTTCATCCTTTTATTAACAGTCGTTGCATTCTTTATCTCTAAGAAACGTCCAGGACTGACCTTGTTTACGTTGATCGGTCTATGGTTTATTTACAATCAAGGGTTATGGTCTGATTTGATGAATACTGTGACACTTGTCTTATTGTCTAGTATGATCTCCATCATTATTGGTGTACCATTAGGAATCTTAATGGCAAAAAGCAGCAAAGCGCAAAGTATCATCAAACCGATCCTTGACTTTATGCAAACTATGCCAGGATTTGTTTACTTGATCCCAGCAGTTGCATTCTTTGGGATTGGGATGGTTCCAGGGGTATTCGCCTCAGTTATCTTTGCGTTACCACCAACTGTTCGTTTCACAAATCTAGGTATTCGCCAAGTACCAAAAGAATTGGTGGAAGCATCTGATTCATTTGGTAGTACCAGTTGGCAAAAACTGTTCAAGTTAGAATTACCATTGGCTAAAAGTACGATCATGGCGGGGATCAACCAAACCACCATGTTGTCACTTTCAATGGTCGTGATTGCTTCAATGATTGGAGCGCCAGGATTAGGTCGTGGCGTCTTGTCAGCATTACAACGTGCACAAGTCGGAAATGGATTTGTTAACGGGGTAGCTTTAGTTATCTTGGCGATCATCATTGACCGTTTTACGCAACATTTGAATCAACCAAATAATAAAAAAGCGACAGGTGCGAACAAACAAAAAAGTAAAAAACGCCAAGGAATCATTATTGGAGCTGTAGTGGTTGTGATTTTAGGTGCCATTGGCTTAGGTAGTTTAGCTAATAACAAAGAAACAAAAAAAATCAATCTTTCATATGTAGAATGGGATACTGAAGTAGCTTCAACGAATGTAGTTGCTGAAGTACTTAAAGGAATGGGCTATGATGTGTCGATCACACCATTAGATAATTCCATCATGTGGGAATCTGTTTCTAAAGGAGAATCAGATGGGATGGTAGCTGCTTGGTTACCAAAAACCCATGGTTCTCAATATGCACAGTACAAAGACCAAATAAATGATCTAGGTGCTAATTTAACTGGTGCTAAAGTTGGCTTAGCTGTTCCAAGCTATATGGATGTCAACTCAATTGAAGAATTAACCAATCAAGCAGGTAAGAAAATCACCGGTATTGAACCTGGTGCCGGAGTCGTCAATGCTGCTGAAAATACAATCAAGCAATATGACAACTTAAAAGATTGGACCGTAGAAACTTCTTCTTCAGGTGCGATGACAGTGGCATTAGGTCAAGCCATCAAAAAGAAAGAACCAATCGTTATTACTGGTTGGACTCCACATTGGATGTTTGCTAAATATGACTTGAAGTATCTTGAAGATCCTAAAAAAGCTATGGGAAGTGCTGAAGAAATCCATACGATCGTCCGCAAAGGATTAAAAGAAGACCAACCAGAAGCATATAAGGTCTTAGATAATTTCCACTGGTCAGAAAAAGATATGGAAAAAGTCATGTTAGAAATCAATAACGGAAAAGATCCACAACAAGCAGCGCAAGACTGGATCAAAGAAAATCAAAAAACAGTCGATAGCTGGAAAGAATAATGTTTAGGTAACTGATCACGAAAAGTTCGATCAAACTCTAGTAAATCATAATGAAGCGTTCTGAAAATAGTCTTTACTATTTTTGGAACGCTTCATTTTTTGTACCAATATATTAGAAGTTTTTGTGCAAGACAGCTAGTATTGAGGTGTTCGTTCAATTTTTTGTAAATATTTGAATAATGTTATGATGCTTCAACACTTCAAAACAAACCGAAGTATCTGAGAAGCATTTTGCTCATTGTATTTTTCAGTACATGTTTGTTTTTGGTTATATATGGTTTTCGTCTACATTTCGTCGACTTAACTCAGGCATCTTCGCTGTCAGTTGACTCCTTGCAAAATCTAAATCATTAAGCCAGTCTTTAATCTGTTCTTTTGCTAGGATTAAGGGCATGCGATCATGAACGGGAAGCACTGATTGACTTGGTTGAGTGGTCAAAATGATTGATTCGGTTTCAAATCCAGCTTCATTTTTATGGATTCGATAAAAACCACCGACATAAAGGACGGACGTTTGACTGTCAGTGAACATTACTTTGTGTTTATCAGAATCCCATTCATAAAAACCCGACATTGGGAAAACACAACGAGTCTCTTTGAAAGGGTGAGAGAATGTCTTTTTTTCTTCCACAGTTTCTGCTCGAGCATTGATCATTAGCTGTCCTTTTTTAAAACCGGTAAAGCCCCAACGAGTGATACCTGGCACAACAACGGATTCTTGATTAAGACCTAATGTTACTACATGGTTCGATGGAAAAATTTCATTTTTTCCAATGTGGATTTGCCGACTTTCCGCCTGTGGCTTTACTTGTTCATAATATTTTTTCAGCTCATCGGATGCTAAATCAAAAAAATAACGTCCACACATAATTTTTTCCTCCAATTACTAGTTGATAAAACGATCCAATAGTTAGTTAATGGTTGGCAAAAGGCTGTCTCATCAACTAAATAGGATCCCAAGGTGTACGAACTTCTTTGGTAATACGTCAAAAGGGCTAGACTTACTTTGTTTCATTGAAACTTTAATTAGATTGTAACGATAAATGCTTTATTAGTAAAGTGAACGCTATCATTTAGTTGCGATGAAGAGATCTGTTAGAGGAAGCAATGTGGTTTAATTAATTGACGGTTTGGCGGAGTTCATTCATTCGTAGTTTTCCCCCGGACAATACTAAGTGATCAATCAAAAAAATATATCCGAAAAACAAAAAATGTCATCACGTACACTCTTTTCGAAACTACCGAAGTAGCCAAGAATGTACTGATGACGTGGGTTTGGCACCCAATGGGCCGTGAGGGGCTCGAACCCGCGACCCGCTGATTAAGAGTCAGCTGCTCTACCAACTGAGCTAACGGCCCAATAAATTTATGAAATATTTACTGAATATTACTTAATAATAGTAGCACTGTAGATTTTAAAATGCAAGACTAGCTTAAAAAAAATCATAAAAAACTTTACGTCTTTATAGAAATTCATTCATAGTTTATTCACAAATGCTCAGTATGATATAACCATACCAACCAACAAAAGTTCTTGCAAAAGAACGAACCCTAACACTTTTTCATTTTTACTCCTTCCCGCCATTTTTAATGGCGGGTCTCCTATTTTAGTAGGTAAAACCATGCAAATGATCCACTTCCTCAAATCCTGCTGCGATCCCTTTTTGTTCCAAAAGCGTTTCATTATTTTTTTGTAACGTTACATAGATTTCTGTACTGGCTTTTTCACGAATCACTCGATTCATCAATCCTTTGTGAGGCGCCATTAATAGATGTCCGTCTTTTTGCAGGACTGCCAGTGTTAATTTAAGCTGTTGTTGTTTGATCGTGATAACTAAATAGTCTTTTTCTTGGACGATCGATAAAATTTTAGCTCCGTAGTAAGTAGCAAAGCGATATTCTTCGCTCTGGATCTGCAAAACTGTGATGATTCCCAAAAAACGTCCACCAAGAAATGGAATTTCTGCTGCAGAAAAGAAAAAACGTGCATCGGACGTCTCAAATTGATTACACTGGGCCCATACATAAGTTGCAGGAAAAGAAGAGCCCCAATCTTTTTCTATATAACCAATCCCCTGATCAAAATCAATGGGTTGATCATTCCAGACTAATTCTCCCTGTAGTGAATGTTTCATGCTTAATATCCCATGGTAACATTCCATAAAAGCGAAATAAGAAAAAGGGCCCATGATACTAGGAGCATAGTAGGTCCGATGGATAGGTGTAAAATCGCCATAATCAATCGTTCCATGAATCGACAGATTGCCATTGGTTAACGAAAGAGAAATACCCTTTTCACTAAAGATATTTTCACCAATTTTTATGAATAAATGTTCTTTTTCGATAAAGAGTTGCGCACTATCAAAATAAAAAATCTCGGAATGTTCATGACTGATTACTTGTATAAAGGGAGACTTTTCGCCATTTTCCGCAATCGAATAGCCAGGAATGAAAGCATAAACGTTATTTCCGATTTGATGTTTAAAATACCATCCTTCAAAAAAAGGGTGGGTTTTGTTTTCTCCTTGAAAAAATTTATCTGTTGGAATCATCTTTATTTCCCTCCATTCACTCTTATTCAGTGTACCATGCCGAATGGACTGAAGGTTTCAAATAAGCTTAGAAGTAAGCAAGTTACTATCCGTAGGTCTTAAGGAATCAGAAAAGTAAGAAAAAATAGCAAACAAAGAACCAAGATATCTATTTAAGGAGGGAAAGATTGTTTTATTTTAGGTATTCGCAAGTAAAATTGTTTTATTTTCTCGAGAAATTTATTATAATTGAATTACCTAGTTAAAAAAACTAGATTGGATGTTTTTAATAACTCTAATAAGATGTTTGTGAAAACAACAAAGGAGAACAAGCAATGGAAAAAATGCGACAACAATTAATTGAATGGGGAAAAGAACTGGAAAATTATCATTTACCTCAGTGGGATGAACTTCCTGATTTAGAACTTTATATGGATCAGGTCAGAACGTTAGTTGATCGCTATCTTTCTCCTGTTATCCGAGGTGAGAAACATCCATTGTTGACCTCTTCAATGGTAAATAACTATGTGAAATTAGGGCTAGTTCCAGCGCCCATCAAAAAACGATACAACAAAGAGCATGTTGCATTTTTAATTGCAATTACATCATTGAAGCAAGTTCTAACGATTCCGGAAATTAAAGAAGGAATCCTCTTTCAAGGGAAAACGGTTGGTATCCGTGAAGCCTACAATCTATTTTGTCACGAACAAGAAAAAGCCATCAAAATGGTTAGCCAATTGGCTCAAGGAGAAGTCTATCCACAGATATTGGAGCAAGAGATACCCGTAGAATATATCGCAGTTCGATCGGCGACCTTGTCATTTGCGATGAAATTGTTGGCAGAAAAAACGATTAGTCTAGAAACTGAGTATTTAATTGAGGAGAAAAAAAATGAAAAATAAAGTGGCGATTTTAGTAGACTCTGGGACAGACGTTCCACAAGAGCTAATTGAAAAATATCAAATGTATGTGATTCCATTAAAGATTATTTATAAAGATCGAGTATATACTGATAAAGTTGATATTACTCCGGAAGAAATCTATCAAAGATTACCTCAAGAGATTCCAGGAACATCTTTACCTGATGGCGAAACAATTACCAAAATTTTTGAACAGATCAAACAGGACGGCTATGAAAAAATCTTAGCAGTAACAATCTCAAGTGGATTAAGTGGTACGTATAACATCGTTCGGTTGATTGCCCAACAACAAGAAGAATTGGAAGCGTATGTACTAGATACTAAGAACATTGGGATCGGAGCAGGCTTTTCAGCAATTCAAGCAGCTAAATGGTTAGAAGAAGGAATGGAATGGTCATTATTGATTGAAAGACTCAATGAATTAGTCAAACAGACCAAAGTATTCTTTAACGTGGCAACCCTTGAATATTTACAAAAAGGGGGAAGGATTGGGTTAGTTGCTTCTATATTAGGAACGGCTTTAAAATTAAATCCAATCATTTCTTGTAATGATGAAGGCATTTACTATACAGTGGGCAAAGCAAGAGGTCGTAAAAAAAGTCTAGATCGAACTGTTTCCTATGTGAAAGAACGAGTTGGAACAGCTAAAGTCTTTAACTTAGCCGTTGCGCATGGAGACGCCAAAGAAGAAGCAACTGAGATGATGGCTAGATTGAAAGAAGAATTTCCACAAGCGCAACAAATCTATTTTGGTCAAATATCCCCTGCACTTGTTGTTCATACAGGTCCTGGTTTGTTAGGCGTCGGGGTTCAAGTATTAGAAAAGTAATCAGAAAAATAGCTATTCAACAAAGTCAAACAGCTTAAAATAGCAAAGAAGAGGTTGAAATAAAAGTGTTTAGCATCGAGAAATAAGAAGGGATTTTCGGAAATTGAAAAGAAGTATAAATACTAGTGTTGCTGTTAATTGTTATCTACTTGGCACTTCCCAAATTATTGGTTAATTTCGGCTTATTTCCGAAGATGCTGCTTTTGTCTCACCGTTTATTCGTTTTTAGAGATACTAGAAGAGACTGAGGCAAGTTTTGCCTTAGTCTCTTTTTGATCGTTTTTGATCGTTTAGCTAAGAATTACTCTGAGCGATAGGAAAGATAAAAATCAACATCTTACAACTTAAACAAAAAAAGATAAATATTATATAGCTTAAGTAGCGATGTATTTGGCAGCGTAAAATGTTATAATACGAACTATTAATAAAAAGAGGTGGTATAAATGAAAAAAGTAGGATTTGTAATGGTTATTTCAGCTTTTCTTCTTGTTGGTTGTGGCACAAAAGGAAATAAAGCAGAAGAATCAAAGGCTGCTTCATCCAGTGAAACTCAAACAATGACTAACTCTTCAAGTTCAGCCAAACAAGCATCATCACAAACCCAATCTACTACGACTAACTCCCAGTCTGTCGCGAAAAATACGAATACTACGCAAAATGAAACAACGAGCGCATCAACGACAATCAGCAGCACCACCGAAACAATGGTCACTCCCAATCCGCTAAGTGGCTATACAAACGACCAAATTGAATATGCCCGTGTCTGGTTAGCGGTTATGGGTACACATTACAAAACCGATTTAGCCAGTGGGAATTTTAAACTTCATGTGTCACATTCAGCTGCTGGAGCAGCAGTCAATCCTTATGATAGCACGAGTTTGACTTTTCCAACTGAAACGGTCACTCTTTCAGGAGAATATGGTTATCAAAGTTTAGTTGTTTATTCAAGCAATCATAACGGTACGATCACTTGTTATCCTGTTCCGAGTCATTTTCAAGGTGATCCAAGAGATCAAGCAGCAGTGAAAAAGCAGGAACAAGAAATCCTTGATCAAGCAACGATTGTTTCGATCCCGACTGGCAATCCTGAAGATGTCAAAGAATTAATTACGGTACAAGTTGTAGATAACTGATGAATACCGTCGTTTTCTATAAAAAATAAAATAGCCCTATCAATCAGTAAAACGAATCGAAAAATTGCTATTTTTTGATTCGTTTATTTTTTGTCACCAAAAACAAATAAAGGATAAACAAAATGAGGATTCAAGTGAGAAGTGTATGTTTTCTGTAAGGCTTTTTTTACAAAGATGAAACATCTTGGAAAATACGTTATAATGGGAGAGTATGACAATAATAAAAAAGAGGTGGCTCTTTAATGAAAAAGATTTTAGTTGTCGATGACGAAAAGCCGATTTCGGATATCGTCAAATTCAATTTAGCCAAGGAAGGCTATGATGTTTATACTGCATATGACGGGGAAGAAGCCTTAGAAAAAGTCACTGAGGTGGAACCTGATTTGATCTTGCTAGATTTGATGTTACCAAAAATGGATGGCTTAGAAGTCGCGCGTGAAGTACGGAAAACCTACGACATGCCGATCATTATGGTGACTGCAAAAGATTCTGAAATCGATAAGGTATTAGGACTGGAATTAGGTGCTGATGATTACGTGACGAAGCCTTTTTCTAATCGTGAACTAGTGGCTCGAGTGAAAGCCAATCTTCGTCGTGGCGCAACTGCTACCAAAGAAGTAGAAGAAATTGCCCCTTCTGAACTCGTGATTGGTGACCTGACGATTCATCCGGATGCTTATATGGTAACGAAACGAGGCGAAACAATTGAATTAACGCATCGTGAATTTGAATTGCTTTTTTACTTAGCAAAACACATCGGACAAGTGATGACACGAGAGCATTTGCTGCAAACCGTGTGGGGCTATGATTACTTTGGTGATGTGCGAACTGTAGATGTAACCGTGAGACGTCTACGCGAAAAAATTGAAGATAATCCAAGTCATCCTAATTATTTAGTGACACGGCGAGGTGTTGGTTACTATTTACGTAACCAGGAACAGGAGTAATTGATGAAAGGAAAAGTGCGATTTTTTCGATCAGTCAATTTCAAAATTGCGATCACGTTTATTTTGATCTTATTGATTTCGATTGAGATTATTGGTGCCTACTTTATCCGAGGGTTAGAGCGTTCAACAATCAATACATTTATCAAAGATATGAATCAAACAGTTGAATCTTTAGCGACCACGATCAGTCCCGAATTAAATCGTAAAGACAACGCAGACATTGAAGAAGTCAATGCCAATATCAAACGATTCATTGAAAACAATGCCTCGAGTGACATTTTAGAGATTCGAGTTATTGATGAAAAAGGGATTATACGTGGGACAACGGATGTTAGTGATCAAAGCTCAATCGGTAAGAAAAACGATTATGTAGATATCAATGATTTCACAACAAAAAGGTATGTCGCATTAGATAGTGACGATAAGCGAGTGAATATCAATATTCAACCGATCCTGTCCCCGACCGGCGATGCCGTTATCGGGGCTCTTTACGTCAAAAGTAATATTGAGCAAAAATATTCTGAAATCAATAATACTGCGATTATATTCTTCACAGCTTCGTTGATCGCAGCCCTGATCTCCATGGTCGTATCAGTCTTAGTCGCACGGTCGATCACTCAGCCAATTGGCGAGATGCGAGAGCAAGCGATTAGGATTGCTCGGGGAGATTATAGTCGTAAAGTTAAAGTCCATGGACAAGATGAATTAGGGCAACTGGCGGATACATTCAACCAGCTGGCTGAAAGAATCGAAGAAGCTCAAGACACGATGGAAGCGGAAAGGAATCGGTTAGATAGCGTCCTGTCACATATGACAGATGGTGTCATTGCGACCGATCGAAGAGGTAAAGTCATTACGATCAACGATATGGCTGTTTCTTTATTGGATGTCAAAAATGAAGATGCAATCGGTCAGTCGATTTTGACTTTGTTAGATATTGAAGAAGAATATACATTACGTAAACTGCTAGAAGACCCAAATGAAATGGTACTTGATCGTTCAACTGGATTAATGGAAAGCGACCAAATGATTTTACGAGTAGATTTCTCCATGATCCGCAGAGAATCAGGTTTTATTAGTGGATTGGTAGCCGTATTGCATGATGTAACAGAACAAGAAAAAACAGAAAGAGAACGTCGTGAATTTGTCTCGAACGTGTCTCATGAACTTCGCACACCGTTGACAAGTATGCGTAGTTATATTGAAGCTTTAAGTGAGGGAGCTTGGAAAGATGAAGAAGTTGCTCCTAATTTCCTAAAAGTAACGTTAGATGAAACAGATCGAATGATCCGCATGATCAATGACCTGTTGAATCTTTCGCGAATGGATACAGGAAATACACAATTACAGTTAGAGTACGTCAATTTTAATGAATTAGTCAATTTTGTTCTTGACCGCTTTGATATGATGGTGGGTAACCAAGAAAAGAACTATACGATTAAACGGGAATTTACCCAAAGAGATCTTTGGGTAGAGATTGATACCGATAAAGTAATCCAAGTGATTGATAATATTATGAATAATGCGATCAAATATTCTCCAGACGGTGGAATGATCACATGTCGTTTGTTGGAAACACACAATAATGTGATTTTAAGTATTACTGACCAAGGACTTGGGATTCCTAAAAAAGATTTGAATCGGGTATTTGAACGATTTTACCGCGTGGATAAAGCGCGTGCGAGAGCCCAAGGTGGAACGGGGTTAGGATTGGCTATCTCTAGAGAAGTAGTCAAAGCCCACCGTGGCGCAATCTGGGCAGAGAGTAAAGAAGGAAAAGGATCAACCTTCTATATCTCGTTGCCATATGAACCATATGAGGAGGAATGGTGGGAATGAAAATTTCTGAAAAAGTTATTCGAATAGGATTACTCCTAATGATTGCTTTAAGTATCTACCTCTCATATGCCATTTGGCTAAGTCCAGCAGGTAAAACCTCGGTTAATTTTGACGAATCCAATTCACAGATGATCGATTCACAAAACTACCGAAAAGCATCTGAAGTTTTTCTTCCATTACATGTGACTTGGTTGCATTCAGGACAAATAAAGGAAACAAATAGTGAAAATCTTGTTTCTCGCCTCCAAACAGTCATCGAGGGCGCTCGATTTGGCAGAGTAACAGAAATCGTCAATGGCGATAAAGAGAAATTTGACAAGTTAAAAACTATTCAAGAAGGCATTGAGCTTACTTATAATGCGCCGCTGCTACTTAGTGAGTATAAAGAAGCCTTTCATCTAAGTTTGGATTTTTCAGCGCTTCCTAATCGGACAGATTCTATTTACTTTATGCGTATCCAGTTTGATAAAAATGAGAACAAAGTGCGATTCCTTGATTTTGAGACGGATTCCATTTACGAATCGAATCTTTCAGTTGATTGGAAAGAGTTGGAAAAAGAATTAAAGGCAACCGATAGTACGTGGACAGAGATGGAAAAAACGCCTTCGATTGTTGAGACACAATATGAAACGAAAGATAAAATCAAATTAAAAAAATATAGTTATATCCTGTCACAACAACCATATACTTTGTTTAGAAATGCCTTTTTCCAAAAACCAGATGAGGTCAAAACAAATAATGAGAGCAATGAACTGCTTTTTTATGATGGAAATGAGACGATGAGGATCCAATCAGAAACACAAATCGTTGATTTTCGGGGAGAAATCGGACAAGACAACGTCACAGCGAATATTTTCTCACAAAGTTTTCCATATATTAGTAAATTAGGCAATTCATTAGGAAATATGCGTTATTTTGATCGAGAGAACAATCAGATCGATTATCGAATATTTGTAGAAGGATTTCCTGTATTTGGTTCAGACAGTAAAGGGAAAGTTGAGATTGAAATTGGAGCGGATCAAGTAGATTCACAAGTGAAGATCCAAACCAGCTTGAATACGATCCAAGTACCGATTCCATCTGATGAAGAAGTTGAATTGCCACAAACAGAAAAAGTCATCCAGAGTCTTTTGGATAAAGGGGCAGACAAAGAAAAAATCGAGTCGTTGATTGTTGGCTACACGTGGCAAAATATCAAGGAAACGAATCGAGTCGTCGATTTATTACCTGAGTGGTATGTAAAATACCAAGGTCAATGGTACGCTGTCAATGATTTGCTTGGACGATTACCTGAAACGGAGGCGAATTAAATGGATTTCAAAAAAATTGAATGGATTTTTTTCGTTGCTTTTTTAGGGTTAAATGTTTTTTTATTTAGAAGTTATCAAGAAACGATCAGTCAAGAAAATAATGTGATCCGATCAGGACAAACCGAATCCATTCAACAACGACTTTCTAGTGATGACATTTCTTATACTGGTAAAATCTCTTCAGAAAGTAGACAAGGGTATTATTTAAGTGCGGAGGAAACGGACCTTAGTAAGGAACTGGACAGTCAACGTCATGGGACAAGTAAAAAAGGACTGTTGAGTAGTGGGATTGTTTTCAATGACAATGTTTTAACAAAAACTTTATCTGAGACAGAATCAGAAAATAGTATTTTTGATCCTGATAAAATGGGAAGTTCAGTGAATAGCTTTTTAAACAAAAAAAACAATGTACTCTTTGGTAGCGATTATGTTTATATGAAGAATTTTTCTGATCTAGACAGTGCAACGCCGGAAGTACAAGCGAGTCAGAAATATGATGGTCTACCTTTTTATGATGACACAGCTAAAATTGTGTTTTCACTGAATAAACAAGATAAAAGTTATGCTGTCACGAAGTACACGCAGACACATTTATCCGATATTGAACAATTACGGGAAAAAACAGAATTACACACAGAAGAAGATGCAATCAAAACATTGTATGTAAATAATAAGATTTCTCGAGGTTCAAAAATCCTTTGGAGGCAGCTTGCTTACTCTTGTATTTTGAAAGTGCGAGAAAAGAATGTGTATGTTCCAGTCTGGTATGTGGCGATAGAAACACCTGATAAATCGATCCAAGTAGAGTCGGTCAATGCATTTAGTAATACGATTGTAACAAATAATACGATTCCAAAGGTGGAAGATCATTAAAAAAGTAGTATAATGAAAAAAGTTTACAAAGTAAGAAGGGAAGTAGTCAAATGGCTGAAGAAAAACCAGCTTTTAAAATCAGTATCCTAGCCAGTGGAAGCTCTGGAAATTCACTTTATATCGAAAGTGATAAAAAAAGGCTCTTGGTAGATGCTGGTCTCAGCGGGAAAAAAATTACTTCTTTGTTGGCTCAAATTGATCGGACACCTGACCAATTAGACGGGATTTTAGTCACTCACGAACATCGAGATCATATTCATGGGGTAGGGGTACTTGCAAGGAAATATCATTTAGATGTGTTTGCCAATGAAAAAACATGGGAAGCAATGTCTCCATTAATTGGGAATGTTCCTATTGAACAAAAGCATTTGTTTGAAATGGGGAAGGTGCAAACATTTGGGGATCTAGATATTGAAAGCTTTGGCGTTTCTCACGATGCTGCAGCTCCGCAATTTTATCGTTTCCATAAAGAAAACCGTTCATTTGTGATGTTAACTGATACAGGTTATTGCAGTGATCATATGCGAGGAATCATCAAAAATGCAGATGGCTATTTGATGGAAAGTAACCATGATTTAGAGATGTTGCGGATGGGACCTTATCCTTGGAATTTAAAGCAACGGATCTTAGGTGATCGGGGGCACTTATCCAATGAAGATGGCGCCTTAGTCATGACAGATGTTATTGGTGATCGTACCAAACGTATCTACCTTGGTCACTTGAGTAAAGAAAATAATCTAAAAGAACTAGCTCACTTGACGATGGAGAATGTCCTAAAAGAAAAAGATCTAGGTGTCGGTTATGAATTTGATATTTATGATACCGATCCCTCAGAAGCAACGGAGTTATTTTCGATTTAGCCGTAGTCAACTATATAACCCAAAAAACGCTCAAACAACTTGTTTTGAGTGTTTTTTTTGTTCATTTAAAGCAGAGAGGATTTTTGTCTCATTCAGTTACGTTTTATTAACAACGGGGTGTACTTTCAATAAGCCTATAATAGTTTAAATTTTAGATAAGATATATTGTTCATTGGTTATCGATAGTGATTTTTTATTATATTTAATTAAATATAAATGTTTGTTTAATAGAGTCGTGCTTATGAAAAATAGTTATTTTATTATTTTAGGGTTGTTATTGTTGGCGGGATGTTCAAACTCAGGAGTTGATCGTACCTCTTCCAGCACGGATCAGACTTCCACGCAGATCACCAAGACTTCTACAGAAAATTCACAAAATAGTACCACCAAGGAAAAAGAGAATCAACCTATTAGTAATGTAGAATCGACGGGAAATAATCCTGCAGAGGATTCAAATGTGCAAGAAATAAAGGATTCTTCAACTACTACTGAAACGATTGCTAATGAAAGCGAGAAAACAGATGAATACTATCGTTTAATCAAGCAGGCGTGGCAAGAACAATCTGAATATATCAACTCGTTAACAGATCCTAAGGTGAAACAATCTGTTCAAACACCGTCTGCTGCCGCAAACGTCAAAGCTAGCCAATTGGAATTGGACAATCCAGCAGATACTCAGTTGATCCAAACTAGTTTAAAACAAGTGCTGAATGGTCAATAATAAATAAGGAAAAATAGTTGTGATTAACAGGATCCTTTCCGAAAAAATTAGCCGAAGGAGGTTGAGACAAGTTTTGTCCCAGTCCCTTCGGCATTTTTTGACAAATGCTGAAACAGCTATTCAAAGATCAAGTATAGTTAGACCGTAAATGAAAAATATAATAGAGAAGACTAGGCAAGAGGGACATTGCTCAAAACAGACAGATACAAAGTGAAACTAGCTTCCTATTATTATTGTATTAGTGAAAAGGATGAAAATTTTTATTACGCCTAATAGGTGTATCAATTACTTTTACATAATCAAAAAGTTGAAACCAGCTAAAAATTTTTAGAAAAATGATTAGAACATATCAAATGTTTCGCTGTTTTGCACTCTCCATGCGAGATACCGATAACACTCAAAGTTGGAAACATAATCAGATGTGATCCACATTGACGATAGACATACCATTGAAATGCTTTGCTATTTTTCAAAGTAGATGAATAGGGAAAGAAAAACATAGTGATTAGGCAATATATTTCCAGAATGATTCTTTGATTCGTTGACATTTTTTTCTGGTTTTTGCATCGTAAGTCTTACTGATTCCTAAAAGGAGACAAATTTCTTTACAAGAATAACCGTGATAAAGCAGTTCAATGAAGGTACCTCTAAAAAAGTCCTGTTTTTTAAAATTTTCTATTAGAAGTTTTTCCTCGATCGAACGTTCTGCACTTTTAACTGTGCAATTTTTAGAATGATGTAGCGATTCGATGTTTTCCCATCTTGTCACGTCATAAGTAATCCCATCTTTATTGAAGACCTTGCTTCCGGATTTTTTATATTGTTTCCAAGTCTTCTTTTCAGCAATATAAATCCTTCGCAACGTAACATTTTTAAACGTGGAGCCTGAGATACTCTTGAAATCTTCAATGCCTTCCCAAATTGCTAAACAAAGGTTACTGTAGAAGTCTTCAAAAGGAATAAATACTCCGTTAGATTGTGCTTTAAATACAAAACGATGCGCACAAGATTTTATATAAGGGTCTAAATCTAAAATGATTAAATCTAAGATATCTTTATCATTCGTCAGATAATATTTCTTCAATAAGTCATCAATCATTTGCCAGATATTCATTTCGCAACACACTACCTTTATTTTTTGAAAGATACGTCCCTAAAAATGTTATTTTGTGACATATAAAATAACTTTTTTTGTAAAAGTTAAATAAATGATAGTCTGATAGATATATAATAAAAACAGCGGTTTTTTAATAAAAAATTTTATTTTTGTTTTATTCTTTATAAAATCGTGAATGACAGCAGTCAGTCCGATATAAAGGAGATGTCTTTTTTTAAATGATTTTTCTAAGAGATGGTGCATTCGTAAGTAGTAATGATTGATAAAATTAATTAAAGTATGTAATGAATTAGCAAGTTCCTCATTTAATAACAAAAATAAAACAATATTAATTGTTTTAAAATCACTTTTGTATTTATCTTTTTATAAATAAAGTGTTTTTTAATCGCATTTTTGTTAGGCTGTTTTTCTCTCATACTGCGTATTTTTGTAAAACGAAAGCAAAGACACTTTAGTTGGATGAGAAGGGGAACGAGTTGGTTTAGTGCAAAGTTGATAACTCTTGTGGGCGCCCATAAGACGATGTCGATGTGGTTAAATTTTTTCTATGAACTAGGGACTGGGACAAAAGTTGTCTCAGTCTCTTCTAGTATCTCTAAAAACGAATAAACGGTGAGACAAAAGTAGCATCTTCGGAAATAAGCCGAAATTTACCAAAAATTTGAGAAGCAATTTTCGGAAATTCCTTCTTATTTCTTGATGCTGAACACTTTTGTCTCAACCTCCTAGATGAACATGATTTTAATAGGATCTGAAAATAATCCAAATGGCAATGACTGCTGTTTTCTGTCGTATTTAAAATAAGTGTGCTATTAGAGAAGAACATCAAAGTGTTTTGAGAAGGTTAAAAAGGAAATGGTGAGTGTCACGATAAATGGAAACTGCTAGTAGCTAGCGGATAAAACATAATGAATAGCTCTAAATAAATCGATCTTTTTCATAACTACGAAGGAAAAATTTGTTAAGAGAATGAGCTAGGATCGGAAAGAACGCAAAAAAAGACCAGCGACTAAGATTTGCTGGTCAGTAGATAGGATAAGGCGAGTCTTTAGATTGGTGTTAGTTGGCAGCTCATGAAGCAGCGATCCAGCCCTTTTGTACGGCGATCTGCACCACTACCACCAATGTATTCATTCCCACATGTGTGATCATCGAGGTCCAGATTCTTCCCGTTGCTTTGTATTGTAGACTAAAGAAAAAACCTAAGAAAAAGTAGATCAGTAAGTGGCCATCGTTATGGGCAAAAGCAAACAATAAGGAACTAACGATTGCCCCGATCCAAAAGTTTGTATATTTGCCAACGATACCTAAGATGCTGCGACGAAAGACGAATTCTTCCATGACTGGACCAGCAACTGTGGTAGCTATTAAAAAGGCTGGAGCTTCAAGAATCATTTGAATAATATTTTGTGTATTCTCAGAAGGAGCGCTGTTACCAAATAAAAGAGTTTCCAACGTCACTGCAAGTGCCTGTAAGATCAAAGCAATGAAAATCCCAACACACCCATATAAGATGATTTTTGGTGTCGAAGCACTAGGAATGGCTGCTTCTAGTGGTAGTGGTTCATTTTGCTTGAAATAAAAGAAAGCTAAAACAATTGCTCCTAGGATATAGGCAATCGTCGTTGCTGTAATCACGTCAGTAACAGTATGGACGATTCCGATAGATGAAAGGATCAATGGGGAAAGAAAAATGAGTCCATAGCAAAAGATACTAGCGAAACTATATTTTTTTAATGACATAAAATACCTCCTTAAAGATAGGCAGAAGTAGACTGCAAGAATAGAAATTAATTATAACATAGATCAATTTAGAGGCTATTACTAAGGGACTTCTAACGGTTACGGATAAAATTAGTGTACTTTCATTTAAAAAGCTTGCAAAAAAATCAAAGTATGAGTATTATTAAAAATGTAGGTTAGCACTCGATGTGCAAGAGTGCTAACGAATCCAAAAAAAGAGTTATCGGAGGGATTTATCGTGTTAAAACCATTAGGTGATCGCGTCATTATCGAAGTCGCAAAAGAAGAAGAAACAACTGTTGGAGGAATTGTTTTAGCTTCATCCGCTAAAGAAAAACCACAAACAGGAACAGTTGTTGCAGTCGGTGAAGGCCGTTTATTGGAAAACGGAGAAAAAGTTCCTGCTGCTGTAAAAGCGGGCGACCAAGTGATGTTTGAAAAATATGCCGGTACAGAAGTAAAATTTGAAGGAAAAGAATATTTGATCGTTGCAGGAAAAGATATCATGGCGATCGTTGAATAAATAAAAAAGTACGAAAAAAATTTGATGAGGTGAATAGACATGGCAAAAGAATTGAAATTTGCAGAAGATGCACGCGCAGCAATGCTACGTGGAGTTGATAAATTAGCTGATACAGTAAAAGTAACGTTAGGTCCAAAAGGTCGTAATGTTGTATTAGAAAAATCATACGGTTCACCATTGATTACTAATGATGGCGTAACGATTGCAAAGGAAATCGAATTGGAAGATCACTTTGAAAACATGGGTGCAAAACTAGTTTCTGAAGTGGCTTCAAAAACCAATGATATCGCAGGTGACGGAACAACAACCGCTACTGTGTTAACCCAAGCAATTGTTCGTGAAGGATTAAAAAACGTAACAGCTGGAGCAAATCCTTTAGGTATTCGTCGTGGGATCGAATTGGCAACAAAAGCAGCAGTTGAAGAATTACACAACATTTCAACAGTCGTAGATTCTAAAGAAGCAATTGCTCAAGTTGCAGCTGTTTCTTCTGGTTCAGAAAAAGTGGGACATTTGATTGCTGATGCAATGGAAAAAGTCGGTAATGATGGTGTTATTACTATTGAAGAATCAAAAGGAATCGAAACCGAATTAGATGTTGTAGAAGGTATGCAATTTGATCGTGGTTACTTGTCACAATACATGGTAACTGACAATGACAAAATGGAAGCTGTTTTAGAAAATCCATACATTTTGATCACAGATAAGAAAATTTCTAATATCCAAGACATCTTGCCTTTATTAGAACAAATCTTACAACAATCTCGTCCGCTATTGATCATCGCTGACGATGTGGATGGAGAAGCTTTACCAACATTAGTCTTGAACAAAATCCGTGGGACATTTAACGTTGTTGCAGTGAAAGCACCTGGTTTCGGTGATCGTCGTAAAGCAATGCTTGAAGATATCGCTATCCTAACAGGCGGAACAGTGATTACGGACGACTTAGGATTAGAATTGAAAGATGCAACAATCGAAAACCTAGGAAATGCTTCAAAAGTTGTGGTAGACAAAGATAACACAACAATCGTTGAAGGCACTGGCGATAAAACAGCCATTGAAGCACGTGTTCAATTGATCAAAAACCAAATTGCTGAAACAACATCAGATTTTGACCGTGAAAAATTACAAGAACGCTTAGCAAAACTTGCTGGTGGGGTTGCAGTGGTCAAAGTTGGTGCAGCAACTGAAACAGAATTAAAAGAATTGAAATTACGAATTGAAGATGCATTGAATGCAACTCGTGCAGCCGTTGAAGAAGGTATGGTTTCAGGTGGTGGTACAGCATTAGTGAATGTCATCAACAAAGTTTCAGCAGTTGAAGCTCAAGGGGACGTTGCAACAGGTGTGAAAATCGTTGTTCGTGCCTTAGAAGAACCAATTCGTCAAATCGCAGAAAATGCGGGATATGAAGGTTCAGTCATCGTTGACAAATTGAAAAATGTTGAATTAGGAACAGGTTTCAATGCTGCAACAGGCGAATGGGTAAATATGGTTGAAGCAGGGATTGTTGATCCAACCAAAGTTACTCGTTCAGCATTACAAAATGCTGCATCTGTTTCAGCTCTATTATTAACAACTGAAGCAGTAGTTGCTGACAAACCAGAACCAGCAGCACCTGCAGCGCCAGCAATGGATCCATCAATGATGGGCGGCATGATGTAGTCATTAAGAAAGAACCCTGATATAAAAGGGTTCTTTCTTCTTTTTTTTGTTTTAAGTAAAAGGGCAAAAAATTAAGAGATATTTAGTTAATCAATCATTCGATGCGGATAGTTGCTTATGGTCTAGAACGACCTATATACGTGAAGCTAGAGGATCTTGATGTGCTACTATTTTTGTCTTTTTTTTTCTTTTTCTTCTTTATATTCTTCATATTTTTCAGATTCTCATTCTTAGACAACAAGGAGTGATTATTTTCCTTTGTACTTTTTAATGGCATAGGTTTCTCTACTAGGCAGTATTCGTTAATGTTTACTAGGTTAGACATTCGTTCGTTTATTCGATGTTTTCTTCTCATTATTTTTAATAATCTTCTGCGTTGTAGTATGGTCTTTATTTTATACTTTATTAGTCTCAGTATTCTTTTCAGTATACCTGCTTTTTTCGTCTTTTTATACAATTGAAAAACTCCTCTCAGTTACTGTTTTAAATGCATAGTAGCAGAGTTTGAATGAGGTACTTGAACTTATTTTTCTAGATAATAAAAATAAAGTTCTACTTTTTAAAAATTCAAAGACAAGTTTAAAGATTCGAAGACAAAAGTATGTATCGTATTGCTCGTTTTTTTAGAAGGTGAAGCAAAGATCTTGCTATGAGACGCGTTTCATAAGCTATACTCAATTCATCAAAAAGGAGGAATTACTGATGAATACTTATATCAAAACGACCAATGGCGCTACGAATGACTATTTTTATGCTTTTGTTGAATTTAAAGAAACAATGCTTGAATTGTCTAGTCCTCAAGGGTTAAATAAAACGGTAATGAAAAAAATTCCTTTAGATGAAATTAGTGGATTGGCAAAAGATACGTATCTGGGTGGGCAACGTATTAGCTTTGAATATGATGGAACGTTCTATCAATTTTTTGAATGTGGGCATGCTGTGGTAGACTATTTACAGGAAAATCTTTTTGTATAGGTGGTTTTAGTAAAGCATGACAAACATCAGAGATATTGCAAAACTGACGGGCTATTCTGTCTCTACCGTTTCACGGGTGATCAATAATCATCCTTATGTTGACGAAACAAAACGTGCCAAGATTCTATCCGTCATTAATGAGTTATCGTATGTTCCTAATGCAAGTGCCAGACAGCTCAGTTATGGAAAAACAAAAAATATTGGTGTTATTCTGCCTTATACGGATCATCCTTATTTCGATCAATTGCTTAGTGGGATCATTGAAGTCGCCTTCAACGAAGATTATCAGGTGACCTTGTTACCAACAAATTATCAGGCAGAAAGAGAGAGAATGTATTTAGAAGAATTTGCAGGTAAACGATTTGATGGTTTGATCGTTACTTCTCGTGCCAACAATTTAGATGTATTGCTCTCTTATCAAAAGTATGGGCCAATCATTTTTTGTGAAGAAATAAAAGAAACAGAAGCTGGTTGCGTGTTTATCGATCGTGAACAATCTATTACTGAAGCATTATTGTATTTAAAAAAACAAGGCGTGGAAAAGCTTGGCGTTACTTTAGGAAGAAGTGGTCGTCTTAGTTTTAATACAAAAGTGACGTTGGAACTTTGTAAAAAAATATTTCCCGATTTCAAAGAGGAAAATGTTTTTTGGAACTGTATTGACTATGAACAAGGGGTGAATGCAGCGACGTATTTTAAAGAAAAAAAGGTAGATGGTGTCTTCACTAATTCAGATACAGTTGCTGCCGGTATATTGCAAAGCTCCATCTTAGAAAGTAAAAACCGTCTTGTTGGTCGTGATAATCTGTTGATCAGTGAGCTAATGTCTTTTTCTACGATTGACCATGGCTTAAGAGAGTGTGGAGAAACGGCCTTTCTACTTTTTATCGAAGAAAAAAAAGATCAAATCAAAATTCCTTATCGATTTATTGTGCGATAGTCGAAATGGTTTTAATGCGGAATCAAAAGTAGATCGAAGTAACGCAAAAACCTAAAAAAGAAACCGAATAGCCAAAAATAGTTTCTCCTATTTTTGTGATTGCTTCGGTTTCTTTTTGACGCCAATGGATTATGAAAGAATGTAGTATCTGCATTCTGACAGGATGGATCATAAAGTGAGATCTTCGCTACTTATTTCCTAAAATGAACGTCCACTCAAAGACAACTTATTCAACCGCGTATGTTTGAATGATCGTATTCAATGCTTGGGCAGCTCCGTTTCCACAACGCTCATCATAGTAAGCGGTGAATCGTTCATCAGAGATATACAATAAGCCTAAGCCACGATGAGCTTCGGAACTATAAGAAGGCCAGCTAAAAGTAAGCCATTTTTTGTGTTCTTCAAATAGTTTCAATGCTAGTTTTTGATCAGAGTCTGATTGTAAATAAGCTGTCAAATCAGCTAAGAGTTGTTTTTCTAAAGACTGCATTTCTTCAAATTTTTCTTCAGACATATTTTGCCATTTTTTATTTGCTTTCTCAACGGTGTCGTCTCCATATTTTTCTCGTATTTCTTGTCCATAGTTTGTTTCATTTTCCATTATTTTTTGTTTTTTAAATCCTTCAAATTTCTCATGATCTTTCATCGGTTTTCCTCCTTCGTAACTCTCCAATGTATGTTGAATAGTCATTAATAGTGTGTCGAGCTGTTTTCTTTTTTCTTGTAACATTTCTTGATGTTGGATCAACGCTTGTCGATGATCGAAAGCTGGATTATCTAAAATTTCTGCAATTTGTTCTAACTTAAAATCAAGGGAGCGATAAAACAAAATCTGTTGTAGTCGGTCAACTTCTTGGCTAGTGTAGATCCGATAGCCAGACTCAGTCACCCGTGATGGTTTCAGTAAGTGAATCTGATCGTAAAAACGCAGGGTACGAGGACTAACACCAGAAATTTCTGCCATTTTTTTTATAGTATATTCCATGCTTAACTTCCTTATAGAATGATCTTATTCCTTGACGTAACTAGAAGGTCAAGAAATTTTGAATATTTTTTTGTGTTTATTTTTATGTTATAATAAGTAAAGTAAAAAAACGAATTTTTCTGCTTTAAATATGTCATGTTGAAAGCGATTCCTTTGTTGAGCGCTTG
This sequence comes from Enterococcus sp. C53, assembly GCF_040887425.1. NCBI lineage: Bacteria > Bacillati > Bacillota > Bacilli > Lactobacillales > Enterococcaceae > Enterococcus > Enterococcus sp. C53. The sequence continues at coordinate 92,065 of NZ_JBFOFT010000001.1, forward strand.
TTATAAATAATAATAGAAAAGAGGAATAAGATGAAATTAATCGAAACGCCAGTTACAAGTAATTTAAATATTAAGACGTTTTATCCTAAAGTAGTAGATTTTTTCTTTAGTAGTAAAGCCATCAAATACTATAAACTTTATTCGCTTGATCGAACACAGATTTTATACATTGATACGTATGAAAAATCCCAATTATTGATGATTAATACGAAGAAAAAAATCACCAAGCAAGAAATTGATTTTGCAATCCGTCGTATTTTGAAAGCAGAACGTGAAGACGTCAAGGTCCATATTGGTGTAAAACAAGACTTAGAACGAGCAGGTGTCCAATTCAAACGACCAAATAAAGATATCGTGATTGTTGAACAGAAAGTAGGTTGTTCACTGGAGGAAAAATAAAACAGTCTTCTGCAAATGAGTAAGTTGTGTACCGGTCTCAAAATTGGAGCTGTTAAGAAAAACTAGATACTTGGTTCAGAGAATAAGAGAAAAATTTTTTTCCAGGTCTCTAGGGATGGATGACTAAGGGCAAAATGCATCCCTTTAGTATTGTAGTAAGTTTTAATACATTTAAATATTTCCATCTGAGTTTGAGGTGATGTCTCTGAATTGAGTCTCTTTGTCCCACGAGGTTGGTAACGAGAAATCTTAGGATAAATTCAACAGAAAGAAGAAAACTTCTTTCTGTTTTTTTGAACTGGAAATCGGACGCTTGTTTGACTTCAAAAAAACTAGGAACTTTTTTATAAGCCTCGTTCCTCTCTTAAGTAATGCTTTTCTTGTTCTAACTTCTTCATGTCATCATGAGCATCAAAAAGTGCGTTCCCTTTTCTAAGAAACGCACTTGCTTTATATTTTTTAACTTCTTGAATCCAACGATACAAGCGGTGAGCCTGTTTTTTTAGCTACAGGCTAACTTCTTTCACAAAAAATTATTCTTCGATCATTAGGTTGACGGCAACAATTTTACTTACTTTATCAACTGAATCTCTTGGCATAATAGAAATCCTCGATTTTCCTTCACTTTTTATCTAGTTTATTACAACAATTCCAACATCAAACTATAACTCTTTCCTAATACTTATTAAAATATAAAAAAAAATTTATGATGGTACCTCTTTATCAGTATATAATGCTAAGTGTCGGGAGATACGTTACATAAATCTTATTACTATAGATAAAGGGAGGTAGTTAAATATATAAGAAAGCGCAAAGTGTAATATTTTTATTTAGGAAAAGAAAATTAAGTTTATGTAACTATGTATTATTAGATCTCTATTGAATCCAAGGATGATTTATTTAGATGATAATCAAATTTAAACCCATTCAGACATCTATTATAGAATAAACATAATCATCCGATTACTTGGAGAAAAATCAATACCGACATTTATTAATGGTTAGAGAATATGAACTTTAGGATGTCATGATAAAAAATAAAATATAAAAGGATTGATTTGATGAAATATAGTAAACTATTATTATTTACCTCGTTTTTGTGCATTAGTGCTGGGACAATAAATACCATGACCGTTAACGCAGCTCAACAAGTAACTGTCTCAGATTCAACTGTCCGAAATGCTGTGGAGGCTGTAAACAATTTATTTACCGACAATACATATACCACATTATCTCCAAACACAACAACTGAAACGATCAAAGAAGCTAGAACGCTGATTCTTAAGGCCGCAGGAAAATGTGACATCGTTCATTTAAGTAATTTATGCAAGAAGGCGGAAAGCTTGTTATTAGAAAGTACCAATTCAGTAGATTCAGCTGTCCAAAATGCTGTAGAGGCTGTAAACAATTTATTTACCGACAATACATATACCACATTATCTCCAAACACAACAACTGAAACAATCAAAGAAGCTAGAACGCTGATTCTTAAGGCTGTAGGAAAATGCGACATCGTTCATTTAAGTAATTTATGCAAGAAGGCGGAAAGTTTATTAGCACTATCTGTTCATTTATAAAAAATAGAAAATTTATAACCTTTCACTTCTTTAAATATTCCTATAGGCACGACACCTAAAAGTGGGAAGTAAAAAAATTGACATAGGCTGTTTGTCCTCTGCACTGTACGGAGGGCGAACAGCCTAATGTCTGTAGTCTTTTATGAGAGAAGCGGTGATTAAATTCAGTTTTTTCGGAAAAATCATGGAAGATTGGACAACTTTTAATTTCACTTCAAAATTGTCTGTAACCATAAAAAAGTCGACCCCAAAAAAGGTCACTTTTTAGTCTAAATTTTTTGAGGTAGGTTCATTATTGTTCTGGGTTATAAATTTATTTTCATTTGTCCTTTTTCAGAAAATAATCAAGATTTCTTCTACTCCAGCGTTTTTTTGTTATAATGGATAAGAAATGAAAACTTGCCAAGAGGAGTAATATAAAGATGAATAAAATTTACCCAGATGACAGTTTGACGTTGCATACTGATTTATACCAAATCAACATGATGCAAACGTACTGGGAATTAGGTCGTGCGGATCTCCACGCTGTTTTTGAATGCTATTTCCGTGATATGCCATTTAACCATGGGTATGCCGTGTTTGCAGGATTAGAACGTCTTGTTGAATACTTAGAAAATTTGACGTTTAGTGAGTCAGACATCGAATACTTACGCAAAATGGACATCTACCCAGAAGGTTTTTTAACATATTTAAAAGAATTTAAATTTAAAGCTACTGTCCGCTCGGCGCGTGAAGGTGAATTAGTGTTTGCCAATGAACCATTGATCCAAGTGGAAGGTCCGTTAGCACATTGTCAATTGATTGAAACAGCCCTACTGAATATGGTGAACTTTCAAACGTTGATCGCTACGAAGGCAGCAAGAATCAAATCAGTGATCGGCGATGATCCATTGTTAGAATTTGGTACTAGAAGAGCGCAAGAATTGGATGCTGCTGTTTGGGGGACTCGAGCTGCTTACATCGGTGGAGCAGATGCTACCAGTAATGTCAGAGCTGGGAAAATCTTTGGGATTCCTGCAAGTGGGACGCATGCGCATGCACTTGTTCAATCTTATGGAAATGATTATGAAGCGTTTATGGCTTATGCGAAAACTCATAAAGACTGCGTGTTCTTAGTTGATACTTACGATACCTTGAAATCTGGTGTGCCTAGTGCGATCCGTGTAGCAAAAGAATTAGGCAATAAAATCAATTTCCTTGGGGTTCGTATCGATAGTGGCGACATGGCGTATATTTCGAAGCGTGTTCGTGAACAATTAGATGCTGCTGGTTTCACTGAGGCTAAAATTTATGCTTCAAATGATTTAGATGAAGCAACGATTTTAAATTTAAAAATGCAAAAAGCTAAAATCGACGTTTGGGGTGTAGGAACGAAATTGATTACAGCCTATGACCAACCTGCGCTTGGTGCAGTCTTCAAATTAGTTTCAATTGAAGATAAAGAGGGCAAAATGATCGATACAATCAAGCTTTCCAGCAATGCAGAAAAAGTAACAACTCCTGGCAAGAAACAAGTGTGGCGAATCACTCGCAATTTTGATGGCAAATCAGAAGGAGACTACGTTACGCTTTGGGATGAAGATCCTAGAGAGGAAGCAGAGATTTTTATGTTTCATCCTGTGCATACCTTTATCAATAAAACGGTGCGTGACTTTACAGCTCGACCTATCTTACAAGATATTTTCGTGAAGGGCGAACGGGTCTATGAATTACCAACTTTAGATGAAATCAAAGCATATACACGTGATAACCTTGATTCACTGTGGGAAGAGTACAAACGTGACCTTAATCCACAAAAATACCCAGTTGATTTATCAACAGATTGTTGGAATCATAAAATGGCTACGATGGAACGGATGAAGAAAAACGTAGCTACTTTATACAATGAATATTAAGGAGGAAAAAGAATGAGCTTACAAGAAGAGATTATCCAAGAATTAGGTGTCAAACCAACCATTGATCCACAAGGTGAGATTCGAACTAGTATTGATTTCATGAAAGCTTATTTGAAGAAATATCCTTTCTTAAAAACTTTTGTTTTAGGAATCAGTGGGGGACAAGATTCTACGTTAGCGGGACGTTTGGCTCAATTAGCAATGGAAGAAATGCGTGAAGAAACACAAGACGATCGTTATCAATTTATCGCTGTACGCTTACCTTATGGCGAACAAGTAGACGAAGAGGATGCGAAAGCTGCAGTTGAATTTATCCAGCCTGACGTTCGCCTACGAGTGAATATCAAACCTGCTGTCGATGCGCAAGTTGCTGAATTAGTCGCTGCAGGGATCGAAGTCAGTGACTTCAATAAAGGAAATATCAAAGCTCGTCAACGGATGATTACACAGTATGCAATTGCAGGTGGGCATGCAGGAGCAGTCCTGGGAACGGATCATGCAGCTGAAAACATTACTGGTTTCTTTACAAAGTATGGCGACGGTGGCGCCGATTTATTACCATTATTCCGCTTGGACAAACGTCAAGGAAAACAATTATTACAAGAACTAGGGGCACCTGAGAAACTTTATACCAAAATCCCAACAGCTGATTTGGAAGATGGCAAGCCGTTGATCGCCGATGAGGTTGCTTTAGGTGTTACTTACACTGAGATTGATGATTATTTAGAAGGTAAAGAAGTTCCAACAGATGCCAAACAAAAAATTGAAGCTTGGTGGAACAAAACGCAGCATAAACGACACTTACCTATCTCAGTGTTAGATGATTTTTGGAAATAAGCCTAAAAACTTTGTTGAAGATCACACCAATGAATGAAGTAGCATTGCTTGTTTTTAATGAACTCGTCATTTAGTAAAAAATAAGGTTGTCATAGTAAAGTTCAGATGGAAAAATAACCTGCTATATCCGAAAACAGCTTCTCGCATTTTCTGGATATAGCGGGTTATTTCTATTATCAAGAGAATATGAACCGCATGTTCTTTTTCAAGATTTAAGACAAAAGATTAAAAATAGCTATTCATTGGGTTTCAGTTCTATTCTGTAGTAGTACGTCAATGAAGTACTATTAATTAAGATTATAAACGCATGGAGGATTTTTTAACGCCTTTTTTATAAGTCGCTACTTGCATACTATTGTTATGCTTTTACAATACGATATTGAGCAGTCGACAATTTGTGAGCAATCAAATCGGACAACGAATAAAAAAAGATAAGGGTTTGCAGACAGTTCTTTACTTGTTATCTGGAAATCATTAAAATAAGGAAAGCGGTATCGAATAATAAATGAATTAAAGGAGTATCCATTTGAAAAGACATATAAAAGATAGTCTCAATCAATTGTCTGTCAAACAGAAAAATTGGTTAAAATATACATTAGTGGCGATAAGTATCGTTTTTGTCGTTGGACTAAGCAATTTGTATTTACAATGGTGTCAAAACGATCTTTCTTTTGATCTAGCTGTAAAATTTGCTTTCTCGTGGCATACGGAAAAATTTTTATTAGCTTGTTTAGTGTTATTAATGATCTTCCTTTTTTTAGTGGCAGTATTAGGTTCTTTTCTCTTTGGAACATTCTTTTATCTTGTTGGCATTGGAATATTAGGTTACGCAAACTATTTAAAAATGACCTATCGACAAGAACCGATTTATCCCGACGACCTAAAGATGATCAAAGAGTTTGGTTTATTAAAAGATATGACAGGCACAACCTCGTTTTATCTATTAGCAGGAATGATCCTATTGGTGGTAGCAGGTGGTTGCTGGGCTATCTATCGGAGTTTTAAGAAAGACAAGAAATTTCAAGCCATCCGAGTGATCACATTATTTACTACGATCTTTGCGCTTATTTATATTAGTCATTTCAATAACCCAAATAATTTATTACGTAAAGCATATAACAAAACGGCTTTGTGGATTCCTTATAGTCAAAAGATGAATTATTATAATACTGGTTTTATTGGTGGTTTCTTATACAATTTAAAAATCGATCCAATGGAAAAGCCAAAAGGGTACTCTGAAGAAAAAATCAAGGAAATTACATCACACTATCAAAAGCTGGCAGATGAAAAAAATAAAACTGCCTCAGAAGAACAACCGAATATCATTTATGTGATGAGCGAAAGTTTTTCAGATCCTAGTCGTTTGAATGGGGTGGAAATTACCGGTGATCCTTTGGCAGATTATTATGCGGTGGCTGATCAGACTTATAGTGGTCAGATGCTTTCTCAAAATTATGGTGGGGGAACAGCCAATATCGAATTTGAAGCATTAACTGGTTTTTCAATGGGACTATTCAATGCCCAATTAACAACACCCTACACAATGTTAGTACCCAAAATGAATCAATTACCTTCGATCGTTTCAACATTGAAAGATCAAAATTACCATACGACTGCGATCCATCCTTATAACACCTCGATGTACAAAAGAAAAGATGTTTATGAGGTTTTAGGTTTTGATGAATTTATTAGTGAAAATACGATGACGTATACAGACACCATTGAAGATAATCCCTACATTTCTGATGCTTCTGCTTATCAAGAAGTGATGGATCTTTTAAAAGAGGACGATACACCCCAATTTATCCATCTTGTGACGATGCAAACCCATATGCCTTATGATGGAAAATATCAGCAGCTCGAATATACAGCCAAAACCGAGGATAATAGTGGGATAAGTAGTTTAGAAAATTATCTTCAAGATATTTCGTATAGTAGCCAATCCTTAAAAGCGTTCACGGAAGAACTGAAGAAGTTATCAAGAAGAACTCTAGTTGTTTTCTGGGGAGATCATTTACCAGGGATCTATTCTGACACCATTCAAAATAGTAATGAGAAACACACCTTACACGAAACACAGTTTTTGATGTTTGATAGTCAAGGAGAATTAGAAAAAACCGAAGCTCCTGTTACAAGTCCCTTTTATTTTGCTGCTGACTTGATGAATCAGACTAATCAACAGACAACTGGTTTTTATCAATTATTGTTGGCACTTCAAAATGAATTACCAGCGTTTGAGCGAGAACTATACTACCAAGAGGGGCAATGGCAGCGAGAAGCACAATTAAACAAAAAACAAGCAGAACTTTATCAAGCTTATGAGATGATTCAATATGATATTGTTTCTGGAGAAAAATACAGTTTACAAACAAATTTTTTTGAAAAATAACATATGACTTTATTACTCTGGGTAGAAAGCCTATTCAATTGTGCTAAAAAAAGGTAAAATAAAAGAGAAATAAAATCGAAAGTAGGAGAAAGAATGTTACCAAATATTGGTTATTATGTACAATCAGTCGATCGAATGGTCAAAGAGACGGAAGAGATCGGTGAACAGATGCATCCAAAATATCAAGTGATCAGAGAAGCGATTGATCAGAAAAAAACAGAAGACTTGTCTCCAGAAGAGTTAGCTGAAATCGTTCATTTGTTTGAAGAAGGAACAAAAAAATATCGTGTGATATTGAAAAAAATCAGTCAGTTGCGACCACCAGCAAAAGTAATGGGTATCCATAAAAGTTTTGAAAAAGCCTATACTTCCTACGTGGCTGGTTGTGAAGAAATGACTCAAAGTATCCAACCAGAGTCTGGAGTTGACCATGATTTATTTGATGCTTCTGAAGAAAAACAGGATCAAGCGACAGAAAATATTTCTTCAGCCATCCAAAAAATGACAAATTTATTGTTGAAAAAATAAAACAGTATAAAGTTTCGTTGAAAAATAGAGTGTTTTAATTTAATTATCATATGTTTTTTATGATAAAAATTAGTCAATCACTTATTATATGAAAGTAACCTATACCAACAACAATTTTGAATTACTCGATCGAATAATTCACTTTTACCGTCAAGCCTAACCAACTTGACGGTTTTTGCTATTTACCGATCGTTTGTCTCAGTTCAACTCAATCCCTCCATATTCAAATTCAACTTATAGAGGATGCTCTCAACAAATCGTTCACCGAAAACAATGTAGTTCAGATGAACAAATAATATACCCAGCGGAGTTTCAACACTAAGCCAAAAAACTCGAAACGTGAAAAAGTTGTTTCGAGTTTTTTCTTCATGATCAAATCAAGTAGTACTTTTCCGATCATTTATTTAATTTTCAACATTTCTGACATAATCATCAAAATATTGAAGTAAATCTTGTTTTAATTTTTGATAATCTGCTTCACTATATTCTTTTTCTTCTAACTTTCCTTGGAAAAAAGGGATTTCTAACTCTTCCCGTAATCGATCCAATACTTCATCTTTGTTCATGTTACTGCTCCTTTTCAAAATAAACACAGACACATTCTGGTGCATAGATGTCTTTTTGGCGTAATTCTAGTAAACCAGTCTCTTTATTTCGCGCGAAAAGCGTAAGATTATCGGTATTTTGATTGGCAGATAAGACATAGTCGTTCGTAGGATCTAAAGCGAAATCTCTAGGGAAATCGCCTTCAGTAGAAATAATTTGGATACATTCCAACAGTTGATCCTTTTCAGAAACTGCAAAGACTGCAATTGAGTTATGGCCACGATTGGAAGCATATACAAATCGACCATCATCTGAAATACGAATTGCAGCACCACCATTTTCTCCTTGAAAATCATCTGGTAGTGTACTAATTTTTTGTTTTTCTTCAAAGCTGCCTTGGGATTTATTATACGAAAGCACACGAACAGTACTATCAAGTTCACCAAATAGGTAAGCAATGGTTTCATTTGCAGGATGGAAGACAAGGTGGCGGGGACCAGTTCCAGGTTCTGCCACAAATTCAGAAACTATAGTTAATTTTCCTTGATCAGATACATCGTACGTATAGACCCGATCCGTTCCTAGGTCACAAACCACTAAGCGGTTGTCTGGAGTTAAATCAGTATAATGGACATGTGCATGGTCTTGATTTTTATGAGGACCAGTTGCTTCTTGATGAAAAACGGCATCAGTTGCTTCGAGACCTCCATCGTCTAGAATACGATAAACATTGACTTCACCTTTATGATAATTAGCACCATATACTAATTGACGAGATTCATCAACTGCAACGTAACATAAAGGAGCGCCTGATTCTGTTACCGCATTCAAAAAATGGAATTCTTGATCGTAAGCCCCGATCCCACCTAAACCGTCCAGACTTGTGACGTTATAAAGATTACCAGCTTCACTTTTTGCTAAGTAAGTTGGACTATTTTCTTTTACAGCTAGCTTCAATCCTGAGACTTCTGCTTTTTCTGTATCTAATTCAATGGTATAAATTCCTTCACTCACACGTCTTGTGTACGTCCCTAAAATGATTTTTTCTTTCATTTTATCCCTCCTAGAATGTATGAAATAGGTTCCTTGTTTATTTTAGCACATTTCAAACAGGAGAGTTAAACAATGAGAATATGTTATACTGAATATAGAGTGAGCGACAGAATTTGTAACAAAGGAGAGAATAAAATGATTCATGCAACCATCAAAGAAATCGGAGAAAATGCAGTAAGTGAACAAGAACCGATCTTGATTTTATTTGATCGAACAGCAACAACTACACTACGTAACTATTCAGTGATCCAAAAGATTACTTCTACCGAAAAATTTTCATTAAAAAAAGGGGATTCACTTTTTTTTGATCAACAAGAATATCAGATTGAACATGTGGGAAGATTGGCAAATGAAAATTTAAACACAGTAGGACATGTTACGCTGATTTTTGATTATTATTCTGAGGAAAATAGTATTGTGAACGGTCTTTACTTAACACCACATCAGTTACCTGAGATTCATGTCGGTACACAAATCAAATACAAGTAGGTGAGATTATGGAAGGAAAAAACAAGCGATCAAAACCAGTCTCTTGGTTTTGGCGATGGTTTTTAAATAATCAAGTCGTTACTGCGTTATTAGTAGTACTTTTGATCTTATTGATCGTTTTTTTATTTACTAAGGTGTCCTATCTATTTGCCCCGATCTGGCAATTCCTGGCGATCGTTGGCTTACCCATTATTTTAGCGGCAATTTTGTATTATTTGATGAATCCAGTTGTTGACTATTTGGAAAAGCGCCAAGTTCCAAGGCTCTATAGCATCATCGGGTTATTTGTATTAGTCGTGGCACTGATTGCTTGGGGAACAGTGGTAATCATTCCTAAAATCCAAGAGCAAACCGTGAGTTTTATCAATCATTTTCCTCAATATGTGGATACGATCGATAATAAATTGACAGAAATACTAAGAGATCCTCTATTCAACCAATTTAGGGAACAATTGGAAGCTACTGGCAATAAGTTCATGAGTTCAGCAGGTGATATGCTCCAAGATATTTCAAAAAGTACGGTTCAAAGTTTAGGAAGTTTTGTGGGAGCAGTTGCTACGATTATTGTTGCTTTGCTAACTATGCCTTTTATCCTTTTCTATTTATTGAAAGATGGCAAGCAACTTGCCCCTTATTTTGTGAATTTCCTACCAACACGTATGCGAAAACCAACTTTGAAAGTATTAAGTGAAATGAACGATCAAGTTTCTTCTTATATCCGTGGACAATTGACGGTGGCTTTTGCAGTAGCGATCATGTTTATGATTGGATTTGCGATCATTGGACTCGATTATGCAGTCACCTTAGGGATCATTGCCGGTTTTTTAAATTTGATTCCCTATCTAGGCTCATTTTTAGCAATGATTCCGGCCGTATTCTTAGGAATCGTGGCGGGACCGATCATGTTGATCAAAGTATTGATCGTATTTGCTTTAGAACAAACGATTGAAGGACGATTGATTTCTCCATTAGTCTTAGGGAATCAATTGGCGATCCATCCGGTCACGATCTTATTAGTTTTATTAACTTCTGGGAAGCTGTTTGGAATCGTCGGTGTGATTTTAGGTATTCCAGTATATGCTGCAGCAAAAGTGGTTATCTCACATGTTTTTGAATGGTATACAACTATCTCTAGTTTATATGAAGAAAAACAAAGTGACTAATCAACTGTGCACTAAAAACACATGACTAAAAAACGAAGAAAGCGAAAATAGTTTAAATATTTTCGAGATTCTTCGTTTTTTTTAATTTTTTTTAATAAATTTTTAGGTACTCGCTATGCAACAATCAAAGTTAGTAAGGGACTAACTTTATAGTAAACCTGCAAGTAGCTTTTATTAGAACGTTTGACCAAATGCTGCAGCTTTATCTAAAGCTGATTGCATCAATTCTTCTGCACGGTCAGGGGTATAGTCGATACCTTCAATAAATAATTGATCCACTTGATCGATACCGACAAAGTTCAAGATGCCTTTGACATATTGAGAAGCGAAGTCTTGACCGTTATAAATGCCTCCGTTGGATTGGATGTGCAAAGCTTTTTTACCAGAAACTAATCCTTCTGGTCCGTTTTCAGTATAACGGAATGTCTTGCCAGCGACATTGACGGTGTCAAACCAAGCTTTTAATTTTGTTGGGATATTCAAGTTCCATAAAGCATTTGCAATAACGATCTTGTCTGCAGCAAGAAATTGGTCGGTCAATTCATTGAAACGAGCAATTTTTTGTTGTTGACTTTCAGACAAAGTAGAGAACTCAGCACCTGCCCGAAGTGCTTCCCATCCTGAAAGTAATTCTTCATCGATTTCTGGGATATCATCACGATAAAGCTCTAAAACAGTCACTTCATCTTCCGGATGATTTTCTTTGTAACTAGTTAAAAAAGTTGTTAATGCTTTAACTGAACGTGATTCCTGTGCAGTTAATGGGTGCCCTTTTACTACTAAAACTGATGCCATAATATTCTCTCCTTTAAGCTGACTTGTTATCTGACTAACATAGCTAGTTTACTTGAAAGCGAAAAGGCTATCAAGTTTTTTTAAGGTTCGATTTTTAATTATGAATTTTTTTAGTCTTTTCATGAAAAAAATATGGAAAAGCATTGCAAAACATCTTCTTGGTGTTATAATGACACAGTGTCATGTGACAGTGTGTCATTTTAGGAAGGAGGAAAAAGATGCCTACGAAAACTTTTTTTCATCTACCAGAGGAAAAGCAGAAACGTTTATTAGAAGCAGCTAGGATTGAATTTTCCAGAGTACCATTAAAAGATGCTTCCATCGCAAATATCGTGAAAATCGCAGAAATCCCTAGAGGTAGTTTTTATCAGTATTTTGAAGACAAAGAGGATCTTTACTATTATTATTTTGAAACTGTTCGACGTGATAGTTCAAAAGATATGTTCCAACTGATAAAAGATGTCGATGGGGATTTATTCGAAGGATTCGAGCTTTATTTTACTAAAATCATTCGGGAGATTTTAGTCGGGGAAAATGCTTCTTTTTATCGTAATCTTTTCATGAACTTGGACTATCGTGCTTCTCGTAAAGTCGTGCCACATACAAAAGATGATCAGCGTCATTCACATGAAAAGCATCAAAAAGAGGCGAAAGAATTAATTGGATTGATTGATCGAACGACACTGAAAGTAAACGATGATCATGAACTGGAACTACTGATCCAATTGATCATGAATATCGTCTTTACTACGATTGCTCATGCCTATAAATCATTTTCAAAAAACGAAAATTACTCCGTGGATCATGCCATTAAAGAATTTAAATTAAAACTATCATGGTTGAAAGACGGCGTATATCAATAGAAAGAGGGGAATTACATGCTAAAAATCGTCAAACGGATTTCACTGACTTCAGCTATTGCAGCCACGTTGTTCATGGTTATCCAAGTTTTATCAGATCTTTATTTGCCGACGCTCACATCAAATATCATTGATAAAGGTGTAGCACGAGGTGATGTTGATTATATTTGGCAAACAGGTTTTGTTATGATTGGTTTTTCTTTGATTAGTATCATCGCAGCGATCGCAAATACCTTTTTTGCTACACGTGAGTCACAAAAATTAGGAAAGCAATTACGTACCGATGTTTATAAAAAATCTGAAAGTTTAACAAAAGATGCATTTGACAAATATGGTACAGCATCCTTGATTACCCGCACAACTAATGACGTGACACAAATCCAGATGGTTACGCAAATGTTTTTAAGAATGATGATCAATGCACCGATCACATTGGTTGGCGCAAGTTTTCTTGCTTATCAAAAAGATCATCAATTAACCAAAATTTTTTTAGTAGTTATTCCAATCATGCTAGTGGTGATCGGCGGAATCATGTTTTTTGCGGTACCACTATTCAAGAGCATGCAAAAGAAGACAGACCGTTTGAACCTAGTGTTTCGTGAAGGATTAACAGGGGTAAGGGTAATCCGAGCGTTTGATAAGACACGTTTTGAAGAAAATCGATTTGATTTAGCAAACAAAGATTATACAAATACAGCAATTAAAGTCAACACGATCGTTGCATTGATGATGCCGATGATGACTTTGATTATGAGTGGAACAAACGTAGCAATTACTTGGTTTGGTGGACACTACATAGCAGATATGACGTTAGAAGTCGGAAACCTAATTGCATTTATGACGTATGCTATGCAAATTTTAATTAGCTTTATGATGCTTTCAGCTATTTTTATCATGGTCCCTCGAGCGCAAGCTTCTGCTGATCGGATCAATGAAGTATTAGATGAAAAAGTAGGTATCTCAGATCCTGAGAACCCAACTGAGGTGACTCCTGCAGGTAAAGCTGCCACAATCTCATTTGAACATGTCAACTACCGGTACCATGGAGCTGAGAAACTGGCGTTAGAAGATATTGACTTTTCAGCAAAATCAGGCGAAACTGTTGCGATTATTGGTGGAACTGGTTCGGGTAAATCTACTTTAGTCAATCTTATCCCACGACTATACGATGTCGAATCAGGAACAATCAAGATTGATGGTGTAAGTATTACCGATATGACTCAGTATAATTTGCGTGAATTGATGGGCTTTGTTCCACAAAAAGCCATGTTGTTCTCTGGCACGATCAGAGAAAACATGCAGTACGGCAAAGCAGATGCTACTGATGAAATGATTTGGAAAGCGTTAGAAATCGCCCAAGCCAAAGACTTCGTTTCAGAAATGGAAGAGGGCTTAGACAGTCATGTTGAACAAAGCGGAGGAAATTTTTCTGGTGGGCAAAGACAACGTTTGGCGATTGCTCGAGCATTAGTCAAACCAGCTGACATTTATGTATTTGATGATTCTTTCTCGGCTTTGGACTTTAAAACAGATGCAAAATTACGTCAAGCTTTAAAACAAAATATGAAAGAAAGTATTACGGTTTTAGTTGCACAACGGGTAAGTACAGTAATGGATGCGGATATGATCTTAGTCCTTGATAAAGGAAAACTAGTTGGCAAAGGCACACACGATGAACTTCTTAAAACGAATGAAACCTATCAGGAAATCGTTCATTCACAATTAAGAGAGGAGGATCTAGCATGAGTAAAGGAACGACCAAACCTTCTCAACGACCAATGCCTGGCGGCGGTCACGGACCCGGTCGAAACATTGGGGCAAAAGGAGAAAAACCAAAGAATTTTTGGGGCACAGTGAAACGTTTATTTGGCTATATGTCAAAACGCTCGGTTGCGATCATTGCTGTATTTGTATTAGCGATCGCAGCAGTCATTTTCCAGATCCAAACACCAAAAGTATTAGGGAGAGCAACTACTGAGATTTTTAATGGGGTGATGGCTGGTGCAAAACAAATGCAAGCGGGGCAACAAATTTCTAAATTCCCAATTGATTTTGATAAAATTGCTCAAATCATCGCCACGGTTATTGTGATGTATTTGATTTCTGCAGTATTCAATTTCTTGCAACAATTTATTATGACACGAGTATCACAACGAACAGTTTATGAGTTACGTCATGATCTAGAAGCAAAAATGAATCGAGTACCGATTTCTTATTATGATACACATACAAATGGAGACATCATGTCTCGTGCAATCAATGATATGGATAATATTGCCAGTACCCTTCAACAAAACTTAACACAGTTTGTAACAAGTGCAGTTACTTTGATCGGTGTCATCGTTATGATGCTTTCTATTAGTTGGCAATTGACGTTAGTGGCTTTACTGATGATTCCATTGAGTTTGATCGTCGTGATGATCATTGCACCAAAATCCCAAGTCTTTTTTGCAGATCAACAAAAAAGTTTAGGTCTCTTAAACAACCAAGTAGAAGAAACCTATGGTGGTCATACGATCGTCAAAACTTTCAATCATACAGCCAAAGACCAAGAAGTTTTTGAAGAAGAAAACGACAAGTTATATGCTGCTGGGTGGAAAGCGCAGTTTATCTCTGCCATCATTATGCCTTTGATGAACTTCGTTAAAAATCTTGGCTATGTATTTGTTGCTGTATTAGGTGGGGTCAAAGTTGCAAATGGGAATATGACACTTGGGGACGTTCAAGCGTTCTTACAATATACGACACAATTCTCACAGCCGATTACTCAACTTGCAAGTTTAATGAATACGATCCAGTCAACTGTTGCATCTGCGGAACGGGTTTTTGAAGTGCTGGATGAAGAGGAAATGTCTGATAAAAAATCTGGGTTACCTGTTGAAGAGAACACACCATATAAAGTTCGTTTTGAAAATGTTCAATTCGGTTATACCAAAGATCAACTATTGATGACAGATTTTAATCTGGATGTGAAACCTGGAGAAATGGTGGCAATTGTTGGTCCAACTGGTGCTGGTAAAACGACCTTGATCAACTTGTTAGAACGTTTCTATGATGTTTCTGGCGGAAGTATCCGTTATGACGGGGTAGATACGAGAGATTTATCTCGAGATAACTTACGTGCTCAATTTTCAATGGTTCTGCAAGATACATGGCTATTTACAGGTAGCATCTACGACAATATCAAATACGGAAACGATGATGCAACTGACGAACAAGTGATTGAAGCAGCCAAAGCTGCCCATGTTGATGACTTTGTTCGCAAACTGCCTGAAGGTTATCAAACGGTATTAAATGAAGATGCCAGCAACATCTCCCAAGGGCAACGACAGTTAATCACGATTGCTCGGGCATTTTTAGCTAATCCGGATGTATTGATACTTGATGAAGCAACTTCTAGTGTGGATACTCGGACAGAGATTTTGATCCAAAAAGCGATGAATCGTTTATTAGAAAATCGAACAAGCTTTGTAGTAGCTCACCGTCTGTCAACCATTCGAGATGCTGATAACATTATTGTCATGAACCATGGTTCAATTGTTGAAACGGGAAATCATGATCAATTGATGGAAAAAGATGGATTTTATGCTGATTTATATAATAGCCAGTTTTCCGAAGAAGCTGTTTCTTAACAATTCATTAATAGTAAAACGCATGGAAAGAGCATCTGAAGCGTTCCATGCGTTTTATTTATTATAATGAATGTTATTTAAAAATAATTGCAGTATTGCGTGGAAAATGCGAAAATTCTCACATTTTTTTTAATAAAAACCCATTTATTGCTTGAAAGAAATGTGAAGCATCGTTAAAATAAAGCTGGACGTAGAGGGGAGCAAGAAAAATGAAAGAATTTAAATTGGGGTCTACTACTTACCTAAAAAGTGTAGCAATCCGGGTTAAAGATAGAGATAAAATGATTGATTTTTACAAAAATACGATCGGTTTTGATTTGAAACGGGAAGAAAATGAATTAGCTATTTTAGGGACACAAGAGCAAAATAGTGAGATGCTATTGCTAGAAGAAAGTCCTAGAGCGCATGATTACATTGGGGAAATCAAAAAACTGAAACGTTTTTCATTGATTATTCCAACGGTAGCAGAAATGGCTGATATCCTTTCCCGTATCCGTAAAACAAACTATCCAATTGAAGATGCGTTAGAAGATCAAGGGCGCATGGGGATCTTACTTAAGGATCCAGAAGGTAACGAATTAGAAATTTATCACGAAGAGGACAATGTTCAAGAACGAAGTCAACCAGAAGCAATGGATCAAGAGTCATTATTACGTAAGTCAGAAGAGCGTTACAAAAAATTATCCGCTAATTCTTACTTTGAAAAAATCCATTTAAACGTTTTTGATAGCGAAGAAGAACGCCGTTTTTTAAGTGATTTACTGGGACTAAAAGTTCGGGAAGAAAAGAACGGATTACATGTTTTAAATGAAGGGAACTTCCATGTAGGAATCTCAGAAGCAAATAGTGAGGCATTAGCATTGCCGACTCATGAAGTATTAGGTTTAGATTTCTTGAAATTCGTGATTGATCAAGAAAGCATGGAACAGTTGATTCAGCATTTAAATGAAACTGCAGTTGACTTCTTTATCGATCAAAGACATACTGTGTTAGCAATTTATGATGCGATTGGTATCGAATGGTGGTTTGTGATCGATACAAAAAAAGCCAAAAAATAAAGCGAAGACAAATAATTGAATAGGTAGAAATAGCTCCTAACGATTTGATGTTTAGGGGCTTTTGCTTTTGTTCATTGTTGGCAAAGCGCATCACAAGCAACAACGGAAATCGAAAGCTGATTTTTTGTTCAATATATAAAGAGATACCAGAAACAACTCTTCAACTAAAGAAGTTTCTCTAAGATATAAGATGATGGAAGAAAAGTTGATTTAAAAAATTTTTTTATTGTCATCGGAGCTACCCGATGTTTTCACGACCTTTATCTACTTGCATCCTCTTGGAGAAAGCTATATGATTTGACTTAGCATGATGAACAAAAATTGATTTCTTCGACAGAGAAGGAGAATAAAATGTACCCAGAAACGAAACAGTTGATTTTAAATAAACTTGAAGAAGGTCATTATCCTGGTGTTGTTGGTGCGTTTATTAAGCATAAGCATGTTGAAACTTTTTCAGCAGGTCATGCACAGATCGTACCTGAAACCCAACCAATGACAGCAGATCTATTATTTGATGTGGCTTCTTTAACAAAAGTGATCGCTACCACCAGTCTAGTGTTACGCTTGTGGGAAGATGGTAAAGTCGACTTAGACAAACCGTTACACCATTATTTACCGGCTTTTGAAAATGAAACAATCACGATACGACATTTACTGACTCATACATCAAATATTGAAACTTGGATTCCTAATCGAGATCAACTCTCTCAAGAACAGCTGATCGAAGCCTATTTAAAGCTTCAACCTGGTGATCAGTTAGGGAAATTAGTGAAATATACAGATGCAGGCACGATTTTATTAGGATTGATGCTTGAAGAGATTTTCCAAGAGCCAGCCACAGAATTATTTGAAGAACAAGTATTAGCGCCTTTAGGGATGATGCACAGTACGTTTTTACCTTATCCTTCTAAAAGAATTGTTCCCACACAACAACTCGCTTCAGGTGAGGTTTTGCGGGGAGTTACACATGATCCTAAAGCGAGAGTACTCGCTGAGCATGCAGGAAATGCTGGGTTGTTTCTTGATTTAGAGGACAGTATTACCTTTGTAAAAATGTATTTGAATTTAGGGAAAGCTGAAAATGGGCGTTTTTTAGAAGAACAAACGATTCGCTCGCTTTTACAAGATCATACGCCAACGAAAAAAGGCAATCGTTCCTTAGGATGGGATTTAAAAAAAGGATTAGAACAACAGCAACCAATTCTTTTTCATACTGGTTATACGGGCACGTTCTTACTAATTGACATTATTGAACAAGAAGCATTTATTTTCTTATCAAACCGTATCCATCCAACGGATCATCGTGAAGCTTATATTCGTTGTCGTGATGAAATTGTTGAAAAATTTTTGAAAGAGAAAGCGTTATTAAAAAAATGATGCTATAATAACTATGAACATTGAGAGGAGTTTGAACTATGCAAGAACCTATGTTTTTAAAACCAGTTTTTCAAGAAAAGATTTGGGGAGGCAGCCGTTTAAGATCAGTATTTGGATTTGATATACCTAATGATAAAATCGGTGAAGATTGGGCGATCAGCGCACATCCACATGGTGTAAGTGTCGTTGAAAACGGTGAATACCAAGGACAAAAATTAGACGAGTTATGGCAAAACCACAAGGAATTGTTTGGCAACCCAACTGAGCCTGTCTTTCCATTATTAATTAAAATCTTAGATGCAGAAGATGAATTATCAGTACAAGTCCATCCAGATGATGCTTATGGAATGAAGCACGAAGGTGAGTTAGGAAAAACAGAATGTTGGTATATCATTGATGCTGAACCTGGAGCAGAAATCATTTATGGCCATCATGCAAAAACAAGAGAAGAACTTGCTGAGATGATCCAAGAGGGTCGTTGGGATGACTTATTGAAAAAAGTCCCAGTTAAAAAAGGCGACTTTTTCTATGTCCCTAGTGGAACGATCCATGCAATTGGTAAAGGGATCATGATTTTAGAAACGCAACAAAGCTCGGACACGACTTATCGTGTATATGATTATGACCGTAAAGATGCAAATGGCAATACGCGTGAATTGCATATCCAACAATCAATTGATGTGACAACTGTTCCAGCTATTACGCCACAGATTCAAATGAAAGAAGTACGTAAAGGGAATTCTTCGATCGTTACGTATTTAGAGACCGAGTTTTTTAATGTTTATGAATGGGATATCAAAGGAATCACATCATTTAAAAAACAAGCACCTTATACATTAGCGACAGTAATCGATGGAGCAGGAGAGTTAGTTGTTAATGAAAAAATTTACCCATTAACTAAAGGGGCAAGTTTTATTTTACCAAATGATGTGACAGAATGGACGGTTCAAGGAGAGTTATCAATCATTGCCTCTGAACCAGGTAAAGCATCGAAATAAAGAATCAGTGATTTATTAGTTAACTTTGCAGATGGTTATTTTTTCTGATTAGTGTTGTGAAATAAAAAAAACTGAGCCTTGTGTTGTGAATGTCTTAAGTTAGACCAAGATCTAACTGAAGCAAGTCAGCACAAGTGTTCAGCTTTTTTGTTTTAGAATGCTGGTAAAAATGAAGCTGCTGATTGCTAATAAAAAATTAGGAAAAATAGGTTCTTGAAATAGCTTTCAATCTGTGGTATATTTTCGGTGTAGAGTTAAAACGTTTTAATTATTGATGAATGGCGTTTGATTCAATTAATATGTAATATGGAGTGATGAAGGAATGAACACTGTAACAGTTATCGGTAGCATTAATTTAGATCGGACCATCCGAGTCAAACATATGCCTAAGCCAGGAGAAACGATCCACACGAAAGAAACATTTTCAGCTGGCGGAGGAAAAGGAGCAAACCAAGCAGTTGCTGCAAGACGTTCAGAAGCTACTACTCATTTTATTGGAGCGATTGGTACCGATGAAGCTGGCAAAACAATGGCTGAGCTTTTAGAACAAGAAGAAATCAATTTACAAGGTGTAGCAACTCTTGAAAACCAAGCGACTGGTCAAGCTTACATCATTGTTGATGATGCTGGGGAAAATAGTATTATGATCCATGCCGGAGCGAACAATGCGTTTACACCAGAACAAGTTAGACAAAACAAAGCGATCATCGAAAAAAGTGATTTTATCATTGCACAGTTTGAAAGCGCTGTAGAAAGTACGATTGAAGCTTTTAACCTAGCAAAAGAGGTTGGAGTAAAAACAATTTTGAATCCTGCCCCAGCATTAGAAAATGTGCCTGAAGAGTTATTGAAAGTAACAGATATGATTATTCCTAATGAAACAGAAACAGAAATTTTAACAGGGATTTCGATTACGGACGAAGAAAGCTTAAAACAGGCTGCAGCTCACTTACATCAATTAGGAATCGAAGTTGTAATCATCACGATCGGAAGTAAAGGCGCATTTTACTCGATTAAAAACAGCAAAAATGGGATCGTGCCAGCGTTCAAAGTGAATGCAGTCGATACGACAGCTGCAGGTGATACATTCATTGGTGCGATGAGTAGCATGTTAGCAACTGATTTTAGTAATTTAGAGGAAGCAATTACCTATGGAAATAAAGCTTCTTCTTTGACTGTTCAACGTTTTGGCGCACAACCTTCTATTCCATATAAACAAGAATTGAATTAAGAAAGGACGTTTTTATTATGAAAAAATCAAAAGTAATCAATTCAGATATCTCTCGTGTAATCGCACAAATGGGACATTTTGACACATTAAGTATCGGTGATGCAGGTATGCCCGTGCCGATGACAACTGAAAAAATCGATTTGGCTGTGGATAATGGTATTCCAAGCTTTATGGAAGTCTTGAACAATGTGCTTGAAGAGTTAGAAGTTCAACGTATTTATTTAGCTGAAGAAATCAAGTCAGAAAACCCTAAAGTATTATCGGAAATTCAACAACGGCTACCTGAAACACCTATTACTTTTATCCCTCATAGTAAAATGAAAGCTGATTTGAATCAGTGTCATGCGTTTATTCGCACAGGGGAAATGACACCTTATGCTAATATTATTTTAGAAAGCGGCGTCGTTTTTTAAAAAAGAAGGAGGAATAGTCTACCATGAATACTACCGCGCTTTTAATTGGCTTAGGCCCACTACTTGGTTGGGGGTTATATCCTACGATCGCATCTAAGATCGGGGGACGTCCGGTCAATCAAATTTTAGGTTCAACATTAGGAACATTGATTTTTGCAATTGTTTTTGCTTTATATAAAGGAATGGAGTTACCAACAGGATCTGACCTGACTTTTTCAATCTTATCTGGTGTTGGTTGGGCAATCGCCCAAATCATTACATTCCAATCCTTTACCTTGATTGGTTCTTCTCGTGCAATGCCTATTACTACTGCTTTTCAATTATTAGGGGCTTCATTGTGGGGCGTGTTTGCTTTAGGAAATTGGCCAGGCGCTACTGCGAAAGTCTTGGGTGCCTTTGCTTTAGTTTTGATTATTTTAGGTGCTTGGATGACTGTTTGGACTGAAAAGAAAAATACAGAAGGCAGTAACTTATTGAAAAAAGCGGTCCTTTTGTTAGCAGTAGGTGAAATCGGCTACTGGGCTTATTCCGCAGCTCCTCAAGCAACTTCAATTGATGGAATGCATGCCTTTTTACCTCAAGCAATTGGTATGGTAATCGTTGCTGTTGTTTATTCAGCTGTTTTAAGTTTTAAAGAAAAATCAGCGTTTGTCGAAGTGGTCTCTTATAAACATATTTTTTCAGGATTTTTCTTTGCCTTCGCTGCTTTAACTTATTTAATTTCAGCTCAACCAGATATGAATGGGTTAGCAACAGGGTTTATTCTTTCTCAAACATCCGTAGTATTAGCGACACTGACTGGTATTTGGTTCCTAGGACAAAAGAAAACCAAGAAAGAAATGACTGTTACAGTTATTGGACTAGTCTTGATTTTAGCTGCTGCTACGATCACTGTAATGATCTAACTCTTCCCCAAAACAAAATAAGCTGAACTGAAAGACATTGATTGACTTAAGTTGATCAATGTCTTTTATTTTTTTTGGAAGAATCGCAAATAAATCGTAATTATAGAGTGAGGAGGGGTTTACGTGTTACGAATCTGTTCAAAAAAAGCAATTCGAAGTAAAGCACTAACGATTCGATTATTTGATGGTTCTACGTGGGCTAATTTAGGGAATGGACAGTTTATCAATCAAGAGACAAAAAAAGAATTACCTGACTACAAGATTTATCCACAAATAAAAACAGCCGTTTCTTCTGGCGGTCTTATCTTTGCTAAACGAAGGAACACAAAACAAAACTTACAGTACGTGGAACGACCAATGAAAGTAAAAGCTTGGCAAGTTTAGTCGTTGCAAAAAAACATATTTGTTCGTTGAAAACGTTATATGTGAGCATCATTACTGGTTAGCAATCTAACTGATAACGATGATTTGCTGTCAATCTTTATCGATGCTCAACTAAATGACAGTCCTGTTAGTGTTGGCATGCTAACAGCAAAAGTATGACTAGAATCTCTCACGGAGGACGGAACCGATAACTGTGATTAATGGTTTGAAGAAAAATTTCTTACGTAATGTTTTTTCCGAGGACCGTGAGGATATGGGTTGGCTTTTTCCTAAAAAAGTCAGGTTTCCATTTATCCTAAAAATGGTGTGGCCTTAAAATTTTTAAGGAGTGACAACTTGATGACAGAACTCCAGCGATTATTAACTTTTATGCGTAGTAGTAAAAGAAAACAGATTACTTTGCGTGAATATGAACAACTTGTTCATCAAGATGGATGGACAAATGGAGACAAAGCAAAATTGATCAATCAGATACAAAAAAGTGGCGTTTTAAGGTATGACCGCACTAAAAATGAATATGTGATTCGCTTGATTCAGTAGCGAATATTTTGATTTTTAGTGTCAGTAGTAATTCTATGTTTATGAGAGAACTTTTGTAGATAAGCAGGTTTATTATCAAAAAACAGGAGAATTTCGATGAAAAAATACCAGTTAATTGTACGCATATTTTTGATCATTCATTTATTATCCGTTTCGTTTTGCCGACCACTTGTTGTTTTAGCAGGAAATTTAGAAAATACAGATCAAGACGATCGTAAGATAAGTTTTCTTCAAGAGAATCAGTTGATTCAAACTGAAGACGGCAAATTATATACGACAACTCTTTCGAATTACATCACTCACTCGATTCATGCTGCTTTAGGAGAAACTCAAACCCACCAACGAAACAATCAAACGATTTATGTTGACCCCAATGCTCATATCTCCAATATTGATATTCGCTTATCGAACGGTGTACGTGAATATGGCTGGTACGGTAAACGGATCAACAATGAAATTGCCTTGTGCATAGAACCAGGTGCTGCACTTAATCTTGGAAATAACTCTGGCTATACAGTCGCTGAGCGAAATACTGAACAGATGAAAAAAATTTCTTTGATTAAGTATTACGGGCTGATGGTTTCGGGCCACACGTTGAAAAAAGAATTGATGACTCAAATTTTGGCATGGGAACAACAAGGGATTACACCGTTGAGTATTTCAGGGGTATTTTCGATGACGGACTATCAAACCTTTAAATCTGCTGTCATGAAAAATGTCAATTATTTCTATACATCACCTTCTTTTGACAAACAAACGATAAACTTAAAAGTTGGAGAAAGTATCACCTTAACTGACACGACCCATGCCTTTAGTAATTATCAGTCATTACCATCTTTCGTCTCACAAGGACTAAGTATTTCTAAAAAAGGAAATCAATTAACGATTCTTGCCAACAAAAATGCAGAAGCGACTAGTCGAGTTGAATTTGACTATGATATTGCCTCTACTTTTCAAGGTGTTCCGCTAATTTATCAACACCCATATACCCAAAATATGATGGTTGGCAGATTAAATGAACGTAAAAAAATTTCTTTAACCATAACTGTTTTAAAAAACGGCAATGCCCGTGTACGCAAAGTAGATGAAACGACCAAGCAACCATTGGCAGGTGCCGTTTTTCGTTTTACTACGTCTGATGGAAAAACCAAAGAAATCACTACAGGTTCTGATGGCTATGCTACCTGGAATGATTTGTTAGTCGACACAAAAGTCACGGTACAAGAAATCAAAGCACCGAATGGCTATGTCCTCAATGCCACACCTCAGACAGTGACCATCAAAGCCAATGAGACCACCACGATCAGTTTAGATAATAAAGAGCAACTAGCAAATCTCAAAGTGATCAAAGAAGATGAAGAAACAGGCAGTAAACCACAAGGGGCTTCTCAATTGGTAGGAGCTGTTTACGAATTAACCGATAAGAATGGGACTTCTATTAGTAAACTAACGATGCAAGATGTCAATGGCATAGCACAAGCAGAGGTGAAAGGATTAAAGTTAGGAACCTATTATCTCCAAGAAATCGAACCGCCAGAAGGCTACAATTTGGATGATACAAAACATACCGTTAACCTCACGTATGCTGGACAAAATGAAACCGTAGCGCTTCACAGTAAAACGGTGACTGATCGAGTCATCAAAGGAAATGTAGAAGGCTATAAGTTTGGTTCACGCCCCTTGATTCCTCAAACCGTTTTTGAAGTAATTGCCAGACTGGCGAAAGAGCAACAGGGGGTAAAGCCACCTTTAGAAGGCGTTGAACTGACAGCTACTTCCCACACCACTGGACAAGAATATGTCCAAGTCACTGGTAAGAACGGGTATTTCAAGTTTGAGAATCTACCTTATGACACTTATACCATTGAAGAAACCCAAGGTGTGGATGGCTATTTATTGATCGAACCATTTGAAGTGACGATCACGGAAGACGGTTATACCCATTTCTTTTTATTGGAAGATAAAGTGATTGAATCTCGATTGCATATCATCAAAGTGGATGAAGAAACAGGCGAGAACATACCTTACGCAGGCGCTCAGTTCAAAATTTTTGATACTTGGGCAAATGAAGGAGAAGGCGAATTTGTTTCGATGGTGCGACCAACTGACACGGAACAGACCGAGATTTTTGAAACTAATGACAAAGGCGAAATCATTACCACAGAAAGTTTGCCTTGGGGTGTGGATCGCTATGAACTCCATGAGATCAAAGCACCAGAAGGATATGTACCACTAGAAGAACCACTCATTTTTAGTGTCACAGAAGAGAATGCGGATGCCTTGATTCGTTTAGAAATTCCGAATCGCTTAGCTCGACAAGATATCCAATTGATCAAACGAGATCGGTTGAATGAACAACCATTAGAAAATGTCCCATTTCATTTATACAACATAGCAACGGATGAAAATGGAGAATTGACTGAAACCTTAATTGAAAAATATTTGACTGATAAAGAAGGGAAAATCAATGTAGAGGCACTACCTTATGGCAACTATAAATTTGTTGAAGTGGAACCTTTGGCAGGCTATTTACCATTAGAAGAACCAATGGATTTTTCTGTCACGGTTGAAAAGGATGGCGAACTACTTGTTCTTGAAGCCTACAATGAACGGGAACCATTAGAGTTGACCACTTTATTTACCGATATTGCTGGCGAAAAAACACTTGACCCAACAGTAGATAATCAGTTGAAAGATGTGGTGTGGGTCAAAGGCGAGGCAATCGAAATCGGACACACTTATACTGTTTTTACGCAATATAAGAATACGAAAACAGGAGAAGTGGTCAGTGAAGCGACATCAACTTACACTCCAAAGAACAAAGAAGATACATTTGAAGTATTTCTTGAGTTGAAGGCAAATATCCTCAAAGATAGCGATCAATTAACAGCGACCCACGTCTTATATTACGAAGAAGAGCAAAAAAATGAAGTAGGACGTGAGGATGATTTAAGGAACAAAGATCAGACAATTACATTAAAAAAAGAAAAATTATTATTAAAGCAAAGCATATTGCCAAAAACGAATGAACGACGTTCGCTGGAGATGGTTCTTCTTGGATTGAGCTTGATTATTATCGTTAGCAGTTATCTTTATCTTCAAAAAAAGCAGAAACATGTAAAGTTGTGAAAAAATTGATTTCGCTTATTTTTACTAAAAGTATGATCAAAGTGTTTAGAAGATAAAAGAAAGGATGGTCTAAAGAATGGTGAAACGTTCAATCGTTGTAGATCAGTTATCGAAAAAGAATCTAGGCAGGATAAAATATGGACTTTTGTTCCTTTTTATCAGTGGAAGTATCACAGGAATTACTAGCATCTACCTAAGTCACAATCAGGAAAAAACAGTAGCAAGTAAACAAAAACAAGTAGCAAATATCATTGATACAAAAAACTTAGAAAAAGAAGAAATACCCACTCATTCATGGAACAATTTGACTATTTTAGTTCTAAAACTGAGGGAACGGAATTGCCACTTCAACAACTAGAGCATGAGGTAGCGCAATTAGTCGTTGCCTTTGCTAAAGAAAAAAAGAAAACAGAAGTCACAACTTTAGAAACTTCAAAAGAAAGAGCGGATAGTAAACAAGCCCCAGTCTATGAGGCCCCTCCAGTTTCTATTGAAAAAGAAAAGAATCGTGAGAGTGACCAAACGACTTGGCAGAAACCACAAATTTCACTAGCATCCACTTACATGGTCATTGAGCAATATAGTAAATTTGAACCAGCAGACTATTTTGAGATTCTCATGGGTAACGACGCTCTTCCCACAGTCAAACATAATTTTATTGACACGTCGAAGCTGGGCGAGCAAAAATTTACGATCCGTGTCACCGACTCGGCAGGAATGTTTACAGATGCCACCATCTACTTTTTTGTTAATAGCTTACCGAAAATCAACTTGAAGCAGACGACAATGTACCAGCAGATCGGTGTACCAGTTGATTTGTTAGCAGGAGTATCCGCAATGGACCAAGAAGATGGGGATTTAACCGCAAAGATTGAAGTCGAAACAAATCTAGATATCAACAAAGAAGGAAGCTATGAGGTGCTTTATTCTGTCAATGATCGACATGGGGCTCAAGCGAAAACGAAAGCGTTTATCAAAATTGAAAATGATGCACCGGTAATCCATATACCCGATTGGATTGACCATCAGATAAATCAAGAGTTGAATATTTTCGACTATGTGAAAGCTTGGGATAGGGAAGACGGAGATATCTCATTAACTAAAACCAATATCTTAGAAACTAATTTTGATTCCAATAAAGAAGGAAAATATTTCTTTAGGATTGGCAATGTGCAAGATCGATATGGAAAATATGCAGAGGAGAGGCGACTTCTCGTACAAGTAACGAATGAAGCCCCTAAAATCATCCAGGCGGATCTTCAAGTCAATGTTTTCTCTGCTTTGAAGAAAGAAGATTATTTTGCACAACTGGTTGTTTCAGATCGAGAAGATCCGTTAGAACGATTAAATATTGAAATAGATGAAGCAGCATGGAATCGGATCGATACATCTAAATTAAGAAAATATTTGCTTCCTCTTAAAGTCACTGATACAAATGGCAAAACAACCAGTGGTTATGGGAAAATCACGGTCATCAATGAACCACCACGATTTATAGGCATAGCCGATAAGGTGCTAGCTATTGGAGAGGCATTTGATCCGCTAGCAGGAATTGAGGTTTACGACAAAGAAGAAACATTATCTTTAACAGATGTCGAAGTGACTGAAAACGTCGATGTCAACAAACCAGGAACTTACACTGTCAGTTTGAGTATCAGTGATTCTTTTGAGCGGGTACATGCTAGTTACCAAGTAACCATTATGAATCAACAAGCGATAGAAAAGGAGAAAGAATAATATGGACTATTTTGAGCAAGCGATGTCGTTGTTTTCAAAAGGAGTACTTGCTTCTGGCAGTCTGCTCACTGTATGGGGGATTATTCAACTCGGCGCGGCTATCAAAGAACATAATGGTCCCGGAATGCAAAATGCTCTTTTTCAGATCGTTGGTGGGGCTGTTATCGTTGCAGCTGGCGCTTGGGTAGCAACTATTTCAATCTAAGGAAGTGGCTAAGCTGAACGGTGCAATCAAATTTTTACTGCAAACAATTGCTGATCAATTAAATTTTTCAAACGACCCTAAAAATATGCTACTACAAAATCTAGAAACCTATCTACCTGATATCTATCAATACAGTGAGTTAATTATGAATGGAGTAATCAAACCAATTGCTTATTCTGTACTAGGCTTTTTACTATTGCTGGAGTTTCAACAAATGGCACAAAAGATTTATGGAAATTATTCCGGTTTTGGTGGCATGGAGTTGTTCCTCCCGCTCTTTCTTAAATTAGGAGTAAGCCTGTTGATCATGCGCCATTTAACAATATTTATCCATATGATCGTTGAAATTAGTACAACAATCAGTAATGGTATCAGTCAAATTGGGATTCGAGAAGGTGGAAGTAAGACTGTTGATGTTCTTTCATTGATTGAGGGAATCTATCATTGGGGCTTTTTTGAAAAACTTACGTTGTTAATTATTTTGTTGATCCCGTTGATTTTATCCGTACTAACAAGTGTGCTAACAAAACTGGTTATTTTCATGCGTTTTTTTGAAATTTATTTGTATTTTAGCATTTCTCCATTACCTCTTGTGACGTTTCTTAATGAAGAAGTTAGTTCGATTGGTAAAAATTTTTTGAAATTAGTTTGTGCTTCCTCCCTGCAAGGGATCCTCTTATTTATTATATTAAGTTTTTATCCACTGCTCGTACATTCTGTGTTTTCAATTGATGAAAAACAGGGAATGATTGCAGTGATCAGTGGGATATCAGGGAATTGTCTAACATTATGTGCTAGTTTATTTTATACCAATAAATGGGCAAAAATCATTCTTGCAACTGCCTAGAGAATCATTTTTAACTGGAGGGAAATAAAATCGATGATTGAAGTACCAATTCGAAAAGAAATTTTAACCTACCAAGAAAAATTGTTTTTTGGCGTTTCGTTAAGACAATTTATCTCTGCTGTTGTAACGTTGCTTTTGATCGTTCCTCTGGGCATTTTAAATTATGTCAGTTGGAAGTATCCGATTGATGATATCGGGATCGTTTTTATGGTACTCAGTGCCCCTATCTTGTCAGTGGGCTGGCTGACACCTAATCACTTACCTTTAGAAAAGTATGTGCAGATTCGATGGAATTATTTTCAATTGGCGAATTATTATACTTATCCTATTGTAGAGGAGTTGTATTCAAATGCCATGGTGGGTCAAAGGAGTAAGCGTGCCGAAAGAAAACAAGTTGAGTACGGAAACTAATAATAAAAAATTTATTCGTTTGATGCAAAAACAAAAGAAAAAAAGAGGGCAATATCAAAAAAAGTTAGCGCCAAAGCGTAATGTCCAAGATTTGTTGCGTTATGAAAAAATGTTTGAAAGTGGCATTTGTGAAATTGTACCTAATTATTATTCCAAAAGTGTTCGATTTTCAGATGTGAATTATCAAATTGCTCAACAAGATGAACAATTGCTGATATTCCAAAGGTACGGTGAACTATTGAACAGTCTTGATGATACGATCCATCTAACAATCACGATCTTAAAAAAAAGAGTTGAGCTTGATGAGATGACGGATAAGCTTTTTTATGAGAGTAAAGGCGATCAACATGATAGCTATCGTGAAGAAGTCAATCAGATGCTTCTTCAAAAAATCAATGAAGGGGAGAATCGTTTTACAAAAGAAAACTATTTGACTTTCAGTACTCCAGCCAATCACTTAGAGCAGGCAAAACAATTATTGGGACGAATCGAAAAGAATTTAATCGGAAATTTGGAAGAAATTGGCTCAACGGTTGACCCATTAGACGGTTTAAAGCGTCTAAAATTGGTCAATCAGTTGTTGAAATCATCGGAACACTTTCAATTTAACTATTCCGATTTAGTCTTTAATCATCTTTCAACAAAAGCTGTGATTGCTCCTTCCAGTTTTAATTTTAAAAAGAAAAACTATTTTGAAATCAATGAGGAATATGCCCAGATTCTTTACCTAAAAGACTATCCAGCTAGATTGTCAGATAAACTCATGGCAGAATTGATGGAAATACCCGAAGAAATCACGTTATCGATCCACATTGATCCAGTCGGGGCTGAGCAAGCCAATCATCTGGTTCAAATAAAAAAAGCCTATATGGAAGGAGACAAAGTCGCTGCTCAAAGAAAAGCAACTCAAAAAGGCTACGATCCTTATACAAGTATTCCATATGAATTAACCAATAGTATCAATGAAGCTAATTTATTATTAGATGATTTGTTAAAAGAAGGACAGAATTTATTTTTCGTTTCGGTTTTTGTCTATTTCAGAACAAACACAAAAGAAAAATTGACTGATATAGCCGAACGAGTTTTGAGTATTGCCAGAAAAAATGGTTGTGACTTTCATTATTTGGATTATCTACAACTAGAAGGGATGAACTCCGTCCTTCCATTTGGAAAAAATTGGATAACAACCCGCCGAACATTGACTACAGCAAGTGCAGCTATTTTTATTCCATTTACTGCGCAAGAACTTGACCACGAGGAGGGTAAATACTATGGAATGAATAAGCTAACGAAAAATGTAGTTCGGATCAATCGGAAACGGTTGAATACCCCAAGTGGAATGATTTTAGGTAGTTCAGGCTCAGGAAAAGGGGTAGCCAAAAAATATGAAGAAATTACTACACTACTAAAAAATCCAACAGACGAAATCATCTCGATTGATCCTGAAGATGAAGATACATTAATTGGGCAAACTTTTGATGCGCAAATTGTTAAAATTGCACCAAATACCGATACATTTATCAATCTATTGGATATCACAGATGATTTAAGTGGGGAAGTTGATCCAGTAAAATTAAAATCCGACTTTTTGTTAACAGCATTTGAAGCTTTGATCGGTGGACAATCGGGTTTGAATTCCGCACAACGTTCCATCATTGATCGTGTGACTCGCTTGACTTATTTTAACTATTTTCATTCTCAGGACAAGCAAATGCCAACATTAGCGAAGGAATGGTTTACGTTGCTCAAAGAACAGCCGGAAAAAGAAGCGCAGGCACTAGTATTAGACTTAGAATTATATATTGAAGGTTCTTTAGCGATTTTTTCCCATACGACAAATATTGAGTTAAATAAGCGTTTTATCATCTACAACACCAAAGAGTTAGGAAGTCAGTTAAAAACATTTGGGATGATGGTGGTTTTAGAGCAAGTATGGAATCGGGTGGTACGTAATCGGGATCGAGGGATCACTACGTGGATTTACATTGATGAAATGCAGTTGATGCTAAATGATCCTTACTGTGAAAATTATTTTTTTGAATTATGGAGTCGTATCCGAAAGTGGGGAGCAATTCCTACAGGGATCACGCAAAATGTGGAGACGTTACTGCTTTCAGATAAAGCACGGAGGATGCTAAGCAACACTGAATTTATCATTATGCTAAAACAGGCTAAAAGTGATCTGGACGAACTTTCTACTCTTTTTCGTCTTTCTACTCAACAACAAAAACACTTGATCCATCCGCCAAAAGGTGCAGGGTTGATACGTGCAGGTCATGCAATCGTGCCTTTTTCTAATACCGTTGATTCAACCACAAGATTATATGAATTAATCACGACTGATCCCGAGGAACGGATAAAAAGAAAACAGGAACAATCCGATGAATAAATCTAATTGGAACAAACGAGACAACGAGTATCGGAAAATTTTTCTATCAAGTAGCTTGAATCAATCGATAAAACGGAGCGTTACAAATAAAATGTTAGTTCCCTTCAGAAAAAAGCGTCGTAAGTTCTTAGCTGTTCAGCCCAATAAATAGCATTTTTTTAGATCACTCATGGTTCTTAGTTGTGTATTACTATTCTTACTGACGATAGGGATAACCAGTGTCATTTATTCGAGTGTACCCAATATCAATGAATTTGAATTAACAAATATTTGGACGTACATGACTCATTTGGATGTTGAAAAAAATCGAGTGCTTCGTCAGCAGCATAACATTATTAAAATCAACGGACAGATAGGGATGACACAAGACATGAATTTGGTTTCTAATATTGATGAATTATTGTCTTATTTGGGTATTTGTTATGAGAATGTGGAACTCGAAAATCCAGTAATCAAAGCGAAAATCCATGAGATCCATGATAACTTATGGTCCCTTCATGCAAAAGGGAACGAAGCAACATTAACAACAAAATATTTTACTCAGATTATTGAATGGACAGAAGAATTGAAAGAACGATTGAATGTTGGTTCAACGATTGGTCGTTATCGTCAATTGATGGAACTACAATCGCCATTTAAGGAAGATCATCGATTAATGGTCAATCAAAGATATGGTTACTTTCTCGATGGCCAAGAAAAAAAGCTATTTCAGGGAATCCAATTACAAGCTGAGAAAAATATAGAATTATATGCTCCGATGGCTGGGAAAACGACTGTGACTGATCTGTCAATCGTGATCCAATTCAATAATCGACAGCTTGTCTTAAAGAATGTTTCACCATTAGTCAATCATGACCAAGAAGTCGTTTCGGGAGAATTGATTGGAACTGTAGCGAAAGAAAATGAAGTAACCATTGAATATTCCAAAAATGGACAATCAGTAAATCCAAGTTTTTATTTTGAAGAAGTAGCATATTCGGAAACATTCCAATTAGACTCTGGTAATCAAAACACGTCATTTGATGAATGGACATTTCGGCAATTAATTCTGCTTAAGTGTCATGCGTTTAGCGATCGAGCAGATAAAATTTTACAAGAAGCAAAAAGAAACGGCATCTCACCGGTGATCTTAGCGGCGATCATGATTCATGAAAGTGCCTGGGGAACTAGTAAAGGAATCTTAGAAAAAAATAACCCAGCTGGTCTAATGAATGATCAAGGTTTAATTTCATATCGTACGTTAGACGAAGGAATCGAAGCAACTGGTCGAACACTTAAAAAGCTGATTATTGACCAGCAACGAGTAACTATCGAACAATTAGGAGCGGTCTATTGTCCGATTGATGCGACAAATGATCCCATGGGGCTCAATCGTTATTGGGTGCCTGCGATCAAACAATTAATGGTGCAATTGGGTGGAAAGCAAGAGATGGGATTGCTGTGGGAGCGATTCTCTGACTTTCATGAGGCTCTTTTAGCTAAAGCACAAAGTCTTCATCAAAAAGGTGTGTATTATTCTCAGGGAAACCAAAGAGGCGTATTTCCTTATCACGATTGCTCGTCTTACGTAATTTGGGTGTTGAATGAAATGGGACTAAATGTACCGTTGGGAAATACAGAAACACTTTATGGTTTGGAAGGACAACTTCTCTATCCGATCAACTATTCCGAAGTACAAGCAGGTGACTTATTTATTTGGGGAGAAAAAGGTAATTCGTCGGGCGATTTTGGGCATACAGGATTCTTTTTAGATGCTGGTGGAAAAACGATTATTCACTGTACACCCGCTACGAAAAAAGGATTTAGTCAAAATGGTGATGTCGTCATTACTCCATTTGCAGGGTATTATGGTGATCCACAACTGGCACCAGTTTACTTTTATCGAATCGTAGGGAGCGGGTAAAAATCAGAAATAAACATCAATTATTTACAACGATTGCTTGTTTGGTTATCAGTAGCAGTATAGCCGTAAGTATTGGATATACTTTTGGTAAAAAGAACACACAGCAAGAAGCAAATAACCGTATACCTGTTGCTCATTTCTCGGAACAACAGGTCAATGATTTTTTACGCTCGTATTTTACTTTCACAGAGTACGGGGATAATTATTTGAATTATGAGAAATTTTTAGCAAAACAAGCGAAAATTGCTGAAGAAGAAAGCAGAAAGCAAAGCGATTTTTTTCCACAATTTTTTGGACATTCTCGTTTTATAAAAAGTAAGAATTTTATACGTCACGTGAATGACCAACAAATTGAAGTGATTGCCAACGTCACAAGGACGATTGATAGTTTGAATCAAGAAGGTAAGTCTACTAAAACACTTGAGAATGAAGGGCTGTTTCAAATTTGGTATGTGTTTGATTCAGCTACAAAACACTTTTTGGTGGAAAGGTATCAACCAATAGAGATAGCTGAAAAGGAATCGAAAGAATACGCAGAATGAAAATACCGGTTTTGTCCATCACTTTTGGTAAATGAAAAGGATGTCTATCTATGGCAAGAGAAACTGTACTGATTGATCATGTCAAAAGGCTAGAAATCGAAGAAGAGCGTCTACCGATTTTCGAGGCCCTCATTTTATTAGAAGAGGTCAATAAACAAACGATCCTTAATAAAAGCATAGGTAGTTGTCGTATTCGGATTTACAATCATAAAAATCACCTTCTTCATTCAATGGAATTACAATTTCCGTTAAAGGATGCCATAGAAGAAATAATCAGTGGGCAATATCAGATAGTCCGAAGTAAAAAGAAGACGACAAAAAGTAAAGCAGCGATACGCACGAAAAAAGCAATTAAGTATGGTGAACCTAGCAGATCAACCAAAGGAAAATTACTATCTTTGATTCCCACGATCAAAAGGGTCTGGTTTATTGTGGTGATTGTTTTCAGTCTTTTCATAGGCATTAGCGTAATGTGGCCACACTTTATTACGAAAGTAGATCAAAAAGAAATTACCACGACAGAGGAGCAGGAGTGGGCAAAATTAATCGAAGCGCAAGCCTATCTTCAAGCGGCAACGGAATATCCAGAAAAGCGTCATGAATTGATCAACTATTTGACAGAGCAACAAGAATTTACATGGTTGAAAGAGATCAATGAATATTACCCCACCGCAGATGCACAATTTGATTTAGCTTTTTTTGAAAAAAATTGGGAAGTAGTTATTGAAACGTCCCCAGAAAATTTATCTGACAAAAGAAAAGTGATGCTTGCATTTGCTTACATTGAATTAGAACAATTGGCCGAAGCAGAGATATTAAATAAATATTTAGAAAGTGAAGAATTATCAAGAAAGTTAGACCAAAATTATTTACAGAAAGGGTTGTTTTTTTTAAAACAGAAGAAGATTGCAGAAACAACGAAACATTTAGAATTGATCCAAGAGGAAGAAGTGAAAAAAATATTACAAACTTATATCGAACAAGCTTCCATCATTATTGATTTTATTGAGTTATACCAGCAAAATGAAGATCCGGGAAATCAATTATTGTGGGAACAACGATTAGAAATGATTGGTCAATCAGATATCAATGATAGGGAATGAGTGGTCTTGGATTCAGTTGTTATTTGTCGAAGGGTAACTAATTAAGGGGAATAGAATAATAAAAAAGAAAAACTGATTGGCAAATTAGCTAAAATTATTAGTTAAAAGATAGTGTTGAAGTGTTAATGAAAAGAGGTAACGGCAGAAAAGTTAGTTCGCTTTTTCAAACGATTCTTTCTTATCGTCAGTGAAGTCATTTGCTTTTCCAATCGTATCCCAAGGTAATAATCATTACTTGATCAAAAATAGGCCAAAGAATACCAGAAATCAGAGCAGTGATTTTCGTATTCTTTGGCTCAATTATTAAAGTTTGCTATTTCTGTTGTGGTGTTGCGCTTGTTACTATTGATTTATTTACAATCACAATCCAGCAAATATTAATGGTAACAAAAGTTATGTTTTATGCTAAAGATTCGACTGGTAAATCAAGTTCTGTTCCATAACGTTGTTTAAGTGCTAAACGAATCAATCGTTCCGCAAGATTCTCATTTCGGGCAAGAATCGGTCCGTGGAAATAAGAGCCAAAAACATTTTTATAAATGACGCCTTCGGATTGGTCTTCACCATTATTTCCGTGACCTTGAACGACTTTTCCTAAAGGTCGTTCGCCTTCCCCTAAGAATGTCCGCCCATTGTGGTTTTCAAAACCATAATAGGTTTCATTAAACTCTTCATTATAGATAACGATATCGCCGATAAAACGATTATTTTCTTGACTTAAGGTGTAATGGTCTAAGGCACTGATTCCTTGGATTTTTTCTCCATTGGCACCCACATAATAGTGTCCAAGGAATTGGTACCCGCCACAGATAGCTAACATCACACCATCATTTTCAATGTAGTTTGTTAGTGCTGCTTTTTTTTCTTGGATATCTTTTGAAATGATCAGTTGCTCATAATCTTGTCCGCCACCAAAAAAGACTAAATCATATTTATCTGCTTCAAATGGTTCATGCAGACTGACAATTTCGGTATGACAGGTCACACCGAATTTTTTAGCGACATATTTAAGCATCAATAGATTGCCGTTGTCTCCGTAAGTATTCATCAAATTACCGTAAAGATGGGCGATATTCAGTTCATAATTAGGCATGATTCATCCCTCCTTTGATAAATCCTTGATTCGCTAATTCTTTTCGTAATTGAAGAACTGCTGTATAGGTAGCTAGGATGTAGACGTGTTCGGTCGGTAATTGTTTGATATTTTTAATGACTTCATTCAGTTCCTTTGTTTCGATGATCTTATCTTCAGGGATTCCTGCAACTTTTAGACGTAACGACATATCGGTATGACGATCCCCACCAGCGATCACTGCAGGAATATCCATATCAGCAAAATGTTCAAAATTTCCGTCCCAGATCCAACTAACGTCAATTCCATCTGCATAGTTTGCATTTAATAAAGCAACTAGTGAGAATGGATAAGGGGCTAAGCCGATCATATCGATGACCTGATTGATTCCAACAGGATTTTTAACAAGTACGAGTGTACATTTTTTACCATTGATATCAATGATTTCTTGACGACCAAATATTTTTTCGTCGTATCCTAGGCCTTGCTTGATTTTTTCAGGGGTTACCCCAAAATATTCAGCTACCGCTGTGGCAGCTAACGCGTTGTAGACATTGTACATCCCGCCAACTTCAATTCCATAGTTATGACCATCAATCGTAAAATCAGCTGAGACATTGTCCATGCGCAACATATCCGTTAGACGATAATCAAGTTCAGGACGTTTAAAGTCACAGTTTGGACAATAGTATTTCCCTAAATTTGCATACGTGATCATCTTGTAATGTAAAATATGATGACATTTAGGACAGAGCACACCATCCGTATTATAATGAGCCATTTGTTCATGGTCTTCTTCATGATCAAACCCATAATATTGGCGAGGATTGATTGTTTCCACAGAGTTGAAGATTGGCGAATCTCCGTTACTGATAATTGTGGCATCAGGTGATTTCGCTGCTCCGTCTACAATCATTTTGTAGGTGGTATAGATTTCTCCATAACGATCCATTTGATCACGGAAAATGTTTGTAAATAAAAATAGTTCAGGCTTCATGTATTCAGTTACTTTACTCAAACTTGCTTCATCGATTTCTAAAACAGCGAATTTTTTTTGCCCTTTTTTAGGTTTGGCTTGCAAAAAAGTAGAAACGATTCCTTGAACCATATTTGCCCCAGTTGGG
The DNA here is from genome assembly GCF_040887425.1 of Enterococcus sp. C53. Lineage (NCBI taxonomy): Bacteria > Bacillati > Bacillota > Bacilli > Lactobacillales > Enterococcaceae > Enterococcus > Enterococcus sp. C53. The sequence goes on from NZ_JBFOFT010000001.1 coordinate 129,596, forward strand.
TTGGTTAATACTTCATCAAATTGTTGCCGTAATATATTAACTGTCAAAGCAGTTGTCAATGTCTTTCCGTTTGTTCCAGTAACGACAACCACTTGATAATCTTTTGCAAGACTGTCTAAAATGTGTGGGTCGATTTTTAGTGCAAGTTTACCCGGTAAACTTGATCCTCCTTTAAAGAAGGTTTTTAATGCCCATTGTGATGTTTTACCAACAGCAATCGCAAATTGACTGCGTACTCCCATTATGTAACCTCCATAAAACGTCTTAACGACGAGTAAATTCAATTAATCATACCATATGTTCAAAAAAAGGTTAAATTGCTTTTCTTTTTTTTAAGAAATGGTTGCGATTCTCTTGTCTAACAACGATTGGTACTAGGCTTGATTTTTTATTTGAAGTTTCGTTTAGTCTAAGAATAGCCCCAGCGGATAACAGTTGATTTTTTAGGAATAACTATAGTGAATTAATAGTTGTTTTTGATCGTCTGAAAAAAGAGTGTACATTGTTCGCTTAAAAAAGAATACTCCAGTTTGTCTAAGGTTTCGATAATAAAGTGGATCATTGTTTCACTTGTGCTTTTTTCTTCTGTACAGTAAATCAGAATGTTCTCAAAATAAATACGATATAATTTAAAGATTGTATCTTCAGTTCCGGTAGTTAATTCCTTTAAATGACTAAGCGCATCTTTTGCTAAAAAGAAATTCCCATAGGAAATAAAATGACCGCAACTATTAAGAAGCAACGTCAAATAAATTTTTTTACCAGCGGGATATTCTTGATAGATCTGAATTTTTTTTAATGAATTTTTATAGAAAATTTGTTGCTGTTCTTCTGAAAAGTAATTCAAGGTGTTGGTATAAATTTTGATTTCTTGTAGTGTCCATGTTTCGATGGATTTTAAATAATCAACAAGGAACTCCAAGGTCTCATTGTCTATTTGATGGTCGCTCAATTGATCATGGCCAATTTTAGTTAAAGCGTTTAGAAGCTGAATTTTTTTATCTTTTGAAGCGGTTGTCGTTTGATAGATCTCAAAGAGCTTTTCTAAGTCCTTTGTATTAGAAGCCAATTCATATTGTTTCCATAAATTTTGTGAAGAAGAGTGATAATAGTCATATAAAAAGATAAATTCTTCCACATCTACCAGCAATCGCTCCAACACTTGAGCTAAAAGTCGGAAAGACAAGTCATGGTTTCCTTTTTCAAATTCAATGCAATAAGATTTTGTTACGATTCCTGAATAGATTTCCTTTTGAGAAAAACCTTTATCTAATCGGATTTTTCGTACTAACTGACCATACTCCATAGTATCTCTCCATCAAAATTATTTTATGTGTTTATGTAATGAAGTAATAGTAGCAAAAAAATTGTCAAAATTCTAAGAAAGATACTTTTGGAAAAGTGACCAGAAAAGCGACTGAAAGAAAGAGAATTTAGTAGAGTTAGACGAGGGGTGTTATCCGCACGTTTCTTATAACAAATAAGTACGAATGAAGGTCAAGTGGAGTTCAAAAAAACTAATTATTCGCATATTTATTGTATTTATGGTCAGATTATTTTTAGATACAAAGTACCAAAAGTCTTAAATATAGGACTATAAAAGAATTTTCATTCGTAGATGATTATACTATGGAAAATTAAAGGAAAACATTCATGATAAATCATTGGAAATCTGTCAATGATGAAGGCTTGTTTGAGGAGATGGGGCAGTATAAAAGACACGTAAACAATACTCATGTGAAGGGTCGTCAGCGACTAATCAATGAACAAATGATAATTATTTAACGGAAGAGGAACAAGAAATATGACAAAAAGAATTACAGAACCAAATAATCAAGTCCTTAGAATAATGATTGCTTTTGGAGTGTTAGGGGTAGGGTTCTATGGGTTGACCCAGGTTGACTTTTATTATATTCAGTTTAGTTTTCTTGTTATTAGTGGTTTAGTAAGCTATTTACTGGTATTTGGTTTTGTTGGTGTGAGGCAATTATTTAGTACACCTAAACGATTGATAAAAACATTCTTGCTGATTTTAGTTGGTTCACAAATTTATGGTATGTTGGCTTCGATGATCATGGGAATACTGGCACAGTTGTTAGATATTCAGACGAAAGCAAATAGTGCGCAAGATAATCCTTGGTGGTTTTTTGTATTTATTTTACCAATTGCTTTACTGGGAGAAGAACTATTTTCGATCACTATTTTTGATACTTTACGTAAAAAAATGAGGATCAATACTAAGGTGGCATCATTTCTCACAGCAATTATTTTTGGACTGATTCATTTTGAAACTTATCTAGGAAGTTCAGCGTTGTTCACGATTGTGCAAGTCATCTTAGTTCAAGGAGGAATTAGACTTTGGTTTAACCAAGCCTATTTAAAAACAAAGTCATTGAATACTAGTTGGGCAGTGCATTATGCTTTTGATTTAATTGCTTTTGTTTTAGGAAGTTTATTATCCTCTTAGACAAATAAGAGCAAAGTTTTCAGTACAAATAAATAACCCGAAGTGGCCGAAAATAGCTTTTCTATTTTCTGACTACTTTGGGTTATTTTTATTAGAGCGACACAGGATGCATTTTTGTATACTAAATACAGATTCAGCCTTTCAAGGTTTGTCGATTGTCTGAAATTTTACCCAATGATGATTTTTTCAGTAGGGTATTCGTAGCCTAAATCTCGTGTTTCTTTTGGAACAAATAACATCAAAGTATACAACATACCGATACGACCGATAAACATTAAAGCTGCGATCGTGATTTTCCCAATTACTGACAAGTTCCCAGTAATTCCCAGGGATAAGCCAGTGGTTCCGAAGGCTGAAGTTACTTCAACGATAATTGCAATTAAAGGCTGATTTTCTGTAGCTGATAAAAAGACGATACAGAAAAAACACATACCAAGAGATAACATAAATACAACGACTGACTTACGCACATCATCATTATCGATTCGACGACCAAAAATATTGATGTTGTCTTCGCTTTTAAGGAAAGAGTAGAGATAAAGACCAATAATTGCTACGGTCGTTGTACGAATCCCACCACCTACCGAACTGGGGCTACATCCAATGAACATCAATAAAGAAAAAACGATCAATGTAGTGATTTGGAAATTACCCAAATCATGGATTTGTAAGCCAGCATTACGAGTAGTCATAGAGTAAAACATAGAATTGATCCACTTGACACTTAAACTAGAATCTTGAAAAAGATGGTCTTTTTCAAGTAAAAAAATTAACAGCGTCCCACCAACAAATAAGATGATAAAGGCTAAAACCGCTAATTTTGTAAATAAGGAAAAGCGAAACGGTAATTTTGCTTTTGAGCGTTTATACAAAATCCATTCACGAAATTCCATCAAAACAGGAAATCCTATCCCACCAATAAAAATCAAAAACATGATAACAAATAGGAACAGATAGTCATGTGCAAACGGCTCGATTGAGTTTCCTGTGACATCGAAACCCGAATTGGTCACAGCAGAAATCGATTGGTAAAATCCATAGAAAAGTGCATCCCGCCAATGATCAAAGTAGCCTCGATAATAGAAATAAATGGAAAAGAAAGCGCCAAAAAGGACTTGGAACCACAACAAAATTACAAAGGTGATACGAATCAAACGAACAATACCAGATAAGCGTGGCTGATTCATATCCGTCATGATCAGTTGTCGCTGTCGTAACGTGATTCTTCGTTTAGAAAAGATAATAAAAGCAGTAGAGATCATCATAATCCCTAATCCACCTACTTGGAATAGTATTTCAAGTAAGATTACCCCGTTATCATTAAAAGCCGAATTAATATCAAATGTGGACAATCCCGTTACACTGATTGTACTGATCGCCATGAAAAGCATATCGATAAAAGGTACGTGACTATCTGGTTCACGAAAAAAAGGAATGTAAAACAATCCTAAAGAGACAATGGTCATAATAAGATAGTAAAAAACAATGACTTGGATTGAAGAAAAATGACTAGAAGCGTAACGTTCGCTTCGACGTCTTAATTTCCGCATGAAAAGGGTTAATTTCAAGAAACTATCCTCCTTTTTAAAAGTTGTTTCTTTCAGTATACCGAGGTTATAAATAATACTCAAAGAAATCTTAAACAAAATGTACGTTTTCTTTTGATTTGCTATCAAATAGCATATAATTATGGAAGAATTGAAGAATAGCGAGGTCTCCCAATGATTGATGCAAAGGTAATTGTTGAAAAAATGAAAAACCAGAAAATAAATTATGATCGAGTACTACAAAAAATGATCCAACAATGGCAACAAGAAGAAACTCTACCAAAAATATTAATCCATACTTGTTGTGCTCCTTGCAGCACACATACGTTAGAATTTATGTGCCAATTTGCAGAGGTTACTTTATTTTTTTCAAATTCTAATATCCATCCTAAAAATGAATATTTAAGAAGACTCCATGAACAAAAGCGATTTGTTAATCAGTTTAACGAGCAAACCAATCATCATGTTCAGCTGATCGTTGATGAGTACCGCCCCAGCGAGTTTAATAAAATGGTCATTACGCAAGGCCTTACGGAAGAAAAAGAAGGTGGCGCAAGATGTAGTGCCTGTTTTAATATGCGTTTAGACCTGGTAGCACAAAAAGCCCAAGAACTTGGTTATGATTATTTTGGGAGTGCATTAACGATCTCACCCAAGAAAAATGCTACTCTGATCAACCAAATCGGGATGGATATCCAAAAAATTTATGGAACTCATTACTTACCAAGTGATTTTAAGAAAAATAAAGGATACGAGCGATCGATCCAGATGTGTAAAGAGTATGACATTTTTCGTCAGTGTTACTGTGGCTGTGTCTTTGCAGCTAAACAGCAAGGTTGTGATTTAAAGAAAATAAACCAAGAAGCAAAGGATTATTTAGCAAGTTCAAAAATTTCAATTAATTAGCTCTATTATAAAATTTTCAAGAAAACGTAAGAAAAAAATAAGAAATTTATGTTAAGTATAATTAAGTGTCAAAATAAAAGCGATTGATTCGATTGAAAACGAATATTCAGTTTGGTGGAAAAATGAATTTTAGACCAAGCATAAAAAATAATAGTGATGAAAAATAAAACATAAAGGAAGAGATATGATGCGAAAAGTAGCACCTATTTTGAAACCAATAGCAGTCTTAACTATTTCAACAATCGTTGCTACTGCGACCGGTGTTGTCAACAGCTCAAGTTATCGTACCCCTAGTTCAAGTTCGGTGGAAGAAACAACACCAACATCAACACCAGAGACCACATCTAATGAAACGTCGACAACACTGGATCAGACGAATGATTCATCGAGCACATGGGAAGAAAATACGAGTTCAACCAACGAAAATACGTATTCTACAGAGCAACCAAGTAGTTCGAAAGAAAAGTCTGACAAGCAAGGAAGCAGTTCATCCGAAACCAGTGATACGAATGCGATCAATGGAGGAAATCATACAGAACCAAGCTCAAGTTCGTCAACAGTACCAAGTAATACGACACCAAGTACTGAAGGACAGGATAGTGGAGAGGCTACCGTGAAAAATGTAACGCCAACCCAAAATACAGATGGAAAACAAGTGTATAATCAGCAAGCAGGTGATTCACAATGACAATTTTATTAGATATTATCAATAGCGTGCATAAGTTTTTAGGTTATTTAGATATTAGTCCTAAATATTTAAATCGAGGCTATACGATTTTAAGTGTAATCCCAACGATGTATCTTTTACGGATTATTTATGGACTTTGGCAAAACCAAAATTACTTACAATTTTTCTTGTATGGAATCGGCTTTTTAGTGTTAGTGTATTTTATCATTTTGAATGTATTTTATTACTTTCTGGATAAGAATACCAAAGCGGATGTGACACAATTGTTTGTCAAATATTTACCGGAAGAAGCATTCAATATTCAAACAGAAGAAGCGATGCTGAATAGCGGTGCAATCGACAAAGTGAACACGAAAGAAGTCAGTGTTTCTTATGATGAAGATTATCAATTGCGATTAGCTGAAAACATGCGTTATTTAATCGGGAATGGTGAGATTAAAACAAATGATCTAGGAAGAATGGATGGCTATCTTGTGGATCGTAACACACTTTATCCTTATTATTACGTTAAAAAAGTAGCAGAAAAAGAATATCAGTTGAGTATTGGGCGCAGCTACTCGGATTTAGCCCCTGTTGGAACGATTCTTATGGATTCGGCGGATGAAAAGCTCGAACCAGTTGGGTTGTTTATTGTAGGTGGTGACTTCGTCAAAGAAGGCTTAAGGTATCATGAGCCTTATCGTTTAAAACTTATCGTGAAAAAAGAACAACCAGAAAATGAAGCAATGGTTTACAGTAGAAGTCAACGAAGAAAGCATTCACGAAGTTAATGGATCACGTTGATCAAGACAGGTTGGAAAATTGTGGATGAAAAATGACAGAATCTCCCTTTGAATAATAAAAGAAAAAAATAGGGTTATACGTGATGTATTCTTATTCTTTCCTTTACTTTCTAAAAAAGGTAAAATAAAAAAGAACAATAAAAAAATCAATTGAATAATACGAAGAGAAAACAAAAGTAAAGCGGGAGGTATGTTGTGAAAGAATTTTTTAAAAATTGGGGTATTTTGATCGTAGTACTAGCAGCTATTTTATTAGCTCGGGTCTATGTATTTACGCCAGTTACCGTTAACGGACATTCAATGGATCCGACGTTGAGTGATGGTCAACGATTGATCTCGTCGAAAATCTCAAAGTATGAACGCTTTGATATTATCACGACGAAAGAACCTGGAGATGAAGAACGAATGATCGTTAAACGAATCATTGGCATGCCGGGCGATACCGTGAAAATGGAAAATGATCAATTGACGATTAATGGTAAAAAATATAATGAGTCTTATTTAAATGAGTTTAAAAAAGATTTTGCGAAAGATAAATTGCAGAATGAATATTCTTACAGTGAAGCTTTCCAAGCACAGGCTGAAAATTCGCAGCATTTCACAAGTGATTTTGAATATGTTGTGCCCAAAGGAAAATATTTAGTTTTGGGAGATAATCGTTTGATCTCTAAAGATAGCCGAATATTTGGCTTGGTGGATGCAGACATGATTCAAGGAAAAGTAGTTTTCCGTTACTGGCCTTTGAACGAAATCAAAATCTTTTAAGTCTCTTTCTGAGCAGGTATCAGAAAGAGCATGAGCAAAAAGCAGGCAACAGTGGTCATGACCAAGTTGTCTAGCCCAGAAAATAAGCCACAGAATCCGAAATAGTTTTTCCTATTTTAAGGATTCTGTGGCTTATTTTTTATTTTTTTCCGCTAGCAAAAAACAAAGAGGCATCTTGGTTCATGAATAAATTTTTACCAGAGTGAAAAGTGTGGATATTCGTGGAATGAAACCCAATTTGTTCAAGTAGAGCCATAAGTGCTTCATGGTCAAATCCATTATGGACTTTTGGATGGTTGATCGCATCATTGTGATCAAAATCAATGATCAAAAGTTGACCGTTTGGCGTAAGCATGTGGTAGAGTTTTTCTAAGATCAAACGTGTGTCAGGAATATGCAGTAGGACTAATGACATCAAAATAAGATCTACTTTTTGATCGATTTTTTGATCGATGGATTCGGTTGTGGCATCGAACGTTGCCGAAGAGACGTTTGTTAATCCGCTAGTCTTAATTTTGTCTTCAGCAATTGTTAGCATCGCATCAGAGGAATCAACTAGAAGAAGTTGCTTGAATCGGTCAGCTAAAGCTAACGAAACCAAACCGGTACCTCCGCCATAATCCATAAAAGTCAGTTCTTTGGTGGAAGAAGGTAGTTGAGAAATTAGTTCATCTTGAATAATTTTTGCTAGTGCTTTTCTTTCGGGAGTATCATAATGGTTTGCGATTTGATTGAAGATTTCTGACATAAGGTCACTCCTGACTTCATAAGTTAGATGAATTTTGTTAAGTATAGCAAAAAAAACTGTTTTCCCAAACCACTAGTTGATTTTGAAGGATTGAAAGACACGCAGCTATTGTTTTAAATGTATGAGTGTTTTAATCTAAAGTAACGTTTTTACCAGATGAAAAATTCTCACTGTAAAAAATAATGAAAATCAAGTATAATACCATAGGAACAAACTGGAAGGTGAGCAAGTAAATGGCACAACTATTTTTTAAGTATGGCGCAATGAATAGCGGCAAGACAATTGAGATCTTAAAAGTCGCACATAATTATGAAGAACAGAATAAACCAGTTGTCTTGATGACAAGTGGGATCGATACCAGAGATGGTGTTGGTGTTGTCTCTAGTCGTATTGGGTTAAAAAGAGAAGCCACGCCGATTTTTGAAGAAACAGATGTCTTTGATGTCATTTTTCAAATGGAGGATAAGCCATATTGTATATTGATCGACGAGGCGCAATTTTTAAAGAAAAAACACGTAATTGCGTTTACGAAAATTGTTGATGAATTAAACATTCCGGTGATGGCATTTGGTTTGAAGAATGATTTTAGAAATGAGTTATTTGAAGGATCAAAATATCTATTGCTTTATGCAGACAAAATCGAAGAGATGAAAACGATCTGCTGGTTCTGCCATAAGAAAGCAATCATGAATTTACATTATATCGATGGTCAACCAGTTTACGAGGGGGATCAGGTACAAATTGGTGGAAATGAAGCCTATTACCCCGTTTGTCGGAAACACTATTTTGAACCATCAATTATGACAGAAGGAGAATAAAGATGTACGATCAATTACAAGCAATTGAAGACCGTTATGAAGAACTGGGCGAGCTACTAAGCGATCCAGAAGTAATTTCAGATACGAAACGTTTTATGCAATTATCAAAAGAAGAAGCAAACACTCGTGAAACTGTTGATGTCTACCGTCGTTACAAAGATGTCGTACAAGGGATCAAAGATACAGAAGAGCTGTTAGGTGAAAAGTTGGATGATGAAATGGCTGAAATGGCCAAAGAAGAATTATCTGATTTGAAAAAAGAAAAAGAAGAATTAGAAGAAAAAATCAAAATCTTATTACTACCAAAGGACCCGAACGATGATAAAAACATCATCATGGAAATTCGTGGGGCAGCAGGTGGAGATGAAGCAGCGTTATTTGCTGGTGACTTATTCAACATGTATCAGAAATATGCAGAATCACAAGGTTGGAAAACGGAAGTGATGGAGGCAAGTATTACTGGTATCGGTGGCTATAAAGAAGTCATCATGATGATCTCTGGAGAAAATGTCTATTCAAAATTAAAATATGAAAGTGGTGCGCATCGTGTACAACGAGTGCCATCTACAGAATCACAAGGACGAATCCACACATCAACAGCAACCGTTGTGGTCATGCCAGAAGCAGAAGAAGTAGAAATCGATATTGAAGATAAAGATATCAGAACAGATATCTATCATGCATCAGGGGCTGGCGGTCAGCACGTCAATAAAACAGCATCGGCAGTTCGTCTAACTCATTTACCTACTGGAATCGTGGTAGCAATGCAAGATGAACGTTCACAGCTGAAAAACCGTGAAAAAGCCATGAAGATTTTACGGGCCCGTGTCTATGATAAAATCCAACAAGAAGCACAAAGTGAATACGATGCAAACCGTAAATCAGCCGTTGGAACGGGTGATCGCTCTGAGCGGATCCGTACGTATAATTTCCCGCAAAACCGTGTGACTGACCATCGTATTGGTTTAACTATCCAAAAATTAGATCAAATCCTTGCTGGAAAAATGGATGAGATCGTGGATGCGTTGATCATGTATGACCAAACATCAAAATTGGAAGAAATGCAAAATGGGTAAGACCACGTATTTAGAAGTCCTATCACGGGCTTCTTCTTTTTTAGAAGATCATGGAAAAGAAGGACATAGTATCCAATTTCTTTTTCTTGAACGTAAAGGTTGGCAAAAACTTGATTGGTTGTTGCAGATGAATGAGCCCATTTCTAGCGAAGATCAACAGATGATCGAACAAGATCTGGAGCATTTGATGAACAATTATCCGCCTCAATATTTGTTGGGGTATGCTGACTTTTATGGTCACCGCCTAAAAGTGACAGAGGACACTTTGATCCCTAGACCGGAAACAGAAGAATTAGTTGAACGATGTTTGCAAGAAACGTCAGAACAAAACTTGAAGGTCATAGATATTGGAACAGGAACAGGGGCAATTGCGATCAGTTTAAAAGCTGCAAGAAAGAACTGGGACGTTTCGGCTGTGGACCTATCTCCAGCAGCTCTCTCAGTAGCGAAAGAGAATGCGCAACAAGCTGCACTGGCGATCCATTTTTATCATGGAGATACACTGGCACCGGTCAGTGATCAAACCTTTGACGTCATTATTTCCAACCCGCCGTATATTCGTTTCGATGAATGGGAATTGATGGATGAAAGTGTTCGGACATTTGAACCTAAAATGGCATTATTTGCCGAAGATGAAGGATTAGCCATCTATAAAAAAATAGCAAAAGAAGCAAAACAATGTTTGAAACCAGAGGGAAAACTATTTTTGGAAATAGGATTTAGCCAAGGGGAGATCGTGAAACAAATCTTTCAAACGGCATTCCCCAATAAACAAGTAAGTATTCATAAAGATTTATTTGGAAATGAACGAATAGTTTCTGTGATGAGCTGATTGTGGATGAAAAATATTTTTTATGTTTTTTATCATAAAAAAACATTGATTTTACAAGGATGAAAACGAGTTATTGACTTATCAACATACTTATCCACTATTGACAAAATAGTTATCAACACTCTGTTGATAACATGAGGATAAAGTAGAATAAATCAAGCATATTGAAAAATGAGGGTGTGGATAGACTGTGGAAACAAACTATTATCATGAAGAACAATTATCAGAAGCAGCACAAGCATTAAAAAGTGGCGAACTCGTTGCTTTTCCAACTGAAACTGTCTATGGACTAGGCGCTAATGCACTTTTGCCTGAAGCGGTAACCGAAGTGTTTTCGGTCAAAGGTCGTCCACAAGATAATCCTTTGATTGTCCATGTTTCATCGTTTGAGCAAGTAAAACAATTTGTGGATAACTTTCATCCTTTAACGGAAAAAATCGTCAATCATTTCTGGCCAGGTCCCTTAACACTTATTTTTGAGATCAAAAAAGGGTCTTTACCACCTATTGTAACAGGTGGGTTATCCACAGCTGCTTTTCGTATGCCAGATAACAAAAAAACGCTTGAAGTCATCCAATTAGCTGGTATACCAATTGTTGGTCCTAGTGCGAATACTTCGGGAAAACCTAGTCCAACGACTGCGGAACATGTCTACCATGATTTAAAAGGAAAAATCAATGGGATCATTGATGATGGTGCAACCCGAATTGGTGTGGAATCAACCGTGATCGATCTCAGTGATCCGGATCGTGAACCCATGATTTTACGTCCAGGAGCGGTGACCAAAGAACAGCTTGAAAAAGTGATCGGTGGAAAGGTGGCCGTTGATCGTCATTTAGTCCAAAGCACTGAAACACCTAAATCACCAGGAATGAAATATAAGCACTATTCGCCTGATACGCAAGTCATGATGGTCCAAGAAAATGATTGGGAAGGCGCTGTAAAATGGGCGAAAGAAGAACATTTGCGTGTTGGAGTAATTGCAGGTCCTAAAATTGCTGAAGCTGTTCGTTTTGATGTAGCAGCAGTCTACATGTATTTTGATGATTCAGTAGAAGCCGCTACGAAAGGATTATTTGCAGGATTACGTGGGTTAGATGAGAAGAACCTTGGACTTGATATGATCTTTGTTGCAGTATTTCCAGAAGAAGGTCTGGGAAATGCTTATATGAATCGCTTAAAAAAATCAGCGGGACAAAAATATTTTGAAAAAAGAACGTAGGTAGCTTGTACCCATACTTTATTATGATACAATGCAATAAAGTAAACTCTACTTGAATAAACTTGAATAAAACTGAGAGATCATGTTCAAAAGAGAAAGAATCAGCAATCATTCGTGAGATGTAGCTTTTTACAGCGATCTGAATGACCAGTTAAGGATTTTAGCTGATCGTGCATAGATTGCTAGTTGATTCATGATTTCTTAGTAAACAATAAGAAGGAGCTGTTGTGTGTGGTAGACTACAAAACGTTTGACCCAGATTTATGGGCAGCAATCGCAAAAGAAGAAGAAAGACAAGAAAATAATTTGGAACTTATCGCTTCCGAAAATTTTGTCTCTGAAGCAGTGATGGCGGCTCAAGGAAGTATCTTGACAAATAAATATGCAGAAGGTTACCCTGGGCATCGTTATTATGGTGGCTGTGAATTTGTCGATATCGTCGAAAGTTTAGCGATCGATCGTGCAAAAGAATTATTCGGTGCAAAATTTGTCAATGTTCAACCTCATTCTGGTTCACAAGCGAACACGGCAGCATATCTTGCTTTAGTAGAACCTGGTGACACGATTTTAGGGATGGATCTTTCAGCAGGTGGACATTTGACTCATGGTTCTCCTGTGAACTTTAGTGGAAAAACGTACCATTTTGTAGCCTATGGTGTTGATCCAACAACAGAAGTCATTGATTACAATGTTGTGCGGATTTTAGCTAGAAAACATCAACCAAAATTGATCGTTGCCGGAGCAAGTGCCTATGGTAGAATCATTGATTTTGAAAAATTTAGAGAAATCGCTGATGAAGTAGGTGCGAAATTAATGGTTGATATGGCACATATCGCTGGCTTAGTTGCAGCTGGTGTCCATCCAAGTCCAATCCCTTATGCGGACATTACTACGACAACCACTCATAAAACATTACGTGGACCACGTGGTGGTATGATTTTGACCAATAATGAAGAATTAGCGAAAAAAATCAATAGTGCAGTTTTCCCTGGCATCCAAGGTGGACCACTAGAGCATGTCATTGCAGGGAAAGCAGCAGCATTCAAAGAAGCTTTGACACCTGAATTTAAAGAATACAGTGAACAGATTATTGCTAATGCCAAAGCGATGGCAAAAGTCTTCAATCAAGCAATCGGTACAAGAGTGGTCTCTGGCGCAACGGATAATCATTTAGTTTTAATCGATGTCCGTGGATTAGAGTTAAACGGGAAAGAAGCCGAAAGTATTTTAGATAGTGTGAATATTACGGTTAACAAAAATTCAATTCCATTTGAAACACTTAGCCCGTTCAAGACTAGCGGGATCCGTATCGGTACTCCAGCAATTACTACAAGAGGCTTCAAAGAAGAAGATGCTGTGAAGGTGGCGGAATTGATCGTCAAAGCTTTACAAACCAAAGAGAATGAAGCCGAATTAGCTGAAGTCAAAGCTGGTGTGCGTGAATTGACTGAAAAATATCCTTTATATAATAAATAAAAGGAATAATCACTACAAAACGAGTCGCTTAACGCAAGAAGTACCATCAGCAGACATAAAAAAGCAACTGTTTCAAAATTCTTAGTTTGCTAAAATTTATTGTATATTAAAAATAATCCGAAGAATCCAAAATCGCTTCTCCTGTTTTTGGAATTCTTTGGATTATTTTTTGAAATGGCTTATTGTGTGTGGACACTTTTTCAAGGGAAAGTTGTTGGAATCGCTTCTTTTGGGTGTTTTAGTTTTATTTAGGCAAAAGTTTTCTTCTATCGATGCAGCACGAATACATTGGTGAAATCTATTTAAAATAGCCTGAGATATAGGACTGAGATGGATTAGGTATGGAAGTGTTGAGGTTTTGTTTTAATGAAGGGATAAACTAAGACGGAGGTACTGGGGGAAGTATGGGGAATGCTTATGTTGACTGAGTTTGAGAGAAAACAAACAAACTGATTTTTTGACTTTTTCATTGGGGCTCACTAGTATATGAGGTGTAATTTGGCTTTTTATTATAATGTAGGGAGGAACCATGATGACCGAACGAATCTCATTAGAAAAATCAGCAATCGAATTTAGTGATGCAAATGCTCCCCACCCAAGAATCTACGAATTACCACCTGAAGAAGGACGAGCGCTATTAGAAAAAGTCCAAGAATCGCCCGTTGATAAACTACCAGTCGACATTGAAGATTTAAAGGTTGATACTGGTCAATGGGGGTCCATCAACGTTCGTTTTGTCCGTCCAGAAGGAAATACTGATAAATTACCAGTGATTTTCTATATTCATGGAGCTGGTTGGGTTTTTGGTAGCGCACAAACTCATGACAAGTTGATTCGTGAATTAGCCGTTCGCACGAACTCGGTCGTCGTTTTTCCAGAGTACAGCCGTTCGCCGGAAGCAAAATATCCAACAGCGATCGAACAAAGCTATGCAGTCTTACAAAAGCTAAGTGAACTAGCGGAATCAAAAGGGTTAGATTTAACTGAATTAGCGGTAGCGGGCGATTCAGTTGGAGGTAATATGGCAACTGTAATGACTATTTTAACCAAAGAACGCCAAGGGTTGCCGATCCAAAAACAACTTTTGTTTTATCCGGTGACGGATGCCAATTTCACTACTGATTCTTATCAAGAATTTGCCGAAAACTATTTTTTAACAAAAGAAGGAATGAAATGGTTTTGGGACCAATATACAACTGATGATTCAGAGCGGTCAGAAATCACCGCATCACCATTACGAGCGGCTTCTGAAGACTTGGCAGACTTACCACCAGCTTTGATTTTAACTGGTGAAGCGGATGTTTTAAGAGACGAAGGAGAAGCTTATGCTCGGAAGTTACGTGATGTAGGTGTGGCAGTCACCCAGGTTCGTTTTCAAGGGATGATCCACGATTTTGTGATGGTCAATTCATTGGACCAAACCAATGCTACCAGAGCAGCGATGCTTTTAGCGACTCAGTGGTTACAGCAGGATCGATGATCCTATTTATATAACCAGATATATGTAATATTAATCTGACTAAAAGACAGTAAAAATAACAAAAAAACTCATTGTTCAAAGCTTTTTTGTTATTTTTTACTGCTTTTTTTTATTTTTGATTACTGTTGTTTTATTTATTTTATTTTCTTTTGAAAAGTTGTTGGTTTGACTAGTCAATTGGGTCTTTTTGTTTTACAATTAAAAAGAAACGACAGAACAAAGGAGACCAGAAAAATGGGCAAATTCCAAGTAATCGACCATCCATTGATCCAACATAAACTAACTATTATTCGTGACAAAGACTGTGGAACAAAAGTTTTCCGTGAGGTTGTCGACGAAATTGCTATGTTGATGGCATATGAAGTATCACGTGACATGCCATTAGAAGATATCGTAATCGAAACACCGATTACAGAAACAACTCAAAAAACGTTATCTGGTAAAAAAGTAGCGATCATTCCGATTCTACGAGCAGGTATTGGGATGGTTGACGGTATTTTAGAATTGATCCCAGCTGCGAAAGTCGGACATATCGGGTTATACCGTGACGAAGAAACATTTGAACCTCATGAATATTTCATAAAATTACCTGAAGATATCGATGCACGACAATTATTTGTTGTTGACCCAATGTTAGCGACAGGTGGCTCAGCGATCATGGCGATCGATGCATTAAAAGAACGTGGCGCTTCAAATATCAAATTTGTTTGTCTAGTAGCTGCTCCAGAGGGTGTAAAAGCTTTACAAGAAGCACATCCAGATATTGACATCTACACAGCTGCATTAGATGAAAAATTGAATGAACACGGCTACATCGTTCCAGGTCTAGGCGATGCAGGGGACCGTTTATTTGGTACGAAATAAAAATAATAAACGCTAAGGCACCAAACCATAGTAGGATTTCTTATTCTATTATGGTTTTTTGTTTGTTATTAATTCTAGTAATTTATCATGGTTTTGATAGAAAGTAGTTTATTCAAAGAATAGCTGCAAGAAGATGGATCAAAGAATATACGGAATTTGAAAAAACGGATGGAGTCTTGCAGAATCTTAAGTGAACAAGAGGAACAGCAAAAGAATAGAGGATAGTTTTTGACATCTCATAAGTCTTTATTGATGTGAGAAAAAAAACTATTTTTAAGTTAGAGAGAACAATAGGCACGTTTATGATGCCATGAATGGAATAAGTGATCCTAGATAGTTGATGAAATTTTTCAAATAAAAAAACCATCCCAAAAAACGCAGAGATGGTCAGTGTTAAATTTTCTTCAATTCTTTGTAATTGATGATGCTTACACCTTTGCTTTGTGTCATTAAATTGGCATTTTCATCTGTTTTGTCAATTTCAACCACAGCCGAGTTTTTCAGTTGTTTTGAAATTGTTCCAGTTTGCGGTGTTCCATGAATCATAAATGTCACGTGAGTGTCGATCGTAAATTTTTCCCCAAATTCTGACGGTACGATAGTTGTATCAAATTTTCCAAACGTTGCCATTTTCATAAAACCTGCCTTTCATATCAATTATACCACGTTTTATGAAAAAAATCATGAAATAGAACGAAATTTACACTTGTGCCTTTACAAATTTTTAAAATACGTATATAATTTCATATGGAAACGCCAGCTTAGCTCAGTTGGTAGAGCAACGCACTCGTAACGCGTAGGTCACAGGTTCGATCCCTGCAGCTGGCATCATTTATAAAAGCAACGATCTCAAAGATTTTTTATTTTGAGATCGTTGCTTTTTTTCGTAAGGAATTTGAAAAGAAGAGGAAGGAACATCATTAAAAATAGCGGATACGGGGATGTCGATTCTGGATCTGTTTTACTATTCAATAACTGCGAAGAAGCATCAAGATCTGGTTCTTCAACCAATTTTTTAAACATCAAAATTAGTAGATTCTACTAGTTTTGATGTTTTTTTGTTGAACAAATGACAGCCATCAAGTGCTAAAACAGATGGAATCATAAAACTGTTGAAAATTAAAGGAGTTTGGCACAACTAGAGGTTTCGTTCTTTTTTATAAAAAAACTAAGTGGGATTTCTAATAAATGTAAAATTATGGATAGGAAAAAAGCGGATAGGAAATGATTTTTTTCTTAAATCAAGTCAATTATTTGGCACATTATTCCTTTTTTTGCTATCTAAGTCGCCTTTTTTTTCACTGTAAATATAGATTGCTAATTTTTAAAATGTTATACCGATTTTTTTATTGGTTATTTATTTGTCGTTATTAATGATAGCAAACTAGTTCTGTAGTTGTATTTTTATATTGAAATAAACGATGGTCTGTATGATCTTGCTTCATGACCTTCTGATTTAAAAGTTGAAGAAATTTGACGATCAAAAAAAATTCACTTGAAATTAGTTATTTATTTTTCATATTTATATGCAAACATCAGCAAACCTTCATAATACTATTATTTTTTATTTTAAAAGTGAAAAAAATAGAAAAAAACGGAAAAAATTGGTGTTTATTCAATAAAAAACACTCTATTCTAATTATATATTTGAATTTATTTTAAATTAGGAGGGAAAAATGAAAAAGAAAAAAAATTATCAGGTATTGGTGATGGGGTTAGTTGTTGGTCAGGTTCTTACTAACGGGACAACATTTGCTTACGCAGCGACACTTGAAAGAAATCTTTTGGATGAGAGCAAGTTTTCAGATGAGCGTATGGATGCATTGAATGATCAGTATCAACCAGTTACTTATGTTTACCATAAAATAACGATAAATGAAGCGCCTAAAATTCCTAGTCAACTTCAAAATAAAGAGCTTGTTGAAACTCAAAATATAAATAAAAATGAAGTAAAACAGATCGTTTATCAAGTTCATCAGCAAATAAAACAGCAAATAAAACAACAAATAAAACCAACTACACAGCAACAAATAAAACAACGAAGTTTGTCAAAAACGAACGAAAAGAACCTTTCTAGCCTCTGATTCGAAATGTTTGGAATAGGATTCAATGCTCTTGAAAACTATCAGGTCTTTTGGAAAAAGAGCAAAACTGAATAATTAACATACTTCTAGTGTATTGAATTCATCTACTGGAAGTAATTAGGGAAAGGAATGGCGAAATGGATATCGTTCAGTTGCTAGATGAAAACTCAAAAATGAAAATTAAACTTCTGGAACTTATTCAGACAAAACTTGGTGAAAGAGTAGAAATCTCTTTTTTAGCGCAGAAAACAGGTATATCTAAATTTAAATTAAGTAAATTAATTCATGAGTTGAAAATGGAGCTAGAACAGAAATTATGCTTAAATGATTTTTTTGTCGTAAAGCGGGGCGTTATTCAAGTATATTCTTTTATTTGTGATGAGAACATTCTTAAATTACGTCAGCACTATTTAAATAGTTCGCTAACTTATCAGCTGCTTATTTTCCTGCTGTTTTCAAACCGACCGATTAATAAATTTACGACCGATCATTACATTTCAAATTCTTCTTTATATCTTTATAAAAAACGAATCAATAAATTGTTAGAAAAAGATCATCTCATTATTAAGAAAAATAAGATAGTAGGGAATGAATGGAAGATTCGCTCGGTAGGATATGGCATTCTCCATAATTTGAATGGGATTGATTCTCCTTTTACTGAGCAACAAAAAAATCAAAGTGACCGGCTTGTATTTTGGATCGAACAATTTTTTAGGATTAGAATCCGTAATAGTTTACGTTATAAATTATCTTTATTTCTATCAATCAGTGCGCTTCGGATTCAGAGAAAAGCGTATTTGGATGAAGCACATCTGACGATCAAAGTTGATCAGACCTCAATATTGGTTCAAAAACTTGCAGGAAAATTGAAGACAGAGTACCAAATATCAGATACAGTAGCAGTAAAAGAAGCTTCAGTCTTGTATGCCTATTTATATGTTAATCGGATCATTGATAAGAAGTCTTGTCTAGATTTTTCTGAACTAGATCCGACACTGTCAATTTTTAACAATAATTATTCAAGTATGCTAAAAGGTATTGCTGATTCAACTTTTGTTGATCAACGTCTGTTTAAAGTGTTATTGAAAAATGTGCAACCGCTACATGAACGGTTGTTATTTATGCCCGATATCCATCATCGTTTTGGAAATATCCATAATTTTCAATTTTTAAGAGAAGAATATCCTTTATTTGATCAGAAAGTCAATGAAACCATTATGGAAACAGCTCGTTCTATTTTACTTAATGAAGAAGAAAAAGCAGATTTATACATGTACTATATGATGGAATTGATTGAAAATTTTCCCTTAGAAGCAGTTGAAGAAGCTGTTTATATTACGTTGGATTTTTCTTATGGAAAAGCGTATGAAGAGTTTATTGCAGAACATCTCCAATATTCCTTAGCTGGAAAAATAGTCATTGAAAAAGTTATTTCTTCGAAAACGGATATCTATATTTCTGACTTTCATTTAGGAGACCTTCAATGTACCCATATCTTATGGCAACGATTGCCCAACAATCATAATTGGCAAGAACTAATTAAACAAATTAAACAATGCATCAGCGAAAAAAATGTCGTAAATCAAAAGGAAACGTCCAATGTTTCCTCTACCAGCTAGTCTTTTTTCTTTACCTGCCTATAATGTGACAGAGATTCATTCAATAGCTTTATCGGAATGTTATTGTTATGTTTAGAAGTAATGTATTTGCTAACTAGAAAAATAAAAAAACACCTGAAATCAAACGCTCATTTCAGGTGTTTTTTTATAGAGAAAACCTTGGCACGAAGGGAGAAAATCTCGAAATAGAAATAGTTATTCTCACGACTTATTCTTTTTCACGAGAAACGATGGTTTGTTCTGTTTCACGTATGATATAAACGGGGCGTTGTTTGGTTTCAAGGAAAATTTTACCAATGTATTTGCCAATGATCCCTAGGCATAGTAATTGGATGCCGCCGATAAATAAAAAGATCGATACCATTGAAGGCCAGCCGGCTGTCGGGTCACCAAATAATAAGGCTCGTGCAATGATAAATAAAATAGCAATTCCCGAACCAATACAAGAAAGAGCGCCAGTGAAAGAGGCGATCGTTAGTGGTGCATCTGAAAAATTGACGATTCCATCAATCGAATAATTGAATAATTTCCAAAAGGACCAAGAGGTTTCACCAGCCACTCGTTCACGGTTTTCAAAAGAAAGATACTCTGTTTTGAAACCGACCCAACTAAATAATCCTTTTGAAAAACGATTGTACTCGGTTAACTCTAAAACAGCATCAACCATCTGTCGAGTCATCAAACGGAAATCTCTTGCACCATCTACCATTTCTGTGTCACTGATTTTATTGATCAACTGATAGAACCGTTTAGCGAAGAAACTCCGAATCACTGGTTCTCCTTCTCTTGTTGAGCGTCTCGTTCCTACGCAATCAATGTCAGTTGTCGTGATTTTTTCAATCATGAGTGGTAGTAATTCTGGAGGATCTTGTAAATCAACGTCCATTACTGTGATTAGCTCCCCAGTCGAAGCTTGTAAACCCGCATAGAGGGCAGCTTCTTTTCCGAAATTTCGAGAAAAAGAAACGAATCTCACATATTTATATTTTCTCGCTAATGCTTTAATGGCTTCTAGCGTACCATCTGAGGAGCCATCATCAATAAACAAGTATTCAAACTCGTGTCCGTCTTTGAATTTTTCTACTTCATCGAAAAAAAGCGGTACAGTCTTTTCTTCGTTATAGCAAGGGACAACAATTGATATTTTCATATGATAAATCCTTTCAAGCAAATATTATTTGTTCGAACAGAATAGTAAATAAACTGTATTTTCTGTTACTTAAGTAATCATCATTTTTAGTTTA
The DNA here is from genome assembly GCF_040887425.1 of Enterococcus sp. C53. Classification (NCBI taxonomy): domain Bacteria; kingdom Bacillati; phylum Bacillota; class Bacilli; order Lactobacillales; family Enterococcaceae; genus Enterococcus; species Enterococcus sp. C53. Next base: position 150,214 of record NZ_JBFOFT010000001.1, read on the forward strand.
TCATTAAGCTGACACTTAATAAAACTTTAAATTGCATTTTTAGCTAAAATAATACAAGATAAATAAAATAGTAGAACGGTAGAGGAGGGCAAGTCTAGTTCATTCAGGATTAGACGATGAAAATGAAAATAAATACGCCAATTGGAGAACTATGGTTAGATGCAGATCAGAATGGGTTGACGAAGGTTTCGTTTCATCCGATTGAAGAAATGGCGGTAAATGGTGCACAGGATCAAGGAAAGAAACAAGAAATCCTACTTGAAACAGAACGTCAATTGGCTGAGTACTTTGAGGGAAACCGGCAGGACTTTCAACTTCCGTTATCAATAAACACAGGCACGATTTTTCAACAAAAGGTTTGGCAAGCATTACAAGAGATTCCTTATGGAGAAATACGCACATATAAAAAAATAGCAGAAACCATTGATCATCCCAAAGCGGTCCGAGCAATCGGACAAGCGAATCGCATGAATCCATTACCAATCGTGATTCCATGTCATCGAGTGATTGGACAAAACGGTCAATTAACCGGTTATATGGGAAATGCGGAAGCTGGCTTATTGATCAAACGTCAACTACTTGTATTAGAAAAAGCACTATCTGAATAAAAAAGAACTGGAATTATTTGACCTAAAAACCACCCCTTCGCCCTGAAATAGAAGTGACTATTTTGGGACGAAGAGGTGGTTTTAAGTCTGGGGATTTTATGAAGCCAACAAAGGCAGACCGCTTATACCAGTGGAATCCGGTAGTTATAGTGTTGTTAACCAAATGAATAGCAGCGCAGCAACAGTTTGCAGTAAACCAACTGCTAGACCATAAGATAAGAATCGAGGTCCTTCTTTCATGAATTTAGCGAAATCTAAACGTAAACCAATTGCGGCTAAAGCAGTGATTTCAAACCAATTACTAATAAAGTGAGCCCCTTTGTCGATAAAAGTTGGGAGCGTAAATAGGCTGTTGAGCAAGCAGAAAACTAAAAAGCCTAAAACATACCATGGTAATGGGAATCTTCTTTTCTTGGGACTGTCAGACGAAATCGTTTCAGCAGAAGCTGTCTTTTTTTGGATAAATTTTTCAAATAAATAGACAACAGCAACTAACATCATGATCCTTAAAATTTTAAAGAGCATGGCAAATTGAACAACTGAAGCATCAAGCAAACTGGCGCCAGCGACTACTTGTCCAACAGATTGAAGTGTTCCACCTAAAAGGGCACTTTTTTCAATTAAGTGATCTCCGTATAAGTGTAAGCCAAGAAAAGGTAAAGAAAGCATCATGATCGTTCCTAATAAATTAACTAATGTAATGATCTGTCCTTTTTCTTCCTCTTCAGCATGGATCACTGGAGCGATCGCTGCAATAGCCGAAGAACCGCAAACAGCATTTCCTCCTGCCATCATCAAGGAAGCTGTATCACTAAACAACAATTTTTTGCCGATCCAATAGGCACCGACGATCGTCACACTCATTTGCAACAAGACGAAGGCAATCCCTTTAATGCCGATTTGAGCAATCGTTTGAGCCGTAACCGTTGCTCCCAATAAGAAAACGGAGCATTCCAATAATTTGCTTTCAGCGAATTTCGTTCCAATGGCTAAAGAAGGTTGTTTGAAAAAAGTATTACCTAACAAGATCCCTAATAAAATGGCGATCGTGGCAGCACCAAGCTGTGGGAGCAACAATGCGAGAAGTTTGCTCATGACTGCTACTGAAAAAGCAAGAAGTAATCCAGGCAAGATTCTTCGTGAGCCTTGATTTTTAAATTGATTAATGGTTACTTGTAGATTCATGTTCTAAAAATTCCTTTCATTATCTGTGCGCATGTTTCAGAGTTGAAAAACGGGTACTCGTATTTAGAGGACGACGACTCTGAACTCAAGAATATCCTTGATAATAGTAGCACTATTCGTTTTGATTGACAAAGTTTAAAAACGCAAAAAATCTTCTGCCTTTTTCTAAATTTGAAAAAGACAGAAGAATAACATCTTAATTAAATTTCTTTAGGGACATATTTATTTGTGTTTCCATGTTCTTTGAACAAGAAGCGGATATAATGACCTAATACATAAAGCACCATTCCAGTAGCGATTACTAATTCAGCCAGTTTCAAGACCGTTAAAAAGCCAGTAGCGATCCCTAATGAATGAAAGTAATTTACAGCACAAAACATAGCAGTTGCAGAAATAACTAGTGGAAAGGTAAAAGCAGCGTAGCTTGGATAAAAATGTAGTTTAAGTAATCGTGGTAAAAGAGATAGCACGATAAAATATAAAGTTTGCGAAAGGATAAATAAGGCAACGACTAAATAAAAGGAAGGTTGCGCAAAGTTTTTCAAATAGCCAGTTAAACAAAGCGATCCCGGAGCTGCAACGATTGTGATCAATGGTAGTGTAGGATGTGCCATGTTTTTCACGAAAAACACCCGATGGATGATGATTGGCAATAAGAAAACGTAACAAGCTAGAGATAACCAAAAGAATAGTTGGCCAATGAATGGGAAAAAGTTTCCAGCAGTTACTGTAATTACCCCGAAACCAACATAAATAATGAACCAACTTGGATAAATGACTTCCAGTGATAAGTCTGCTTTGATTACATGATGGTAAGTAAAGTAAACAACTAAAATCACTTGTAGCAGGACAGCGCCAAGCCAGATGATCCGAACGATTGGTAAAAGGTGCGTAAATGGTACAAAGTAAGTACAAATAACCATTAATGACATCGTAAAAGTCGGTGAAACCGAGGCAATGATTGGATCATGTAATGTTTGTCTCGTATGTTCAAATAATAGGAACAATTTGCTAAACATTAGGATCATGAGAATCATACTAATCCCACCAATGATATTCCCTAGATGAATCCAATGATATTCTTTAAACAGATTACCTAGCGAAGCTAAACCTAGAATGAGCCCACAAATCGGGACAGGAATAAGTTTTAAAAAATTCTTCATTAATTGAATTCTCCTTTTCATAAGATGAGTGTGTTGTCTAAAGCTCAGAACAAAATGATCAGTCAGGTGGAAAGGTTGATAGTAGGTTGCATAAATAATTATGAATGACTATTTATTGGGAAATAAACAAATCGGTAGCCCTGACTGATCATTAAGAATACAAGTAACGATCTTTTTATGTCTGAGCGAGATTGAAACATTCGTTGCTTTTCAATCTCATATATTGTGCGTTACATTTACTATTATAGTCATTTCGTGATATATTTAAATCAAATAGTTGATATAGTTACTATAATAAAAAATTATGGAAGTGATCGCATGCTGAAATTGTTAACAACTTTTCGTGTCGTATACGAAACAAGAAATTTTTCTCGAACAGCCGAATTACTTTTCTTATCTCAACCTGCTGTCTCCAATCAAATCAAACAGCTGGAAAGAGAATTAGGAGTGATTCTCTTTGAGCGAAATGGTCGGAAAGAAATGAAGCCGACAAAACAAGCAGATCTACTCTACGAACGAGCGTTAGTTTTATTAGAGGAGTGGCAAGAAACACAACAACAATTACTAGATGAACAAAATGAAGAAGAAGTTTGCCGAATCGTTGCTTCTCACACTTTTGCCGTCTATCTGTTACCAAAATTGTTGAAAGATTTGCTTTTGAAATATCCTAAAATTAATTTTGTGATTGCCTATGCCAATTCTCATGATGCGTTGGAACAAGTAGCAAAACACGAGGCTGACTTTGGTTTTATCGAAAAACCTTTAGAAACTTCTGGTGTTCAAAGATTTTCATTGATGGAGGATGAACTAGTGATCGCGGGGGATCCTGACAGTCAGTTATGGTTAGTTCGAGAAACAACTTCTGGAGTTTTTCATTATACGCAACGGTATTTTGAAGAAAAAAATATCCATGGGAAAAAGTTGTTAGTAAAAAGCAACGAAGTCATTGTCGCTCTTTTAAAGGAAGGAGTAGGACGTTCGATTTTATCAAAACGTGCGGTGCCACCAGAAGTACCAACCGAGAAATTAGCGTATCATCGAAATTTTTATTTGATCCAGCGAACAAATTTAGTTTCAGAGAATTTACAAGCGATTGGTAAAGAGATCTTGAGATATAATGAACGCTATCAAAAATGATTCGTCAGAACGTTATCTGTTATCTCGATGATGGGTCTGACTGAAGAGCAGCAAGGCAGATGATTAGATAAGAATAATTTTAAGTTTTCCCAAATGTATTTGCTTTGGCTTTCAATTATGCCGCTAGACCGCTATAATATAGAACAGTATGGTTTTTAAGAAAAGGGATGAAACATGGAAAAAAAAATAAAAGCTTCTAATAATAATCGTGATAATCGCATTGATTATGGCGTCATATTACCAGTCTTCTTATTATGTTTGATTGGATTGCTTTCTTTATATGTCGCGCTGAGTCATGATCCTAACCACCCTTCGGTAGTAAGAGGTGTTGGGATGCAAGCGATTTGGTATATCGTGGGCTCAATTGCTATTGTCGTGATTATGCATTTGAATTCCAAATGGATCTGGAAATTAACACCTTATCTCTATGGTTTTGGTCTAATTGTAATGGGACTCTTGTTAAAGTTTTATGACCGCAACCTCGCCCAGTCGACCGGTTCCAAAAACTGGTTTAGTTTTGGTTCCTTGACGTTTCAGCCAGCAGAGTTAATGAAAATTGCTTATATTTTAATGATGGCGTTGATCGTGACAAAACATAATACTCAGATGAAGGAACGAACGCTCAAATCAGATTTTTGGTTGATCGCCAAGATGTTGATTGTGACGCTCCCGGTTTTAGCCTTGATTATGGCACAAGATGATTTTGGGACCATGCTGGTATTCTTAGCAATTTTTGGTGGAGTTTTCTTAATGTCTGGTATCTCTTGGCGCATTATCGTGCCCGTAATTGCTTTGGCAGTGATTGTCGGTGCTGGGACGATCTTTTTAGTTACCACAGAAGGCGGAAGAGATTTATTATATAAAATCGGGTTTAAATCTTACCAGTTTGCTCGTATCGATTCTTGGCTTGATCCATTCCATGACACGACTGGGATGAGCTATCAGCCAGCACAAGGGTTGCTTGCAATAGGAACTGGTGGATTATTAGGTAAAGGATTTAATGTAAGTAATATCTATGTACCTGTTCGTGAATCAGATATGATTTTCACCGTGATTGGTGAGAATTTTGGGTTTATCGGTGGCGCATTCGTCATCTTCTTGTATTTTATTTTGATTTATCGTATGATTCGTGTCTGCTTTGATACGAACAATGAATTTTATGCTTATATCGCCAGCGGCTTGATCATGATGCTCTTGTTCCATGTATTTGAAAATATTGGTGCTAATATTGGACTCTTACCATTAACAGGGATTCCCCTGCCATTCATTAGTCAAGGTGGATCATCGATCCTTGGAAATATGATCGGTATCGGTTTGATATTATCCATGAGGTATCAAAATGAGGCGCCTGCGAAAACTTCTAGGAGGTAACACTGTTGTATCGTTTTTATTGGTATCCGAAATGTTCCACTTGCAAAAAAGCGAAAGCTTGGTTGGATGCGCATCATGTTGATTATCAAGTAATTGATATGATTGCTAGTCCACCATCGGAAGAAATGATCACAGACTGGTTGGAACATAATGAGATTCCATTACGTCGTCTGTTCAATACGAGTGGCATGAAGTATCGGGAAATGGGGCTAAAAGACCAAGTGGCTGATTTTTCGATCAATGAAGCTAGTCGCATTCTTTCAAGTGATGGGATGTTAATCAAACGTCCCCTGATCGTCAAAGGCAAACAACTCGTCGCAATCGGTTTTAATGAAAAAATATACGAAGGAGTATTGATATAAAATGGCTGGGAAACACTTGAAGAAAAAAGATAACCTTTGGATCTTATTTAATGGGAAAGAATATTGTGTCGGTTTAACTAATGAAGCACAAAAAGAATTAGGTGATATCACATTTGCCAATTTGCCAAAAGCTGGTCAGTCTTATCAAATCGGGGAGCCTTTGATCGAAGTGGAAGCTGAAAAAGCGGTCAGTGAATTTGCTAGCCCGTTAAGCGGTACGGTTTCTTCCGTGAATGAAAAAATCAATGAAGATATCAATGTCTTAAATGATCAAGATGAAATGAATGCTTGGCTTTTAAGCTTTAAAGAAGTCGATCCAACAGAATTTGAGAAATTATAAGAGTTAGCAATTTTCAGAAAATTTTAAAGAAGTAACCGGTAAAATGTTGACACGTTATTTTCCAACTGCTATAATCAGAACAATCATAAATAAAGCTTTGAAAAGAAGAGTACATGTCACAGACGTTCAAAGAGAGCCCTGATTGCTGAAAAAGGGTAACGGAAATGAGATGGAAGATGGTCTTAGAGCAGAGTAGGTGAGCCTTGCAAACTTACTACGGGGGTGCCCGTTACAGCACAACGGTATACGGGCAGGATTATGATGAAAGAACGATGACCCAAGTACTGGTAAAGGTTGTTATTGTGAGATAGCAGCAAATCAAGGTGGTAACACGGAAGTTTCAGCTTTCGTCCTTTTGCTAAAGCAAGGGGGCGGAAGCTTTTTTGTTTCCTACTTGATCTCCATGTAAAAAATAAAAGAAAGATGTGAGCAATATGTCATTGATCCAATTAACCAATGTTGAGAAAACATTTGGTGGCAGAAATGGAACGATCCAAGCGGTAAATGATGTTTCATTAACTGTTGAAAAGGGTGATATTTACGGCATCGTTGGCTATTCTGGAGCAGGTAAAAGTACACTTGTCCGTTTATTGAACGGATTAGAGCTACCTACTAGCGGAACGGTTGTTGTGAATGACCAAGAGATTACCAAACTAAAAAATAAAGAACTGAGAACATTTCGTAAAAAAATCGGTATGATTTTCCAACATTTCAATTTGTTATGGTCACGGACAGTTTTAGAAAATATCCAACTACCATTAGAATTAGCAGGCGTACCTAAAGCCCAACGCAAAGAACGGGCGGAAGAATTGCTTGGATTAGTCGGATTAGAGGGTAGAGGAAATGCCTATCCTTCTCAACTTTCAGGAGGACAAAAACAAAGAGTTGGGATAGCTCGAGCGTTAGCAAACGATCCCGAGATCTTACTTTGTGACGAAGCAACCAGTGCGCTAGATCCACAAACCACTGAAGAAGTATTGGATCTTTTATTAGCTATCAATAAGAAATTACATTTAACGATCGTATTGATCACGCACGAAATGAACGTGATTCGTAAAATCTGTAACAAGGTAGCTGTGATGGAACGAGGAAAAGTTGTGGAAGAAGGCGATGTTTTGACAGTCTTCAAAAATCCAAAACAAGAAGTAACAAAACGTTTCGTGCAACAAGATATCGAACCAGAAGCAGACTCAAAAGAATTATTGGCTGAATTGATCAAAGAAAATCCAAAAGGTCGATTAGTGACATTAGTGTTCAACGAAAAAAATGCTAACGAGCCAGTCATCTCTCAAGCCATTCGTCAGTATAACGTCGACATCAATGTCGTTTACGGTAAAATCAAACAAACAGCAGAAGGTTCTTTTGGTTCCTTAACGACACTGATGACTGGGTCAGAGAACGAATTGGATCAAGCAGAGCGGTTTATTAAAGAACAAGGTGTTGGAGTGGAGGTGATCCACCGTGGATAAAAGCTTTGCAGAAACGTATTTAGATTTTAGTCAAATCAACATGGAAACGATGAAACAAGCATTCATCGATACGCTGTATATGACGTTGGTGTCCATGGTATTAGTGACCATCATTGGTTTGGTACTAGGTTTGATCCTGTATTCGATTGGACGAAAAAATAAACCTTATGCACGAATCATTTATGGCATTGTTTCGATTATTAGTAATATCTTTCGATCTACGCCATTTATGATCTTGATGGTCTTGATCATTCCTTTCACGAAAGCAATCGTCGGAACCATGCTAGGGGCGCAAGCTGCTATTCCTGCCTTGGTACTTTCAGCTGCCCCATTTTATGCTCGTCTAGTTGAAATTGCTTTTCGTGAAGTTAGTCCTGGAGTTTTAGAAGCGGCGGATGCGATGGGTGCCAGCTACTGGGAAATCATTTGGAAAGTCTTGATACCAGAAAGCGTGCCTGCACTGATCTCCGGATTGACAGTTACTACCATTTCGATGATCGGCTTTACTGCGATGGCGGGTGCGATCGGAGCTGGTGGTTTGGGAGGTCTTGCTTGGCAAGAAGGTTACCAACGTGGTAATCTGACCGTGACATTTGTGGCAACGTTAGTGATACTAGTCATTGTATTTATTGTTCAAGGAATCGGGGACTTTTTAACAAAGAAAACAGATAAAAGATAAGAAGAAATAGGAGGATAAAGGATATGAAAAAGAAAATTTTTGGATTTGCAGCAGCGGTCTTGCTGACTGTAGGGTTAGCAGCTTGTGGCAATAATAGCGATAGTAAAGGTGCTTCATCAAAAAGTGACGATACAACTTTAAAAGTAGGCGCATCACCAACACCTCATGCAGAAATCTTGGAACACGTCCAACCGCTATTGAAAGACGAAGGCATTAATTTAGAGATCGTGAAATTCGATGACTACATTTTACCAAATCAATCTTTAGCAGAAGGCGATATCGATGCCAATTATTTTCAACATATTCCTTATCTAAATAAAGAAATCAAAGAAAAAGGCTATGATTTTGTCAATGCGGGTGCTGTCCATATTGAACCAATGGGCTTGTACTCAAAGAAAATCAAAGACATTGCTGATTTAAAAGACGGCGCAACAGTGATTACTTCAAATTCAGAATCTGACTGGGGACGAATCATCACTATTTTACAAAATGCTGGCTTAGTTAAGGTAAAAGATGGCGTAGATCTAGAAACAGCTACGTTTGATGACATCGCTGAAAACCCTAAAAACTTAAAATTCAATCATTCGATTGATCCTTCTTTATTAGCTTCTACTTATCAAAATGATGAAGGTGACTTAGTAGCGATCAATGCAAACTTTGCTTATGGTGCTGGTTTGAATCCATTGAAAGATTCTGTCTTATTAGAAGAAGACAACTCACCATATGTGAATATCATTGCCACACGTAAAGGTGATGAAAATAGCGAAAAAATCGAAAAATTACTTGAAGTCTTACACCGTGAAGACGTTCAAAAATGGATCGAAGACAAATGGGGCGGTTCAGTCAAACCTGTCGCAGCTGATGCCAAATAAGCACTTCAAAAAATAGAGTTGAACAAAATCAAATGTTCATCTAAAAAATAATCAAGTCATCAAAAACATCAAAGTTAGTTGATTTTACTAGCTTTGATGTTTTTTTGTAGAGTGAATAGTGAATAAATTAGCTATGTAACCAATAGAGAACTCTCTTTATTATGGCATTTTTCAAGAAGCATTTATTAAGAACAGATAAGCGGTAATCAAGAGATGCGTACTGACATCATTCTGCAAGCCAACGTTTACCTATCGTTTTACATAAAACAAATCAACATAACCAGTGATCTATGAATGCTAAAAACAGAAGTTTCTTTATAAATATTATTATCTAGTAATATTGATTTAATGATAACTCGTGAAAAAAGTTTTGATTTTAGTGGGTTATAACATTGCGCTCTATTCTCAATTAGTCTAAAATAAGTGAGAACGAAACAGAATCTGGAGGGAATTTGCATGTCTGTCTTAGAAATAAAAAATTTACACGTCTCAATTGAAGAGAAAGAAATTCTTAAAGGCGTAAACTTAACGATGAAAACAGGCGAGATCCATGCCATTATGGGACCAAATGGAACAGGGAAATCGACGCTGTCAGCCGCTATTATGGGGAATCCAAACTATGAAGTCACTGAAGGCGAGATCCTATTTGACGGAAAAAATATCTTAGATTTAGAGGTCGATGAGCGGGCACGTCTAGGATTATTTTTAGCGATGCAATACCCAAGCGAAATTCCTGGGATCACGAATGCAGAATTTATGCGTGCAGCGATCAATGCCAAACGTGATGAAGACGATAAAATGTCTGTTTTGACTTTCTTGAAAAAATTAGATGAAAAAATGGCGCTGTTAAATATGCCAGAAGAAATGGCCGAACGTTACTTGAATGAAGGCTTTTCTGGTGGCGAAAAGAAACGAAATGAAATCTTACAATTATTGATGTTAGAACCAACTTTTGCCATTTTAGATGAAATTGATTCTGGATTAGATATCGATGCATTGAAAGTCGTAGCAAAAGGGGTCAATGAAATGCGTAGCGAAAACTTTGGCGCATTGATCATCACCCACTACCAACGATTATTGAATTATATCACTCCGGATGTCGTCCACATCATGATGGAAGGACGTGTCGTGATGACTGGGAATGCAGATCTAGCAAAACGACTTGAAGCAGAAGGGTATGCTGGTATCAGCAAAGAACTAGGAATCGACTATAAAGAAGAAGAAGCGTAAGGAGGAGCGGAAAATGAAAGAAACGAACTGGCTCGACCAACTTGACGCAGTTACCAATTTTTCTTTAAGCAAAGGAGAACCTGAATGGATGACCCAATTACGTCAAGCAGCGTTAGAAAAAGCCAATCAATTACCACTTCCTCAGATCGATCGTGTAAAATTCCATCGCTGGCCATTATTCGATATCCATGAGTTCACAGACCACTTTAGTGAAACAGGAAATGTAGCTGGGTTTGACGTAATGAAGGATAACCCTGTGTTGGTGCAAGAAGGAACAAATACGATCTTTGAACAATTACCAGTGGAACTCATGGAAAAAGGCGTGATCTTTACAGATATCTTCACAGCGCTCCAAGAGCATCCAGATTTAATCAAACCATACTATATGGAAAAAGCAGTGAAAATGGATGAAGATCAATTGACCGCTTTACATGCTGCTTTCATGAACAGCGGAGTGTTTTTATATGTTCCTAAAAATGTCGTGATCAATGAGCCAATTGAGAGCTTATTCATCCAAGATGGCAAGTTAGCACAGCATTTCTTTAAACATGTCTTGATCGTCGCAGAGGAACATAGTGAGTTTTCTTACTTGGAACGATTCCAATCGACCAAAGAGAAAATCCAAAAAGCTTCTGGTAATATCATTGTCGAAGTGATCGCTAAAGCTGGAGCAAAAATCAAATATTCAGCTGTCGATCAATTAGGAGAAAATATCACTTCTTATATCAATCGTCGAGGTCATATTTTACGTGATGCTTCTGTAGATTGGGCAATCGGCGTGATGAATGATGGACATGTAATTGCTGATTTTGATTCTGATTTAGTTGGCGAAGGCGCCCATGCAGAAGTGAAAATCGTTGCCATTAGCTCAGGAAAACAAATCCAAGGAATTGATACGCGTGTCACGAACAAAGCGCCTCATACGATCGGACATATCTTACAACATGGTGTGATCCGAGAAAAAGGGACGTTGACTTTCAACGGGATCGGACATATTTTAAAAGGCGCAAAAGGAGCCGATGCCCAACAAGAAAGTCGAGTATTGATGCTTTCAGATAAAGCAAGAGGAGATGCCAATCCGATCTTACTCATTGATGAAAATGAAGTCACTGCAGGACACGCTGCCAGTGTTGGTCGGGTCGATCCTGAAGAAATGTATTATTTGATGAGCCGTGGTCTTCATAAAGAAGAAGCAGAACGATTGGTTATTCGAGGCTTCCTTGGCTCTGTGTTAACAGCAATTCCAGTAGAAGCAGTCCGAAAAGAGTTAGTGGAGGTTATTGAAGGGAAGTTGAATGTATGATTCTGAAAGAAACCATTCGCGAAGATTTTCCAATATTATTTCAAGAAGTCAATGATGAACCGCTCGTTTATTTAGACAATGCAGCCACTACGCAAAAGCCAATAGCAGTAATTGAAGCAATAAAAAAATACTACGAACAAGATAATGCCAATGTGCATCGAGGAGTCCACACCTTAGCCGAACGAGCAACATTTGCCTATGAAGGCGCTCGGGAAAAGGTCAGAAAGTTTATCCATGCAGCTGAAACTGCTGAAGTCCTATTTACTCGTGGCACTACTACGAGTTTGAATTGGGTCGCTCGCAGTTTTGGTGAACAGTTTCTGCAAGCAGGGGATGAAATCTTAATTTCTTACATGGAACACCATTCCAATGTCATTCCTTGGCAACAATTAGCCAAAAAGACAGGAGCAACATTAAAATATATTGACTTGACTACCGACGGATTTTTAGACATGGCACAAGCAAAACAATTGATCACTAACAAAACAAAAATCGTATCGATTGCTCATGTTTCAAATGTCTTAGGTGTGATCAATCCCGTCAAAGAACTAGGAAAACTTGTCCATGAGCAAGGTGGGGTACTAGTCGTAGATGGCGCACAATCCGCTCCTCATATGCCAATCAACGTCCAAGAATTAGACTGTGATTTCTTTGCGTTTAGCGGACACAAAATGTGTGGACCGACTGGGATCGGAGTCTTATATGGCAAACGAAAATGGTTAGAACAAATGGAACCAGTCGAATTTGGTGGCGAAATGATCGACTTTGTCGACTTGTACGATAGTACTTGGAAAGAACTTCCATGGAAATTCGAAGCCGGCACACCTAATATCGCTGGAGCCATCGTACTAGGTCAAGCAATTGATTATCTCGAAAATGTTGGGTTGGACAATATCTATGATCATGAAAAAGAATTAATTGCCTATGTCTTACCTAAACTACAACAAATCGATGGGTTGACCATTTATGGTCCACAAGATCCCGCTACTCGTACAGGGGTCATCGCCTTTAATCTAGATGGCTTGCATCCTCATGATGTAGCCACTGCTTTAGATATGGAAGGTGTCGCTGTTCGTGCAGGTCATCATTGTGCCCAACCTTTATTGAACTATTTAGAAGTCTCAGCGACCGCACGAGCAAGCTTTTATTTTTATAATACGAAACAAGATGCAGATCGTTTAGTCGAAGCAATTCTTGCAACGAAGGAGTTTTTCCAACATGGCACTCTCTAAACTAGATAATCTCTATCGCCAGGTCATACTTGATCATTCTTCGCATCCTCATCATCGAGGCACGTTGACTGAATCAACCAGTCGAATCGAATTGAATAATCCGACCTGTGGCGATGTCATCGAATTACAAGTCGAAGTCAAAGAAGGAATCATCAAGAATATCGCATTCAACGGTAACGGTTGTTCCATCAGTACAGCCAGTGCATCCATGATGACCGATGCTGTCATGGGAAAATCTGTTGAAGAAGCACAACAATTGATCACTGATTTCTCGCAATTAGTCCAAGGAAAAGATGTCAAAGCCATCGACCAATTAGGCGATGCAGCAATGCTCAGTGGCGTAGCCAAATTTCCCGCAAGAATCAAATGTGCCACATTAGGCTGGAAAGCCTTAGAAAAAGCAATGGAAGAAAACGGCACTGCAACCTTCCATCACGTGCATCAGGAAGAGGAGTGAGAACATGGGTGTACCAGAATTAGAAGAATATAAATTTGGTTTTCACGATGATGTGGAACCAGTTTTCAGTACAGGAGAAGGCTTAACTGAAGAAGTCGTTCGAGAAATGTCTCGAATCAAAGGTGAACCTGAATGGATGTTAGATTTTCGTTTGAAATCCTTAGAAACATTCAATAAAATGCCCATGCAAAAATGGGGACCAGACCTGTCAGACATCGACTTCAATGCCATAAAATATTACCAAAAACCAAGTGATAAACCTGCCCGAGATTGGGAAGATGTACCTGATAAAATCAAAGAAACCTTTGAAAAAATCGGGATTCCTGAAGCAGAACGTGCATACCTCGCAGGTGCTTCTGCTCAATATGAATCAGAAGTCGTTTACCACAACATGAAAGACGAATTTGAAAAATTAGGGATCGTCTTCACCGATACTGATTCTGCATTGAAAGAATATCCTGAGTTATTCAAAGAATACTTTTCCAAATTAGTCCCACCCACTGACAACAAACTTGCTGCTTTAAATTCAGCTGTTTGGTCAGGAGGAACATTTATTTATGTACCTAAAGGGGTAAAAGTCGACGTTCCATTACAAACATACTTTAGGATCAATGCCGAAAATACCGGACAATTTGAACGAACATTGATCATCGTTGACGAAGGAGCCAGCATCCATTATGTCGAAGGCTGTACAGCACCAACGTATTCAAGTAACAGTCTTCATGCAGCAATCGTTGAAATCTTCACCCGAAAAGACGCCTATTGTCGCTATACCACGATTCAAAACTGGTCAGACAATGTCTATAACTTAGTAACCAAAAGAGCCAAAGCTTACGAAGGTGCCACAGTCGAATGGATCGACGGCAACCTAGGAGCTAAAACAACGATGAAATATCCAAGTGTTTACCTAGACGGCAAAGGTGCGCGTGGCACGATGCTTTCCATTGCATTTGCTGGCGCAAACCAAATCCAAGATACTGGGGCAAAAATGATCCATAACGCACCAAACACGTCAAGCTCCATCGTCTCCAAATCAATCTCAAAAGACGGTGGAGAAGTTAATTATCGAGGACAAGTAACCTTTGCTAAAAACAGCGCCGGTTCCATCTCTCACATTGAATGCGACACGATCATCATGGACGAATACTCAAAATCCGATACGATCCCATTCAACGAGATCCACAACAGCCAAGTCTCTTTGGAACACGAAGCCAAAGTCTCAAAAATCTCAGAAGAACAACTCTATTATCTTATGAGCCGAGGCCTAACCGAATCCGAAGCCACCGAAATGATCGTCATGGGCTTCGTCGAACCATTCACCAAAGAACTCCCAATGGAATACGCAGTCGAACTCAACCGTTTGATTAGTTATGAGATGGAAGGTTCCGTGGGTTAAATGAATACCATAAGCTAGAAATACCTTTTTAGGGTGTTTCTAGCTTTTTTGTTTGTTCAGTCATCTTTGCAAAGAAGATAGATTTAAAAGGTAAATGCTATAGAAAAAATGAAATATTTTATCAATTATTTGCAAGATAAAATAGAAAATTGAATGAAATAAGCTGAAAAAAGAGGAAAATAATTGAGGGGAATATGCTAACATGAACGAAAAGTATCCATATAACTTAATATTTCTGAATTCTACGAGAAAGTCACTTAATACGAATTAGTATCAACTTACGTTAATCATTTATATAAACGTAAGTTGATAGCTTATACAGTTATTTAATAGTAAAGATTTAATTCAATAGCTTTAATACCGAATTAGTTAATTAAGATAAGCAACAGCTCTAATATAAATTTATAATGATGTTTCGTTCCTTAACTAGATAAAAGAATGGAGAGTATTTCTCATGGAAAAAAATGTAGATCTCGATAAATTAGTAGCTGATTCATATAGTTTAAGTAGCTGTCTTTCAGCGTTAAGCCAGATGTCCTATGAACGATTGATAGTAAATTCAATCAGTTTAGAAGATATTAATGAAATAAATGCAATTATTATTAGTATAAAATGTCTAGCAGAACAACATGCACAAGAGATGGAAGCATTTGAACTTGAAAAAATGAAATATAGTTCAAGTTCCATAGAATAGGTTATCAGAAAAGTTGAGTGGCTCTGAATTCCAGTTAAATCTTTTATTTCCAATAATCTAGAATAAGCATATAGTCTGAAATTGAGGTGGTATGATCTAAATGTTTTCCATATCTATGAATGGACAAGACAAAACGAATCAAATAATTGATTGGAAGCTCTGGGAAAAAGACAATAAACTAATGGTAACTGTTTATTTCCCGTCAGGTAAATCGTTTTGGAAGCCATTAGATTTATGTAAAATTACACCACAAAAAGAGATACATGCAGGTCTTTTATCTAAAGAAGAAAATGTTTATCAACAAATAGATAAAGCCACTGAATACGGGAATAAGTATATTGTTGTAAACTATCCAAATGACCAAAAAAAGTATGTCATGAAGTCAGAAAAAGTAAGTATTATTTCGAGTTCTGATTTGAAAAATGAGGATATATTTTCTTATTTTACTGAAATTGTAAAAGAGCGTGTTCGTAATGCTAGTCCAGAAAATAAAACTATGACCAAAAATATAGAAAGGCAATTGGAAAAAATCACTCCTTACAAAGGAACAGCGTTGCATTCGTATTGCTATGGTAAAAATGAGGCTAGAAATTCTTTGAAACATTTGATTTTTCCCTTGGGATTGAATGAGAGTCAATTAAAAGCTGTTGAAAATGCTTTTTCCTCTCAAATTAGTATTATTGAAGGTCCTCCTGGTACAGGGAAGACACAAACTATTTTAAATATCATTGCAAATATTTTAATAAATAAAAAATCTGTTGCAATTGTTTCAAATAACAATCCAGCAGTTGAAAATGTGTATGAGAAGATGGCTAAAAAAGAACTAGACTACCTTATTGCGAAATTAGGGTGTTCAACTAATAGGACAGAATTCTTTGCAGGGGTAAAAGAAGTTCCTCGTTATAATTCAAATTCTGCAGCTACTCCTATAAAGGAAATTGATGATATTTTAGCGAAGGTGAAAGCAAGTCTGGCTACACAAAATAAAGTAGCGCAATTGACCGCAGAAATCAGCGAGCTGCTTGTTGAGAAAAAGTACTTAGAAGAATGGCATGAAGAAAATACACTTGTAGAGTTAATGGATGTCGAAAGATACAAATTAAGTCCAGAGAAAACTTCTGATTTACTTGCATATATGAATTATCTTTCTCAAATAAAATTTTCTTTTAAAGAGAGATTCCGCTTATTGCTAGGGTTTAGAATATTTAGAACTAAGTTTTTAAATACTTATACTGAACGAATAAATTTTATTTATTCTCTACAATTTCATTATTATGAAAAAACGTTACAACAAAAAGAGCAGCAATTACAAAAATATAAGAACGATTTGAATAGGGATAATTTCGAAAAATTATTAGAAGAGTTAACGAATAAATCAATGCAATTTCTCAAGCAACAATTATCAAAATCAATTCCATCTAATTCAAATTTTACCGCAGATAGCTATAAAAAAGAGTTCAGTAATTTTATTAAACGTTTTCCAGTGATTGGCAGTAGTGCACATTCGATTATTAATTCTATAGCAGAGGGAGCGATATTAGACTATATCATTATCGACGAAGCATCACAGCAAGATATCGTTCCGGGGATTTTGAGTCTGGGCTGTGCAAAGAATATTATTGTGGTGGGTGATCGCAAACAACTTCCTCACATACCTGAAAAGACAGAAATCAAGGCGCCTTCTAATGATTACGAATGTACAAAATATAGTTTACTGGATTCTTTTATCAATGTATTTAAAGAGAAAGTGCCGATTACTTTGCTGAAAGAGCACTATAGATGCCATCCTAAAATTATCCAATTTTGCAATCAGCAATTTTACAATAATCAATTAATCCCTATGACTATCGATGAAGGAGAAGCATCCATTGAACTAATTATCACATCTAAAGGAAACCATACAAGAAAACGAGCTAATTTGCGGGAAATTGAGTCTTTAGTGGAAGTTGGCTGGTCAGATGAGAAAGACATCGGATTTATTGCTCCTTATAACAATCAAGTGAATTTAGCTGGGAAGTATCTACCAGAAGAGTTTGCTAGAGCAACTATTCATAAATTTCAAGGAAGAGAATGTAAAGAAATTATTTTTTCAACAGTTTTGGATAAGAAAAAAAGCAGTCAAGCATCGATTGATTTTGTTGATAATCCGCATTTGGTGAATGTAGCTGTTTCTAGAGCCATCAATAAATTCACTTTAGTAACTGGTAATCAAGTGTTTACAAAGAATAATAAAAGTTTGGCAGCTTTAGTTAGATATATTAAGTACTATGCCTCTGATCAATACATCTATGATAGTCCAGTAATTTCTGCATTCGATTTATTATATAAGGAATATGATCGTTCTCTGGAAAAATTAAATACTCAATTAAATTTAAAGGACTCATATTTCAAATCTGAGCGGATTATGGCTGCCTTGTTGAGGGATATTTTAAGGACAGATGAATTTGCTTCTTTGACGTTTCATATGCAGATCAATTTAATCCAACTTGTCTCCATTAAAAATAATTCATTTACTGATAGAGAGATAGAATTCATGAAGCAAAAATCGAGCTGTGATTTTGTCATTTATTATAAGATCGGCAAGATTCCGATTGGAGTGATTGAAGTGGATGGAAGTAGTCATGATGATAAGGTGCAGCAAGAACGTGACAGGCTTAAAAATATTATTTTAGAAAAAGCTGAAATTCCTTTGCTTAGGTTGAAGACAACTGAAGGAAACATTGAGAGAAAAACAAAAAAGTTTTTAAACGAGTGTATGAATAAGAGTGGTGCCTAATTTGAAATGAGTAGTTGCTCAGTTTATGGGAAAATTATTTATAAAGAAAATGTAATCGTTAGCAATATAAGACGAATCCGATTAGAGAAAGAAATTGGTCAATTCGAGGTTTTACGGTGTATCAAATAAAGAAGACTTGTCAGCATTACTGCAGTTGGAATTAAAAATCTTAAAAAATATAGAAAAGGAAAGAAATATGGAATATTACAAGAATACATTGGGTTATATAAGAAAGAAATTTGATGTTCCTCGGGGAAGGAAATATTTGTATTAAAAAATAGGAATTAATATTTACAAATAAAGTGATGTAAGGAAATGAAAAAATGAAGCTTATACTATCTAAATGTAGAACAAATAATTTTTCTGAGGTTTCTAGGATACTTAATGAAAATGGTTATATACAAATAGGAGAAAGTAGAACTGAGCCAAAAAATAATTTAGAATTGTTTTTTTTCTTTGAGAGTCATGAAAAGAAACAGATAGAATGGCTTTCTGAATTATTACGTTTCTTTAATGTTGGTAAAGCAGACTATAAAGAGCATAATATTATAGATGATACTTTATATCAATATAATGCAGTTATTATACTAAAAACTCCGAATAACTTATATGCACATTCGTTAAGTCAAGGATTTAGAGTTCTTGAAAAGTTTATTGACGAAGAATTTGGCTTGAAGTTTGCTGAAAAGACCATCAAAAATGAGCATATTACTTTAAAAAATGTGAGTTATATTCAAAAAAATAAAATGAAAGGTATCACTAATTATAAGAAAGATCAAGGAGAATTTCCTAAAGCAAGTGAAAGCTATGCTTATATAAGTGGAAAACCAGATTTTAGTTTTTATGGAAATTCTATTGACTGTGGAACTGGTGTATCTTTTCCGAAAAATTTTGATATAAATAGTAAAGAAGGATTTGATCAATTATCTGAATTATTAAAAAATGTAGATAAAGCTTTAACTTTAAAAGAAAATAAATCGATTTTACCTAGAAAGAAAAGGATTGCGAAAAGTTCTCAATTATCAGGATCATTGGATGAAGAAGTTATAGAAAGAATAGTAAATGATGTCAATGAAATTGGTATAGCTTTGGACGTGAGTAAAATACACTTAGTAAATAATTCGATTAATATATATTCGGAGAATAACCATTTAGAGATATATGTTAGTAAGCATTTGAAAGAAACGAAAGAAGAGATAGAACCTTACGACAGTTCTATACTGGAATACATTCGTAAATACAATGAAAAAATAACTTCTTTAACAGATCTGAAAATTAGAGTGACTAATCATGAACATCATGTAATTGAAAATCGTCTATTAAAAGAATGGATTTATTGTGAATTAGAATATAATAATATGTTATATACTTTGGATTCAGGATTTTGGGGATACTTTAACGATAAATTTTCAGAGTTATTAAAAAAACAATTAGAAGAGATAAATAGAGTTATTGAGTATAATGAAGAGTTTAATATATACTATTCTTCTGGTGAAGGAAGGCTAAAAGGAGAAGGTGGGTATATTGAAAAACTAAGTGAGAATAAAAATTATATAAAGTTACATCAAAGAAACATTAATTACAACGGAGTTCCAATAGAAATAGCAGATGTATACAAAAAGGATACCAAGGAGTTAATAGCAATCAAAAGAGGAATGGATACATCAAATAGTATGTATAGCTTTGAGCAATCTATATTATCACTTCAATTATTAAGAAATATTACTGAGTTTAATGTAGAAGAAGAGTTATTAAAATATAATGATAGAAAAGCATCTACAGATGAAGATAAAGGTAAATTTCCTCATATTCAGAAAAAAAATATTGAGAAAATTTTAAATTCTAGGATTTCCTCAGTGTTGTGGTTACAAAATACAAAAAAATATGTAAAGATGACAGAAGAAAAGAAATTTGACTTCAATCAAATAGGTTCAATTCTATTAAAATTAAAGATTGTTGATTGGTATAGTTCAATATTAGAAAATAATTTCACACCAAAAATTTATATGGGGAAAGACCTTCAAGTTAATAAAAAAGATCAATTTTAGTAGACTTTTACATTAAGTATTGTTCCTAATAACATATCTAAAATGACCAGATTTTGATCATTTTAATTTGATAACCATTAACTCGTTAAACTACTATATGGACTCTTAATTACTTGATTTGATGGTTAATGAGACTGATTGAGAAGGTATTTTAATGTGGAATAATCTGCAAAAATTAAAATTTTTTAGCTAGAAATATCTAATGGCAGGTTTTACTGGCTTTTTTTACTCTTTATTTAAAAACTATGAATGATACAAAATCAAATCTGGATCAAAAGGACCATCATTCTAGCTCAGTTTTTATTTGAATTTTGTTAAATTTTTATCTATTAATTTTAGCATTTTTTTGTTGAAATCATTCATAGAACATATCGTTCTCTCAGTTGTTTATGTTATGATGATTTAATCATACTAGAGAACGATATGTTTTTTAATAGCAAAAATGAAAATGGGACTGAAGAATCAAAATTGATTCTTCAGTCCCATAAATTATAGAGCCGTCAATTTTTGGCTAAGTCTCTTTTGGTTTATTTGCTTATAAATTAATATTTAATAACATTTACAAGTTTTAATGGAGTTCTTTCATCCCAATCAAGGATTGCTTGGTTTTTAATAGTTAAATAATTTCCACCGATATTTTCAATGCTAGGTAAATAATATATGTATTCATTCATTTCACTTTTGGCTTTCATTGAAACTAAAAAGCCTCTTGGATCATTGTTTCTGCTCCAGCTCTCTACAGCTGGACGAGCAAGTTCAAAGTAATCTGCATATCCGCCAGTTTTCCATTTGCTTAATGCAACCTGAACAGTTCCATCAGAGAGATTGACCATATTTACAATTTTAGTTCCTTTTGTATCAGAGTAGACTACTTTTTTCAGTGGTGTGATTTCAGTTGAGCTGTTTCGTTGATAAAGGCTACCATCTTTATAAGAGTAAGAAGCACTTGTTGGCGTATAATAGGTTCTAAGCATTCCGTTATGGACAATCGCCAAGATAAATCCACTACGAGAAAGTCTGCTCCAAGAGTCTGATTGACCAGGTGTGATATTGAAGTAGTCGGTGTTACCCTTTCCTGTAGAATTTGCACTAACTGAAACCTGAATACTTGAAAAGTCCGTACAATCGTTTGTTACAGTGACGTCAGCATGTGCTGCTTTGGTCGGTATTAAAAAGATGGCTAAAGCGACCATTCCTATTAATAAACTGACCAGTGATGATTTTTTTTTCATGATATTCCTCCTGTTAATATAATATAGTCGTAAACGTTTTCGCTTACAATTTAAGTCTAAAGGATGCAGACTATCGAGGAAAGGCAACTCAAATCAGTAAGCCAGATATTTTTAAATTGGTACTGGACAATGAAATAGGATCGTCTAACAACACGGAGTATGAGAACATACGAGGTTGCTCAGGATCAGGTGTGTATGTTGAAAGTAAAGATGAAGAGAAGTGTTCTTTGATCGGGATTATTACGAAACTTCAGTCAGAAGGGCGACAAGGGATTGTTGAAGGGATTCATATCGCACATATTGCCGCTTTCTTTTTAGAAGAGTTTGACATCATGCTGTTACCTCGTTGCTTGAATGATTTTAGTGAATATTTGGCATCTATCATAATTAGGTTATTCTATCGTAACGGATACGTCTTCGTCTGTCTGTCCATTATGTCTCCATGATCATCAAGAATTTCAACATATCATCCAAAAAATTGAAGCTAGTACGACAGATCTTTTACCGATTGAGCAACTGACGAAGGAAATCAGCCACTTAGAAGGAATGATCGATGAATCAACTAGGCGGTTAACTGATGTAGTTTCTGGAGTAAAACAACAGATTCAGATACAAATAACGATTAAGGAAACTGAAATCAACCAACTTGACCAAGATCTGTTACAAGTAACCTTAAAATTAAAACAACAAGAAGAAGCGTATTTAACCAATGAGAAACACTGGCACAAGTTAAATGAATACAGCCAAAAATATGGGATTGACGGTGAAAAAATTGCTGAAGAAACCCAGAAAAGAGTAAAGTCACTACAGGAGGAATTGGTAAAATTAACGAATGAGTACCAAAATATCAAAGAAAAAATCAATCAAAATGAACAGCTGAATGTCAAGAATACTCATACGCTCAAAACGATCGAATTACATTATCAACAAGCGAAAAAAAGCTTAAATGATCTAAAAGGAAACGAACAGTATCAATATTATCAGCAAGAACAGGCGTTTTATGAAGCGCTTGGTATTTCTGCTATCTCTGATTTTAAAAGGCAATGTAAACGCGAGTTAGAAAAAATCAATGAACAAGAAACCAAGCTTATTGCTGAAAAAAACCAACGACTAGAACAAGTAAATGGGAAAAGTAAAACAGAATTAGTAGAAGAACAACGAATCCAAGCAGAGCAGATTCGGCAGCTCGTTGTACGGAGGAAATATATCGAAAAGATATCTTATCAACTGTTTGACCAAGTAATCATTGCACCAGAAGAATTGGAAAAAAATAAGCAAAAGTTGACTACAGCTATTTACAAATTAAATGAAAAAAATCAACTGTTGGGTCAACTATCTGGGCTTACCAGTGATTTTATCTCTGAAACAGGTATCGAAGAGAAAAGAAGCGAACAAGCAAAAGTAAAAAAAATCTATGACCACTTAAGTAGAAAAGTACAAGAACTAAAAGAATTAAAAGACAGTAAATTAACCGAGATCAAAAAGCAAATCAAAAGTACATTTAACTTAGATACCGTCAATCAGATTTTTCAAATGATCGAACCTCACCCTGATTTTCGTAAGATTAGTTTTAAAATCAATGAAGCAAATCCCGATAAATTAGGACTGGATATTATGTGCAAACGAACAGAGGACGAAGAGGATGCCCCGATTTTATATCTAAGTTCTGCCCAAGTAAATATATTGTCTTTAAGTATTTTTCTAGGAACCGCTCTAGAGAATACAGACAAAGTGAATACGATTTTCATGGATGATCCAATCCAACACTTAGATAGTCTTAATGAATTATCCTTTATTGATCTATTAAGAATCCTTGCATTTAAGCTAGGAACACAGATCATCTTTTCCACCCATAACCGCCAGTTTTTTGACTTATGTCAGAGAAAATTAGATGCCAACTACCATAATGCTAGTTTTATCGAAATGAATTATACAGAGAATCAATTGTAACAAATTTAGTTAGTCAGAAAAAGTGAAAAAGGGAGCTCTTTGATGTGAGGTTAGCTGAAAGATTCAGAGTATAAAACAAAAATTGCCTACAGAAGTTAAAAAAGAGACGGATAGAGAATCAATCCCAACGAATAAGGGATTGATTCTTTTTTTCTAGATTAAATACAGATAGGAAGAATATATAGATTGGATGGAGAGTTGTACTACCTATACGAAAGCAGAAACTTTTTTAGATTCTACACTTTTTGATATTGGCGAAATTCGCCAACATTTTTTTATGATTTAAACGGTATAGAAAAGACATCATTCACTATTTGGGGGCTATTTAACCAGAGAAACCGAAACCTATACGACAACTTTGCGAACATTTAGAAAGTTTCTGACACAGATCCGAAATGCCCTCCGCTACAATTACTCAAACGGATTACTAGAATGTTTAAACAAGCCTATCAAAGTATTTAAACGAAATTTTTATCATTTCAAACGGCGAATCATGATTCGTCACGATAAAACTTTTTTAAGCAAATAAACATACTAAGATTAGTAGGTTTCTATTTCCTATTTTTTTCAACTGGTATCAGATTTCAGCACTTATGACTGTTATTTTCGCTAGGAACAATTTCTTAAAAATGGATAGTTTTATTATTTCAATAAAATAATTATTGCTAAATCAACGATTTAAGACGGTTGTAGAATTTTTTTCAGATTGTTTGTTGACAAAAATAAAAAAACCATCTTACCATTAGTTTGTGGTTATAACCAGTTTAAAAGAAGGAGAAACCTATGGGAAATTCTTTTAAAAACAAAGCTTTGTATCATCAGTTGGTAGATTTACTTAAAAATCAGATGGAAAGTAACATGATACCCCATGATAAATTACCCTCTGAACGAGAATTAACTGCTCAATACGGAGTTAGTCGGACAACGGTTCGATTAGCTTTGAAAGAGTTGGAAAATACAGGTTATATTTATCGGAGACATGGAAAAGGAACATTTGTATCCGATATCAAAAAGAACGTAGCAGATTTAGCAGGAACCTATAGCTTTACTGAACAAATGAAAAGTTTAGGTAGAACTGCTGAGACGCGGATCTTAGCTTTTGAAAAAATTGAAGCGGACAAATTTATTGCAAAACAATTGAATCTTTCATTAGGAGAAGTAGTCTTCAAATTAAGTCGATTGCGGATAGCTGATCGGGAACCGCTTATGATCGAAGATACCTATTTGCCAGTCAAATTTTTCTTATCATTAAATGATCAGCTTTTAAGAAGCAAACCTCTATATGATCTTTTTTCCGAGGATTTTAATCAGACCGTTCGATTGGCAGATGAAGAGCTATATGCAAGTGTTGCCTCAAAGGAAGATGCGAAACAGCTGATAATCTCAGAAGGAGCACCTGTCCTTCATTTAGCACGTCAAACCTATAATATGAAAAATGAAATTATCGAATTTACTTTAAGTGTCGCCCGTGCGGATCAATTTCATTATCAGATCCGCCATATTCGAAATAGTTAGGAGAATCGAAACATGTTTACAGTAGGAAAAGAAAAACTGGATCAGCTGGGTGCTGAGATCACGACTCGCGAAATACGCCAACAGCCTGAACTTTGGGAAGAAACCCTTGATCACTATCAAACAGTTCAAAAGGAATTAGATAATTTTCTTGCAATAGTTAAAGAAAAGGCAAATGGTCAGCGAACACGTGTAATCTTCACTGGTGCAGGAACATCTCAATATGTAGGAGACACATTAGTTCCTTATTTGCGCAAGAACGGTGATCGCCAAGCATTTAGCTTTGAAAGTATTGGAACGACTGATATTGTCGCAGAACCTGAAGAGTATTTAATTAAAGAAGAACCAACTTTACTTGTATCATTTGCGAGGAGTGGAAACAGTCCTGAAAGCTTGGCAGCAGTTGAAATTGCAAATCAGGTGGTTGATACGATCTATCATTTATCAATTACGTGTGCTGTAGAAGGAAAACTAGCTCAAATTAGTCAATCCGATTCCAATAGTTTTTTATTCTTGATGCCAGCACGTTCCAATGATAGTGGCTTTGCTATGACTGGTAGCTTTTCCTGCATGACTTTAGGAGCTTTGTTGACATTCGATCAAACAGTATTAGTGAAGAAACAACAATACCTGAAGGTTTTAAATAATTTAGGAAATGAAGTAATTACCCGAGTAAATGAAATTGAAAAAATCGTTCAGCTTGATTTTGAACGCATTGTTTATGTTGGTTCAGGAAGTCTAGCTGGATTAACAAGGGAAGCGCAATTGAAGATTCTGGAATTGACAGCCGGAAAAATTGCTACCATCTTTGATTCATCAATGGGCTTTCGCCATGGTCCAAAGTCGTTTATTAATCAAAAAACAATCATGTTCGGTTTTGTTAATAATAATCCTTACACGCGTGATTACGACTTGGATGTCTTAGAAGAAGTGCGTGGAGATGAAATCGCTTCCGGAGTGTTCGCCATTACTCAACCAGGGCAACGGAATTTCACTGGCGATAAATTCGAGTTTACAACTGAGGCCGAATTACTGCCAGATGGCTATTTAGCACTAAGCTATATCATGGTTGCCCAAATAGTCGCTTTGTTATCATCGATTAAAGTGAATAATAAACCAGATACACCGTCACCAACAGGAACAGTTAACCGAGTTGTAAAAGGTGTAACGATTCACAAATATAAGTAAAAATAAACTGGGAGGAAGAACCATGATTACATTAACCAGAGGAAAAAAAGCAGCAATGGATCGTTTATCGACAAAAGATGGTATTATCAGTGCCTTAGCGATTGATCAACGCGGAGCATTAAAAAAAATGATCAAAGCCTTAAATGTAGAATTAAATGATGAACAGATTGAGCGTTTCAAGGAGTTAGTTTCTAGTGAATTAACCCCTTATGCATCTTCTATTTTATTGGACCCAGAATATGGTCTTCCTGCTGCAAGTGCACGACATGAAGATGCTGGTTTGTTGTTGGCCTATGAAAAAACCGGCTATGATGTAACAACACCAGGACGCTTGCCTGATTTATTAGCAGATTGGTCAGTTTTACGATTAAAAGAGCAAGGAGCCGATTCGATTAAGTTTCTACTTTATTATGACGTAGATGAAGATCCGGAAATCAATCATCAGAAGCATGTCTTCGTAGAACGTTTAGGTAGCGAGTGTGCCGAAGAAGATTTGCCATTCTATTTAGAATTGCTATCATATGATACCCAAATTTCAGATGTTCATTCACTTGAATATGCCAAAGTAAAACCGCATAAAGTCAATAGCATGATGAAGGAATTTTCGAAACCACAGTACAAAGTAGATGTTTTAAAGGTAGAAGTTCCTGTCAATATGAATTTTGTAGAGGGTTTCAGTACAGATGAAGTAGCGTATACCAAAGAGGAGGCGGCAAAGTACTTCTTGGAACAAAGTCAAGCGACAGATTTGCCTTTTATTTTCTTGAGTGCCGGTGTTTCTACGAAGCTATTCCAACAAACATTGTTTTTTGCTAAAGATTCAGGTTCGACCTTTAATGGTGTGCTTTGTGGCAGGGCTACTTGGAAAAATGGTGTGAAGCCGTTTATCAAATCAGGTGAGGAATCTGCTCGTGCCTGGCTGAAAAGTGAAGGTCGTGAAAATATCGAAAGCTTGAACAACGTTTTGGCACAAACAGCCAGTTCTTGGTATGACAAAGTCCAAGTTGAAAAAGAAGTAGCTGTGAACTAGGAGGAGAGCTCGTGATAGTAACTGTAACGATGAACCCGTCAATTGATATTTCCTATCCGCTTGCTTCCTTGAATGTGGATACTGTCAATCGAACAGATCAAGTTAGTAAAACAGCAGGTGGAAAAGGACTTAATGTAACCCGAGTAATCCATGATCTAAAGGGGAATGTACTCGCTACAGGAGTTCTCGGTGGGTATCATGGGGCGTTTATTGCAGATGAATTAAAGCATGCCGGTATTAAGCAGAAATTTACAGAGATCAAAGAAGAAAGCCGGGATTCAATCGCTATTTTGCATGAAGGAAATCAAACTGAGATTTTGGAAGCGGGACCAACAGTTTCCTATGAAGAACAGCAGAATTTCCTAGAAAACTTCAAGGAGCTAATAAAAAAAGCAAAGATTGTCACAATCTCAGGTAGTCTTGCAAAAGGATTGCCATCAAATTTTTACCAAACGTTGGTCCAATTGACAGAAGAGCAGTCCGCAAAGGTTCTTGTCGATACCTCTGGGGAAAGATTGCATCAGGTTTTAGCTGGCAAACAGAAGCCATTTTTAATCAAACCAAATCTTGAGGAATTATCGACACTACTGAGACATTCATTTTCGATTGATCGATTAGAAGAAGTCCAGGAAGAATTGATTCAACCTATCTTCGCAGGTATTGAATGGATCATTGTTTCTCTAGGAAAAGCTGGAGCTCTCGCAAAACATAAAGATTGTTTTTATCGAGTTACGCTCCCTACGATAAAAGCAGTCAACCCAGTTGGTTCAGGAGATGCTACAGTCGCTGGATTTGCCTACGGCCTATCACAAGAAATGGATGAAATAGAACTTTTGAAGTTTTGTATGGCTACTGGTATGGCTAATGCACAAGAAGGACAAACAGGTCATGTTTCACCGGTGAATATTCAATCGCATATTGAAAAAATAACTGTAAAAAAGATTGAGTGAAAAAATCGATCTAGATAAAATCAATGATTTTTTGAGACCAACTCAATTTGGTAGAAGTTCCATTTTTTGTAGGATTCAACGTACTCCAGTAGTTGTTGTGAACCTCTACGTTTCGTCACTCGGACTTGCAGAACGGTCGTTTCATCGGTAAGAATCTTTAATAATTTCGCAACATTTAAAGGAGTTGGAAATATAATTTTATTTGTTTCCGTAAAATATTCCTCATTCATGTGGATATTGTAGTCTTGTTTAAAGCGCTGACAGCTGGAATTGTAATAACACAATTCTTGAGAATTAGGATCCACATATTGTTCGGGCAAATAAGTTTGCTGATAGATATATGCAGTTTTTTAGTTTTTCGTAAATGTCTGATGTAATCATAAAATGCTAAGGCTGGCAGTTTAAGCTTGTTTAAATAGTGTGGATCATTCCCTCGAGCGATTGATAAAACTTGGACTTGATCATTACTGATAGTGAATAATTCAATGTCAGAAAACCAGACCAGTTTTTCTTTACGTGAAACAAATGAGTCACGACCTTGATGACGAATTATGAATCCATCCTTTATTCATTCAGGGAGCGAATGACTGTAATAGAGCTTACGTTAAAAATTTATATTAATTCTGCTTCTGTATAAAGTTTATTGCTATTTTGGGATGTCTAAATTAACCCTTCAAACAACATCAAAGAATTAAACTTTTCGTTAGAGTCTTTGGTTTTGTATGTATAATTTGATTTTAACACGTTCTGTTATGTTGGATAGGGTTGACTTTCTATTTCAAATTATTTGATATATCAATATATTGAAAACGCTTTTATTAAAGGAGGGAGCTTTTGAACACATTTGAGATTAAAGAAGATTTTCTTCTAAACGGTAAGCCCTTTAAGATACTCTCAGGAGCTATCCACTATTTTAGAGTGGATTCAGCCGATTGGTATCACTCGTTATATAATCTGAAAGCATTGGGATTTAATACTGTTGAAACTTATGTACCATGGAATCTACATGAACCTAAAAAAGGAGATTTCCATTTTGAGGGAATTTTGGACTTAGAACATTTTTTGTCCATTGCTGAGGAATTAGGACTATACGCGATTGTTAGACCATCTCCATATATTTGTGCAGAATGGGAGTTTGGTGGTTTTCCTGCTTGGTTACTTAATGAGGGAACTCGGATCCGAACAAATGAAACCGTTTATTTGAACCATGTGGCAGATTATTATGATGTTTTAATAAAAAAAATCGTGCCGCATCAGCTGACAAATGGTGGAAATATTTTAATGATTCAAATTGAGAATGAATACGGTTCTTATGGAGAAGAAAAAGACTATTTACGTTCGATACGTGATTTAATGTTGGACAGAGGAATAACAGTGCCATTTTTCACTTCGGATGGACCATGGCGTGCGACACTCAGAGCAGGCAGCATGATTGATGAAGATATTTTAGTTACTGGAAATTTTGGTTCAAAGGCTGAAGAAAATTTTTCTTCAATGGAAGCTTTCTTCAATGAGCATGGGAAAAAATGGCCTTTAATGTGTATGGAATTTTGGGATGGTTGGTTTAATCGTTGGAAGGAACCGATTGTACAACGTGATGCAAAAGAATTAGCTGAGGCAATCAAAGAGGTCGTGCTGAGAGGAAGTATTAACCTGTATATGTTCCATGGAGGAACAAATTTTGGATTTATGAATGGTTGCTCAGCTAGAGGAGTGATTGATTTGCCACAGATTACTTCTTATGATTACGGAGCACCCTTAGACGAGCAAGGAAATCCAACCGAAAAATATTATGCAATCCAGACAATGATTCATGAAACGTTCCCTGATATCCAACAAATGGAACCTTTGACAAAAGACACAATGGAAATGAAAGATATTCCATTAATTGATAAAGTCAGTTTATTTTCAACATTAGATACAATTAGTCAATCAGTAAAAATGAAATATCCAGAAACGATGGAAATGTTAGGACAAAATACAGGTTATATTCTGTATCGCACCTCAATAAAAAAAGATGCAGAACATGAAAGACTGAGAGTAATCGATGGAAGAGACCGTAGCCAACTATTTTTAAATCAAAAACTGCAAGCTACACAATATCAGACAGAAATTGGTGAAGATATCATTGTTCCAATGCCTCAGGAAGACAATCAATTAGATATTCTAATTGAAAATATGGGGCGTGTTAATTATGGTCATAAATTATTAGCCGATACACAAAAAAAGGGAATTCGTACAGGGGTCATGGCTGATCTACATTTTATCACTGATTGGAATCAGTATTGTTTACCACTAGAGTCATGTGAGAAAGTTGATTTTTCAAAGGAATGGCATCCTAACCAGCCAAGTTTTTATCGCTATGAAGTAACACTTGATGAAGTGGAGGATAGCTTCATTGATCTATCAAAATTTGGGAAAGGTGTCGTATTTGTTAATCAGACCAATATTGGACGTTTTTGGGAAGTTGGGCCAACACTTTCGCTATATATTCCGAAAAGCTTATTTAAAAAAGGAAACAATGAAATAGTGATTTTTGAAACAGAAGGAACTTTCCAACCAGAGATCCAATTAGTAAAAGCACCACTATATAAAGAAATGAAAGAAGGATAAACAATGAGTATTATCGGAGTAAGAATTGATGGACGTTTAATTCATGGACAAGTAGCCAACTTATGGACAACCAAGTTGAACATCACACGGATTATGGTTGTAGATGATGAAGTTGCAAAAAATGATATTGAAAAAAGTGGATTAAAGCTGGCAACTCCACCAGGAGTTAAATTAAGTGTATTGCCGATTGAAAAAGCTGCTAATAATATTTTAGCAGGAAAATATGATTCTCAACGATTATTGATTATTGCTCGGGAGCCGGATCGTTTATTGAAGTTGGTAGAATTAGGAGTCCCAATTGAAGAAATTAATGTTGGGAATATGTCACAGACAAATGAAACACGGTCCATTACTAAATCAATCAATGTGGTTGATCAAGATGTAGAAGTATTTAACAAATTACAGGCTAAAGGTGTTCGCTTAGTAGCGCAGATGGTTCCAAGTGATAAAGCAGAAAATTTTATGGCTTTATTAGCGAAATAGGAGGATAAATAAATGGATATCTTATGGTGGCAGATCTTATTATTAACATTATACGCAGGGTATCAAATTTTAGATGAGTTACAAATTTATTCATCGTTGAGTGCACCCGTTTTTGCCGGATTATTTGCTGGTCTAGTGATGGGAGATCTAAAAGCAGGACTTATTATTGGTGGTAGTATGCAATTGACTGTACTTGGTGTTGGTACCTTTGGGGGGGCATCAAAAATTGATGCCAACTCTGGAACGATTTTAGCGACAGCTTTCTCAGTAGCGCTAGGAATGAACCCAGAGCAAGCAATTGCCGTAATTGCGGTACCAGTAGCTAGCTTGATGATTCAATTAGATATATTAGCCCGTTTTGCGAATACGTATTTTGCGCATCGCATTGATAAATTAGTTGAAGATATGAACTATAAAGGGATCGAACGTAATTTCTTAATGGGAGCCCTCTCTTGGTCACTTTCTCGTATGATTCCCGTTTTTCTAGCATTAGCATTTGGAGGAGGACTAGTAGAACAAGTGGTAGCCGTGCTAAATGGTGATTTGAAGTGGTTAGGCGATGGATTATCAGTAGCTGGAGCAGTTTTACCAGCTGTCGGTTTTGCTATTCTACTACGTTACTTGCCAGTTAAAAAGCATTTCCCTTACCTAATTTTAGGATTTACATTAACGGCATTACTAGGAACCGTCTTTACTAACATGCAGGTTTTAGGAACGGGTGTTGCAGGAGTTGTGAAGAATTTCGAAGGAATATTTAATTCACTTCCAATGTTAGCAATTGCCCTAGTTGGATTTTCTTTAGCAGCCATCAGTTACAAAAATGGACAGTTGATACCACATTCGCCAGCCCCTAAAGATGTTACATCGAATGATTCAGATGAAGGAGAGATTGAAGATGACGAAATCTAATTATAAGTTAACGAAGGAAGACTTTAAGCAGATCAATCGCAGAAGCTTGTTTACTTTCCAATTAGGCTGGAACTATGAACGGATGCAAGGATCAGGCTATCTTTATACAATTCTGCCGCAATTACGCAAGCTTTATGGTGATAATTCTCCTGAATTAAAAGAAATGATGAAAACTCATACACAATTCTTTAATACATCAAACTTCTTCAATACTATCGTTACCGGGATTGACTTGGCTATTGAGGAAAAGGAAGGTATTGATGGTAAAGACACTGTCTCAGGTTTAAAAGCTGGGTTGATGGGGCCTTTTGCAGCAATTGGGGATTCGATTTTCGCAGCGTTAATTCCAACAATTTTTGGAGCCTTAGCAGCCAATATGGCAATTAATGGCAACCCAACTGGAATTTTTATTTGGATTATCGCACAAATCGCTGTTATGATTTTCCGTTGGAAACAATTAGAATTTGCTTATCGTGAAGGAATCTCTTTAGTTACCACGATGCAACATCGCTTAACTGCCTTGACAGATGCTGCAACTTTGTTAGGGGTCTTCATGGTTGGAGCGTTGGTCGCTACCATGATTAATGTAAAATTGTCTTGGGCACCAAGTATTGGTGATGTGACGTTAAACATGCAAAACAACCTGGATATGATTTTACCACGATTATTACCAGCCGGTATCGTTGCAGCAATTTATTGGATGCTTGGCAAAAAGAATATGACTTCTACTAAGGCAATTTTCATAGTATTAGTGGTTTGTGTAGCATTATCAGCTTTAGGCGTGATTTCAAAATAAGTCAGGCTGATTCCAATTAGTGATGAGGAGTGGTTCAATGGGAAAACAATTAGTTTTAATTAGTCATGGACTTTTCTGTGAAGAATTGAAAAAAAGTACAGAAATGATAATGGGGCCTCAGGAAAGTATTCACACAGTAAGCCTTCTTCCTTCTGAATCAGCGGAAGATTTTCGTGAAAAGTTTGAAACAGTAATTGCCAATTTAGATGATTTCGTAGTATTAGCAGATTTAATGGGTGGCACTCCGTGTAATGTAGTTTCAAAAATAATTCTCGAGGGTCAAGTAATTGACTTATACGCAGGCATGAACATGCCAATGGTGATTGACTTCATTAACAGTCAATTAATTGGAACAGAACTTTCATTAATCGAATCTGCTACAAGTAACATTTGTTATGTGAATGGACGGATTTTCAGTGATGACGATGATGAAGATGAGTAAGATAAAATATATGAGTGATGAAGCCAAAGAAATATTTCTCTGATCAGACTATAGATAAAAGACATTTCAAACTTGTAATTTGAGTTTGGAATGTCTTTTTATCTAGTTTTGTTCAAAATTTTGGACAAAAAAGAGACCCTTTGTCAAATGATGTTGGTAAAGAGAAATTCTAGAATGATTGGTGAAAGATTGAGAAAAAAGTGTTCAGCATCAAGGAATAAGAAAGAATTTTCGAAATTTGACAAGAAACATAAATACTTGTTTTTGGTGTTGATTATTATCTACTTGGTGTGTCTCAAATTTTTTATAAATTTCAGCGAATTTTTGAGGATGCCGCTTTTGTCTCATTCTCCATTTTTTTATTTTATGATTAACCTCATAAAAAAGTGGGACATTCATTAGATTTTTTCTGATTAATGTCCCAGACTCGTCTACAGACTGAGAACTTGGAAGGGATACTTCCAGGACTTTTTTAAACGGTTGACTCAATGGCTTCTTTATACTTCTCAAAAAGGGGGATAATTTGCGTGCGCTTTTTAATGTCAAGTTTAATAAAAATATTGTGGACATGAGTTTTAACCGTTCCTAATGAGAGAAAGAGCTGGTCAGCAATTTCCTGATTGGTTCGATGTGACAGTAGCAATATAAAAATTTCCGTTTCTCGTTGAGTAAACTGGTGATCCTGACAAAAGTCTTGAATCAAGAGAGAGGTGTCTTGATTTTGTGTTTTTTCTTTCTGAGGTTGATATTTTTTGATAAAGAAGTGCAGTAATAAAATACATATAACAATCGAAAAAATATCCTCTGAGACACTACGATTATAAATTTTTGTTACTAAGGAGCTATATTGATCGACATTGAAAATCACGAAACTATCTTCAATAATGATCAAAATACTAAAGAAGAGATTGATGAACATCAATTGCTTTAAATAGTGTTTGTTCAGCAAAGATACATCCTTTTTTGTTCCTCGCCAACAATAAATTCCTAGGTAAAACAGGAAGAGTTGATTGCCCAGATAATAGAGCCAGACTTTAAAGGCTGAATTATCCATCAATGGGATGGTAATCATCCATGCAGCCAAAGCAAGCAGTAAAGCATAATGGAGAGGGGAAAGTTTTTCTTTTTGTAGTTCGGCAAGAATAGAAATGGAAAAAAAGGCGTTTCCCATAAAAATAATCGTTTTAACTGCTGGCGCACTCATAAATGCTTGATCATAACTTTGTGCAAAGGAATTGAGGAACTCCGTCATATAAATAATCGTGTTATCAAAAATGAAGAATGCCAAATACAAACTGATCCAGAGAAATAAGTTGTTTTTTTCTTTTAAATAAGCATAAATAGCAAAAGTCATCGTGATTGAATATAAAATGATCAATAGAATGTTGTAAACAAAAATAGCTATCATATTGAATCCCTTTTCATTTTTTTCCTTACCTTAAATTTCTTATCTTAATTATGACACCGTTTTTTTTATCTTTACTTTTAATTCCTATAAACTTCCTTCTAAACTTTTGTAAACCCTTGGAAAATAAATGGTTTATATCCAAAAATAAACCAGCCTGTATCACATATAAAATGATAATGATAACGTTTACAACTTATAGCTTATCGTAAACTCTCACTTTTTTTCCTAAAGTGAAGATGCAAAGCAAACAAATTACTTAGGAGGTTTCATTATGGGAAAAAAAGATTTTATTACAACTGAAAATTACACGAAGGAAGAGATCCAACAAATTGTTGACCTGTCATTGAAAATCAAAGCGGCCATCAAGAATGGTTTTTATCCTCCTTTGCTAAAGAACAAAGTGTTAGGGATGATCTTCCAACAGTCTTCTACCAGAACGCGGGTTTCGTTTGAAACAGCAATGACACAATTAGGGGGGCACGCAGAATATCTAGCACCAGGGCAAATTCAATTGGGTGGTCATGAAACGATAGAAGACACGAGCCGAGTTCTTTCTCGTTTAGTTGATATTTTGATGGCTCGTGTGGAACGTCATCATAGTGTGTATGACTTAGCAACGAATGCCACGATCCCAGTTATTAACGGGATGTCTGACTTCAACCACCCAACGCAAGAAATTGGCGATCTTTGCACCATGATCGAACATCTTCCAGCAGGCAAAAAAATTGAAGACTGCAAGGTTTCCTTTATTGGAGATGCCACACAAGTCTGTTTCTCTTTAGGATTGATTGCAACAAAAATGGGAATGGAATTCGTTCAATTTGGACCAGAAGGGTTCCAGTTAAACGAAGACCATCGCGCACGACTAGACGCAATTTGCAAAGATTCTGGCGGCTCCTATACGATATCCGATCAAATCGATGTTATCGAAGGTTCGGATTTTGTTTATACAGATGTTTGGTATGGACTGTATGAAGCTGAATTATCAGAAGAGGAACGCATGCGTATTTTTTATCCTAAATACCAAGTGAATACGGACTTGATGAAACGTGCTGGGGAACAAGCGAAATTTATGCACTGCTTGCCTGCCACTCGTGGGGAAGAAGTCACAGATGAAGTCATGGATGGACCGAACTCGATCTGTTTTGATGAAGCAGAAAATCGGTTGACTTCGATTCGCGGTCTCTTAGTGTACTTGATGCGGGATTATGCGGAAAAAAATCCAATCGATGAGACCAAAAAAGCAGCGGCTAAAAAAGACTTGGAAGCTTTGCTAGGTGAAACATTTTAGACGCAAGAGATGAGGAAAGGAAATAATCTGCGTATCATGACGATGCGTGAGGATTGTCTCTGTTCTAGAGGAGGGGCTAACGATCTGAAAATCGATTCTTTCTAGCAGAATCTTGATCTCACACTAATGCAGCTTTTATGCCGCACTAGGAATCATACGAGGTGAGTCCGCAGGTTACAAGAATCGTTCAATCGTTGGTCCAACCTTATTCCCTTGTACCGGAAAGGAAGAAAACAATGGGAGAAAAGAAAAAATTTAGTTTGATGAGTGCTATATTATCTGTTATTTGTGTTGTATTTGTGGCAGAAGCGGCTGCACCGGTAGCAGCAATCGGAAATTCACAATTTTTTTGGTGGATCTTTTTATTGATTGCATTCCTTTTGCCCTATGGATTGATCTCGTCAGAGTTAGGAACAACTTATATCGGTGATGGCGGTATCTATGATTGGGTGACACAAGCCTTCGGACATCGCTGGGGATCTCGCGTTTCTTGGTATTACTGGATCAATTATCCACTGTGGTTAGCTTCTCTAGCAGTAGTCTGCCCTGATTTATTGATGACGATCACAGGCAGCGAATTTTCAACAGCGGCTGCTATCGTGATCGAACTGATCTTTATATGGATCATCGTTTGGATTAGTTTTTATCCGGTCAGTGACAGCGTGTGGATTTTGAATGGAGCAGCTGTCATCAAAATGCTGCTGGCAATCTTGATCGGTGGCTTAGGTCTCTATACTGCGCTTACTAAAGGTGTGGCGAATGAGTTTACTCTTTCTTCCATGCTGCCAAGTTTCAATTTAAATAGTTTGTCCTTTATTTCAGTAATCATTTTTAACTTATTAGGATTCGAAGTGATTTGTACATTCGCGAATGATATGGAAAATCCTAAAAAGCAAATCCCTCAATCGATCATTGCCGGTGGACTGGTGATTGCAGCCATTTACATTTTTTCTGCATTCGGGATCGGTGTAGCAATTCCTACGGATCAGATTAGTACAGGCAGCGGATTGATGGATAGTTTTAAGTTATTGACAGGATCAACAGGCGGCTGGTTCATTATTTCGATGGCCTTTTTATTCTTACTGACATTGTTTGGCAATATGATTTCTTGGTCGTTAGGGGTTAACAATACTGCTTGTTATGCAGCCGAAAATGACGATATGCCGAAAGTATTTGCCAAACGCAGCAAAAAAACGGCATGCCTACTGGTGCGGCGATTATGAATGGTATTGTTGCTTCTATCGTTGTCATCATCGCACCAATTTTACCAAATCAAGATTTATTTTGGGCATTTTTCTCGTTGAATCTAGTAATGTTCCTACTATCATATGTACCTGTTTTTCCTGCGTTTTATAAATTGCGCAAAATCGATCCAGAAACACCTCGACCTTTCAAGGTGAGCGGCAGCGACTTGTTCTTGAAGGTATTAGTCGCACTACCGATGATCATGATCGTGATCTCATTGATTTTCACAGCGATTCCTTTGCAGTTTGATGCTGAATCGCTGAGTCAGCAATTACCAATCACGATTGGAGCAATTATATTTGCCCTCGTTGGTGAAATCATTATCTGGATCAAAAAAATCAAAAAAGAAGGAGTACTGTATCATGGCAAAGCGAATCGAAAAGACCACACCGAAACAAGACGGGTTTAGAATGCCTGGAGAGTTTGAACCACAAGAGAAAGTATGGATGATTTGGCCAGAGCGTCCAGATAACTGGCGTGATGGAGGCAAACCAGCTCAAGAAGCATTTGCCGAAGTCGCAAAAGCGATCAGCAAATTCACGCCAATGAATGTGGTCGTGTCGCAACAGCAATATCAAAACTGCCGTCGTCAATTGCCTGCCGACATCACTGTCTATGAAATGTCGAACAACGATGCTTGGATTCGTGACTGTGGTCCTAGCTTTGTCATCAACGACAATGGTGAATTACGAGGCAATGACTGGGGATTCAATGCTTGGGGCGGATTAGTCGATGGCTTGTATTTCCCTTGGGATCAAGACGATTTGATTGCACAAAAGATCTGTGAAATCGAGCACGTGGATTCGTATCGAACGGAGGATTTTATTTTAGAAGGGGGCTCCTTTCATGTTGATGGAGAAGGCACTGTTCTAACGACTGAGATGTGTTTATTGAGTGAAGGTCGGAATCCTCATATGACAAAAGAAGAGATCGAACAAAAATTATGCGACTACTTAAACTGTGAGAAAGTACTTTGGTTAGGTGACGGGATCGATCCGGAAGAAACCAATGGGCATGTGGATGACGTGGCATGTTTTGTTCGTCCCGGAGAAGTGGCTTGTATCTATACTGAAGATCAAAACAGCCCATTTTATGAAGCGGCTCAAGCTGCTTACAAGCGTTTGAATGAAATGACCGATGCCAAAGGTCGCAAATTAAAAGTTCATAAGCTTTGTTGCCCAGTAGAGAATGTCACGATCAATGGGGATTTCAAGATCGATTACGTAGAAGGAACGATGCCACGTGAAGATGGCGACATTTGTATTGCTTCTTATATGAATTTTCTGATCACGAACAACGGTGTGATCGTTCCTCAGTATGGAGATAAAAATGATGAGCTGGCACTTGAGGAAATAGCAGAATTCTTTCCAGATAAAGAAGTCGTAGGCGTAAATACAGTTGAGATCGTTTACGGTGGTGGAAATATTCACTGTATCACACAACAACAACCGCAAAGATAGGTAGAGGCTTATCTTAAAAATTGTCATCGCATTGGGTGGAATTTTAGACGACGCTGCTCATGAACAATTGACCAAAGCCCAAAGCAGCAAATTCGATTACTGACCTGATCAATGACGGCCGTTTATTCGTTTTTAGAGATACTAGAAGAGACTGAGACAACTTTTGTCCCAATCTCTTTTTTTTGTTTCATTGTCTATCATTAGCTGACGATCAGCTTGGTGATTCAACCATTAGAGGAAGCCAGATGTGGGTGAGATCTTTTCATAGTTTTCCCAAACCCATAAAAATCTCTCCTAGGTACCTTTTAAGTATATTTTAAAACAATAATGCATATATATACAAATTTAATCATTTTTAAGAGGTTGTTTTAAGAAGGGGAAATAAGGAACTTTCTTAGTTTCAGTAAACAATTAATTCTTTTTTACAGGTATCAAGATTTCAAATACACGTTTTTCAGGAATCGTGGTAGTAATTTCATCTTGCCATAATATTTTCCAAAAAAATCTTTCTGGAATAAATTTATTTTTTTGAAAATAGTTCAGTAGTTTCTGATTGATTTCTTGCTTATTATAATTTGAATCTTCTATGAAGAAAGAGACATATGTTCCATTCGATCTGGTTATAATTTTCTCTGCGTCGTAAAGATGACTTTGTTCCTTGTTTATTTTAATTAGTGACCTAAAAGGAGTTTTTTGAATGTCAGAAAAAATAGAATCTTCTACTAAAAAATTTATAGGATAGCCATTAAATAAATCTTTTTGATCTAAGGATAAATAAAAATCACTATAACTAGATAAAGAATCGATGGAGTCGTAGTAATGAGAATGCATTAAATCAGAACAAATAAAAGATTCTTCTTCTCTATAAGAATGAGTAATTATATCAAAATTTATATTTTTCAATGTTGTATACCGATCGATATAATTTTCTAAAAACGTCTGCATATGTTTTAAGTCATTGATTTTTTCATCTAAAATTTCTTTTCGCTTTTTAAATTCTGTCAGCGTGTCATCCATGTTTCGATTATCGAGAAAATATTTAATCTGTTCTAAAGGTACATCAAGAAATTTCAAGGTGAGTATAACGTCTAATTCAAAGCATTGGTCACAAGTATAATATCTATAACCATGAGTAGATATTTTTTTTGGTTTGAATAAATCAATTTGATCATAATAAATTAAGGTTCTTCTACTTAAATTGACGTATTTTGCAAATTCACTGATTGTTAAATAATTATTCATAATTACCTCCTTGAATATAACGTAACGTTACAGTTTATTCTAGCAGAGCAATAACCCAAATTCGTTATAAAAGGAGATTCTTATGTTAAGTTTAATCGAAATAAAAAAAGTATTTGGAAATGAAATAGTATTGAATCATTTATCAGGAGATTTCCAAAAAGGCCTCAATTTTATTTACGGTCCATCGGGTAGTGGGAAGACAACGCTATTAAATATCATTAGTGGTATGGATCAAAATTTTGAAGGAGATGTTTATTTTAACAATCAGTCGATGAAACGTTTTACGAAAAAAGAACTATCCGACTATTATTACAATTCAATCGGTTTTATCTGGCAAGATTACCAATTGATAGAATACTTAAGTGTAGAATGTAACATTGATTTAGTTCTAAGCCTATCGAACTTAAATAAAGCAGAACGAAAAATGAAAGTAGCAAAGGTATTAGAGGAACTAGGAATATCTGGATTAGCTAAAATGAAAGTGGCAAAATTATCTGGCGGACAAAAACAACGAGTAGCGATAGCTAGAGCATTAGTAAAAGATCCAGAAATAATCATAGCAGATGAACCAACTAAACACTTAGATATTAAATCGCCAACGTTGATTTCTTCCAATCTTTCGATGATTTATGGGGACATGCCTAAAGATAATAGGAATGAAATCAGTCTATCTTTAAGTGTTGCCTCGTCTTTGAGTAAGAATATTAATCAATTAGTTGGAAAGTACGTTGACTTTGAATACTTTGATAAGGAGGGACAAAAACATAAAATAAAAATGAAAGTGAGTGGTATCTCAAACGATACGTTTGATAACTTTACAATGAGTACGAAGCTGGAAAAGAAAATTTATAAAGAAGTAGCTAGAGGTGAGGCTTC
Source organism: Enterococcus sp. C53 (assembly GCF_040887425.1). Classification (NCBI taxonomy): domain Bacteria; kingdom Bacillati; phylum Bacillota; class Bacilli; order Lactobacillales; family Enterococcaceae; genus Enterococcus; species Enterococcus sp. C53. The sequence continues at coordinate 191,163 of NZ_JBFOFT010000001.1, forward strand.
TGCTATAGCGTTTAGTGTGAAAAATTTTGAGGACATTCCCAAAATTCATCGCCTGCTGAAAAGTAAGGGGTACGATATATACACTAAGGAAAAAGACATTCGTGCTTTTAAAAATAGTTTTGCTGATACTATAAAGTTGTTTACCATATTATCCAATTTACTTTTACTCCTATTTATCTCTGTTAGTTTTATTATAATCTATCGAATTTCTATCACTAGATATTCTGAAGTTGGTATACTAAGTTGCTTAGGATATAGTACCAGAAATATCTCTAAGATATTGAGAAGAGAAACCGTTCTATTTTGTCTACTATCCGTCTTATTTAGTAGTATATGGCTTCTTATTTTTAATACTGTATATAGCCAGAACTTTGGTTATAATCTAGAGTTTAATTTCCAACTAGGGATGCTTTTGTTGTTAGTAAATATTGGATTAGTTTTTGGCATAACTGGTTTTGTTAATTATCGATTGGTCAACCTATCACCTAGTCTGGCTTTAAAAAAATAAGATCTTTAACTTTAGAAATATAGTACTGACTAAGAGTCTGGGACATTCATCAGAAATAAATCTGAAGAATGTCCCAGTTTTTGTTTTTATTTTCCGCTAATCTTAGACTATTTTTATGAATCTAAAAAGTATAAATACGAACGAAGAAGTGTTATTCGCCGATCAATTAATGAACATTCCATTTCTTCTGCTCTTACTACACCAGCTCTTCAAGTACTTGTTTGATTGCCAGCAGATCGGCTAATGTGACTTGGGCATTGATCAGTAAAACGGGGACGGTTTCAAAACTTTCTGTTAAAGGAGCGGTACTAAGGCAGAGATCATAGTCTTCGTTTTCGAAATGGCTGCGAATATCCAGATGGTAGTAGCTTTGAAAAGAAGACTCGATACGTTCTTTGATTGTTAAAGAAAGTGCCAAAGGTAAATCTGTTTCGAGTTTAAGGTTGATTTTTTTCATAAAGGTGGATGGTGGTGAAACCAAGGTCCAAGCAACCGCTACATGTAACGCAAGTCCTTTTCGTTTGCTATCTGAGGATGAGTAAAGATCAATTTGATCTAACAATTGTTCAGAACGCATCAAAAGGTTGGGGAAATTCTGCGAGACATAGTGCTGTAGATTATAGCCGGTCAAGGTATGGATCGTCTCTCCAAATAGTTCGACGGACAAAATTCCAGAAAGAATCGTTCGCAAAATCAAGTTCTTTTTTCTGGTAGACAATTGTTGAGAGTCTGTATCTTTCAGTAACAAATGGATGATTGCTTGCAAGTAAGACCGATTTTGTACGCCTTCTTCTTGAGCGGTAAAATAATTAGCTAACTGCTCTTTAGAAAAAGTGAGATCCAGATTTGATCGTAGCCACAAGAAAATAAAGTGGCTCTCCTTTGTTTCGAGTAAGAAGTGTTCACTCAACTCATCTGTCAGTTTTTTTAAGAGTGATGAATGCTGGTCCGTCAATTGTTGGAAGATTTCTTGGTCTTTAGGCGGTAGATCAGGAGCTAAAGTGATCATTTCAGCTGTTATTTTTTGCCTTTTCTAAACCGAATAATCGTCACGGCTAGTACATAAGTAGTAATTTTTAGTTCAATCTCATTGAAAGGAATTTCATTGATTTCATAAAAGTGTCGGGCGAGCATTTCACATTTTTGTTGAGAAATACCTGGAAATGGCCAGTGAAGACCAGAAAAATTTTTCCAAAAAAAAGCAACCATAAAATAGCGAATACGAGGTTCATCGCCGACTAAATAGAGCGTTCCTTTATTTTTTTTTACGGTAAACCCCAATGGCTGTAGTAGCGTTTCTAGTTCATAGCTTCGCTTTCGTACAGTAGATTCGGATAAATAATTCTCGTAGGCGAATTTGACTAGATTCACTTCATTTTCCAACAATAAAGTTTCAAATAAATTGAAAAAAGGATTTTCTTGTAATATTTTACGAATCAACGTTTTATAGTCTGTTTTGGTTCCTGTGAATTTATAGCCGAGACCATGTTTTGTATGAAAAATTGGTTCACGACTTTCATCTGTCATTAGGGAATGATTGCTTAGAACATCGTAATATTTGTAGATCGAACGCCGATCCATATTGAGGGCTTGGCTCATTTCTTCAATCGTTACAAAGCGCTTTTGATGATATAAAAAATGCAAAAGTTCGATTTCTTTTTTGACATCATTTCCAAAAAAATCATTGAATATTTCCATAAAATAACTCCTAACCAAAGATTTCCCTCGATTCTTAGCTGTTACTTGATGCCATCTTATCATAAAAAGAGGATTTTAATGTATTCCAAATGTACATTTTTTTAGCTCAGAAAAGATTCCAGAAAATTTATACTAGCAATTGTTGAAAAAATTCTAGGGTTTTAATAAGGATGGGGAAATCTGTTGGTAGAAAAGGAGAGAAATGATGAGAACGAGAAAAGACAGCTATTTCAAGATAGTGATTTTATTCGTAGGATTAATGAGTATTTTACTGGGAATAGGGATGCAAAAATCATTTGCGGAGACGGTTGATTTTGCTTATACCGATTCTACGGGACAACGTTTAACAAATGGAACAGCAGTAGGGAATACCTATAATTATGATTATGGCCATGCACCAGAAGCCGTATTTGACGAAGAAAATTATGTTAATTACGCCGACCGTGCATATTTAAAAAAGAGTGTCAAAGAAGATAGCGAGACACAAGGTTTATTTGATGTCACGTTAGATGTGAAAGGCAACCAGATCGGAACACCGATTGATTTAGTTTTGGTGATCGATTATTCTTCCTCCATGACTGGCGAAAAATTAACCAATGCTTTAATCGGATTACAACAATTTGGCAATGAATTAGCGGATTCGTTAGCTAATGGGAATATCCGCGTGGGGATTGTAGCATACAATCGAGAGGTTTATTCAACAAATGGTTTTTCAAGTAATATGAATGACTTAGAGAACTTCTTGAAATATACCGCTGAGTCACATTCGGGAACATTTATGCAAAAAGGATTATTAGCAGGGCAACGGTTATTATTGGAGAAAAGTCGGCCAGAAGCGGAAAAACTATTTATTCATATTGGTGATGACAGTGCCAATCGTAGTTATCTTCCAGTACAAGGAGCGAAAGAGTATCCAAATGAGGGAGAGATCATTGATTATAATGGCTACCATACCGATCGTTATATTCAAGATTTTCAAACTGATTCTGACAAATACTATACGACGAACAGTAACCCTTCTGATCCCAATGCAATTTCTGTTAGTAGTTCAATTGTGACAGATGCGACCTTAGGAACGATTGTTTCTCTCAAGCATTCGGGTTTTACCTGTTATTCGATAGCGACAGCACCTTCTGCTCGAGGGGAATATATTGGGCGAAACTTAGCTTCTAAACCGCAACAATACCTTACAACCGATGAAAATCTAAGCGGTTTGGGTTCTGCCTTAACAGAGATCGCCAACCAAATTGATAAAACGATTCCTAATGGTACGATCACTGATCCTATGGGGCAAGACATTTTACTCCAAGGAGCGGGTGAGTTTAATGAACGCTCCTATCAATTAGTCGGTTGGCGAAAAAATGAACAAGGAAATTGGGAACAAGCCAATGATGTAGTGGCTGATGTAGTTGTATCGGAAGCGAACCAAACGATTACGATTGCAAATATTGCATTAGGGGAAAATGAACGGCTTACGTGTACCTATCAAGTCCGTTTAAACACTGAAAATACTCATTTTAAAGGCGAAACTTGGTATTTGTGTAATGGACGGACAACGTTAGCACCAACAAATGAAAGTGAATTACTTGATTTTCCAATCCCTTCAATCAAGGCACCGACAACCACAATCCAAGTAGCAAAAAAATGGAAAAATGTAGCGGCATCCGAGATCCCAGAGACTATTGACTATGTGATTAGCAGGAGTTCGGTCGTTGATCCTACGAGTTGGCAAAGTTCAGCGGTGCTTTCTTTAAGAAAACAAGATAATTATCAAGCGACGATCAAGGAACTGCCAGTGGGCAACGAAAAAGCGGTCTTACCAAAATACAATAATCAAGGAGAAGACTTTACTTATCAAGTAGCGGAAGTGAATGTACCTGATGAGTTTGAGAGTACCGTAACCAATAATGGCAATTCTTTTGTGATCACGAATACGAAAAAAACGACCGAACCAAGCACAACGGAACCAAGCACAACGGAACCAAGCACCACAGAATCAAGTATGACCGAATCAAGCGCCATCGACTTAAGAAACTCTGGACCAAGTACAACTAAAAAAGAGGCGATGCTCCAGATTGCTTCTGAATCTTCGACTGATTCTGAAGCGGAACAGTTACCAAAAACAAATGAACATTCCTCATCCATTCTGGTCTTTCTGGGAACGATGATCGTCGGATCGGTGGGTTATTATTTGATTCGTAAAATAAGATAGCCAATCAGCTGGTGTAGCTCAGAATGTCTGAAACTAGATGTTCTGAGTTTTTTTGTGCTATAGTTTAGTCAAAGTCATGTTGTGAAACGAAGGGGGAAACAGGATGAAAAAAGCGTTGTTGGTCGTTAATCCAAGTTCTGGAGGAGAACAAGCACAAGAATATGAAAAACTGGCCCATCAAAAGTTAACCACGATGTTTGATGAAGTCGTTGTTCTTCATACGAAAAAAGCTGGAGATGCCAAGAATTTTACTCGAGAAGCAGCAGTGGATAGATACCACAGCGTGTTTGTTATGGGTGGAGATGGTACTGTTAATGAAGGAATCAATGGGATCGCTGAACAAGCACATCGTCCAAATTTTGGTTTTATTCCGTTAGGGACAGTCAACGACTTAGCCCGTGCTTTAGGCATACCGTTAGAACCCGAAGAAGCTATCGCTCATCTTTCAATGGATGCGTTGCAACCATTAGATATTGGGAAAATCAATGACCAATATTTTATGAATGTCGTGGCGATTGGAACCATTCCTGAGTCAATCAATGATGTAGATCCAGAAAAGAAAACAAAATATGGTAAGTTTGCTTACTTTATCTCAGGAATCAAGCAATTGGCTGGAACCCAATCTTATAAATTCCAGTTAGTCATTGATGGGCAGGAAAAACAAATTGAAAGTAGTACATTGCTGGTAGGATTAACTAATTCAATTGGTGGTTTTGAAACGTTGATACCTAATGCTAAAGTAAATGATGGCAAATTGCACTTGGTTTATTTAAAAGACACTTCATTGTTAGATACGTTAAAAACATTGCCTGATTTGTTAAAAGGTGTTGATTCTTCTACCGATCATCTGGCTTATCAAACCTGTGAAACGATCCAGATTGCTTTGAATGAAGACCAAGAATTGGCAACAAATGTGGATGGTGATGAAGGTGTCAAGCTGCCTGTCACACTAAAAGTTCTTCCTTCACATCTGATGATTTATTGTTGAGAAACGAGGGGGAGGATCATCTTTCTAAGCTGTTGATCTGAGTCATAGTCTTTGTTTTGAACAGTAGGTCCCCCTGTCATCTGATGTCGATTTTAAGCGGATCTGAGAATCTGGTGAGACAGAGGCTGTGAATAAAGTTGGAATAATAAACTGAAAAACAGCCAGGATGAGGTTGAGGCAAGGTTTGGCTCAGTCTCGTTCTGGCTGTTTTTGGTTAGTTCTATTTAGCTGATTTAGTTAGAAGGACGAAAAAGCATTTCTCCTGAAAAAATGAAGGAGTCTCTTAATCTAATGCTTCGATAAAGCGTTGAGTAATTTCTTGAGGGCGTGTGATCGCGCCACCTACAACGATGCCAGCTACGCCTAAATCTTTGACTTGTTTGGCTTGTTGTGGCGTGTGGATCCGACCTTCTGCAATAACGCATATATCAGCTTGGATCAGTTCTTGGATGAGTGGGAGATCAGGACCAGCTTGTTTCACACTTTCTTCTGTATAGCCGCTTAAAGTTGTCCCCACAAAATCAACTCCTGCTTCGTAAGCATTCTTTCCTTCTTCAAAAGTGGCGATATCAGCCATCAATAATTGCTGTGGATATTTTTCTTTGACTTTAGCAATGAATTCATTGATGTTCAGACCATCGTGGCGTTTGCGTAAAGTACAATCCAAAGCGATAACTTCAACCCCTGTGGCTACTAGTTCATCAACTTCCCGCATGGTTGCTGTAATAAATGGTGCTTCAGGGGGATAATCACGTTTAATGATACCAATGATCGGCAAGGAAACTTTTTCTTTGATTGCCATAATATCTCGTACTGAGTTCGCACGGATACCAACAGCTCCTGCTTTTTCAGCAGCTAAAGCAAAATAAGGCATCAAACTACCTTCTTCTGTATAAAAAGGTTCTCCAGGTAAGGCTTGGCAGGAAACGATCAGCCCACCAGCAATTTTTTCTAAGAATAATTGTTTGTCCATTCTGTTTTTCTCCTTTATAGTTTTTTCTCAGTTTCACAAAAACGTTTCGCAAAGAGCTAAGGCTATGCGAATGGTAGCAAAAAAGTGATTACTTAGATAACGGTCATCTAAGATAAATTGCTTGCTCAAACAAATAAGCGGTTTAGAAAAACGCTTTATTTTTTGACTACAAAATAAGTGTAGCGATTTCGTAATTATTGAGCAAGTGATAGTTCTCAAAAACAGCGTAGATCAGTTGAGTGAATGAATTAACATAAAAAAACAAAAGTTCTTGCTTTTTTCTTGATTTTTATATATGATTTTAACAATTTAGGGTAAAAATGAAAGAAAAGGGGTAACAAAAATGACGAAGTATCAACGGAAGGTTTTATTAGCAACATCATCAGGGATTGCATTAGAGAATATGGATATCATGTTCCTAGCTTTTTCTTTATCTTCAATGATTGCAACTTTTCATATTAGTGGAACACAAGCGGGAATGATTGCGACGATCACTAATCTGGGGATGCTCGTTGGAGGTATTTTTTTTGGTCTGATGGCGGATAAATATGGTCGAGTAAAGGTGTTCTCTCAAACGGTTATCTTATTTTCAATTGCTTCATTATTGATGTATTTTTCTTCAACGATTTATTTAGTCTACTTGTTTCGGTTTATTGCCGGAATCGGGGCTGGGGGCGAGTATGGCGCTTGTATGTCTTTGATCTCTGAAACTTTTTCAAAAAAACAAATTGGACGAGCTTCGTCCATTGCTGGTATTGGAGCCCAAGTAGGCGCGGCTCTCGCTGCTATTTTGGCGGCAATCGTCATTCCATGGCTCGGGTGGCGCATGCTATATGTGATTGGTGTATTACCCGTATTATTAGTTTTAGTCATCCGACATGGTTTAAAAGAACCGGAGGCATTTCAAGCTGCGAAAGCAACTAAAAAGGCGACAAAGTTACGTAATCTATTTGAAACAAAACAACTTACTTGGCAGACGATTGGCTTGAGTACCATGGTGACTGTCCAAATTGCTGGTTATTTTGGTTTGATGAATTGGTTACCTTCGATCATGCAAGCACAACTAGGATTATCCGTTTCAGGTTCGTCTTTATGGATGGTGAGTACGATTGTGGGGATGTCATTAGGTATGTTGACTTTTGGGATCATCATGGATAAATTAGGTCCCAGAACAGCCTTTACTTTATTCTTGATTTGTTCAGCGCTCTCGGTCTTCTTACTCGTTTTAGCTCGTAGTCAATGGAGTTTAGTAGCAGCAGCGGTGGTTGTTGGTTACTTTATCAATGGCATGTATGGCGGCTATGGTGCAATCATTAGTAGCCTGTATCCTACTGAGATCCGTGCAACAGCCAATAACTTTATTATGAATTTAGGTAGAGCTGTAGGTGGATTTTCTTCGATCATTATTGGCTTTTTGATGGATCATTATCAATTATCTGCTGTGATTATTTTTCTAAGTAGTATTTATCTTGTCAGTCTAGTGGTCTTGTGGACACTTACTGGTGTAAAAGAATTAAAATTCAGCTTACAAGAATAACATCCATTGGTGTAAGTTATCAGTGGATAAGTAACATTCGTTATCATTTTGCTTTATAAAAAGATCGTTAAATAAATACGTATATTTTATTTTATCTAGGTAAATATACTTATTTTCTATTAAAAACATGGTATGATTATTAGTAATCGAATAAAGAAATAGGTGAATGTTCATGGATAGTATGGCGAAAGTCAATCAATTTAGAGACGAAAGAAATTGGCGACAATTTCATAACGAAAAAGATCTTGCAATTTCTATTTCCTTAGAAGCTTCTGAATTACTGGAGCTTTTTCAATGGAAGCAACCAGAAGAAGTGAAGGAAACATCATTAGAGCGGATCAAAGAAGAACTGGCAGATGTCTTGATCTATTCTTACATGATGGCTGACAATTTACAGTTGGATCTTGATGAAATTATTGAAGAAAAATTAGCAAAAAATAAATTGAAATATCCAGTAGAAGCAAGTCGAGGACAACGAAAGAAATATACAGAACTTTAAGTGTGAAACTACAGGTTGCGTTTATTTTAGCTAAATAAGGGAGGCAAGTGAATGAAGGAAAAACCAAGCAAAGGTCGAGTAAAAAGATGGATCGCCAATTTTTTCTTATTTTTACTATTATTGGTTGGCTTAGCGTTAATTTTTAATGAACAGATCAAAGATTATTTTGTTAAAAATACCGGAGATAAATACGCAATTGCCAATGTGACAAAAGATGAAATTAAGAAAAACAACGAAAAAGAGGCAAGTTTTGATTTTGATGCAGTGGAGTCAATGAGTACGGAAAGTGTGTTGCGTGCCCAACTGAATCGAACAGACTTACCAGTTATTGGTAGTATTGCTGTTCCTTCTGTGGCAATCAATATCCCGATTTTTAGAGGTTTAGATAATGCGAACTTGCTTTATGGTGCGGGGACATTAGATCCTAATCAGCAAATGGGAAAAGGAAATTATGCTTTAGCGAGTCATCGTTCGAGCAATCCACAACTATTATTTACGCCACTAGAAAATTTATCATTAGGAGATAAAATCTATTTGGTAGATTTGGAAAATGTCTATACGTATAAAGCAACCTTTAAAGAAAAAGTGGCACCGACGGAGACCCAGCTGTTAAATATCCAAGAAGGAAAATCGCTCGTTACGTTGATTACGTGCGGAGATATGAATGCGGTGACTCGATTAGTCGTTCAAGGAGAATTAGAGAAGGTTACACCAATGAAAAAAGCGACGAAAGAAATGAAGGCAGCATTCAATATGGAAACACGAACATTTTAGACGAAAATAGTTAATGAAAAACCGACGATTGCTAGTTCGCTCGAATAGCTAATAGTTTTCGTCGGTTTTTTAATTTCTCATTTTTACAATTACTAAAAAAAAAAAGTTGAAAAGGTTTGCAAAAATAAAAGAAGGGTGCTATGCTTGGTTCAGATAATCGATGGATTGTTACTGCTCGGCAGGCAAAACCAGAATTCAACCTAAAGTACAGGGGGATTCTAGGTTTTTTTATTTTTTTATGAGAGGGCGAGGGAAAATGGTTATTGAAAAAGTCTTAAATAATAACGTCGTCATTTCAAAAAACGAACGAGGTGAAGAGATTATCTGTATGGGCAAAGGCCTCGCGTTTCAAAAAAGACCTGGTGATAGGATTGATAAAACAGCAGTTCAAAAAGAATTTGTTTTAAAAGATTCCTTAGCAACCAATCAATTTCAACAGCTGATGGCGGATGTCCCATTAGAAGAAGTAGAATTAGTCAAACAGATCGTTGATGTGGCGGAAGAACGATTAGGCGTTTCGTTGTCGTCAAATATTTATTTGACATTGACCGATCATATTCATTATGCGATTTGTCGAGCGAACGAAAATATCCAGTTACCAAATCCGCTTCTTTTTGAAACAAAGAAATTTTATCCGAAAGAATACTTGGTGGCCAAAGAAGTATTGCAATTGATCCAGAGAAAAGTTGGAGTCAGTCTGCCGATTGACGAAGCAGGATTTATCGCTTTTCATTTAGTGAATAGCCAACAAGGAAATGGGGATATGCAAGTCACGATGACTGCAACGACGATCGTTAGAGATATTCTCAGCATTATTAGTAAGTTCTTTGGTGTGACATTTGACGAGGAATCGTTGAATTACCAACGAATCATTACCCATTTACAATTTTTTACACAACGCTATTTAAAGGGCGAAAGTTCGGATGAGCAGGATGAATTTCTCTATGCGCTTGTTCAAGGGAAATATCCAAAAGCCTTTCGCTGTTCGGAACGGATCAATGACTATCTCTTAAAAACACAACAGGAACCAATGGGAGTCGCAGAACAAATCTATTTAACGATTCACATCCAACGTGTAGTGAGTGAAAAACAAAGTACCCAATCTTAAGGATTGTTACTGGTAAAGCAGGCAAAACCTAGATTGAAAAATAGGGCACGAATTTTCGTGACCGTTTTTTCAATCTAGGTTTTTTATTTGATTAAATCAACTAGAAAGAAGGAAAAGAAGATGGATAATCAAGCAGTTGGTAAAAGAGTATGGGAGGCAGTCGGAGGCGAAAAGAACGTTAATAGTTTAGTACATTGTGCGACACGTTTACGTTTCAAATTAAAAGATGAATCGGTCGCAGATACACAAAAGTTAAAACAGGATCCAGATGTGATTCAAGTAGTACAAAGTGGTGGTCAGTACCAAGTAGTTATCGGTAGTAATGTGGCTGACGTTTACCAAGCAATCGTTGATGAGCAAGGTCTGACAGATCAATCGGGAACAGAGGATCAGTCAAAAAATCCTTTGAATCGCTTGATTGATATTATTTCTAGTATTTTCACGCCATTTTTAGGCGCAATGGCAGCTGCAGGGATCTTAAAAGGATTTTTATCTTTGGCAACGGTGTTAGGGTGGCTTTCAGCGGATACTGGGGCTTACCAAATTCTATTTGCAGCCGCAGATGGTGTCTTTACCTTTTTACCAGTGATGTTAGCTTTTACTGCAGCCAAAAAATTCAAAACGAACCAATTTTTATCTGTGGCAATTGCTATGGCGTTAGTTTATCCAGCAATCACGCAACTAGCTGGAGCTGGAGGGGCAGTGGATTTCTTTGGATTACCAATCGTGTTAGCTCAATCAGGTTACACATCTTCAGTGATTCCGATCATTTTGGCTGTTTGGGTCCAAAGCAAATTTGAACCGCTGGTGAAAAAAGTGATTCCACAATTTTTACAAATGATTTTTGTACCAATGATCGTTTTATTGGTGATGGTGCCATTAACTTTCTTACTGTTAGGTCCAATCGGGACAGTTATCGGTAATGGGTTAGGTAGTCTATTTAATTCGATTTACAGCTTTAGTCCATTAGTTGCGGGCTTGATTATGGGAAGTTTATGGCAAGTGTTCGTAATGTTTGGGATGCACTGGGGCTTTGTACCGATCATGTTCTTGAATATTGAACAATATGGGTTTGACGTCATGGTTCCAATGCTTTTACCAGCCGTTTTAGCTCAAGGTGGTGCAGCCTTAGCAGTGGCGATTCGGACCAAAGATACTAAGCTTCGTTCATTAGGTATTTCATCTACAATTACCTCACTTTTTGGCATTACGGAACCAACTGTTTATGGGGTAACTTTACCGTTAAAGAAACCGTTTGTCGTTGCTTGTCTGTCAGCCGGTATCGGAGGCGCAATGATTGGTTTTGCTGGTGTGAAAGCTTTCTCTAGCGGGTTAGTAAGCTTGTTAACGATCCCAACGTTTATTAGTACGAACCAAGCAGTTGAATCCAATGTGACCATGGCAATCCTTGCGACAGCTCTTTCATTTGTCTTAGCATTCGTAGGTACGCTGATCGTTGGATTTGATGAAACCGTCCAAGATGAAAAACTAGAAACAAATCAACAAACAACAGCAGGTGACACGATTAGTTCTGCTCGACATAATCTAAAAAGTCCTTTAAGCGGGAAAGTCCTGCCATTATCTGATGTTCCGGATAAAGTTTTCTCTTCTGGAGCGATGGGAAAAGGGCTTGCGATTGATCCGGAAAAAGGTGAATTGATTGCGCCAGCAGATGGGGAGATCACGACCATTTTCCCAACAGGTCATGCGGTTGGTTTAACAACGAAAGATGGGATTGAAATCTTGATGCATATCGGTATGGATACCGTTGAGCTTGAAGGACAAGGGTTTGAGACTTTTGTAAAACAAGGGGATCAAGTAAAAGCTGGTGATTTATTGGTTCGATTTGATATTGAAGCGATTAAAGCCGCTGGATACAGTGTGATCACGCCAATCGTTATTACAAATACGGAACATTTTGCTGATGTGTTGGAATTAAATCAAGAAGAACTGATTGCTAGTGAAGATTTTCTAGCAATTGTCAAATAAGGAGGAAATAGCAGATGACTACAAAGTTTTCAAAAGATTTTTTATGGGGTGGCGCTACAGCTGCCAATCAATTAGAAGGTGCTTACGATCAAGATGGGAAAGGGCTCTCAGTTGCTGATGCGATGCCTGGGGGGAAACAACGATTTGCAGTTATTGGCAGTGAAGACTTTGATTGGACGATCCAACCAGATAAATATACCTATCCTAACCATCAAGGGATCGATCATTATTATCGGTTTAAAGAAGACATTGCGCTTTTTGCTGAAATGGGCTTTAAATGTTATCGTTTCTCCATTGCTTGGACTCGGATTTTCCCTCAAGGAGACGAAGTAACACCGAATGAGAAAGGCTTAACGTTTTATGAAGAAGTGATTGATGAATGTTTGAAATATGGGATTGAACCTGTGATCACGATTTCCCATTACGAGATGCCATTAAATCTAGCAAAAAAATATGGCGGATGGAAAAACCGAGAACTGATTGAATTTTACGAACGCTTTGCTAAAGTGGTGCTTGAACGATTCAGCGATAAAGTCAAATATTGGATGACGTTCAATGAGATCAATTCAGCTTTTCATTTTCCAGCTTTGAGTCAAGGATTAGTAAAAAGTAATGGTGCAGCTGATTATCAAAATATCTTCCAAGCATGGCATAACCAATTTGTAGCAAGTAGTAAAGCAGTAAAAATCGCTCATGAATTACGGGAGGATAGCCAAGTGGGTTGTATGATTATCTATGCAACGACGTATAGCATAGATGCTAATCCAATCAATCAAGTAGCTACATTGATCCAGAACCAAGAATTTAATTTCTTCTGTGCGGATGTTCAAGTACGGGGCAAATACCCGGCATACACAAACCGCACGTATGAAAAATATGGCGTAGATAGTGCCAAATTAGAACAAACGACTGAAGATTTTGAGTTGTTGCAAGCATATCCAGTCGACTATATCGGTTTCAGCTATTATATGTCTACTGCAGTCAACGAAACGGACCCAGATGCAGCGGCCTCAGCCGGTAATCTTTTAGGTGGAGTTAAAAATCCATTCTTAGAAGCCAGTGAATGGGGATGGCAGATTGATCCAGAAGGTTTACGGATTGCATTAAACGAGTTGTACAACCGTTACGAAAAACCATTGTTTATTGTTGAAAATGGGTTAGGCGCAATTGATAAGGTAGAAGAAGACGGGCGCATCAATGACGATTACCGTATTGATTACTTACGTCGGCATATCGAAGCAATGGAAGAAGCTGTGGCTGATGGAGTAGAACTCATGGGATATACGCCATGGGGATGTATTGATCTGGTAAGTGCTTCGACTGGTGAAATGAGTAAACGTTATGGATTTATCTATGTTGATTTGGATGATGAAGGGAACGGAACCAAAAATCGTTCAAAGAAAAAATCTTTTGAGTGGTATCAAAAAGTCATTGCCACCAATGGAGAAGAACTGTAAGTTTGTATTCATGATAGAACCGTTGTTTACTAAGAAATTAAGAATAGTTCATTTCTGATAAAGAAAATAAGGTCATTTTTGACAAATCACTGTCGAAAATGATCTTTTTTTCTATTTGATCGAGCGATTCATTTTACTCTCGTTGTTCTAAAGAAAAAAATCACGAGATGTGGGAAAGTCTCACTTGTATGCTTTGTCATAGAATGATAAAAAAATATCGGTTATTTTAAAATAATCATAGGGATTAGGAAGGGAAGATGATATAATCTAGAATGAAAATGTGAAATAAATCACTATTGTTTTTGAAAAAATATGGGAAGTGTGGGTTTGAACATCTATGTATACACCAGAAGAAATTATGGATATCAGTATCCATCTTGGAACGAAAAAGATCCAAAAGCCAATTCTTGCGAAATTGATTCTAGGTTTTATCGGAGGAGCAATGATCTCGTTAGGTTATTTAGCCTACATCAGAGTTTCAGCTTCGATTCCAGAATCACTGGCGAGTTTAACTAGTTTAGTAGGGGCGGCTGTGTTTCCTATCGGACTATTGGTGATCCTGCTTGGTGGCGGGGAATTGATTACTGGAAATATGATGGCGGTTGCAATTGCTTTTATGGATAAAAAAGTAACTTTTTCACAATTAGTTAAAAATTGGACAATTATCACGTTAGCTAATATCGTGGGTGCCATTTTTGTTGCATATTTCTTTGGACACTTTGTCGGATTGACTCATTCAGGCGTTTATTTGGACCAAGTCATCCATATTGCTGATCATAAGATCGAAGCTTCTTGGTGGCAAGCACTTGGTTCGGGAATCGGTTGTAACTGGTTTGTCGGCTTAGCATTATGGCTATCCTATGGAGCAAAAGATGCAGCTGGAAAAGTATTGACTATTTGGTTTCCCGTAATGATTTTTGTTGCCATTGGCTTTCAGCATAGTGTGGCTAACTGCTTTGTGATCCCAGCCGCAATTTTTGAAGGACAAGCAACTTGGACAGAATTTCTCTTGAATTTTATCCCAGTTTATATCGGTAATATTGTCGGCGGTGCAATATTCGTATCAGGATTTTACTATGCAAGCTATAAGCATCATTGAAATAAGCATGTTGAACGATAAGTTAGAAGCCTAATAAGAACATCGAAGTTTGCGTTTTGCTTACTTTGGTGTTTTTTGTAACTGATAAAATAATTTCTTCCTATTATAATTTTATAGATAAAAAAGAAGAACTATTGTCTCAATCCTCAATCCACCAACATAGCTAATCCATGGCGTTTATATTCTTTTTTTATTTTATATGTGCTATGATTCTAGTAATAAAATCGAAAGGTGAAGTTATGAAAAGGACACGTGTACTATACCTAGAAGTTGCAGACAAGATCAAAGAAGATATCTTTTCAGGAAAGTATCCTGTCGGCACCATGTTGCCTACAGAAAATGAATTAGAAGAAATGTTTCAAGTAAGTAAGATCACGGTTCGTAAGGCCATTGAATTATTAGCAACAGATGAATATGTCGAAAAGAAAAGCGGACGAGGGACGACGGTAGTAAGTAATCGTCCATACAATCGTTTGTCAAAAGCGGCAAGTTTTACACAGATTCTAGAAAACTCACAACATACAGTTCACAAAGAAACGTTGGAATTAAAGAAAATCACTTTAAAAAAAGATCACCCATTATTTGCCTCTTTTGGTTCAACGGCTGTCTGTTTTAAGCGATTATACTACTTAAACGACCGTCCTTATATTTACTTTACGCATTATCTGCCAAGTGATTTGTTAGAAATCAAGCGCAAAGTATTTGATGAAGAGTCTTTATATCGTTTATTGACCCAAAAAGGTTATGCCATCGACTCCTTTGCCGATGATTTTTCCGCTGTGTTTCTAACAAAGGATGAACGGGAAATTTTAAAAACTACCTCAGAAATCGCGATTAAAAGAACGCGACAATCAAAGACTCACTTGGGGAAAACAATCGAATATTCAGAAGCAATTTACGAGACCAATCTGCATCCTTATCATATCGACTATGAAACATAAGGTTGTTTGAACGATGTTCTGCTTCAAGTAATAACGGCGAGCCTTAGAAAATAGCTTTTCATATTTTGTAAGGCTCGCCGTTATTACCGCAGAAGCAATCGTTCAAACACCGTCTATCAGGAAGTAAAGGTCCCAGGTTAAAGACTCACCAGAAAATAGCTTTTCATATTTTGTAAGTACGCTCGTTATTACCGCAGAAGCAACCTTTTAAACACCGTCTATCAGGAGGTAAAAGCCTGAGGTTAAAGGCTTACCAGAAAATAGCTTTTCATATTTTGTAAGGCACGCCGTTATTACCGCAGAAGCCATCAGATACATGGGTCAAGATATTCGCAGGTGGTTTCTTGTGATGGGGGAAAGATTGTGTATTTTTAGGATTAGCTTCCTTAGAGAGTAGAAAAATTTTTACTATTTATAGAAATCGTTTACAAAGTTAGCATAATATGGTACGATCACTTTGATAAACATTATAATGTTATAAAAGAAGAGAGCGGTAATGGATAAGTTTGTAGGATTGATTGAACAAAAGATTATGCCAGTAGCTAACCGAATTGGAACACAGAGGCACATGACGGCAATTAGAAAAGGAATTATTGCAACGATGCCACTAACGATCGTCGGTTCATTTTTTACGATTTTACTGAATATTCCGATTGAATCTGTGGCAGCAGTGATTGAACCCTATCGGCAAATTTTGGATATTCCTTTTCGTTATACGATAGGGATTTTGGCATTATACGCAACATTTGGGATTGCTTCATCATTAGCAAAAAGTTATAAAGTTGATTCCTTGACGGCTGGTATATTAGCATTGATGTCTTTTCTGATCGTGGCAGCACCACCGACACAGGTATTAGAAGACTTGGAAGGAATCACAGCAGGACGTTATATCAATATTGCGAATCTAGGATCAGGTTCATTATTTGGTGCCATTGTTACAGCAATTATTTCTGTCGAGATTTATCGTTTCTTCATTGAAAAGAAAATTACAATCAAGATGCCTGATGGGGTACCACCAGAAGTGACAAACTCTTTTGTTGCGTTGATTCCTGGAGCGGTGATTTTGATTTTCTTCTGGGTGATCCGACATATGCTTGGTTTTGATCTGAATGGGTTCTTAAGTGAGTTATTGATGCCGCTAAAAGGCATACTTGCAGGAAATAGTTTGTTTGGTGGTTTATTAACAGTCTTATTGATTTGTTTTTTCTGGGTTCTTGGGATTCATGGCCCAGCCATTATGGGCCCAGTGATTCGCCCATTTTGGGATATTTCGATTGCTGAAAACATTGATGCTTTCAACGCTGGTGCGAATGCTCATAATATGCCGAATATTTTTACAGAACAGTTTTTACAGTGGTACGTGTGGATTGGTGGCGCAGGAACAACCTTGGCTTTAGTGGTTTTATTCATGTTCTCCAAATCAAAATATTTAAAGAGTTTAGGTCGATTATCGATTTTACCAGGACTATTCAACATCAATGAACCAATGATCTTCGGGGCACCGATTGTAATGAATCCGGTATTAGGGATTCCGTTCATTCTTGCACCGTTAGTAACGACTACTTTGTCATATGTCTTAACGGTTAGTGGTGTCATCCCAATGATGACGGCTCGGTTACCATTTGCTATTCCTTCGCCAATCGCCGCTTGGATGAGTACAAACTGGAGCGTAGCAGCTGGCGTGTTAGTTATTGCTAACTTCCTGATCACATTGGCTATTTATTATCCGTTCTTCAAAGTATTCGAAAAACAACAACTGGCTCGTGAAGCAGAAGAACAAGCGCAAGAAGAAGCACCAATGGTGACGGGCGTTACCGAGGAACAAGCATAATAAAAAATGGAGGTTAGTGGCTATGAAACGTGCACTAGGGATTTCACTTTACCCAGATCATAGTGATCCAATCAAAGATCAAGAATATTTGCAATTAGCACAACGTTATGGGTTTACCCGTATTTTTATGAGTATGTTAGAAGTAACGGAAGATCCTCTGATCGTAAAACAAAAGTTTCAAAAATTGATTCATTTTGCGAAAGAATTGGGATTTGAAACGATTTTAGATGTTGCTCCCAACATTTTTGAACAGTTGGACATTTCGTATGACGACTTAAGTTTTTTCCACGAAACTGGTGCAGATGGAATCCGTCTTGATTTAGGATTTGACGGCGGAAAAGAAGCTTTGCTGTCATATAACCCTTATCATTTAGCGATTGAGTTGAATATGAGTAATGATGTTGCTTATTTGGATAATATTTTGTCTCATCAAGCAAATAAACCCTTTCTCTATGGGTGTCATAATTTTTATCCTCAAGAAGGAACAGGCTTACCTTACCGATTTTTTGAGTCTTGCAGCCAACGATTTAAAAAACAAGGGTTACGAACGGCTGCTTTTGTTTCTTCTCAGGTGGGAACAATCGGACCGTGGGATATCAATGATGGGTTGACTACGTTAGAGATGCACCGTCATTTACCGGTCCATGTAGCAGCAAAACATTTGTTTGCTACTGGGTTGATCGATGATGTCATTATTGGAAATGCCTACGCATCTGAAGAAGAGCTGCGTATGTTAGGGGAAATGGATCGCTATCAAACAGTATTTACGATCGAGTGGCAGACAGCTGCTCATGAAGTAGAACGACAAATTGTATTAGGAGAACAACATGTTCGTCGAGGGGATATCACTGAACAGGTTATTCGTTCCACTGAAGTTCGAAAAAAATATAAAGATGCAAAAAATGAAGCCCATGACAATGAAAATGAATTTCAAATTGGTGATGTAGTCATTGGAAATGATACATTTGGCAAATACAAAAATGAACTTCAAATTGTTTTAGAACCCCATCGGGATGCAAGGAAAAATAAAGTTGGTGCAATTGTACCAGAAGAACATCTCTTACTAGATTTTATCCACCCATGGTCGAAGTTCAAATTTATAGAAAAGTAGGCGTTGTGATGTTCGATTTAGTGATCAGAAATGCTCGTACACTAACTGGCGAAACAATGGATATTGGGATCAATGATGGAAAAATCCAGAAAATCGCAATAAGTATCCCAGAAAAAGGAAAAACAGAACAAACGTTGCAGGCAGGGCACTATCTTTCTGCTGGCTGGATCGATGACCATGTCCATTGTTTTGAGGAAATGACTTTATATTATGATTACCCAGACCAGATTGGTGTGAGTAAAGGGATAACAACGGTTATCGATGCAGGAACAACAGGTGCCGAAAATATCCATCAATTTTATGAACGAGCAAAAAAAGCCAAAACCAATGTGTATGCCTTGTTGAATATTTCAAAGTGGGGCATCGTAGAACAAGATGAATTAGCTGATTTATCCAAGATACAAGCGAATTTGGTCAAAGAAAAATTGACTGAATTTCCAGAATTTATCGTGGGAATCAAAGCTAGAATGAGCAAAACCGTGGTTGGGAATAATGGATTGACACCGCTGGAATGGGCGAAAAAAATTCAAAAAGAGAATCATCAAATTCCTTTGATGGTGCATATTGGCTCTGCCCCACCACATTTAGAAGAAATTTTGCAGCTTCTGGAAAAAGGCGATATCTTGACCCATTGTTTTAATGGGAAAGATAACGGGATTATGGAGAAAGAAACTCATCAGATTAAACCGTTTGTCAAAGATGCCTTAGCCAAAGGGGTGATTTTCGATATTGGTCATGGCACTGACAGTTTTAATTTTGAGGTGGCAAAAGCAGCCTATGACCAAGGAATCAAAGCGGACTCTATTAGCACGGATATCTATATTCGTAATCGAAAGAACGGCCCCGTTTACGATTTAGCGACAACGATGGAAAAATTGCATTTTATCGGCTATTCCTGGTCAGAAATTTTAGAAAAGGTAACTTGTGTGCCGGCTGAAAATTTCCATTTAGGAACGAAAGGTCAGATAGAAGTAGGTTTTGATGCGGATTTTACAATATTTGAATTTGTTGACCAAGAAAAGACGATTACTGACTCGAATGGGCAACAGCAAGTGATCGATCAACAAATCAAACCAGTTAGCGTAGTTATTTGGGGAAAGAGTTATGAGTGTAAGTTATGATAAATTCAATTTAAAAGAAGTGATCAATGCTTCAGGCCGGATGACGATTTTAGGTGTTTCCAAAGTATCGGAATCTGTTTTGGCAGCGCAACGCTTTGGCGGCGAACATTTTTTTGAAATGTCAGACCTGAGTGAAAAAACGGGTGCTTACCTGGCGAATCTCTTAGCAGTTGAGGATGTTCAGATCGTTTCTTGTGCTTCTGCAGGTATTGTTCAAGCAGTGGCAGCGGTTATTGGCAAAGGAAGTCTAACTCATGTTTATCATCCTTATTCAACAACTATCAAGAAAAAGGAAATTATTTTACCCAAAGGACACAATGTTGATTACGGCACATCCGTTGAATTAATGATTCAACAAGGTGGGGGGCAAGTAATCGAGGCAGGTTATGCCAATATGTGTAGCACTGAACATCTTGAAAGCTGTATCACTGAAAATACCGCAGCGATTCTTTATGTCAAAAGTCACCATACGGTTCAAAAAAGTATGTTGTCAGTAGAAGAAGCAGTAGCAGTTGCCCAAAAACATGAAATCCCGTTGATTGTTGATGCAGCAGCAGAAGAGGATTTATTCAAATACACTAAACTAGGAGCGGACCTAGTGATCTATTCGGGTGCAAAGGCGATCGAAGGTCCAAGTGCAGGAATGGTGATTGGAAAGAATCCTTATATACCATGGGTGCGATTACAATCAAAAGGGATCGGTCGTTCGATGAAAATCGGTAAAGAGAATATTTTAGGGTTTACTCAAGCGGTCACCGATTATCTTGAACATGGCAGTGAATCTGGTGAGTCAATGAAGCACCGTTTACAACCATTTGTTGAAGAGTTGAATCACATTGATCATTTGTCAGCAACTATTGTTCAAGATCCAGCTGGTCGAGAGATTTATCGAGCGAGTGTTAAAATCAGTGATCGTTCTGCACATTCAGTTATTCAGGCACTAAAAGAAAAAAATCCAGCAGTCTATACACGAGATTATCAAGCGAATCATGGTATCATTGAATTTGACATACGTTCGGTCAATCAAGAAGAAATGCAAAAAATCATTGTTCGCCTGCAAGAAATCATGAATGAAACAAAATTATCTTGAGTGAAAAAGGAGAGAAAAAAATGTCACGAATTCCTAACTATTTACACGATCAAGTTTGTTTGAATGTTTTAGCTAATTCTGTTGAAAATGCGGTGGAGTGTTATGAAGCAGCTGAAGGACATATTTTGTTAGGGGTGCTTTCAAAAAACTATAAAACAGACGAAGCAGCGATTGCTGACATGAAAAAGTATCAAGCAGCAACGAATAATGCGCTATCAGTTGGCTTGGGAGCAGGTGATCCAAACCAGAGTCAAATGGTGACTCGTTTGGCAAAAGTCTTGCAACCACAACATGTGAACCAAGTATTTACTGGAGTGGGTGCTTCACGAGCTGTGTTAGGTCAAAATGAAACAGTGGTCAATGGATTAGTTTCACCAACAGGTAAAGAAGGGTATGTCAATATTGCAACCGGTCCTTTAAGTTCTCAAGGTACAGCAGGCGTAGTCACGATTGAAACAGCGATTCGCTTACTGCAAGATATGAGAGGAACATCAATCAAGTATTTTCCAATGAAAGGGTTAGCACATCAAAAAGAGTATGAGGCGGTAGCGCAAGCTTGTGCCACTTATGATTTTGCATTAGAACCAACAGGAGGAATTGATTTAACCAACTTTGAAGAGATCCTTCAAATCGCTGTCGATGCCAAGGTGAAAAAGATTATTCCTCATGTCTACAGCTCGATTATTGACCCTGAAACGGGCAATACGAAGCCAGAGGATGTCCGGACATTACTACAAATCATGAAAAAAGTTGTCAGCTAAGATGAAAAAAGGTGAGAAAATGAAATTTGGGGCATTCGGAGAAGTGATGTTGCGATTGACACCTCCAGAACACTTGATGCTAGAACAAACCCATACATTAAGACTGGCATATACCGGAACAGGTGTGAATCTAGTTGGTAATCTAGCTCATTTTGATATGGAGAGTTATCTATTGACGGCTCTGCCCGATAATCGCTTAGGCAGTGCTGCATTAGCTAACTTAAAAAGTATCGGTGTTGAAACGAAGTATGTAATCCAACAAGAACAACATATCGGTACCTATTTCGCAGAAATGGGGTATGGTGTTCGTCCTACTGAAGTTACTTACCAAAATCGAAAACATAGTTCTTTTGGATTGTCTCAAGAAAATGACTATGAATTACAGGCGTTTATTGAAACAGTAGATCTTGTGCATATTTGCGGGATCAGTTTGAGTTTGTCTGATCAGTGTGCCGAAACAGCGATTTCTCTTGCCAAGAAAGCACATGCTCAGGGAAAAAAAGTATGTTTTGATTTCAACTTTCGGCCAACATTGAACCAGGAACAAGATCAAAGAAACATCTTGAAACAACGCTATGAGGAAATTTTACCTTATTGTACGATTTTATTTGGCTCGATCCGTGATTTGACGGAATTATTAGAATGGCGAACAAGCGATTCAACGAAAAATCCTATCGCCTATATCCAATCCTTTTTAGCTTATTATGACATCGAATGGTTTGCTGGTACGAAACGAACCAGCCATGAAGGAAGAAAACAATTAAAAGGATATTTGATCACCGTCACAGAAGACGCTGAAACACCTTTTTACGAGTTATTTGTTTTAGACCGAATTGGTGCAGGGGATGCTTTTGCGGCTGGGATATTATTAGGATATGCGGAAAACTGGTCATTGACTAGAACCGTCGAGTTTGCAACAGGAAATGCTCGTTTGGCTCACGCAATCCAAGGAGATGTTCCGCTCACAACTAGAAAACAGGTTCAACAATTACTAGATGCGCCAGATGTCGATTTGATTCGCTAAGAAATAGTCTTGCGATGAATGGACGAAATAAAATGCATCGGAGCGTTAAGAAAGTCTTGAAACGGGAATCAGTGTTTCGAGACTTTTTGACATCGTCTGAAATATTAAAAGTTAGCTTTTAGTAGATAGCAGATCAGCCAAGAGTTTATCAAGCAGAAGGTAAAAATCCAGAAATGATTGAATAGAGTTGCAACTGTAGCGGTCGTTTTAGATCGCTAACTTTCTCTGTTGTTTTTAGGGTCTAAAAGAAGGAGAAATATTTTTGACAAAAATCTGGGAGAAAAACAGTACAGTTTTTTGTAGGTTTTCGTTTTCTCTTGACTACCACGTAAGCGATCAGTATTATAAGGAACAGATAGAAACAGCCGAATAAAAAAGGCACCTCCATTTCTAGTGGCAGCCAGAAACAGAGGTCTTGAAAAAGTCAACCACATTGACCAATCAAGTTTGCCATAGTCAATGGAAACCATCAACTTCGTTTATTGTATCGAATCTTAAAGGAGAAATCTACCTTTTTTGATGAGAAAAATAGATGAATTACATGTGTTTTATTTACTGTGCCATAAATGGATTGGATACGATGTGTCCAGTCCATTTTTTTATCCAAAAACATACACCTGAGGATAACGAGTAAAATGAAGATAGCAAGTGCAACAAATAGGGGAGAGTTTACTTGGGCGAGTAAAGTGTGTCAATGTTGGTTTTGGCTTTTTCAAGGAACATAAAAAGCACATGTTTTAGAATAAAAGCATTTGGCTGTTTCTATCGTTTTTCAAGATCAGAACAATAATTTAGTGAGCCGTCGTACCATGAGATAAAACCGATATATTGAAGGAGTGCAGATTATCTTTCAAGTATTGGCTTATTTTTTTGCTATTAGATAAAAAGTTGGTCTTTCTTATTGGTTGTCAAAATGTGATGAATATCAGAAAATAGAACAATTCAAGAAAACATTTGATTGGGGAGTTCATGTACATAAAATTTTTAGCGAAACATTTACAGATAATGAAACATAACAATTATTTTATCAAATTTTTTTCGAGAAAAGAATGATGCTAGATTCTCGTTAAATGAGTGAATGTTATTGTCAGAACACGATGAAAGCAAGCTTTCTTAATTAAGAAAGTCGTTTCAAATTTAAATATTTATGTTATTTAATGTTTTTTTAAAATAAAAAAGATTAAAAAAGTTTTCGCCAACAAACACTAGATATAGTGTTTGTTTTCTTATATACCACTAAAAAATCACAAAATCTAGTCTTTTATTTTAAAAAAACAAGTGTAAAATGAAGTTAGACTTTTGAGTTGGGATGTGTTTTTTTGAAACTAACAGTTTTTTGTGGCTCCCGTTTTGGTAATAAAGAAAGCTATAAATTTATTGCCCAAACGTTAGGAAAATATATGGCTCAAGAAGAGATTGAGCTGGTTTATGGTGGATCAGAATCGGGTATCATGGGAGTTTTCAGTCAGACTTTACTAGAAAACAATGGGAAAGTCACTGGTATCTATCCAACAGGGCTTTTTGATTCTGAGTTACCGAATACAAATGTAACAACTTTTATTCCTACCGAGACAATCGACGAACGAAAAGTATTGTTATTTGAACAAGGAGATGCTGTTTTGATCTTTCCTGGAGGATTGGGAACCTTAGAAGAGTTTTCTCAACTTTTATCTTGGATGGCCATTGATTTAACAGCGAAGAAACCGATTGGTATTTTAGATATCGGAGGATATTATGAAGGTTTAAAGACGTTATTAGAAACGTTTGCCAAAGAAGAATTTATGGATGCCAAATGGCTGGATTACGTCTTTTTTTCAAATAACCCATTAGAACTAGTCGATTTATTACGCGCAGAAGTAAGTGAAACACAACTATTATTAGAGGAGGCAAATTAATGAGTCAAATTTATTTAGCAGGTCCATTCTTTTCAGATGAGCAAGTTGAGCGTGTTGCTCGTATCGAAAAAGCATTGGAAGAAAATCCAACGGTGACTGGTTTTTATTCACCAAGACATCATCAAGAAAGTAATTATGAAATGTTTAGTGCAGGTTGGGCACAAGAAGTTTATGAAAAAGATATGGCAGAACTAACAGCAGCTGATTACGTAGTAGCTATTTTAGATTATGAACATCAAATCATTGATCCAGGGACAGCTTATGAATTAGGGGCAGCAACAATGATGAAAAAACCAATGATTGTTTTCCAAGAAGAGACTGTTCCAACTAATTTGATGATTACTCAAAGTTTGCATACTTATTTAAAAACAGTTGACGAAGTACGTGACTACGATTTTAAAACATTACCAGTAACGAAATACGTAGGCGAGTACTTATAGAAATAGAAAGAGGAAGGATTGCATGTCAGTGATATTAATTTCAGGAACGATTGGTGCAGGAAAAAGCAGTTTGACAGATATGCTTGCGAAAGAAATCGACTCAAAACCATTTTATGAAAGTGTTGAGGATAATGAAGTGTTACCACTTTTTTATTCAAATCCAGAACAGTATGCTTTTTTATTGCAAATTTTCTTTTTGAATAAACGATTTTTAGCGATGAAAAATGCTTTAGTGGATGATGATAACGTGTTAGACCGTTCGATCTATGAAGATAGCCTGCTATTTCATTTAAATGCAGATCTAGGTCGAGTGACCGATATTGAAGTGCAACAATATGATAATTTATTGGATACGATGCTTAACGAGTTAGACGATGTTGCTCCTAAGAAACGTCCAGACTTGATGGTTCATATCAAAGTGTCCTTGGATACAATGTTGGATCGCATCAAAAAACGGGGTCGTGATTATGAACAGCTGGAAAGTGATGAGACACTTTATGACTATTATCGCTCTTTAAATCAACGTTATGATCAATGGTATGAAGATTTTGATGTTTGTCCGAAGATTCAAATCGATGGTGACCGCTTCGATTTTGTTGAAAAGCCAGAACATGCAAAAGAGGTCATTGAACAAATCCAACAAAAATTAGCAGAATTAAGCAATGTAGAGGCAGGGAAATATTTTACTGAGAATCAACATGCAAAAGGACAAGGACTGGGTCAGTAAACAGTCATAATGTTCCATTTTAAAAAGATGATGACATCGTTCATTTTAAGAAACAAGCTGGAAAACCTCCAAGATAGTCGAAACGATTTGGAGGTTTTCCAGCTTGTTTTTGATAGAGCGGTTCCTGAAAAGCCATGATTCGAAAGAACACAGTTCGATAGTAATCAATTTATCAAGGAAAAAGCTGTTTTTGGCTAAGTGAAAAAGATAGTAAAAATAGATCAAAAGATTTGAACGTGTCTTTTGACATCTTCAAATCTTTTGACCTATTGGTATCCTGCCATACTTATACAAAATAAGGCCGAGACTTTATTTAACAGTTAAAACATCCGCATGTCTTTCTTTCGTATAGGATTCAAATGACTTAAATGAATCTTTTACAGTTTTATGACAGTGATCGCAAATACTTAAGCTTCCTTGATCACTAAATTCGGTATGAATATTTTTACTGGTTGTACAAGTACAATAATCATGACTATCAAATATACTCATTTTTTTCTCCTTTATCACATTGTGCTTACCCAATATACCAGAAAGAAATGGCAGAAACAAAAAAATTAAGAGAAATTAACAATTTCTCTTAATTTCAGTTAATTCCTAGCGAGTGAGCCATGTCAGCTCTCGTTTTTTTGTACGAAGTGACAAGAAAACAGCCAGAACAGTTGCAAGTTTTTTCAAAAATAAAAGCTGTTCTAAAAGTTTTTCCTTTACTGATCAGGTCAAGTCGGTCTTTTTAGGTCTTTTACAAACTATAAATATTTCCATCCTGATCTTCGATTCGGTAGTTTCCGATCTTTTTGAAGGTAACGGATACTTCTTTACCATCTTCTTTACCAGAGATGGTATAAGTGTCTGCTTCGGTCTTGATCTTGATATCATTGAGTACTGTTTTTTCTTGAGAAGTACTTGCGGTATCTTTTTCAGTTCCTGTATAGGTACGTGTCCATTCCATTTTATGATCGCTAAAAATGATTTGCCCACTGACTAAATTCATGTCTTTGCGGACTTTTAATGAATAGTTACTGTTACTGATATCCTCTTTTTCAGCTTGTAGAGTCGATGAATCTGTCGTTTGGTCTGCTGAATTACCAGATCCACCGAATAGGCTGCATCCTGATAAAGTAAAACAGCTGACAAGCGAAAGAACCATGATGACTAATTTCTTCAAAATATTTCCTCCATTGTATGATACAGCTTTAACTACAAACGGTGTGAATCCTCTAGTCAACCAAGTTGGCTGGGTTTCTGTCGTTGCGTTTACTGTGACTAATAAATTAGTATAGCTTCTATTATAAGATTTAGGAATACTAGCTTTTGTCTATTCCATTGAAAAAAGGTGTTTATGTCTCTTCTATTCAATCTCATTTCTTTACAGATGTCAACTCCCCTTCAAAAGGACTGGTTTGCTCAGTACAGCAAATGAAGTAGGGGTGTACGAGTCGTTTCAACTAAATAAAACGTTTGCTAAATTAACTTGTAACTGGTGTAAACGTTTGCTATATTGAGTAGGGAACAAGTATTATTTAGCAAATAAACTGAACTCTTTAATAGAAGGTGTGAGTGGATGACAAATTATCAATTTCCAAGTAATTTTTGGTGGGGATCAGCCGCAAGTGGCCCACAAACAGAAGGTCGTATTGCTGGCGATGGTAAAGGAGAGAATATTTTTGATTATTGGTTTAGCCAAGAACCAGAAAAGTTCTTTGATCAAGTAGGTCCTGAAAAGACATCACAAGTGTACACGAAGTATAAAGAAGACGTTCAATTAATGAAACAAACTGGACACAATAGTTTTCGTACTTCGATCCAATGGAGTCGCCTGATTCCTGAAGGGACTGGCGAAGTGAACCAACAAGCTGTTGATTTTTACCATTCGTATTTCGATGAATTGATCGCTAATGGCATTGAACCATTTGTGAATTTATATCATTTTGATATGCCGATGCCTTTGCAAGAAAAAGGCGGATGGCTCAATCGGGAAACGGTTGAAGCGTATGAAAGGTATGCTAAGATTTGTTTTGAATTATTTGGGACGAAAATCAAAAAATGGTTTACCCATAATGAGCCAATCGTGCCAGTTGAAGCTGGGTATCTTTACCGTTGGCATTACCCGGAAGAGTCCGATATGAAAAAGGCGATCCAAGTAGGCTATCATGAAGCGCTGGCTTCTGCATTAGCCGTCAAAGCGTATCATTCCATGGCATTAGATGGCTCAATCGGAATCATTTTGAATCTAACACCAAGCTATCCTCGGGATGAAAACAACCCAGAAGATGTCAAAGCAGCTAAATTAGCTGATGCCTTTTTTAATCGTTCGTTTCTTGATCCAGCAGTTAAAGGTGAGTTCCCACCAGAATTGATCGCCATTGTGAAAGAATTAGACATGGTACCAGCGATGCAAGAAGATGACTTAGCGATCATTAAAGAAAATACCATTGACTTATTAGGAATCAATTATTACCAACCAAGAAGAGTCAAAGCAAAAGAAACACCGATTGATCATGAAAATGGACCAATGCCAGAAGATTATTTTGATAATTATGAAATGCCAAATCGTAAAATGAATCCTTATCGTGGTTGGGAAATTTATGAAAAGGGAATTTATGATATCTTAATCAATGTTCGAGACCATTATGGTAATATTGACTGTTTCATTTCTGAAAACGGTATGGGTGTTGAAAATGAAGCACGTTTTATCGAAGAAGATGGGATGATCCACGATGATTATCGCATTGAATTTGTCCAAGAACATCTAAAATATGTTCACCAAGCAATCGAAGAAGGTGCTAATTGCTTGGGGTATCATATGTGGACGTGTATGGATAACTGGTCGTGGACCAATGCTTACAAAAATCGTTATGGATTTATTTCCGTTGATTTAGCGAATGATGGTAAACGGACAATCAAAAAATCTGGTCACTGGTTTAAAAAACTATCTGATACCAACCAATTTACAATATAAAAAAGTCAACGTTCCTCTTGATCCGTTTAATAAACGGTCAAGAGGAATATTTTTGTTTGTTTGAAAAATTAGAATACAATGAAAACGCTTTTGAATGTATATAAATAAAGAATGTTATTTGATATCTTTATAAAGTAAGTATGCTTTTTAAGTGATTTTTTTAGTTTTTATCAATTGTAACCGTTTCTATATGATTAAAATACGAACGTTATCTTTTTTGGAGGAAGTGTGAGCAGATGGTTTTCTTTTCAAGATATTTACACAGAATTAAATCAATCTACACATAGAAGCGTTAGCATTGATTATAAGGTAGAAATTATTAACACCTGTAAAAAGAAATTTTATTACGTGAGGGGCTATGAAAAATGATTGAGGTTATCAATCTGAAGAAAGTATTCGATAATGGGTTTGAAGCACTGAAGTCTGTTGATTTTCAAATCGAAAAAGGGGATTTGGTTTGTTTGCTTGGCCCTAGTGGTTGTGGAAAATCAACGATTTTGAATTTGATTGCGGGGTTATTAAGCCCTAGTCATGGGGACATTCGTTTTAGTGGAGAGTCGGTGGTACGAACGGAACCGAAAGATCGGAATATTGGTTTTGTATTTCAAAATTATGCTTTATACCCGCATATGACTGTGGTTGAGAATATTATGTTTCCATTGACGGTTGGCGAAAATAAAATCAAAAAAGCGGAAGCTAAAAAAATATCACAGGAATATATGAAACTAACGAATATCGAAGAACTCCAAGATAAAAAACCAGGGACTTTATCAGGTGGACAACAACAACGTGTGGCTATTACACGAGCCTTAGTCCAGAAACCAGAAGTTTTATTATTAGACGAGCCCTTAAGTAATTTGGATGCACGCTTGCGATTAAAGATACGAGAAGAAATCCGTCGTTTGGTAAAAGAAGTTGGAATCACTACGATTTTTGTGACGCATGATCAAGAAGAAGCACTTTCGATTAGTGACAAAATCATTTTACTGAATGAAGGTGTGATTCAACAAAATGATATTCCGCAGAATTTATACTTAGACCCGGCTAATCTGTTTGTTGCCAATTTTATCGGTAACCCGATCATCAATACGTTACCGGTCGAGGTCAATGTTCGTGAAGGGAAAATCAGCCATACGGATTTTCAAATTCCTCTGACGAAACTGGAATCCGCTCAATTAAGAAAACCATTAGTGGATGGAAAATATATCTTAGGGATTCGACCAGAAGACGTTTTTCCAACGACTAACGGATTGTTCGAAGTACAAGTTTCTGGAGTTGAATTGATCGGACGTGAACAGATTTTGAATTTTTCGCTCGCTGCGAAACGTCTGAAATCGATCGTTAGTATTGAAAAGCTCATCGAGGAAGATACGGTACTCTCTTTTGATTTTCAGTACCATAAAATGTTTCTTTTCGATGAAGAAGGGGAGCGGGTGTACTAATGTTCAAAAAAGCATATGATCCAGAAAATCAACCGAAAGCTTGGTTCTTCTTACTGCCATCATTGGTCATTATTGTTTTGTTCAGTATCTATCCGTTGTTCCGTTCACTAGCGATGAGCTTTCAAAAAGGCTCCTTAATCAATCAACAATTTGCAGGAATTGAGAATTATCAGCGTGTGTTGTCAGACCCAGTCTTTATCAAAGCATTAAGAAACACCGCATTGTTTGCTTTTACAGTTGTTCCTATTTCATTGCTCCTTTCACTGGGAATCGCTTGGGTGATCTTTGAAAAAGTGAAACATAAGACTTTTTTTGAAACGATTTTTTTCATGCCTTATGTGACAAGTACGATTGCTATCGGGATCGTCTTTCGCTATTTTTTCAACGGGTCCTATGGGCTCATTAATTATTTGCTGAATTTTTTAGGATTTGAATCAATCAATTGGTTAGATAATGTTTCGATGAGTATGACAACGTTGATCATCTTTGGGGTTTGGACCAGTCTCGCATTCAATATCATTATCTTATTGGCTGGTTTAAGAAATATTGACAAAGAGCATTATAAAATCGCTCGAATGTTTGGAGCAGATGCTTGGGAGATTTTTAGTCGGATCACGTTTCCTCAATTGATCCCAACGATCACCTTCTTGTTGACTGTCAATATCATCGGAGCGTTTAAAGTCTATACTCAAGTCTATGCTTTGTTTGGTGGGCAGCCAGGGATCGCCAAAAGTGCTACGACAGCGGTCTTTTATATTTACGATAAATTCCACATCGCTGGTCGACCAGGGATCGCTATGGCGGCGACGGTCATTTTGTTCCTCGTCATTTTACTGATCACATTTATTCAAAATAAATTGTTGAAGAAAGTAGGGAGAAGAGGATGAAAAAAGTTGTTACAGGACTCTCATTGCTATTTATCGGAATTTTAGGGATCGTAACGATTTTTCCATTTATTTATATGATTTTAGCTGGGTTGATGACATATAGTGAGGCAACGAGTATTCCGCCAACCTTACTGCCAACATCATTTCAATGGGGAAATTATACGGAGGTATTTGCAAAAGCACCATTTTTACGTTATTTCTTCAATACCGTCTTTGTTTCGTTAGTAACTACGATCGCTACAGTCATCACATCTGTTTTAGCGGCTTTTGCGTTAACAAGTCTGGAATTTCGTTTTAAAAAATTGATTATCGGGATCATGATCTCATTACTAATGGTTCCTTATGAGTCCATTATTTTTACGAATTATAATACGATTTCACGAATGGGATTACTAAACAGCTATAGTGCATTGATCATTCCTTTCTTGACCAGTATTTTTTATATTTATTATTTGAACGGGTATTTAAAGAGTATTTCCAGTACCTTTTATAAAGCAGCTAAAATCGATGGTGCCAGTGATCTAGAGTATATTTGGAAAATTTTAGTGCCGATGTCTAAACCAGCACTAGTCACGGTGGGTATCTTGACGTTTATTTCAAGTTGGAATTCATTTTTATGGCCACTGCTTGTGACGAACGAGAAAAAATTCCGCCTGTTAAATAATGGTTTAGCCGCTTTTACCTCTGAAAGTGGGAGTGACGTTCATTTACAAATGGCGGCGGCGACGTTAACAGTTATCCCGATTTTGATTATTTATTTGATTTTTAGAAAAGAAATTATACGAGGAGTGGCGAAAAATGGAATCAAAGGATAAAACAGTGATTACTTTCCATAGTGGAATCTTAACGATCGGTGGAACAATCATTGAAGTTGCCTACCACGATTCACACATCTTTTTTGATTTTGGCACAGAGTACCGTCCAGAATTAGACTTAGCTGATGAATCTTTAAATACATTGCTTGAACATCGATTGATTCCTGACTTGAATGGATTATATGATCCAAGGCTGTTTGATCAAGTACAGCACATACAAGTAGGAGAAAGAGAGCCGTATCAGCATACAGCCGTTTTCTTATCTCACGCTCATTTGGATCATTCAAAAATGATCAATTATCTTGATCCAGCAATTCCTTTATACACTTTAAATGAAACGAAGCAAATCTTACATTCCCTTCATCGAAACAACGATTTCTTGATTCCTTCTCCTTTTGAAAAAGAAGGGTTTGTACGTGAAATGAATGGATTATCTCCTTATGAAACTGTCCAGATCGGAGAAATCAGTGTGGAGATACTACCAGTCGATCATGATGCGTATGGTGCAGCTGCTTTACTAATCAAAACGCCTGACCGATTCTTGACTTACACTGGTGACTTGCGTCTTCATGGATATGACCGGCAAATGACAGAAACGTTTTGTCAAAAATCATTTCAGACTGACTTATTGATGATGGAAGGCGTCAGCATCAGTTTTCCTGACCGAGAAATAAGCGAACAAACGCCAATTGCTACGGAAGAAGAGCTAGTTCAGCGCTTTTGTGAACTGGTCGATCAATATCCTAATCGTCAAATTACTTTCAATGGGTACCCAGCAAACCTTAAACGCTTTGAAATGCTGGTGAAACAATCCCCGCGAACGATGGTTTTAGAAGCGAATATGGCTGCATTAATGAAAGAAGTTCTAGGAATGGATGTGCCCTATTACTATTTAACGGATAGTCCAGTCATTCCGATTCTTCAGTCAGAATTAGAATATCCCTACGAAGTTTTACGCAACGATGAAACAACTTTTGTTTGGCAAGTCGTTGATAATATAGAAAACTTGCAAGGAGGAGGTTTATACATTCATAGTGATGCCCAACCATTGGGAGATTTTGATCCACAATATGCTGTCTTTTTAAAGATTTTAGCTGAAAAGCAAGTTGAATTTGTTCGATTATCGCTGTCTGGACACGCATTTCCAGCTGATTTAGCTGAAATCATCGACAAGATACAACCAAAAGTGTTAGTGCCGATCCATACGTTAAAACCCGAGAAATTAGTCAATCCTTATGGAGAAAGAATTTTGCCAAAACGTGGCGAACAAATTATTTTATAAGAGAAAAGGGAGAGTAAAAAGAAGATGAAAATGAAAAAATGGGCTTCTGTGTTTGTGGCTGCAGCAGCAGTATTTGCGTTAAGTGCTTGTGGAAAGAATGAAAAGGTAGATAGTTCAAGTGAGGATATCGTAACAGAAATCAATGAAAAGACAACGATCAACTTCTGGCATGCGATGAATGGTGCGCAAGAAGAAGCATTAACTAAATTTACAGATGACTTCATGAAAGAAAATCCTAATATCAAGGTAGAGTTACAAAATCAATCGCAATATTCGGATCTTCAAGCAAAAATCAATTCGACATTACCTTCACCTAAGGATCTGCCGACAATCACTCAAGCTTATCCAGGATGGCTATGGAATGCCGCTCAAGATGAGATGTTGGTTGATTTAGACCCATATATCGAAAATGATACGATTGGCTGGAAGGATCAGGAAGAAATCCGTGATTCATTATTAGAAGGTGCTAAAATTGATGACAAACAATATGGTATCCCTTTTAACAAATCAACGGAAATGCTTTTCTACAATGCAGATCTATTAAAACAATATAACGTTGAAGTGCCGACGACACTAGCAGAATTAAAAGAAGCTTCAAAAACGATCTATGAAAAATCAGATGGGCAAGTGGTGGGTGCTGGGTTTGATTCATTGAATAACTACTATGCGATCGGTATGAAGAATCAAGGTGTTGATTTTGACAAAGACTTAGCTTTAGATGGGAAAGAATCACAAAAAGTGATCGATTACTATGCTGAGGGTGTCAAAGATGGTTATTTCCGAATTGCTGGATCGGATAAGTACTTGTCAGGTCCTTTTGCAAATGAACAAGTGGCAATGTTTGTTGGCTCGATTGCTGGAGAAGGTTATGTGAAAAAAGATACTGAAGGAAAATTTGAGTATGGCGTTGCGCCACGTCCTGAAAAAATCAATTTGCAACAAGGAACGGATATCTATATGTTCAGTAGTGCCAGTGCTGAAAAACGCACAGCTGCTTTTGAATATATGAAATTTTTAGCGCAACCGGAAAACCAACTGTATTGGGCAAATATGACTGGTTATATGCCAATCGTTGAATCGGTTCTTGAAAGTGATGAATACAAGGATTCTAAAGAGACAAAAGTACCACAATATTTAGAAGAAGCCACTTCTGATCTATTCTCGATCCCTGTGATTGAAAACGCAGATCCTGCTTATAATGAGGTACGTTCGATCATGGAAAACATTTTATCGAATACGAATCAAGATACGAAGAAACTGATAAAAGATTCCGTTCCTCAATTGGAAGATGCTTGGAATCAATAAACAATCGAACGAAAGAACGTTCAGAACGTTAGCTTGTTTGCTTTAGGCGGTTGAGACAAAAGTGTTTAACATCAAGAAATAAGAAGGAGTTTCCGAAATTTTCTTCTCAAATTTTGGGTCAATTTCGGCTTATTTTTCGAAGATGCTGCTTTTGTCTCGCTGTGAACAAGAGGCTGTGAGAGAAGCGTTTAGCTCCGAGCGGATAAGAGAGGATTTTTTAAAATAGTTCCTCATATTTTAGAAAATCATCGCTTATTGTTGAGGAATTGCTTCTTGAACGCCGTTTAGTAAGCGGTCGTGAAAAGAGTGTCTTGACCTGAGCGCTCACCAAGTAAAAACTGCGACGAGTAATCGCAGGAGCATTAAGGAAGAAAATCTCGAAACAGCTTTCCATGTTTTGAGATTTTTTGACTTATCGCCCAAGGTCAGCTCTTTGAACACCGTAAATCAGAGGTCGTGAAAACATCGGGTAGCTCTGATGACAATAAGAAAGAATTTTTTGAAACAGCTTCTCATGTTTTGAAAAATTCAGGCTTATTTCAAGGAGCTGATGTTTGAACGCCGTTTATTCGTTTTTAGAGAGACTAAAAGAGACTGAGGCAAGTTTTGGTTCAGTCTCATGAAATGGGAGACAAGTATGAAAATAACATTGTTAGCAACTAGTGACGTCCATGGGTATATCTATCCAACGAACTATGCGACGGATCAAGAACAACCTTATGGCTATGCTAAAATTGCCAGTAGGATCAAACAAATCAGAGAAACTAGCCCAGACCCTCTTTATGTCATTGATAACGGTGACTTCATTCAGGGGTCACCTTTTAGTTACTACTTAGCAAAACAACAAGATCACCACGTCTCAGAATTAACGAATGTCTTAAATGAAATGGATGTGGATGCTAGTATATTAGGAAATCATGAATTTAATTATGGCTTATCTTACTTAGAACAAGCTATCGCTAGTTATCATCATCCTGTCTTATCTGCTAATATTTTAACGAGCAAAGGCGATCCTTATTTTGGACAGCCCTATGTGATGATTGAAAAACAAGGGATCAAAGTGGCGATTTTAGGGTTGACCACGCAATATATCCCCCATTGGGAACAACCTGAAACAATTAAAGACCTACAATTTGTATCTGCAGTTGAAGCAGCGAAACAGTATGTACCTAAACTTAGAGAATTAGCAGATGTAGTGGTTGTAGCTTATCATGGTGGATTCGAGAAAGATTTAGAGACTGGCGAACCCACCGAAGCATTGACTGGCGAAAATGAAGGCTTCCAACTACTCCAAGAAGTAGCTGGGATGGATGCGTTGATTACTGGGCACCAACATCGAGTGATTGCTACGAAGGTAAATGGTGTGCCGATTATCCAACCGGGCTATCGTGGCGAATTTTTAGGTAAAATCGAATTATCCTTGGAACGAACGGTTAATGGTTATCGTGTTTCGGACGGAAAAGCAGAACTGATTTCCTTAGTAACTGACGAGGCAGATGAAGACATTCTTTCACTTGTTCAAAAAACAGAAAATGAATTGCAAACATGGCTTGATCAACCAGTGGGAGAGGTACAAGGAAACATGAAAATCACTGATCCGATGCAAGCACGAATCGTGGAACATCCTTATATTGAGTTTATTAATCGGGTGCAAATGGCTGCCAGCGGAGTACCGATTTCTGGAACGGCTCTGTTCAACAATGAAGGTCAAGGATTCAATGAAACTATTACAATGAGAGAAATTATTACCAATTATATTTATCCTAATACTTTAGCAGTTCTTAAAATTACAGGGCAGGATCTAAGAGATGCCTTAGAACAAACAGCAAACTTCTTGGCAATAGAATCAGGCGAGATCGTATTTAATCCTACGTTCATTGAACCTAAACCACAGTATTATAATTATGACATGTATGAGGGCATTGATTATGAGATCGATTTACGTCAACCAGTAGGGCAAAGGATCACTAAATTAGCCAGAGCAGGCAAACCGATCCATCCTGAGGAAGAGCTGGAAGTAGTCATGAATCAGTACAGAGCGGTCGGTGGTGGGAATTATCACATGTTCTCTGCCGATAAAATCATTCGTGAAATCCAAATCGATATGACTGAACTGATTGCTGATTATTTAAGAAAACATCAACGAATTCATGCTGAAGTAAATCATAACTTTCGGGTAATCAAGTAAACAAGGGGGACAGAAATTAGTGAAATCTGTCTATTCAAGTCTATTCAAGAAAAGAGCAAGCCAAAACGAAGGTAAATAAATCGAAGCATGCAATTAACAAAATTGTTTATCAAAACTAATCCAAAAGGTAATTGTTGTAAATGATTAACAGTCTCAAGTGTTGTAAGTTTCAGGTTATTTTCAATGTACTTATAACGTTTTTTTGGTGAAAGTATGTTCTTAGAAACGTTCTAAATTTGCTTTACTATAAATTTAGTTACAACCTTTTTTATAAAACGATCCATCAGTATGGGTTATTTATAAAAAAATTTTCGTTATTTAATATCTTTTTTTACTTTTTTGTCTTTACTCTTCATTTTTTGTATATAATGGAATAGGCAAATTTGAATGGGAGTGGAGAAAGGTATGAGAAAAAAACGTCCTTTTCTTCTCTTTTGGTTAGTTGGTTTTTTCTTACTGCTTTTTTTATCAGCCGCAGTTTCAGGAAAAATGACAGCAGATATCGCTCAACTAGAAACAGAAAAAATCATTGCAAGTAAAGAATCAGTAGATAAATTTAAAAAAGAATTTTCTACTTATTGGTGGAAGGATTACAAGATAGTAGCCAACTATGATAAGGGAGAATTAGAGCTTTATTTGCCAAAAGACAAGGAAAGTAATCAGTTTATCAATATTGATGATGTCTTAAGTGCTATATCGTTAAGACAATATCAATTCAACGATAAACATTTGACCGTCTTACTTTTAACCAATGACGGAGAAAAACTAGCTCGATTAAAGAACGGAAAAGTAATAACCAGCTATTCAGATAAGGTGAATCGTGAGGTTGTTAGTACCCGTCTGAAAGATTGGATAAAAATGAATAAAGAAGTCAAAGAAAATTCTGATACGACTCAGGAAAGTTCTTCTGAACGTTCGGAAACAATTCAAAGTACGACCCAAAGTAAGTCCAAGACGCAATCGAGTCGTACAACTAAAAATAGCACAAAAAACAGCAAAGCAAGTCAGCAACAGAAGGCAAAGTAACACGAGTATTTTAGTAAGAGTACGCAAACTGTGAAATAGATGGGGCAACACGTCTTTTCCAGCTCAAGTACTGAAAGGTGCATGATAGTCATTCGTTTGAAATGATGGAAGTTCATTTGTTTTTACTAAGTTACTGTTTTTTGCTGAATCTTTGACTGATTGTTCTTGCTTCATTCGATAACTAGAACTATTGTAGTTCAGGTTGACCAAAACAAAAACAGCTAACAAAAACTCCTCAAGATGGACATATTTAGTCTGAGGGGTTCTTTTTTTGGCATAGATATCCATAATTGCTCCCTTCATTTCTAAAAAAAATCTTAAAATAACCCTTTTTTTAGGAAATTTTCATTTTTTAGGAGCAGAATAAAAAAAAATAAAAGAGAGAAGTGATACTTGTGACACATTTGAAAAAATTGTGCCAAAATCGTTTGCTGATTGTTTTGACAGCTAGTTTTTTCTTTTGGCTGAAAACGATCTTTGCCTATTACGTTGATTTTTCATTGGGCGTTGAAGGCAGCATCCAATACTTTATTCTGTGGATTAATCCAATTGCAACGACATTGTTGTTTTTTGGTTTAGCATTATATATAAAAAAATTGAAACCCGCATTGATTGTTCTTTTAATCATTGATATTTTAAATACACTTTTGCTTTATTTGAATATTATTTTTTATCGAGAATTTACAGATTTCGTGACCGTAAAGTCTATTCTAGGCTTTTCTAAAGTTTCACAAGGTTTATCAGGAAGTTCCTTTGCATTAATGAGACCTCATGACATTTTGTATTGGTTGGATATATTAGTATTTGTAGGACTCATCATCTGGATGTTTGTTAAAAAAATACCAGTAAAAAGTCCTGCAGTCTCTAAACCAGTGGCGATCGCAGTTACTTGTCTGTCAGCGTTGATTTTTTCAGGAAATTTAGCGCTTAGTGAAGCAAATCGTCCCCAATTGTTGCAACGGACGTTTGACCGTTCTTACATCGTCAAATATTTGGGAATCGATGCCTATACTATTTACGATGCTATCAAAACAGGGATGACAAGTAGTGTTCGTGCGCATGCAAGTAGTAATGGTGTAGAAGAAGTGAGAAAATACACCGAAAATCATTATGCTGCTCCTAATCCAGCAACATTTGGCGTGGCTAAAGGGAAAAACATCATTGTCCTGCATTTAGAAAGCTTCCAACAATTTCTAATCAATATGAAGGTAGATGGTCAAGAAGTAACGCCATTCTTAAATAGTATCTATAAGAATCAATCAACGATCAGCTTTGACAATTTCTTCCATGAAGTTGGGCAAGGAAAAACAAGTGATGCAGAAAATATGTTAGAGACGGGAACTTTTGGTTTACCACAAGGTTCTTTGTTCACCGAGCTAGGTTCAGATAACACGTTCCAAGCTGCTCCAGCAATCTTGGCGCAACAGCAAGGCTATACGAGCGCGGTTTTCCATGGGAATGTCGGGAGCTTCTGGAACCGAGATCATGTGTATAAAAATTTAGGCTATGACAACTTCTTTGATCGTTCTTATTTCAATAGTTCAGATGAAACGTTGGGATATGGTATTTTAGATAAGGACTTATTCAGAGAATCAGCTAAATATTTGGAACATTTACAACAACCGTTCTATACTAAGTTTCTTTCGGTAACCAATCATACGCCATACTATACAGACGATAAACATTTTAATTTCCCATCATTGAAGACTGGCAATAGCAGAGTAGATGATTACGTCCGGACAGCTCATTATTTAGATCAATCGTTGGAACAATTCTTTACGTATTTGAAAAAATCCGGTATCTATCAAAATTCGATGTTTGTCATCTACGGAGATCATTTTGGAATATCCAATACGGATAATAAAGACTTGGCGAAAGCCTTAGGAAAAGACCCTGCTACTTGGGATGATTTTGATAATGCTCAAATGCAGCGAGTGCCATTGATGTTCCACATTCCAGGTTATAAAAAAGGTGAGATCAATCATGAATATGGTGGCGAAATTGATGTGTTACCTACCCTGTTACACTTAGTAGGAATCAATGATAAAGACTATATCCATTTTGGTACAGATTTGCTTTCACCACAGCATGATCAGTTGGTTGCCTTTAGAAATGGTAATTTTGCGACACCTAAATATACCGTTTTAGATGGAAAAACTTATAATAACCAAACAGGGGAAATCATTGATCCTAAAAAAGCTGGTATCCAAAAAGAAGTGGAAAAAGATCAGAATCAAGTCAAAACGGCTTTAAGTTTATCTGATAAGTTGAATCAAGAGAATCTATTACGTTTCTATGTACCAGATAACTTTAAAACGATTGATCCCAAAAAGTATGATTATAAAAATGATGCAGAGAAAAATGAAACCATTGAAAAACAAAAAGGAAGCAAGTCCACGAGTGTTTATTCTAAAAATGGAAATAAAACAACGACTAACCTTTACCCTGCAGAAACAGATGAGAATAATTAAATGAATAGTTAATAAAACTTCCAAAAAAGTCGATTTGTTTTCACTTTTTTGGAAGTTTTTTTTATATAATTCGTAAACTTTTTTATTTTAGCGTATGTAATTAGTGAAGGAAACAAATTTTTTACAGCGATTCTTTTGGAAGTGAAAAATCCGAGGAAATTTGGATAGGTGTAAAAAATGATGGCTGAATTCAGTTGAATCAAATAAAAATAGAAAAGGAAAATAGGATAAACTTGTCAGCTATAGGTTGACCGAAGAATAAAAATCAGAAACAACAAGGAGGGGAAACGTTTAATCAAAACAACAACTGGCAATGAACGAACATGTACATATAGAAGCACAGATCCAAGCAGCTAATTTATTTTTCAACACTTTGGCTAAACATTTCTTATCATACAAACGGTCATGTGATACGTGTTGTAGAAGTGTTACAAGAAGGATGAAAGATCAACTGTTTCGTACATGGCACTCACTCAGTTATTGGTTTTGGTAACGATCAATTATGTATGATGGAGAATTAATCAAGCAACTTCGAGTGAATCGAAAGTTGACACAAACACAGTTAGCAAAGGGAATCTGTTCTAAAACATCTCTAGTAGGAATCGAAAATCATACCGTAAAGAAGATCTCTTTTTGTACACTAAAAGCCTTCTTGGAACGCTTAAATATTTCTTTGGCCGAATATGAATGGTTACGTAATCAGCTTGAAGAACCCAAAAAAACGAAGAAAAGTCGGCATCTTTTAAATAAAATCCAAGAAGAGAACTTTGATCCTTATAAGGAAATTGCCAACAACCGAAAGCAATATAAAAAAACAGCTGATTTATACTATTTAATGTTAAATCTACAGATGTTTTGGCAGACGAATGGAAAAATGGAGTTGCAATTAGAATTTCTAGGATATGAGTGTCGTACGATTGAAGAATACTTTATGAAAATCAGGGAATATGGTCATTTTGAGTTAGACATTCTTTCCAAGTATCCCTATATTTTCAGTGATTCATTTCTAGACAATCATTACTTGAAAATCAAAAAAAGAATGCGACAAATGACCGATTCTTTGAATGAAGACTATTTATTTACATTTTTAATGAATCTCACACTTTATTATATCGATAAAAAACGTTTCAAAAAAGCGCGTAGTATCAACCTCGATATGTCTCGCAGTTTGGCACACAAAGAAAAATCAACAATCATTTATGAAAGTTTGATGACAGAATACTACAGAAAGCTGATTGCACAAGCCTTAGGTGAACCACTTTCAAAAGAGTTGAATACTTTTTTTACGGTCATCGAATATACCCTAGGCAAGAAAGAGCGCAAACGTCTTGAAGAGAAACTTTTGGAAGTGATAAAAGAAGAAGAGAAAAAAATGATGTTGTTTGAACAGATTGCAAAAATAGAACAAGAATAAGTAAGGCAAGTGAATAAGAGTAGAAAAGACCTTGCAATAATCATTGACTAAACGAACTGTCAGGTACTTTTCTGCTCTTTCACTCAACTATCAGTAAGAGCAAATCTGTTTGGTCATTCAGGATGAACGATCTCAGATTTTTGCTTTTTTGTATCGAATAATGGGAAAAAACGATTGATTTCATTGGTTGCAGCATCTCTTGAATCAGATGCATGAATGATATTTTCAGTTCCAGGTAAGGCATAATCTCCACGAATCGTTCCAGGAACAGCATCTACAGCTTTAGTTGCACCGACCATCTTACGGACGATATCGATGACATCCTCTCCAGCTAAAACAAGATAGACTACTGGTCCCGAGGTCATATAATCAATTAATTCATCGAAAAAGCTCCGACCGCTTAAGTGATGATAATGCTCTTGTGCGAGTTCTTTTGTCATTGTTGCAAACTTCATTTCAGTAATTGCTAATCCTTTTTCTTCAAATCGTTGGATGATCCGCCCAATTAAATGACGTCTGACACCATCCGGTTTGATAATGACCAATGTACGTTCCATCTGATACACCCCTTTTTTTGTTATACCTTTATTATACTGGTGTCTGAGTAAACCCACAATCAAAGTGAAAAAGCTGATCAACATACGAGCTATTAAGTACAATAAGAATTTTCTAACCCCATCAATCAAAAACAATTTATTTACCATAAATGTTTGGAAAAAGCAAAAAATAAGTTTGACAATCGGTGCATAAGTTGTTATATTTACGAAGGAAAACTAAATAGGATTTGTTAGGTGAGGCTCCTATACAAACACAGGCTACTGCCCAAAAACGTCGAGAGACGCCAATGGGTAGAACAGGAATTGTCGAGACAAGGCTTTTCATAAGGTAGCTAAAAGCAAGGAATTGCTTTTTACGTTGTACAGTGTCAAAACTCAACGATGAGATCAAAGAAGCTTTTTTTTATGTGCTTTTTCGACCTTTCGCTGAATTTTTGATGAAAGGTCTTTTTGTGTTGAAACAATCCTAACAAACAAAAAATGGAGGTGGTTTCGTTGGGAAGTTGATGCTTTTAAAACGAAAGAGAAACAAGAACAATTCTATCAAGTTAAAGGAGATGAGAACAAATGGATGACAGTCCTGCGAAGAAAATAATGCGAGAGAAATTGCTGGCTGAGGCTATTATCTATCTGTTTTCAGCCCCTTTAAATACAGCATTTTCTCCATTACTCAACTAACTAAAAATAACCCAGCTTAAATAAGTATTGCTTATATTTACTGGGTCTAAGGAGAAAAATGAGATGGAAAAAAAGAGAGATACACAAAAAATGTATGCTGCATTTGCAGGAAAGACAAAACAAGAATTATTGAACTTCTTTCATTCGACTGATCAAGGAATGAAAGACGAACAAATTGAAGAATCAAGAGAAAAATATGGT
Organism: Enterococcus sp. C53; assembly: GCF_040887425.1. Classification (NCBI taxonomy): domain Bacteria; kingdom Bacillati; phylum Bacillota; class Bacilli; order Lactobacillales; family Enterococcaceae; genus Enterococcus; species Enterococcus sp. C53. The sequence continues at coordinate 234,174 of NZ_JBFOFT010000001.1, forward strand.
GAAAATTCAATCTCTTATGGGAAGAAAACACCCTTTATTGTAGAAGCTTTAAAAGCTTATATTACACCATTCACCTTGGTATTGATTGCACTCGGAGTGATTTCATTTATCACAGAATACGTGTTAGCCGCTCCTGGGGATAAAGATTTATTTGGAGTAATTATCATCTTTACGATGGTCATCGTCAGTGGAACGATGACGTTGGTTCAATCTGTTCGCTCTAACCAAGCCGCAGAAAAATTAAAATCATTGGTAAAAGTAACCGCAGCAGTTAAACGTAACGGTGATTATACTGAGATTCCAATGGAAGAAATCGTTTGTGGAGACCTTGTTCGATTATCAGCAGGTGATATGATTCCTGCAGATATGCGTCTGTTGTCAGCCAAAGATTTATTTATTTCACAAGCTGCCTTAACTGGTGAAAGTTACCCTGTCGAAAAGCAAGCGATTGTTTACGATGATGAGACTTTGAGTGAAACTAGTTATGAAAATTTGGCTTTTATGGGAAGTAACGTTATCAGCGGGAGTGCTGAAGGTATTATTGTATCTGTTGGTAATGAAACATTATTTGGAAATGTGGCTCAAACGCTCTCTGAAAAACCGATCAAATCAAGCTTTGAAATTGGTATTCATAAAACATCCATGTTATTGATCAAATTCATGGCTTTAATGGCACCAACAGTTATCGTTATCAATGGGTTGACTAAAGGGGATTGGCTGGAAGCTTTTCTATTCGGTTTATCTGTAGCAGTCGGTCTTACACCTGAAATGTTACCAATGATTGTTACTACGAACTTAGTTAAAGGCGCTAGTGTGATGGCGAAAAAAGGAACAGTCATCAAAAATTTGAATGCGATCCAAAACTTTGGTGCGATCGACGTGTTATGTACGGATAAAACTGGGACATTGACTCAAGATAAAATCATTTTAGAATACCACATGGATTGTTCTGGTAAAGAAGATGATCGTGTTTTACGCCATGCGTATTTAAATAGTTACTATCAAACAGGATTAAAAAATCTGTTGGATGTAGCAATTATTGATGAAGCCAAACAAACGTTAGCAACCGATAAAATCAATTATCGCAAAGTGGATGAAATTCCATTTGACTTTGAACGTCGTCGGATGAGTGTCGTTGTAGAGGACACCGCAGGTAAAACACAAATGATTACCAAAGGTGCGATCGAAGAGATGTTGAGTATCTCTAATTACATCGACATTGATGGGATCGTTAGTCCATTAACCAATGAAAAAAGAGAATCAGTTCTTGCAAAAGTGAGAGATTTAAATGAAGATGGTCTACGTGTAATCGGGGTGGCCCAAAAAACAAACCCAAGCGTAGTTGGCGAATTTTCAGTGAAAGATGAGTCAGATATGGTATTGATTGGATACCTTGCTTTCCTTGATCCTCCAAAAGAAACGACGAAACAAGCACTAAAAGCATTGAAAGATCATGGTGTCGCAGTCAAAGTCTTAACTGGTGATAATGAATTAGTCACTCGTTCGGTTTGTCGTCAAGTGGGTCTGGAAATTAATGAATTGATCACTGGCGAAAAGATTTCAGAAATGGATGATCGCGAATTAGCACAAGTTGCTGAAAATCATGAAGTATTTGTTAAATTGAATCCTCAACAAAAGGCTCGTTTAACGACTGCTTTACGTCAAAATGGCCATACCGTGGGCTTTTTAGGTGATGGTATCAATGATGCACCGGCAATGAAAGTAGCGGATATCGGTATTTCGGTTGATACAGCAGTAGATATCGCAAAAGAATCAGCCGATGTGATCTTACTAGAAAAAGATTTAACGATTTTAGAAAGAGGTCTTTTATCTGGTCGAGAAACATTTGGGAACATCATGAAATACATCAAGGCAACTGCAAGTTCAAACTTTGGGAATATGTTCTCTGTCTTAGTTGCTAGCACATTCTTACCATTCTTACCAATGTTGCCACTGCAAATTCTCTTTTTGAATTTGATTTACGATGTGTCTTGTATCTCACTTCCATGGGATAAAATGGATAAAGAATATCTACATGAGCCTAAAAAATGGGAAGCATCAAGCATTGGGAAATTTATGGTATATTTTGGACCTACGAGTTCGATTTTTGATATCACTACCTACTTATTGATGTACTTTATCATTTGTCCAGCAGTTGTAGGTGGAGATTTCCATACATTAGATGCACAACAAAAGATCGTATTTATTGCGTTGTTCCATGCAGGTTGGTTCGTTGAATCATTATGGTCACAAACATTAGTCCTACACGCACTACGGACACCAAAGATTCCATTTATTCAAAGCAATGCGACATTTGCGATGTTTACGATTACGACATTAGGAATCGTTGTAGGTTCGATTCTGCCATTTACAGGCTTTGGTGCAGAACTAGGTTTGATGCCGTTACCAGGAACTTACTGGACTTGGTTAGTCGTAACGATTTTAGCTTACTTGACATTAGTGACAATGGTCAAAAAATTCTATATTAAAAAATTTGGTGAACTATTGTAATGGTCGATGAATGAACACCGTTTACCCGTCCGTTCTCACCTCTAATCATGAGTTCGGGGCACTTCAAAAGTGCCTCGGACTCATTTTTTTCTATACCTTTCATTTTATTATGAAAGGAAAATATGATTCGTTCTGTGCAAATAACAATGAAACATGCTAAACTATGGATATTGTTTTCTGAAAGGAATAGTGAAAAATGAAAGGCGCAATATTTGATTTAGATGGACTATTAGTTGACACGGAGAAAACCTATCGTGATGGTTGGTTATGGGGATTCCAACAGTATGATTTAGCGATTCCCAAAGAAGTAGTAGATGCTTGGGGAGGTAAAAACTGGAAGCAAAGTTTTGACATCTTAGTGAAAGCAGCTGGAAGCCCTGAAAAAGTTCAAGAAGTTCGTGCTAAGCGTGAAGAATATTTTTATCAACAGCTTCATAACGGTGGGATACAATTAAAACCCTATGCAAAAGAAGTTTTAACTGAATTAAAAAAACGTGACTTACGACTTGGATTAGCGACAACGACAGTTACTAAAAGAGCGACTGATATCTTAGCCCAATTTGATTTGGCTAATTATTTTGATACGATGACATTCGGTGATGAAGTAAGTGAAAACAAGCCTTCACCTGTTCCTTACTTGACCGCTTTAGAAAGAACAAAATTAGTTGCTTCAGAAGCATTTGCAGTGGAAGATTCTTTAGTTGGAGCTACTTCTGCTTCCCGAGCTGGGATGGGCGTTGTTTTAATTCCAGATACTAGTTTTGAACGAAATTATACAGCAGAAGAAAAAGAAAAATTAAATTTACTTGCTGAAGGAAACGACTTACGAACTGTTATTGAAATGTTAGATAAAAAAACAACAAAATAATTCAATCATTTTTTTGTAAACTTCTTCCTTGACTTTTAATTATGAGTACGGTAAATTATTCGCAACAACTAAATAAGTATATTCGTTGATAGGGAGAGTAAACTTGAACGATTTCCTAGAGAGGCTCTGTTTGGTGAAAAGAGTCAAATCCGCAAAGTTGAAAATGGCCTTGGAGAATAATTTGTCGATAAGTAGATAAATTCGGTCGTCGTTCAACCGTTAAACTGAACCCCAATCTCTCAGGAATGAGACGTTGGCTAGAGGGAAGGAAACTTCCGAATAAAGGTGGTACCACGATTCGTCGTCCTTTTACTAACATTTTTTGTTGGTAAGAGGATTTTTTTTATATATTTTTTTGCAATGATGTAGTAAGTACAGTTGGAAATCTTTTAACAGAGAGCTTCGGGAGCTGAGAAGAAGCAAAGAGGAACGATTGGAAAATGGCTACTGAGCATTTTACCCCAAGCATTTTGTGAGGCGGTAACGGCTGCGACCGGTATCTCGCTAGAGTATGTTTGTACTTGAAGAGGAGCGACATGTGAATGTGGCTTGAATATGAGGTGGTAACACGCAAAAAGGCGTCCTCAAGGAAATGATTGAGTTCATTTTCTTGAGGATGCCTTTTTTATTATACAACAAGGAGGAGAACGAATGATTGAGTTAAAAAACATCAGTGTCCATTTTGAGCAAAAAGGTAAAGACATCCCAGCTGTCAATGAAGTGAATTTATCGGTGTCCCAAGGAGATATCTATGGCATTGTGGGCTATTCTGGGGCAGGAAAAAGCACATTAGTTCGTGTGATGAATTTTTTACAGAAACCAACGAAGGGGGAAGTAATCATCCAACAGACGAATTTAGGTGATCTCACACCAAAAGAATTGAGAAAAGAACGGAAAACGATTGGTATGATTTTTCAACATTTCAACTTAATGGAAAGTTGCACAATTTTTGACAACGTTGATTTCTCCTTAAAGTATACTGGGAAATCAAAACAGGAACGTCGTCAGAAAGTAAGTGACTTACTGGATTTAGTAGGGTTAAAGGAAAAAGCTTCTGCCTATCCCAACCAATTATCTGGAGGACAGAAACAACGAGTAGCGATTGCGAGAGCTTTAGCAAATGATCCCAAAATATTGCTTTGTGATGAAGCGACGAGTGCCCTTGACCCAAAAACGACTCATCAAATTCTAGCGTTGCTCAAAAAATTAAATCGCCAATTAGGATTAACGATCGTCTTGATCACCCACGAAATGCAAGTAGTGAAAGAAATTTGTAATAAAGTGGCGGTGATGGAAGCTGGACGAATCATCGAAAGTGGAAGTAGTGTTCAAATTTTTAGTCATCCAAAAGAAGAACTAACGAAAGATTTTATACGTACAGCGACTCACTTAGATCAAGCATTGGAAAAGATTACTGGACAGCAAGGCTTTGCAGAAGAGCTTACGGATAAATGGCTAGTTGAACTGAGTTATGTGGGGAGCCAAACGAATGAACCATTGATTGCCCAGTTGTATAGCAAATACCAAGTAACAGCAAACATTCTTTATGGCAATATCGAATGGCTGCAAGAAACACCGATAGGTAGCTTGGTGGTAACTTTAGCGGGAGATAGCATTCAAAAACAAAAAGCTCTAGATTATTTGATCCAATTAGGTATCAAAGTCAATCTCTTACAAAAACATGAAACACAAGAAAGAATCAAACTCGTTGAAGGAGGCGTTTAAGATGAACGAATGGCTCAAAAGCTATCTGCCAAATGTTTATTTGATCCCAGATGAATTCATTGAAGCGACAAAGCAAACACTATATATGACTTTCTGGTCTGCTTTGATTGGGGGAATCTTGGGCATTATATTAGGGGTGGTTTTAGTCGTTACCCGCCCTAAAGGATTAATTGAAAACCGCTTATGTTTTGAACTTTTTGATAAGGTGATCAATATCGTACGATCCATTCCATTTATCATTTTACTCTCTTTACTTGCATTGACGACTCGTTTTATTGTCGGAACAACAATTGGAGCAACGGCAGCACTAGTTCCTTTGATTGTCGGCATCGTTCCTTTTTTTGCTCGACAAATCGAAAATGCCTTGCTTGAAGTTGATCCCGGTGTTATCGAAGCTGCACAAGCAATGGGAACGAGTCCATTGGGTATCATTTTTCGTGTTTATTTACTGGAAGGACTACCTAGTATCATTCGTGTCTCAGCTTTAACGATCATCAATGTTATTGGCTTAACCGCAATGGCAGGTGCTGTAGGAGCTGGTGGTTTAGGAAATTTAGCTATTTCTCGGGGCTATAATCGATTTCAAACAGACGTAACGGTTGTTGCGACATTATTGATTTTGGCATTGGTGTTTTTAAGTCAATTTATCAGTAATTTTCTAATTAAAAAAATATCACATTAATGGAGGAGAAAAAATGAAAAAAGTGATTCGATTTGCTGTAGTGACATTCGTCGCATTATTTTGGTTGGCAGGCTGTAGTCAAGGAAAGGCAGATACAAAAACAAAAGAAACAACTGTCAAATTAGGGGTGATTGGTGAAGATACAGATGTTTGGGACGATGTAAAAGCACGTCTAAAAAAGGAGAATATTGAATTAGAATATGTAAAGTTTACCGATTATAATCAACCAAATGCGGCCTTAGCTGATGGCTCAATTGATTTGAATGCCTTTCAACACCAGTTCTTTTTAGATAACTATAATGAAGAACATGGCACAAATCTAGTTTCAATCGGAAACACCGTAAATGCCCCATTAGGAATCTATTCCAATACGATCAAAAAGATTGAGGAAGTAAAAGAAGGTGCAAAAGTAGCCATCCCTAATGATGTAACCAATGGGGGACGCGCTTTACTTCTTCTTCAATCAGCGGGGCTGATCAAAGTTGATCCATCGAAGGGACAGACTCCGACGATTTCTGATGTGACAGAAAACGATAAAAAACTTAATCTCACAGAATTGGATGCTTCGCAAACAGCACGTGCGCTAAACAATGTGAGTCTTTCGGTCATCAATAGTGGGGTAGCAGTCGATGCAGGGTTCACACCAACGAAAGATGCAATTTTCTTAGAACCAGTGGATGATCGTGCCCGCCCTTATGTCAACATCATTGTTGCCCGAAAAGAAGATGAAACAAACCGTACGTATCAAAAAATCGTTGATACTTATCAAACTGAAGCAACTGCTAAAGTCATTGAAGAAACGTCAAAAGGTTCGAGTGTTCCAGCATGGAAAACCTTTGGTCGTAAATGAGCATCATCAGAAAGTACAGCTCAAATGAACTAGAAATTTTTATCGGAAGCCAGCATACAAGGAGGATTTTTTTTATGACTACATCAACTATTTCAACGAATCGATCCAGTTTATTGAAAGAAGCGATCCAAGAAAGATTACCAGAATATCAAGCACTTGCCTTGGATATCCATCAACATCCAGAAGTGAGCAATTACGAATTTTATTCATCTGCTGCATTGATTCGCCAGTTAGAAAAAGAAGGCTTTACAGTTGAAAAGGAGGTCGCTGGACACCATACAGGATTTGCTGCTAGCTATCGCTCAGATAAACCAGGTCCGACGATTGCATTTTTAGCTGAATTTGATGCACTTCCTGGAATTGGACATGCGTGTGGACATAATCTTTTTGGAACGTATTCCGTATTAGCCGCGAGTATCATTAAGAAACAAATTGACGAAATTGGTGGTGAGATCCGAGTGTATGGAACACCAGGGGAAGAAGGAGGAGAGAATGGTTCAGCGAAAGGGAGCTTTGTTCGTGAGGGATTATTTGACGATGTGGCGGCTGCTTTATGTGCTCATCCAGCTTACCGTTACGGAAAAACAACCGAATCGCTAGCTAATGATCCAGTTGATATCAAATTTTATGGAGTTGCTTCTCACGCTGCTGCTGCACCCGAAAAGGGAGTTAACGCATTAGAAGCACTGATCCAAGTTTTTAATGGTATCAACGCACTACGCTTACAATTACCTAAAGATGTCAATATCCATGGGATCATCACTAACGGCGGAGTTGCTGCTAACGTCATCCCTGAATATGCTGCAGGACGTTTTTATTTACGGGCTGGCAATCGCCAAACATTAGATATAGTCTTTAAAAAAGTGGAACAAATCGTGAAAGGGGCTGCGTTGAGTACGGGCACAAGCTATGAATTTGGTTTGTTTCAAAATGCGGTAGATCATATGATTCCGACACCTTCTTTCGATGAGTTGTTTTTTACACATGCAAAAGCAGCTGGAGTTCCAGAAACGGAAATCGATGTAACAGAAAAGACCAGCTTAGGGTCCTCTGATGTAGGGAATGTCAGTCAAGTGATTCCGACGATTCAACCAACTATTTCGATTTCAGATGAGTATATCGCTGGACATTCAGAAGAGTTTAAAGCAGCCGCAAAAAGTGAAAAAGGGTTGGCATCGATCGCCATTGCAGCAGAACTATTAGCGGCTACCGCTTTAGATTTATTCGAACAACCAGCTTTATTGACAAAGATTCAGGAAGAACACCAACAACTTTTAGAAAAAAGTCAGTTAACTGGTTCGACTTTTTAAATAAATAATGATTTATGATTTGAAAAAAATAGTCATTTTGTATTGACAAAAAATCTCGCAGAAGGTAAACTTCATGAAAGTCAACTTTTCACATAGTAGCGTTTCAGGTGTTTTGTTCAGAAAGTCGGTGGTAGCTGCGAACCGATCAAGCCGAAATGTCGAATTACATGAAAAGGAATAAAAACTAAATAGTTAAATCAAAGTGAAAAACAGAACTGTTTTTAATTAAGGTGGTACCGCGGAGTCATTCGTCCTTAGTTGAAAATAGTTCTTTTTGTTTGATTAGAGGGGGAAATGCCCATGAATTGTGGCGGAGTCATTCGATATCTATTCTTTTTTAGTACTTCGATTAACTAAAAAAGGAGAATGATTATGAAGAAAAAAGGAAAACCGAGTTTTAAAGAAGCTGTATTTGTCTTATTGGTGATTGTGGCAAGTATAGCAATTGGGGTTGTCGGATTAAAATTATCACCAAACATTACGATCTTAGCAGCAATTGGAATGATCATGCTTTACGCTGTAGTGAAAAGATACCCAACAGAGTGGTTACATGAGGGAATTATCAATGGAATCAAACCGGGAATCATTCCGATTTTTATCTTTATATTAGTCGGCGCACTGATTGCGGTGTGGATCCAAGCAGGAATTATCCCGACACTTATGGTTATTGGTTTTAAATTGATAAGTGTCAAGTGGTTTGTTCCTTCTGTATTTGTTGTTTGTGCTATCGTCGGTAGTGCAGTAGGGAGTGCTTTTACTGTCATGTCAACGATTGGGATCGCATTTTTCGGTATTGGTATGACATTAGGAATTAATCCAGCGTTAGTCGTGGGATCAATTGTTTCAGGTGCTGTTTTTGGAGATAAAATGTCTCCTTTGTCAGAGTCAACCAATCTAGCCGCAGCAATCGTTGATGCCGATTTATTCAAGCACATCAAACATATGATGTGGTCTACGGTTCCAGCTTTTGTCGTTTCCTTCTTTTTGTTCATGGTTCTTGGACACACAAATAGAGAAACTAGTCTAACGGCTATCCGAGAAGTCACTGATATCCTGGAAGCAAACTTTACAATTTCTTTTTGGTCGTTGATTCCCTTGTTCTTAATGTTATTATGTGCTTGGAAAAAAGTACCAGCTATCTTGACTATTCTGTTAAATATAGCTGTGGCGGTGGGGATGATCTTTATTCAGAATCCGCAAACTTCTCTTAGTAGTTTAGCGACAGTGATTGAATCTGGATTCGTTGCAACTACTGGCAATCAACAAATTGATTCATTACTTAGTCGTGGTGGGATCGAAAGTATGATGCCAACTGTTTCTTTGATCATTTTAACATTATCACTTGGTGGATTACTCATTGAATTCGGTTTGATTTCAACTGTTATGGATGTCGTTTCTAAGAAAATGACCAATACACCAAAATTGATTTTCACCACATTGATGACAAGTATTGGTGTCAATCTCTTTATTGGAGAACAATTTTTATCAGTTATCTTACCTGGGAATGCGTTCAAAGAGACTTACCAGAAAGCTGGGTTTGACCCAACTGTTTTAGGTAGAACGTTAGAAGATGGTGGCACAGTGATCAATTACCTTGTACCTTGGGGAATTGCGGGCAGCTTTGTAGCTAGTACCTTTGGGATTCCAACCCTCACATACTTACCATTTGTCTTTTTCAGTTTACTCTCACCAGTTTTTTCAATGGTTAGCGCCTTTACTGGATTAGGGATCGAAAAAATAGACGAAAAGCCGAATGGAACGCTTGGTATCGATACAAACGAATAAACTCTCGGAATATTTGAATCAAAAAAACGCTCAAAACAGCAATGTTTCGGGCGTTTTTTTACGATATACTTATTTTTGTTCTTCAATCAACTTCTTCATTTGTTCGATTTCTTTTTCTTGCGCTTCGATGATGTCGTTTGCTAATTTCTTGACTTCAGGATCTTTCAAATTGGCACGTTTACTGGTTAAAATAGCAATCGAATGATGAGGGATCATGGCTTTCATCCAAGCGACATCACTGACTGTTGTTTGACTACGGACCATAAACAAAGAACCGGCAAATACTAAGACACTTACCCCTAAAATGATTTTGTTCAATGTTTTATTCTCATACATTTTCCACATAAATAAGAGCATGATGATCGCCATTACAGCGCCCATCATCAATGCCATGAACACCCGTGTACGACTAAAGAAAAGATGATCGATCGAGTAGACGTTCAAATACATCATACCAAACATGATGACGGTCGATACCCCAATCATTAATAAAAATTTCCAATACTTTGTCATTTAAAAACACTCCTTTTATTTTTTTCCCAACTTTTATCTTCTCAGCTTACAAAAAAACAAGCAACTAAATTGTTTGGTACAACTTAGTTGCTTGTTTTTGGCTTAAGGAACTCAAGCTATTTATAGGGCTTTTAAGCAAAGATATCATTTTTCTTGCGGTAGCTAAAGAAAATCACCAAGTAAAGAAGGGCAGTCAATAATGTCACACCAATTGAATTAGTGAAGAAGATTCCCACAAAGATCAATCCTAAAACTACGATTGCTAATAAGTTTACCCCTTTTTCAAAAAGAGAACCTTTCTTTAAAGCAAGGATAAAGGCTGCAATACTGATCATAAGCCAGATGACTAAGACAGTGTAGGAAAGAGAACCAGCCAAATAGCCAAATAGTTTGTCACCAACAAAGTAAGAAAGAACAACGCCTAAATATAAAACACTTGCGCAAAATAATACGGAACGTTGTGGAACATGGTGTTTATTCAAAACAGATAGTTTTTTTGCTGCACCTTTTTTGTCTTTTAAACGGAAATACAGCAAACGTGAAGAAGCATATACACCTGAGTTGATGGAAGAAAAGAGCGCTAAGATGATCACAAAGTTTACAAGATCAGCGGCAAATGGAATATGCATTTTTTCAAATACCATCACAAATGGGCTAGCAGATGAGTTTGCCAAGGTATCCCAAGGAAAAATGATTAACAACAAGAACAATGGAATGATATAAAATGAAATGATTCGTCCCATTACTCCACGAATTGCCTTAGGAATCGCTTTTTTGGGATTGTCGGCTTCACTTACTGTGATCGCAATCAATTCTGAACCACCATAAGAATATATAACTACGAGTAGCGAGTTGACGATTCCTTTCATACCATGAGGGGCAAAGCCACCATGATCCGTAATACTGTTTAGTGTAGGAAAGACCCCAATGTCAAACATTTGATGACCTACCAGGTATATCCCGAAGATAATCAACAATATGATTACGCTGATTTTAGCAAATGCCAACCAATACTCAGTTTCAGCAAATAACCGCACAGAATATAAATTAATCAACGTTGTCAACACGGCTAGAATTAAGACAAAGGTCCAAGGTGGAATCGTTGGAAACCATAATTGTAAGAAGGATGCTGCCGCTACAGCTTCGGCAATAATATTGATCGTCCATAATGAATAGTAAACCCAGTCGATAAAGTCAGCAGAATGGGCACCTAAAAAAGGTCGAACAAGCCCCGATAATCCATGCTGGGTATCCCCGTCATCTAAAACTAATTTACCAAGACCATTCATTACGATGAATAAAACAGCCCCACCAATCAAAAAAGCAATCAAGACACCAGGACCGGCAATCCCAATAGCTTCGCCACTTCCTTTAAATAGTCCCGCACCAATAGCACCCCCCAGTGCTAGCATCGTGATGTGTCTGGAACTTAGTTGTTTTTTTAGTTTGTTTGTTTCAGTTTTCTCCATAAGCAACCCCTTTTCTAAGACTAAACTATTGACGACGAAACAATCATAGTCAAATGATTGATAACTATATTAAGTAGAAAAATAACTTTTTATATCATAGCAAATTATCTGACAATTTCAATAATTCTGTAAATAAAAATTTCTACTTTAATGAAAACATCATATGTTTGTCATAAATTTCCTATGTAAGCGTAAAACTTGATAGTAGGAGCAAACCCTAATAAGAGAGCGTTTTGTTTGTCTTTTCCTAAGGGAAGAAATTATGATAGCAAAAAATCACTAATTTTCATGTTACTATTGAATTAATCAAATGAACCATAATGGTCATAGGAAAGTGAGGAAACCAGAATGTCAAAATTGCCTATCTTATTGGTTGCAAAAGATAAAGCGTTGTATTTTTTACCCTCGATTGATTCATTAGATGTCATTTCGGGAAAAGATTTATTAGATCCAGTGTATTTTAATTTTTTCCATCCCAAATTGAAAGAATATGAATTGATCGTTTTTTTAGATTATGGATTCGAAACGGAAATAGCTGCGAAGATCCGCCCTTATACAACAGCTAAAATCGTTTTATACTTTTGGAATCATTTGAAAGAAGAGGAACACTTTCGAATGCTTCAACAAGCACAAAACGAATCGGCCGTCGATGAAATATACCATTTTGACCGGATAGAGGCGCAAAAACTTGGATTACGCCACAATAGTTCATTTTATTCTAAAAAGATGAAGATTCCTCAGGTGGAAGTCACTTCTGATTTGTTTTTTGGTGCCACTGATAATGGTCGTAAGGAGCTAGCAGAGAGTTATCGCAAGGAATTTGAACAGCGTGGACTTACAACCAATTATTATATTTTACCTTCACGAGGAAATGAGCAGGCGAATTATCTTTCTTACGCAGATTATTTAGCATTGACCGCACAATCACAAGGAATTTTAGAACTCATGAGAGCAGGTCAAAAAGGGGTCACTTTACGAACTTTTGAATCTAGTTTTTTTGAGAAAAAGTTAGTGACTGACAATGAAGCAATTAAAAGCTACTATTTTTATAATCCTCAAAATATCTTTTTACTGCAGGAACGAAATTTGGATGAATTGCCGGAATTTCTGCATTCACCTTTTCAGCCAGTTGATCCGAACATTTTAAACTTTTTTGATGTCAATAATTGGGCTCAAAGGTTTTTATGGCTAGATAAAGTAGACTTTGAAAAATATGAGTATCATAAAGAAGATTAAGAATGTATGGGTGAAAAAGCTGGAAAAATTTTTTAGAAAAACAGTCGTTCTTTTAACGATGTAAACCTTTTCTCATTATACCAGATAAATCGCTTCCTTTTACGTTAATTATTTCAGTGGTAGCCGTAATAGTTGATAGTTATTTCTTCCTATTTAATAGTAAAATAGGCTCCATAGGTTTAGTTGGCGTATCAGATATGATAAATGTATCGTCATTTGTTTAATATCTGATCGTTCAACAAGCGGATCTTTTGGTTTGATGGAGGAAAAATGAATAGATTAGAACGAAAAAAATAATACAAGTGATTTTAGGGACAAGTATGATTGCATTAGCGATCACATTATTGATCACTGCACATAAAGGCGCAGATACGATCAGTGTTTTTTTATTAGGTATGTTGACGTTGATTGATATTCCCTTTTGGGTAGCTAGTTTGTTGTTTAATGCAGTAGTGTTAGGAATCGTTGCTATCTTCAATCGAAAAGAATTAGGGATCGGTAGTTTAATCAATGGTTTTGGATTGGGATTACTGATTGGACAGATTGAACCATGGCTAAATAAACTTTCAGTTAACATGACTGGCTATTCGATCATGGCAGTTCTTTTAGCCCCTATTTTATTTGGGGTTGGAGCGGGATTATATGTTTCTTCAAACAAAGGATCTGCTGCATTAGAAGCACTGACTCAATTGCTTTTTAAATTTACGGGATTTAGTTTAACTTTTATTCGGATCGGTTTAGATGCACTAATGGTCATTGTGGGCGTATTATTAGGTGCCCCTATTGGTATCGGAACACTTCTATGTGTACTAGCGATTGGACCAATCTTTGGATTAACACTAAAGCAATTGAATAGAGTTTAAACGTGTGAAGCAATTCTGTGCAAATCGAACATCATATTTATATGTGTTACATAGAAAGAGTCGGATTGATATCCAGACTCTTTTTTGTTTTGTTTACTAATGATTCAGTTTAATGAAAAAAATAAAGAGAAAGTTTATTTTTGTTCAAAAAGTTGAACGATAACAAAATAAAAAAACAAAAAACAGCATTATTTTTGTGCGAATTTTCTCTGGAAATCCATCAGACAGCTAGATAAAGTGATTAAAAAAACGGATACATATTAAATAAGGTAAGACTTTTAAGAAGTAATTAGACCAATATTTTAGTTTATTTCGGATTTGACGATACAAAACGCAAAAAGATAAACAAAAAACAGATGTTAAAATTTCTTATACTCAAACCATAGAAAAGAGGTGAAAACGAATGAATCATTTACCTATCAATACAGGTGATACAGCATTTATGATTTTATGTACCGCAATGGTTTGCTTGATGACTCCTGGCTTGGCATTTTTTTATGGCGGGTTGGCACGGAAAAATAACATCACAACTATTATGGCACAGTCGTTTCTTTCAGTAGGAATAACAACTTTGATGTGGATATTTGGTGGTTTTGGATTAGCTTTCGGTAGAGATATCGGTGGACTAATTGGTAATCCAGCTGACTTTTTTTTAATGAAGCATGTCTCTAACGCACCTAATTTATTACATGGAGCAACGATTCCTTTTTTGATGTTCTTTTTATATCAATTGATGTTCATCGTAATCACCGTTCCATTGATGACGGGGGCCTTTGCTGGAAGATTGAATCTTAAAGGTTATGTTTTGCTTTTGATTTTTTGGAATCTTCTGATTTATTTCCCTGTTTGTCACTGGATATGGGGAGGCGGATTTTTAGCACAATTAGGCTTCCGAGATTTTGCTGGTGGTGCTGTCATCCATACGACTGCAGGGTTCGGCTCGCTGGCATGTATTTTGACACTTGGACAAAGAAAGATTCCTGCTTCTGAACGATCAGGACATAGTAGTTTGATGGCAGCAGCTATTGGAACAGGTCTTCTTTGGTTTGGCTGGTTTGGATTTAATGCTGGAGGGGCACTCCGAGCAGATTACCAAGCGGTCAATGCTTTTGGTTCAACTTTTGTTGCGTTGGCATTTGCGATGATGACGTGGTTGATCTTAGCGAAAATCAGAGGGAATGGTTTTGATTTTGTCGACATTTTAACTGGTTCTGTCGCTGGACTTGCAACAGTTACACCGTGTGCAGGCTATATCAATCCAAGAAGTGCCATCATCATCGGAATCATTGCCGGAATTGTTTGTCAGTATGCTGTTGCATTTCGTAAGAAGAAAAATTGGGATGATGCACTTGATGTATGGGGTGTACATGGCATGGGTGGTTTTACTGGAACCATCTTAATTGGGCTTTTTGCTACAAATGCTCATTTGCTCTCTGATTCACACAGCTGGTTCCTATTAGGTGTTCAAATCATCGGTGTTTGTCTAGTTGCCTTATACGCTTATGCGCTCACAGCAGGTATCTTAAAGAGCATCATGTGTCTAACGATCATCACGACGACGAAAGAAGAACAAGAAGAAGGATTAGATTTCACGTTTTTTGAAAATAAATAAATTAAATATAGTAGAAAAGAGGAAGTTTCATGCAAGAAAGCAAAGCGAAAATTCCTGCGAAGAAATTAACATTTTTTGGCTTTTTAGCCATGACGATCTCAATGGTTGTTTCACTTTATGAGTACCCAACATTTGCGACATCGGGCTTTAGTTTGGTTTTCTTCCTGTTGTTAGGCGGTTTGTTATGGTTTATTCCGGTAGCATTATGCGCGGCTGAAATGGCAACTGTTAAAGGCTGGGAAAAAGGCGGTGTCTACACTTGGGTAAGTCGCACGCTAGGTAAAAGATTTGGATTTGCTGCTATCTTTTTCCAATGGTTTGAAATCACAGTTGGTTACTTAACGATGCTGTATTTCCTGACAGGAGCATTATCTTATGCAACAGGAATCTCTGCGATTCAAAATAATAAGTTTTTGAAATTAGCGATTCTTTTAATTATTTTTTGGGCTATTTTATTGTCTCAATTAAGAGGGACAAAATATACTTCATTGATTGCTCGGATCGGGTTTATTGCAGGGATCTTGTTACCAGCACTAGTTCTATTCGGATTAGGTATCCACTATGTGGCTTCTGGCGCACCCTTACAAACGACACTATCAATGAAAACATTGATACCTGATTTCTCAAAATTACCAACATTAGTCGTTTTTGTTTCATTTATTTTAGCGTATATGGGGGTAGAAACTTCCGCTAGTCATGCAAATGAAATGGAAAATCCTAAAAAGAATTATCCACTAGCGATGTTCGTATTAGTTATATTAGCGATTATTTTGGATACATTTGGTGGATTGACAGTGGCAACAACTGTTCCTCAACAAGGATTATCACTCAATACAGGGGTTATTCAATCTCTTGAATTTTTATTGCGACACATTGATCCTAGTCTTGCTTGGATTGCAAAAATTCTTGCTATCTTAGTGTGCTTAGGGGTTATTGGAGAAATTGCATCATGGGTCACTTCACCATCTAAAGCCTTACATGTGGCTGCCGAAGAAGGTTTATTACCCGCACATTTTGCGAAAGAAAATGCTTATGGTGTACCGGCAAACTTAATGATTGCTAATGGGATCGTTGCATCCATTTGGGCAACTGTCTTTACATTAAGTGGTGGCGGAAATAATTTATCCTTCCTTGCAGCTATGTCACTAACAGTAGTTATCTATTTGATGCTGTATTTTATGTTTTTTATTGGCTATTTAAAATTAGTTTACAAAGATGATTCATTAGAACGGGCTTATCAAGTGCCAGGTGGAAAAGTTGTCAAAACTATTGTCGCTTGTTTAGGATTATTGACTTCACTATTTGCCTTTTGTATTTCTTTTGTACCACCTTCAAGTATTGCTGCAGGACAACATGGAATCTATGAAACGATTTTAGTCATTTCATATCTCATTGTTGCAGTTATTCCTTTTACGATTTATGCATGTCGTCATAAATTTCAACATGCAAATAATAAATAAAAATTGAAAGCTGGTTATTAAAATGGATGTCAAAGAATTAGAACAATTGATTGGGAAAAATTTCCACTACTATCAAACAGGACATGTAGCAGATTATATCCCAGCGCTTGCGCAAGTAAATCCGGAACAATTAGGAATGGCAATTTATGATTTGAAGAAAAATCAATTAATCGAAGCGGGTGATTCGCAAGTTCGTTTTGCGATTGAAAGCATGTCAAAAGTCCCCGTATTATTATTAGCCATCCAAGATAATGGCATCGATAAAGTCTTTCAAACGATCAATACAGAACCAACAGGTTTTGCTTTTAACTCGATTTTGAATATGGAACTCAATCATCGTCATCATCCAATGAATCCATTTGTGAATGCTGGTGCGATTGCAACCACTTCTTTGATTGCCGGAAAAGATCCAGAGGACAAATTCAATCGTATTTTAGCTTTTATGAAAGAAATTTGTGATGATCCTCAAATTACATTGAACGAAGAAATTTATCATTCTGAATCAAGAACTGGGGATATTAATCGCTCCTTGGCTTATTACATGAAAGGTAATCAAATGATCGACGGAGATGTATCAGAAATCCTCGATGTGTATTTTAAACAATGTTCAGTAAATGTGACTGCTAAAGGGATTGCCAAGTTAGGCGCTGTCTTAGCGAATAAAGGTATTGCTCCTTGGAGTGGACAACAAATCATTACAGAAGAAAGCGCAACGATTGTCAAATCAATTATGACAACTGCAGGATTGTACGATGAATCAGGGGAATTTTCTGTTCATGTCGGTGTTCCAGCTAAAAGTGGTGTCGGTGGGGGCCTAATGGTAGCTGTTCCTAATTATTATGGCATGGGTGTTTTCAGCCCAGCATTAGATGCTTTTGGTAATAGCGCAGCTGGAATCCAACTTTTAAAAGATGTTGTCGAAAAACTCGATGTTGATATTTTTGACTAAAATTAGCGAGAAAGTATTAAGCAGAATGATGAAAGACAGATTCCTCCTTAGTTGAATCTTTTTTACTCGATGCAAAAAATGCTTCACTGTCATTTATTTATAGTTAATGATTGGTTTGTTCGGGCTGGGAAGAAGCTTTTTCCCAGCTCAGACTTTTTTATTTTGTTTTTGTAAACGTTTTCCTTTTAAGGGAATAAAAAAATGGGTTTTAAGTAATATGTTTAAATAAGTATATATATAAATTAGAGGAGCGAAAAAGGCATGTTGGAAAATTACATTGAGCGGAATATTTCGAGAAAAGTCTATCTTTGTGAGCAATTATTTGAATTTCAAGAAATAGATATCGAATATATTGCCAAAATGTTAGGTGTGACAATGCCTACTGTGTTACACGATCTTGAAAGTATCACCGAATGTTTAGAATATTGTATCGAAGACATTAAGCGAGAAAAGCATATCTATAGAGTCATATTTAAACATGGTATTGAATTATCAGAGTTAACACAGTTTTTATATGGACAATCGTATTTTTTAAAATTTTTAAGTTATTATTTTAGAGGGCAATTCACTAGTACGGAATTATCAGATCTTGAGTTTATCTCTTTAAGTAAAGTTTATACGATCAAAAAGACAGTCTTAGATTTCTTTAAAGCTAATTCCTATTTAAGAAATAAACAAATTATCATTCCTGAATTTGACGTGCGAAATCTTTTACTTTCCTTAGTGAGATACATTAATTGGGAAGGGTATGAAAATAAAAATCATCAAGTAATAGATGCTTGTCACCAATTGATTGATTTTGTCGAAACACATTTTTTCAAACGAAGATATTCTGAGGAAGATAGATTTTTGATTGTTCGAGGAATTGAAATAGCGATTGGACGTAAAGAATATCCTCTTTATTTTGATGAAGAAGATAAAAAGTCAGCTGAAAAAAAGCCTTTATTTCATATTGTTAGCCAAGGGTTAGCTGAACAAAAAGAACATTTAGATATACAAGAAGAAGACGTGTATTATATTTTTTCGTTATTTAACACACGAAATTATACGAACGAAAATATGGAATTATTGAAAAAAAATTTTGAAGTTGTTTATACCAGTTTCATTGAAAACACGCCTTGTCTCCATGAGCTAATCGAAAAAATTGTAACTAGAATTGACAAAAATTGTAAAAATGATTTTATTTTAAAAAAATCATTTTTACAGTTTATTCGTACGATCTGGGCAGATGGTCAAGTATTTCTCCCTGATCAAATCTATTTATTAACTACTGCAGAAAAAAAACTGTATGAGGATATCATAGTTATTCTCAATGATTGGAAGGAAACATACTATCCAAAAGTAAGATGGAATCACAACTTGATCAGAAAATTTGTCAAAAGTATGACCTTGATTACAGACGAAAAAGAAGAACAACCTACTGAAATTTTCATTGTGGCTCCTAGTGTTGTAAAGCAAATTTTTTATCGTGAACTACTCATGTCCGAAATGAATGAATATACTGAACTGAATCCAATGATTTATTATTCGTTAGAAGAATTACCAGATGAATGCTTGTATTTTACGCACAGAATCGTGTATTGTGATTATACTGTATATCAATGTGGATTTGACACTGAAAACACGAGGGTGATACCAATTTCTTTGAACAGGAAATATGAGCATCTTAATACCACATGGTCGGTTGTTTCAAATAAAAAGCACTTATAAACAGCAAGAATCAAATAGCAATAATCGAAAGTGGGCGTTCAAGAAGGAAGTGAATTCTTGAACGTCACTTTTCTATTTATGAAAAACAGCCTCGCTAATTGTTTAGCCCCATCCGTGTATTGTTTTTTGCAAATTTTCAACTTGTATTGGTTGTCAAAAAAAGAGAAACATGTCTTACTAGTAAGGAGAGCAACGTACAGAGGAGGAACGACAATGACGATCTTAGCAGCCATTGATTCATTTAAAGGAAGTGCCTCATCGTTTGAATTAAATCAAGCAGCTTTGAACGGCTGGTTTTCAAAAAAAGGAAAAAAAATCAATCGCCCGATTGCTGATGGAGGAGAAGGAACAGCAGAGGCGATCTATCATGCTTTAGGTGGTCAATGGCGGGTAATCGAAGGGGTAGATCTGCTTTTTCGAAAAGTAAGTTGCAGATATTTACTCACGGTTTATGCGGGAAAACGCCTGGCAGTGATTGAATCAACTGAAGTAATCGGTCTTGATTTATTAAAGGAGCCAACTGATCAAACGATTCGATCAGCTTCTAGCTTTGGCTTGGGAGAACTTTTGAAAGATGCTTTGACACAAGAGGTTGATCAGGTGATTGTCACATTAGGTGGGAGTGGCTGTTCAGATGGTGGCTTAGGTCTGTTGCAGTCGCTAGGAGCCAAGTTAGTTGGGGCTACAGAGGGAAATCCACTGCTGACGACGAAACGAATCGAGTGGGGCAAAAGCCGTGAAAAATTCAAAAAGGTTCAATTGCTAGTTGCTGCTGATGTGACAAGTTTTTACAGTGGCCCACAAGGAGCAGCTCAAATTTACGGTAAGCAAAAAGGTGGTACAAAAACAACTTTAGCATTTCTGGACAAACAGGCAACGAATTTAACCGAACAGATAAAACAAACGACTAATATTGATTTAAATGCTGTTTCTGGAAGTGGGGCTGCTGGTGGAATCGGTGGAGCGTTATTGCTTGTCGGTGGTAAAATGGTTTCTGGTTTTTCACTTGTTGCTCAACTGATTGGTTTAGAAGAAGCCATCAAACAAGCAGATCTCGTGATCACAGGTGAGGGACGAATCGATCAGCAGACGATCAATGGGAAAGTACCATATGGTGTAGCTAAACTGGCAAAGAAACATGGGAAAAAAGTTATTGCGTTATGTGGCAGTCGCGAAAAAAATCTTGGACGATTAGATGAATTTCTGCCAAGTGTTTTTAGTATCCAGCTAGGACCGATTGAATTGAAAAAAGCCTTAAATCGTCAAGAAACCCTTGAAAAAGTAGCGATTATGACACATAATCTCAGCCGATTAGTGGAAGATGATTTATCTTAGTTGACAGTTTAAAAATAATTATGTTAACCTAATGACAAATAAAACGAAGTGAGGGATCTTGCCATTGAAAAACTAAGTCAATGATTGAAAGCTGCATTAAGGCTATTTTATTAATGAGAAAAGTGCATAAATTACATTAATCACGATGTTTGAGTGAAGAGAAACGGTCTAACGATTGCCCGTTGAAGCTTGCTCATGCAGAATTTAATGTGAAAAACACTTACTCAATAAAAAATAGCAGGCAGATTTTCAGAATTGGCGAGTTTTCATTGGTGGGGTCTCTTTTTATATCCCTTCTTTGGCGACCAGTTCTGAAAATAGGACTGGTCTTTTTTATAGGAGGATATAAATGTCGAAGATAGAAATTAAAAATTTAACTTTTGGTTATGACAATCAAGTGCTACCCTTATTTGATCAAGCTACATTGAATTTTGATACTACTTGGAAATTAGGGTTGATCGGTCGGAATGGACGTGGAAAAACGACATTATTGAACATTTTACAAGATAAACTACCTTATCAAGGACAGATTATCCATCAGCAAGAATTTAACTATTTCCCTCAAGAAATTGGAGAAGAAGCACAATTTACTTATGATGCGTTGAATGAGATAGCTGATGTCGAACTTTGGGAAATCGAAAGAGAACTACAATTAATGGAAACTGACCCAGAGATTTTGTGGCGACCATTTCACACACTGTCTGGTGGTGAAAAAACAAAAGTACTCTTAGCACTGCTTTTTGTTGATGATCAGCATTTTCCTTTGATCGATGAGCCGACGAATCATTTGGATTTAGTCGGAAGAAAACAAGTAGCTAATTACTTGCAGAAAAAAAATCAAGGATTTATCGTGATCAGCCATGATCGCGGATTTATCGATGAAGTGGTCGATCATGTATTAGCAATTGAAAAAAGCCAATTAGAACTGTATCAGGGGAACTTTTCAGTATATGAAGAGCAAAAGCAGTTAAAAAATGAGTTTGAGATTGCCCAAAATGAAAAAATCAAAAAAGAAGTCACTCGCTTGAAGAAAACTGCAGCAGAAAAAGCAGAGTGGTCCCGCTCTCGTGAGGGAGATAAGACGAAAAAAAGCGTTGGGTTTATCGATACTGAAAATCGTAGAGTGAATCGTGGTGCAATTGGCGCGGATGCCGCTCGAACGATGAAACGCTCGAAAGCAATCGTGAATCGGATGGAAACGCAAATCGGGGAAAAAGAAAAATTATTGAAGGATATCGAATATGTAGAGCCTTTGTCAATGAATGTCAAAAAAACACATCATAAACGATTGCTGACTGTGGAGAATTTACAGCTGGGGTATCAACAGCTGCTTTTTTCGCCCGTTAATTTTACGATTGACCAAAACGAATGTGTGGCGTTGACAGGGGGAAACGGTATAGGGAAATCTACGATCATCCATTATCTTTTAGACGATTTTGATGGAATAACTGCAGGTACGATCCATAAGCCTAATCAACTAACGATCAGTTACGTGCGTCAGAATTATGAAGATAATCGAGGTACGCTCAGTGAATTTGCAGAAAAGCAAAAAGTTGATTATCAAACATTTTTAAATAATCTCCGCAAGTTAGGGATGGAAAGAGAAGTCTTTCATAACCGAATTGAGCAGATGAGTATGGGGCAACGCAAAAAAGTTGAACTAGCCAAGTCGCTTTCTCAAAAAGCGGAATTATATGTTTGGGATGAACCGTTGAACTATTTAGATGTCTTCAATCAAGTCCAGTTGGAGCAACTGATTTTATCGTTTAAACCTGCAATGTTGGTTGTGGATCATGACCAAGTCTTCTTAAATAAAATAGCTGATCGACTCATTTCACTCAAATAACTCATTGTCATCAATAAGTAGTGAAACTTGTTTTGCTCATTAGTTATGTTACAATCGAGCCAGAACAAACAAAGGAGCGTTGAATAATGTTATATGTAACTAGACATGGCGAGACAACTTGGAATGCAGCAGAACGGGTCTGCGGGAGAGCGGATGCCCCATTAACAGAAAAAGGGCAAAAACAAGCGGAGAAATTGGCTGAAAAAGTTTCAGAATTACAAATCCCAGTCACGAAGATTATCCATTCCCCTTTACAACGTGCAAAAGATACAGCGCAAGCCGTTGCCGATAAACTTCACTTGCCAATGGAAGTAGATGAACGGTTAATCGAAATGGATTTTGGGGAATACGACGGGATGCCAAGTCATGAAACAATCTTTCAAGAAGCACGACAAGAATTTGCGGTGCGTTTTCCAAATGGTGAATCAGTGTTAGATGTTTATGCTCGAGTTGTTCCATTGATCGAAGAATGTCTTGCTGATGAAGAGAATGTCTACCTATTAGTTTGTCATAATGCGTTGATTCGTATCATGAACGCTTATTTCCATCCTATGCCAAATGAGACATTCTTTGATTTTTTTGTTGAAAATACGGAATTAGTTACTTTTCCTAGTAAACATGAGCTGAACACTATAAAGTCTTAACTCATTTTTGGCGGGTAGCAGCGGAGTCAAACATTCGTATCATGAATCAAAAAAATAGTTGATTTCTGAAACCGATAAGCGGAAGAATCCAAAAATAGTTTTTGCTATTTTTGTCATTCTTCCGTTTATTTACGTGGCTTTTTGTCAATAAGGACTGATGAGTTGTATAAAATCAAATAGAGGTCAGAATGAACCAATGATTGATGCGTATTTTTGTTCTGTCATTCAGCGCATGAAACACTTTTTAGTCGGTGTGTCGTTCTTTCTTTAGTTATATAATTAGCCATTAATCTTTGAAATCGCCTATCATTATCAACCAACGAAAACGCTTTTAGAAATAAAATTAATTTATTTTTATAAAAATGTTGAAATTTTATTTCACAAGAGGTATACTCTGTTCATAGAAATGAATACGGATACATCGCGTGAGGGGGAGACAGATGTTTGGTTTTTCGATTTTTATGAATGAAGCTTTAACGATAGAAAAAAAAGCTTATATCCAAAAGATGGCAAAGAATGGGTTTGATGGGATATTTACTTCTATGCATATTCCTGAAGATGATGCTAGTTTATATAAAAAACGGTTAACAGAACTAGGCGAATGTGCCAAAGAAAATCAATTGGATCTAATGGTAGATATTTCTGGAGATGCTTTAAAACATGCTGGATTTTCGATGGCAGATTTAGAGCCATTAAAAAAGATTGGCGTTACTGGGTTACGAATGGATTATCATCTTTCAAATGAACAAATTGCGAATTGGAGCCATCAAATCAAAATCAGTTTAAACGCCAGCACGATCACTCAACAAGATGTCACAGAATTACAAGTCGCTAATGCAGATTTTTCTCAACTTGAAGCATGGCATAATTACTATCCGCGTCCCGAAACTGGATTAGATCGGAAATGGTATCAAGAAAAAAATCATTGGCTAAAAGAACAAGGCTTTACAATCCAAGGTTTTGTGGCAGGGGACGAAGCCTTACGTGGTCCGTTATATCAAGGTTTACCTACTTTAGAAAGTCATCGACATGTCCATCCTTTAGCTGCTGCTCTGGATTTGATGTCATGCGATACAGATTTGATTTATATCGGTGATGGCAGACTTTCAGAAGAAGTTCAAGAACAATTTGCCATGTATCAAAGAGAACAAACAATTTTACTGCATGCTGAAGTAATTGATGCCCAGTTTTACGAGTATATTTTAGGAAACCATATGAATCGGCAAGATGAGGCAAGAGATGTTATCCGCAGTGCGGATGCACGGTTTAGAAACATCCCTCAAATTCCTCCTCGTGATACGAAAGAACGAGCAAAAGGAACGATTACTTTAGATAATGAACGATATCTTCGTTACATGGGGGAAATTCAAATTACTAAAAAGGATTTACCAGCAGATGAAAAAGTGAATCGAGTCGCTCAAATAAGCGAAGCCGAGTTACCGCTACTTGAGCAAATCCGTGCAGGGGTAAATTTTAAAATAATTAGAAGAGAAGGAAAAACAAATGAAGCAAATTAATTTAGAAAATCTAACAACAGAGCGACGAAATCAACAAACATTTGGACTTGATGAAATGAGTGTTACCCAAGCAGTTCAGCTAATGAACCAAGAAGATCATAAAGTAGCCGAAGCCGTTTCAAAAGAATTGGCTAGCATCGAACCAGTGATCCAACAGACGATTAAATCTTTCCAACAAGGTGGTCGATTGATCTACATGGGTGCCGGTACAAGTGGTCGTTTAGGTGTGCTAGATGCTGCAGAGTGTGTACCAACATTTGGTGTAGAACCTGAGATGGTCATTGGCTTGATTGCTGGTGGTGAAGCAGCCATGACAGTTGCGGTTGAAGGAGCAGAAGACTCTTTAGAGTTAGGGAAAGAAGATTTAGTAAACTTAGGATTAACTGAAAATGATATGGTCATCGGGATTGCCGCAAGTGGTCGTACACCATATGTGATTGGCGGTTTAGATTATGCTCGTACAATCGGTGCGACTACTGCTACAATTTCTTGTAATAAAAATGCTGAAATCAGTCAACATGCCGATTATCCGATCGAAGTTGATGCAGGACCTGAGTTTCTAACCGGTTCAACTCGCCTAAAATCTGGTACAGCACAAAAATTGATTTTGAATATGATCTCAACAATTAGTATGATCGGGATTGGCAAAGTGTTCAATAACTTGATGGTCGATGTGAAACCGACCAACGAAAAATTGATTGAGCGTTCAAAACGAATCATTATGCAAGCAACAGAGGTTGACTATCAAACCGCTGAGAAGTATTTTAATGAAGCAGATAAAAATGTGAAATTAGCGATCGTGATGATTTTAACCAATAGTGATAAAGCGACAGCAGAAGAAAAATTAGTTGAAGCAAACGGCTTTGTAAAAGGAACCTTATGAGGGGGAAGAACCAATGGCTAAAAATGAATTGACTTTAGAAGAACTAGCAACGCGGATCTATGCTGGTGTAGGCGGAATGGGCAATGTCGAAAGCATTGTCCACTGCATGACCCGTGTTCGAATGAAGATCATTAATGATGAGCTTGTCGATGTTGCAAAATTGAAAGCGATACCTGGTGTATTAGGCGTTGTTGAGGACGAACAACTGCAAGTGATCATCGGTCCTGGTAAAGTGAACAAAG
Source organism: Enterococcus sp. C53 (assembly GCF_040887425.1). NCBI lineage: Bacteria > Bacillati > Bacillota > Bacilli > Lactobacillales > Enterococcaceae > Enterococcus > Enterococcus sp. C53. The sequence continues at coordinate 260,184 of NZ_JBFOFT010000001.1, forward strand.
TAGCACAAACGATGGTAGATCAAGCAGGTGTAAAATTAGGAGAACAGATTTCTTCAGGAAATAGAGCTTCTGATAAGTCGTCAGCCTCAGGAAAAGATTTGGTAAATGAGAGAGCGCAAGCGATGAAAGCTGCTCAAAAAAATAAACAAAAACCTTCAAAAATCAAATCAATCTTGAAAGATATTTCGAACATTTTCGTCCCTATGATTCCAGCATTTGTCGGTACTGGGATCGTGGCAGGGATTGCTGCGGTACTAGCAAACTTAGTGACAGCGGGTACATTAGATGCAGCAACTTGGCAACAATACATTGATATCATGAACATTCTAAAAAATGGTATGTTCAGTTTCTTAGTGATTTATACAGGGATCAATGCAGCTCAAGTTTTTGGTGCAACACCAACTCTTGGTGGTGTTATCGGTGCGGTAGTCTTATTAACAGGCATGAATCCAGAAGCGCCACTTAAAAACTTATTCACTGGAGAAGCGTTAGCTGCAGGTCAAGGTGGGATTTTAGGTGTTATTTTTGCTGTCTGGTTATTAGCAATCGTTGAAAAAAAATTGCATAAAGTTGTACCAGATTCCATTGATATTATTGTTACCCCTACATTATCATTGATTGTTATTGGCTTAGTCGAAATTTTCTTCATCATGCCACTCGCTGGTTTCATCTCAGATGGAATGGTTGGCGGAATCAACTGGGTATTAGGTGTAGGTGGTGCCTTTTCAGGATTTGTCTTGGGGACACTATTCTTACCGATGGTTATGTTCGGATTGCATCAAATCTTAACACCGATCCATGTCCAAATGATTGATGAAACAGGAAAAACACTATTATTACCTATTTTGGCGATGGCTGGTGCCGGACAAGTCGGAGCAGCATTAGCATTGTGGGTTCGTTGTAAAAAAGATAAAGAATTGACTGAAATGATCAAAGGTGCGTTACCCGTAGGAATCTTAGGAATCGGTGAACCATTGATCTACGGTGTGACACTGCCGTTAGGACGTCCATTCATTACCGCTTGTATCGGTGGTGGTATTGGTGGTGCTGTTGTTGGGATGATTGGAAATGTAGGTGCTATTGCGATCGGGCCTTCTGGTGCTGCTTTGATCCCATTGATTTCAGATGGAAAATGGTTAGGGTATGTCTTAGGGCTACTCGCTGCTTACGCAGGTGGTTTCCTAGCAACATTCTTCTTTGGTATTCCTAAAGAGCAATTGGAGAAAGAAGAATTAGCTGAAGAAACAACAACTGAAATGACACCAATGACGGAAAATACAGGAGCAGTCAGCACAAGTGAAATTTCATTAGCTGCTGTAGCTGATGGAGTAGTTGAATCACTTGAAAAGGCAAGTGATCCCGTATTTGCTCAAAAAATGATGGGAGAAGGTTACTTTGTTGAGCCAATCAATGGGCAGATTTATTCACCAGTAAGTGGAACGATCAGCTCAGTGTTCCCCACTAAACATGCGATTGGTATCACAACCGCTAATGGATTAGAAGTGTTACTTCACATGGGGATCAATACAGTTGACCTTGGTGGTACACCATTTGAGGTGAAGGTAACAGAAGGTCAGTTGGTGACACCTGATACACTTGTTGCTCAAGTCGATTTAGCAGCAATCAAAGCTGCCGGTAAAGAAACTTCGATGATGGTTTTAATTACCAATATGGAGAAAGTAAAAAATTTCGTTTTAGAAAAAACAGGTGAGACAAAAGCCAAAGCGAAGGTCATGACTGTTGAAGCTACAAAAAATTGAACGAAGTAAAAGCAGATAAAGAATAGAGAAAATTCGAGCCTGGGACCAAGTGCGGTCTCAGGCTCTTTTCTATGATTAATAAGAGGGAAAAATAATTGTAGTACCTTAGACCAAATAACTCTTAATCTAATTGATCATTCTAAAATATACAATAAGCAAGATCGCCAAATACAAGTCAATTATTATAGGCACTTGTTCAAAGCAAAATGTTAAAAAAGTTGAGAAAGAGTGTGATTCATTCAAGACAAAAAATCTATGGTAAACAGTGTAAAGGCTCATTTGGCGTTCCATCGTTTTCACTTGCGTGGGAAACAAGGAGAAACGATTGATATTGGCTCGGTACTCATGGCACTTAATTTGAGAAAATTAGGGAAACACATGAAGGAAAAAGTGTCTAAAATAAGAAAAATAAGCCTGATTTTGACATTACGTATCAAAACCAGGCTTATTATATCTTTGGTAGATGATTGTCCCAACATCGCCTATCTATTTAGCAACAAGTAATAAATGATTTTTCAAACTATCTAGTTCGTTTTCTTTCTCTTTTCCAATCATGAATTCCTCTTTGTCTATAGTTACCTTATTTACTTTTGAAATCTGAATCTCTTGTACAACATTATTGTTTTTATAAAACTTTATTTGATAGTTGAATCTTTTTTGCTTTGATGTCAGTTTCATATCATAACGTTGAGCATGTTGATCCGATTTATTAAACAGAACATTAAGGTTTCCTATTAATGTTTTTAAAAAATTGGGGTCTGTAGCTTTCCAACTTTTTTCTTTTCCTTCGTCATCTTTAACAAAAATCACTGCTTTATCGACTTCTTCTAAAGAAACCACAGGATCATTCTTTTGCTTGCAAGCACCTAAAAATAATAAATAAAACATTGAAAATAACACAACAAGAAATTTCTTTTTTTTAATGTTTTTTCACCACCTTGTTTATAATCTAGTGTCAAAAAAATATAAAATAACATATAAAAAAATCTGGATATTTCTATTTTTATTATACCTTTTCCTTTTTGTTCTGTTAAGTTAACGTTTGCAATATGCTTGGTTATATTAAGATTATTTGAACTGAATAGCTTTAAAAAGAGTATGGGGAATTTTATTTCTTCCATTTTGACTAGTGATTCTCTTTCGAACTGTCTATGTTTAAGTTTTTGATAACAAATTTTTCTGACAAAAGTAATCTAAACGAAGGGGAGATCCATTGAAATAGAATTAGAATCTGATACGATAACTTTTTATAACGGAAGTCTATGAATGGGGCATCATGTGGATGACGAGTGTTTTATCTTAGCCAGAGCTTCCTAACAAGTTCACACAATAAATCACAGTGTTGGAGGTGACACAGTTTACTTCTATTGTAATGTAAAATAGTCGCAAGTGATGGATGAAGGATATTCGATAAGCGGATTACTGAATGAGTATAAAGCCTAAAAAAGAAAAACAGAGAGGAAACTTACCAACTAAGTTTCCTCTCTGTTCTCTGTTTTGATCGAATTTTTTAGAAATTATTGGTTAGCTGTTTCGACTAATTTTTGATATACTCGCTCAACATCTGCTGGGGTTCCCCGTAATTCATATTCGGCGAGGAAAGGGAAGCCAAATTGGCTGGCGTATTGTTTAGCGGTTAAGCAATATTGATTATTAAAATTTTTGTTTCCACTCCCTACGACACCCAGACAAAGCGTATGATTGTCTTCGTATTCCAGATATTCACGCATGGTTTCTGTTAAAATTTCTGTATCACCGTTATCTAACCCATTTCCTCCATCTAAGTAAGTGGGTACAAAAGTGAAGAAAGGTTCACTCTCTTGTTGAAAGTCACTATTTTCATGAATTTCTTTTAGCGTGATTTCTGGTAATTGAGGATTTAACTCATGTTGGTTCGCAGCATATTCAGCAAGTTTTTTAGCGAAAGCTCGTGTGTTTCCAGAGATCGATATATATAGAATGTTCATTACATTTCCTCCAATTCTTGTCTCCAGTATAGCATTTTTTTATCAATTTTTGGAAAAGGTTTTCCCTAAATGAATATGCAAGATTCTTGTATAATTAGAAAAAAATAGTTACAATTATATTTCTATTAGAATTTTTATGAATAAAGTAAAACAGGTGAAGATTTGTTATACTTTTGGTAAAAGCGGTTTATTTTGGAGGATGCTTAAAATGGATACAGAGCAACAGAACAAAGGAATAGGGTTGTTTCCACTAGCGGCCTTAGTGATTGGGTCAGCGATAGGAGGTGGCGTATTTGGTATTATGACGGACATCTCCGGATCGGCTGGTGCCCCAGCTATTTTTAGTTGGGTGCTAGTTGGAACAGCTATGTTGATGCTCTCGTTATCAATCAATAATATCAATAAAAAACGTCCAGAGCTGGAAGGTGGTATTTTCAGCTATGCAGAAGCTGGTTTCGGACGTTTTGCTGGATTTATCAGTGGTTGGGGTTATTGGCTTACTTGTTGGTTGGGGAACGTAGCCTTTGCTACGTTGCTAATGAGTGCTTTAGGTTACTTTTTCCCAGTATTCGACGGAGGTCAGAATATCGCTTCGATCGTTATGAGCACTTTGTTTTTATGGGGATATGCTTGGCTAGTCAATCGTGGGGTCGAAAATGCAAGTTATGTGAACGCTATTGTAACGATCTGTAAACTTGTCCCACTATTTTTATTTATTGTTGTAGCAATCAGTACCTTTTCACTGCAACAATTTATCGATAATTTTTCTAGTGATATCATATTGAGTGCGAATGGCCAGCCCGTGCCATTTTCTAGTCAGATATTGAGCTGTATCATGGTGATGTTATGGGTGTTTGTTGGGATCGAAGGAGCTTCTGTGGTTGGTTCTCGTGCAAAGAAAAAATCAGATGTAGGGAAAGCAACGATCCTTGGTATTTTTGGTTTAATCATCATTTATGTTTTAGTTTCGATGTTACCTTATGGGACAATGTCAATGAAAGAATTGCAAGGAATCCAAACACAGCCAGCGATGGGTTATGTGTTTGAAATGATGGTAGGAAAATGGGGAGCAATCTTGATCAACGGTGGTTTGATCATTTCGCTTGTAGGTGTCTGGTTATCTTGGACGATTTTACCGATTGAAACCATGAGGAATATGGCAGATGCTAACTTATTACCGAAACGCTGGGGTCAAGTCAATAAAAAAGGTGCGCCAACATATGCTATTGTCTTAACGACGATTTGTACTAATGTTTTCTTACTTTCTTTATTGTTCACGGATAGTGCGTATAATTTTGCTTACACACTTGGGACAGCAGCGATATTCTTTACTTGGTTATTCTTAGGTCTTTATCAGATGAAACTATCTTATCAAAGAAAAGAATGGGGGCAATTCTTTATCGGCTTTTTAGCCAGTGCATTTCAAGTCTGGGCAATGCTCGTGGTTGCTTTCAATGAAGTGATGTTAGTGTTAGTACTCTTCTTACCTGGGATCTTCTTTTATTTAAGAGCCCGGAAAGAACAAAATGAGCCAATCCCTCATCTTCACTTAGATAAATTTTTATTAGTCGGTGTCACAATGATCGGACTAACAGCAATGATTCTATTTGCTACAGGCGTTTTACATGTTTAAATACACAAATATGTTAAATTAAGTCATTAAAAAAGCCAAATAAACGGTAATTCATGATTCTAATAAAAGAATCGTTAGCAAAACCGGTTATCTGGCTTTTTTTGATGTGTTCATGCACCTACTATTGTTTTGGTCTGATCAACCATTCCTGATAATGTAGGATCAATGTCCACTCGTTATTTTGATTCCGACCAGACTAATCAATAATAAGCCAACGAAAAACCAAGTGGCTAATGTCAGTTTATCATGAAACAAGACGACACCAATGATCACTGAACCAACGGCACCGATTCCGGTCCAAATAGGATATGATAAACTCATTGGTAACTGTTTGATCGCCTTTGATAAGAGATAAAAGCTGGCGATCATGCCAATGACCGTGTAGAAAGAATAATTCAATTTAGAAAAACCATCACTCCATTTCATCATCGTAGACCAAAAAACTTCCAAGATTCCCGCTAAGATTAATTCAAACCATGCCATATTAATCACTCCATTTACACAAAAAAGAGGAGTAGCATTCCTCCAAAGACCTAATGGAATGCTTATCCTCTTAATACTACCCGGCGATAGTTGTGTCATTATTTTGTTAATTGAAAGGATAACACAGAATAAAAAATAAGGGTAGTGATAAGCTAAAACGTGAACCAATTTGAATCGGCCATTCGATTTAGAAGTCGTTTTTTGGAGGAAAACACCTATGCTAAAGTGTTATTTTAGATAATTAAGCACGTTTTTGTTTGTTTTTTGTTCATTTGTTAGTTAACAAAAATAAGATCTCAAAAAATTTGAACTGTAAACGAGTTGTTTCAATCGTAAGTGATTTTTCTAATTTTTTTATTGAATTGACTGAATTTTTAAAAAATATAATGAGATAATTGGATTTTATCTATATTTTCATGGCTTTTTGATTTATAATAAAAAAATATCTTGTAATTTTAAGGAGAAAGTCAAATGGAGAACTATCTTAGTCTTTTAGGTGTCTTGATCGTCATTATCGGTTTTGCACTAAAATTAGATTCAATTTTGATCGTAATGGTCGCACTGATTGTCACCGCATTGACAGGCGGTTTAGGAATTGAAGGAATGTTAGAAACTTTAGGAACAAGTTTTGTCAATAATCGAGGAATGGCTATTTTTATCATTATTATGTTGGCAACAGGTACACTGGAACGTAATGGTTTGAAAGAATCAGCAGCTTCGCTTATTAAGCGCTTTAAGAAAGTATCAGCTGGAATGATCATTGATATCTATGGGGTCTTCCGTATGATCTTTGCAGCGTTCAATGTCAGCTTTGGTGGAGTTGCCGGTTTTGTTCGCCCAATCATCATGCCAATGGCTTTAGGAACAGTCGAATCAAAAGGCCTGGAAATTGATCCACAACATGAGGAAGAATTAAAAGGCATGTCTTCTGCGATGGAAAATATTTGTTGGTTCTTTGGTCAAGTATTATTCGTTGGTGGAGCAGGTGCGTTGTTAGTTCAATCGACTTTAAAAGGTCTGGGTTATGAAGTGACACTAGGACAACTTGCTTTGGTTGAAGTACCAGTTGCTGTCGTTGCACTGATTGTTGCAAGTATTTATTTCTACTTAAGAGAGAAAAAATTAGCGAAAAAATATTATTCAGGAAAGGGGCAATAATATGAGCTTTTTTACAGATCCTGAAATTTTATTAGGGGATAAATTATTAGAAATATTATATATCATCATGGGGTTAGTTCTTATTTATACAGGAATCAGAAATATTAACGATAAAACGAATCCTCATCGATACGGTTCTGCTTTTTTCTGGACAGTATTAGGAATCGTAATTGCTGGTGGAAGATGGTTACCTGCGATCGTCAACGGTCTTTTGATTTTTGCCATGACAGTTCCAGCGATTGCAAAGAAAGTCAGCAAAGGAGAAAGTCGCTTACCTTCTAAACAATACATGGAAAAAATGTCTGATAAATTAGGAATGAAAATCTTTATTCCGGCATTGAGTATTGGGATCTTTGCAATCTTGTTCGCACTCTTTACTAAGCTTGGCGCATTAGTTGGTGTTGGTGTTGGTGTTTTTGCCGCAATGGTGATCATGATGTTCTTCTCACGAGACAATCGACCAACTACTTTCTTAGATGATGCTGCAGATATGCTAGGAACAGTAGGACCTTTAAGTATGTTACCAATGCTCTTGGCATCATTAGGAGCGGTTTTTACAAGTGCAGGAGTAGGGACAGTTATTTCTAATGCAGTCGGGCAAATCGTTCCCGAAGGTAATGTGAATGTCGGTATTATAATCTATGCATTGGGTATGGTTATCTTCACGGTGATTATGGGGAACGCCTTTGCAGCGATTACGGTAATGACTGTAGGGATCGGTGCACCGTTTGTATTCAGTCACGGCGCAAATCCAGCACTAGTGGGAATGGTTGCTCTGACCTGTGGGTTCTGTGGAACCTTGTTAACACCGATGGCTGCAAACTTCAATGTCGTGCCTGTGGCAATGTTAGAGATGAAAGACAAATACGGCGTAATCAAGAACCAATTATTCGTAGCGATCTTCATGTTAGTGTTCCAAATCGTTTATATGATTTTATTTAAATAAGAAAAAACTCTATAATAATAGTTAGTTTATATTGAGAATAATGGAGGAATGTAAAATGAAAGTACTAGTAACTGGTTTTGATCCATTTGGTGGAGATAAAGTGAATCCTGCTTATGAAGCAGTGAAAAAAATGCCTGATGAAATTGCTGGAGCACAAATTATCAAAGTGGAAGTCCCAACGGTTTTTGCTAAAAGCAGCCAAGTTGTGGAAAAAGCAATCGAAGAACATCAGCCGGAAATCGTCATCTGTGTTGGACAAGCTGGTGGACGTTCAGCTGTTTCATTCGAACGAGTAGCAATCAATTTAGCAGAAGCTAGAATTGCTGACAACGAAGGAAACCAACCTTTTGATACAGCGTTAGAACCAGATGGACCAGCTGCTTATTTCACTTCTTTACCGATTAAAGCAATGACAAAAAATGTCCATGAACATGGATTGCCTGCTTACATTTCGTATACAGCGGGTACCTTTGTTTGCAACGACATCATGTATCGTTTGCTTCACTTGATTGAGACAAAATTCCCGACGATTCGTGGCGGATTTATCCATGTGCCATTTTCACCTGATCAAGTGATTGATCGTCCAGTAGGCACACCATCAATGTCATTAGATGATATTGCCGCTTCTTTGACTTATGCAGTAGAAGCAGCCGTAACAAATGATCATGACATTGCTGGCAATGCAGGAACAACTCACTAATTTTTACAAATAATGTAGTGAAAAACAAATCATTGTGTCGACTGGTCGAATTAGACCAGTCGATTCTTTTTTTGAAAGGAAACATAAGTAATGAACGACTGGCAAAAGGTATTTAAAGAATGGTATCCCAAAGAAATCAATCAAGTCTATCCAATTAAGATATCAAAACAGTATACAAGTAATCAGCGTTGGGAAATCTATGAAAAGTTGACGACGAAACAACGTCAATTAGTTGATCAACATCGACGCTACTTGATCAATTCCCAATTTATAGAAGAAAATTATTTAGCAGCGACTGATTGGGTCTTTTCCGATTTTAAAATCAATCCTTTTTTTCGTACCAAACGGCGACAACAAAAATTATATTGCGAATGCGGTCGTGAATTAAAAGTGCAATATATCGTTCATTCACCAAAGACCGGTAAGAGCCTTTCTTTAGGGATCAATCACTTTGCTGAACATTTACACGTAAGCCCGCAAATCGCAACATCTATCAATCAAGGAATGACTAAAGTCGATTTAGCACTAGACGAATTATTGTGGCTGAAACAGCAAAACGTGGCGTTTCCAGAAGATTTATGGCAAGAATATTGTTTTATGCTCTACCAAAATCGAAAATTAAAAAATCCCTATTTGCCTGATCAAAAACTAGTTGCCAGGGTTGTGGATTTTCGTGAAGCAGATATGCCAATTTATCTTGCTGATTATCAAGCGCTGAAACAAGAGATCTCACGTATTGCAACGCAATTAGAGGGAACCCCTAAAAAAATTCGTGGGAAGAAAGAACTATTTGAAGATTTTTCAGAAGAATTAGTGAAAGATGTCGAGACTTTTTTAACGAATTACCGAACTTTTTTGCAAAAAGACTGGGCGTTGATCGCTGTTGATGGGGGTGAAAAACTATCATTGACCTTCTTTGAAACATTCATCCAGCAATTAAGAGCAACTGGACGCCAACAAACTCCAGAACAACAGAGTAAAATGACCGAATATGCACGCAAGCAGCGATTTATCCAATCCGAGGTGTATCTTTTCATCTGGCAGCAATATTGTCGTTATGGTTTCACAGAAGGCTTCTTTGATAGTATTCCTAGAGTCATGAGAAATGGTTTCTTGAAGGTCTTACGAAAAGAAAAAGAAATGAAGCAAACAGTGATAGCCAACGAAAATGTGTCACAGAAAAAGGTAGTCACCGAGGAAGTATGGGATAAAATTGCTGTTGAGTTGAAAACGAAAAAAGTGATGACCATTTTAACAGAACTAAATGAAAATGACTATTCCTTATCGAAAGAACAACAACATGCGTTACAATATTTCCAACGATTAGAAAAAGTTTTGCAAACAGAAAGTTCAAAAACTAAGCAATTATTAAAAAGACTATTGTGAAAGTCGATAGGGTAAAAATAAGCTAGCTACCACCAATCAATTGTTGGCGGCAGCTAGCTTATTTAGATAAGTACCAAGAAAAAGGGAACATCGAAACATGCTTTACCAGAAGACTGTCGATTATATTCAGATCAAAATGATCATGGCACGGTCTTAAATCAGCACACTCTTTTCATGCTCTTGCTCATATTCTTTTTCCATTTTTAGCATTCGTTCACGTTCTTTTTGGTTATACCAAGGAGAAACTGTGAAAGCCAAGACATCATTCAATAGGTAAACGGAACTATTGACAAACATAGCTAAACTAGCTGAACCATGTCTAAATGAGATGTACCACAGAACCATCTGTGCTAATCCTGAAGCCAACCACCAATAATATTGGTTATTGTAACGCAAGAAACTGATCACACCAGCTGTCAAACTGATTGAAAAGGCAATAGCATCGATCCAAGGACGTGGATCGTCTGTTAAGCGCCCAATCAAGAAACCTGAAATAGCATAAACCAGGATCGTAGCAAAAATTGCGACTAACCATGTTTTTCCATTGAACTTACGGATTTTTGCTGCCATGTTATGATTCCATTCTTTACTTAATAAAACAGGGATATCTAAGGTGATCATATAGGCGATTTGTTCGCCGATACTCAAGTAATTTTTAGCAGAAAAACCAACGATGATGAAACAAATAGCTGATAAAATTCCTAAAATACCATTAACAGATTTCGCTGCATTGATTGATAAGATACACAAGACACCAAGTGTAGTACCGATAAAAGTGATCACCGCTAACCAAGTAATAGGGCTATTCACAAGGGTCATAATCTGACACCCAAGACTAAAAAAGAAAAGATAGTAATTTTGTTGAGGCCAACCTTTGAGTTGGTGTGCTAAAAAGCGAAAATAATTTATCATTGATAAAAGCTCCTTTAAACACTAAATATAGTATGCGTTAGATTTGTTGACACAACCTATTGTATTACTTTCAAAAAATATTTCTAGTCTTTCAATTTAAAATAATATGTGTTATGATACTTTTTGCTTTGTTTTCTGGAAACATGAAAACTTTACATTGAATTGATGAAAGAATGGGAAGTCAACCGACGTAGGTGAACTTTCCATTTTTTTCTTTATAAAAAACTTTTGACCAAAGAAAATGTTAAAATATGAAAAAGAATAAAAGAGTAAAGGAGTAAAAAAATGAATTTATCTGCTATCCATCATGTCGCAATTATTGTATCTGACTATCAAAAATCACGGGAATTTTACGTTGATAAGTTAGGCTTTGAAGTAATCCGTGAAAATTATCGTGCGGAAAGAGAAGATTATAAATTAGATTTAAAGCTTGGAACAGCTGAATTAGAAATATTCGGGGTAGCTAATGCGCCTAAACGTCCAAGTTATCCAGAAGCATGTGGATTAAGACATCTGGCTTTTAAAGTGGAACAGATTGAATCTGTCATTGAAGAGCTTCGTTTAAAAGGGATCGAAACTGAGCCAATTCGAATCGATACATTTACTGGGAAAAAAATGACTTTTTTCTTTGATCCAGATGGCTTGCCGTTAGAATTACATGAATAAGTAACAAAATTGTCACTTTTTCTTTCTGTCATTCGATTTTTTTTAATAAAAAATCTTGATATGCTAGTAAAAAAAGGAAAAGGGAGACACTGATGAAGATGAAAAAAATTTTATTTGGGTCAGCTATTCTCATACTTATTGGGCTAACGGCTTCGTTAGGATTATTGACTGCTACGTTTCGTTATGATGATATTAGTGAACAAGAATATCAAATCTCACTGAAAAAAGCAGTGGGAATCTTTAAAAAAGAAACAAATAAAACAAAAGTTCAAATGGTTCAGTTTGTACCAAAAGAGGATGTCCAACAACAAACAAACAATACCTTTCAATATCTTTTCGTAGATTCTGAACAAATGCTTGTTGTCAATCCTACAACCGGAAAGCCAGCTGTTCGTTCGAGTAAATTAGCCGAAAACCAACCATTCTTTGACATCAAAAAGATCTACTCAAGCAAATCTCCTCAAAAGGCAATGAAAGAAGCTGTTAAACAAAGTGGAAAGCGCAATGCTAAAGTAAGAAGTTGGGTTTTGCTAATGAAAAGCGACAAATTATACTATGAGATCAAATTAGCAGAGGATAATGAAGAATCTGTTTTGTTGATTCGTGCCTAAAAATCAATAGCTATCATTTTTCTTTTTTACAATATAAGAGTAAGCTAAATGTGTAAAAAAGAAAGGAAGTCATTGCTATGGAAAAGATGAAATGCCCAAATTGCGGGAAAAAGTTTACTTATGAAGAAGTCAACAATGTAGTTGAACATGTTGATAAAGAAATGCCGATCGTTTGTCCTTATTGCCGGACAGAAGCTGCTCGCATCGTTTCACATGGTTATTTTGTTACCCAAAAAATCGAGGATTATTTAAAATAACTCTTTTGATCTTTATTTTTCAGTGATAGAATGAAAAAAAGGAGAGAATGAAATGATTCGTTTTGCAAAAAAAGAGGATGCTCAAGAGATTGCTCCGCTTATTTTAGTTATTTTAAATGATATGGAATTACCTTTTTTACAAAAGTATGGGAAAGAAAAAACAATTGAAATCTTAGAAGAAGCCATTATGGATCCCGATTATCGTTACAGTTATACAAGAGGAATTGTTGAAGAAATTGATGGCAAGATAGCTGGTGTAGCATTTGGCTACACAGATGAAGAAGAGCCATTTATCGATAAACCCTTAGAAGTAATTTTAGAAAAACATGGAATTACAGATAAGGAACAATTATTTGTAGATCAAGAAACATTTCCTAAAGAATGGTATTTGGATTCCATTTCCGTTTCGGAAGCTTTTAGAGGACAAGGAATAGGTTCACACTTACTTGAAGCTTTACCTAAATTAGCTAAAAAAACTGGGCGAAATGTTATTGGTTTAAGTGTAGATGAACAGAATCCTAACGCCAAAAGATTATATGAACGTCACGGATTTAAAGTAGTAGGTAAAAGGAAAATCAGTGATCATCTTTATGATCACATGCAAAAGGAAATTTAATGGTTTCTTAATTAAATCAAACTTATTATTTTTTAATAAAGACATTTAAATTGTTGTAACTATTATTTGATAAAATGTTGAGTGAAAACAAGGTTTTTCACTCTTTTTTTGTTTTGTTTTCATAAATGTCAGTTGTATATATTAAATGATAGTTGTTATAATCTCTTTTTTATGAAAATATTTTTCATTTATTTTCAATTATTCTGTAATGACGGGTCTTTTTTTAAGTATTAAAATATGCTCTATCGCTCGTCACTGGGCTTGGAGACAGGAAAGGACCGTTGAAATGTTAAGAAGTAAAATTGGGAATATATTTGGTGTTATGCTATTATTTTTAAATCTCTTTGTTGCTCTACCTGCAATAGCGGAAACTTATACGCCTCAAGATTCTGGTAGCATCTATGATGATTTAACTGGTGATTATGGAATATTAGGGATTGCTTCTCAATTCCATATATTCGCAAAAGAAAAAACGACGATAAACGCGCATACAAATGGTAATGTTGCAACAAAAGAGCTAGATGCAAACAATAATTTTGGGACAGATATCATCACGGGTGACCTCCAACTAGAAATCAACTATGTTCAAGCAACTGATTCTTTGATTGGCTCATCCTTTACTTCGGGAAATAGTAACCGAGTAAATAAATTTGTTGTAGGTTCTTCAATTAGTACAGGGATCGAAAATGATCGGGCAGTGGTGAATGGCTCAAGGATCGACCATTTATCTGCTTCAGAACTTTATCAAGATCGACCTGGGAATACTTATATTGATTTTGACACGGAATTTGCAAAATTAGAAGGAGCTTCGGAAAGTTTGATGTCGATTACTCCTGCTAAAACCTATCTTTCAAGTGATTTTCCTGATATGAATAATCGAACGATTGATGTAACAGGAATGGGAAGTTCAGATGTTGTAATCATCAATGTGGATGCTTCAGTGTTATCAATGAATACACCACTGAATATTGTAAATTCTGAAAATAAAATTTTGGTTATGAATGTCATCAATGCACCAACTGATTTCACGATCCAGTCACAAATTCATTACAATAATCGAGCAAATCATGAAACGGAAGATTTTTCTGACGCAAATATTTCATGGAATTTCCCAAGTAATGTAACGAACTTGGCGATAAATGTACCTTTTCAAGGTACCATTATTGCGCCACGAGCAGATGTCACAGCCAATCAAAATATGGATGGAACGATTATCGGAAAAAATGTTACGCTAAATGCAGCAACCAATCGTTGGGACCCTAACGAAATTTTCCTTGCTGATAATCCAGATAATTCTGGATCAAGCGATAGCAGTACGGATACGACAAGCAGTGACAGCAGTACGGACACCACAAGCAGTGACAGTAGCACTAACCCAACAAGTGGTGACAGTGATACCGATACGACAAGCAGTGACAGCAGTACGGACACGACAAGCAGTGACAGCAGTACGGATACGACAAGCAGTGACAGCAGTACGGATACGACAAGCAGTGACAGCAGTACGGACACGACAAGCAGTGACGGTAGTACTAACCCAACAAGTGGTGACAGCAGTAGCAACCCAACAAATGGTAATAGTGATACTGACACGCCAACTCCATTTCATATTGATCCAAGTATGAGCGGAGAGGATACCAATCAGGTGTATCCTAATAATAATGATAAAACTAATCAATCAAATGGAATGAATAGCACCATCCCACAACAAGGGAAGGGTACTGATTTAGATAGAAATGAGTTTAACAGTTCCACAAATGAAACAACTAACGTAACCGATGAATCGCGGTCAATGGATTTTCAAGATCAAGATTCGCAAGTTTTGCCAAAAACAAATAGTGCTTCCAATAAATGGTTAGCAATTGTTGGTGGAATGATTATTGTGTTAGTTGTTATTGTGGGATTTATGAGAAGAAAGAAGCATAAATAAGAAGCATAAATAAGAAGAATAAATAAAGGCTCATCAAGTGTTTGACTGAGCCAACTAAAAATAAGCCTTCCTACATGAAGCGTATCTGCTAAGTTCGTTTGCTCTGACTAGCGGGTCTTGTTTCCTAGAGGATGGCTTATTTTTTCTTGAAGTTATTCTGATTATAAGAAGGAGCAAGTTAATTTGTGTCTAATCGGTAAGAAAGAGGTGTATCTTTGTCATGGTTTTTACGATATAACCAGTAGTCTAATACAGCTGCGATACAGATACAGATAGGCGCATTTTCTTCCATTGGAATATCAAGTACATAATAATCTCCAGAAAAAAGCGTTGCTTTATCCATTTTCATGATTCGTTGATTAAAATGATGGATTTGATATTGATGGTTATAGATATCTCCTTGAACTGTCCAATGAAGACGACGTACATAGTAAAAATCCCCGGGCCAGTTAAAGATTTTTTGCATCGTTCCTACTTTTTTAAAATCCTTATAAAGTTCAAAACGGGTTCCGAAAGTTAGACTCGTTTGTTTAATATGTGCCACAAGATTTCCGTTCATTGCATAAAGAGACAAAGCATCTCCTTTTGTTCCCCAACGACCAACCATTAAGAAGATGGATTTACCAGATTCATTTTTAACAACAGTCCTCGTGACACGACTGAGATGCTTTTCTTGAATGAAAAATTCTGACATCTTTCTCCCTCTTTTCTCGAAAATTATAGATTTTCGGAAATTGCCCGTAAGATTGCCTTGCCGACCCCAGACTCCAGGTTAGTATCAGTGACAAATTTTGCGTAATCTTTGACTTCGATTTCAGCATTTCCCATCGCAAAACTAACACCAGCCACTTGTAACATACTAACGTCATTAAAATTATCCCCAATCGCCATGACATCGTCTAATTCGATTCCTCGGTCATGTGCGACATGAGCCACAGCAATTCCTTTTTGGGCATTTTTGTGATTGACCTCGATATTGTTTTGACCAGACGAAGTAACAGCTAAGTCACCCAGTTCACTGATTTCTTTTCCAACTGGACCCAATACTCGCGGACCTTCCGTATGGAAACAAATCACTTTTAATACCTCTAATGTTTCGTCTTGGAGCAAGTCACGAATACTATCAACATAATTGATATGCAAAAGTTCAAGGTTGACTGAAGCCATCGCAATCGCCATTTTATATGTTAAATGGGGGAGATGACTACAGATCATTGAGGCAAAGCTTTCAATTCTTTTGGCTTGGCTTTCAGAATAAAGCCCTCGATTGGTCGATACTTCATAATAAATCTCATTTTGATCAAGGATATCTAAGACAGTTGCAGTTTTTAGAGTCGGTATTGGAACAGTGAACAAGGAGATTCCTGTTTTGTCGAAAACTTGCGCACCATTTAGCGTAATCATGGCACAATCAATGCCAACTTCATCTAAAGCCGCACGTGCTTCTTGATAATTGCGACCAGTCGCAACCATAAATTCAATCCCTGCATCATTGGCAAAGCGGATCGCTTCGGCATTTTCGGGTGATATACTCATATGGGCATCTAATAAAGTACCGTCCATATCTGATGCGATTAATTTGATCATAACTCTCATCGTTCCTTTCTTTCTCTTCTTCTTAGTTTACCATATCCAGATGACACTGCGCGCGAAGATTGCCCCTTGTTAAGAAAGAATTTGTGAGTTATCCTGATTGTTGGAGGTGGAACGATTGAAAGAAATCATTCATAACAGTTGGCAAACGATTTTAACAGATGAGTTTGAAAAAGAATACTACCAAAAGTTAAGAAACTTTTTAAAGAAAGAATATACGACTCAGAAAATTCATCCAGATATGTATCATATTTATGAAGCGTTGGAATTGACTCCTTACGAAAAAGTAAAGGTTGTGATTTTAGGTCAAGACCCTTACCATGGTGTCAATCAAGCACATGGCTTATCTTTTTCTGTGCAACCAGGGGTTAAAATTCCACCATCATTAAACAATATCTATAAAGAATTGCAAAGTGATTTAGGTATTTCGCCGGTCAAACATGGCAATTTAGTTTCTTGGGCTAAGCAAGGCGTTTTACTATTAAATACGGTACTAACGGTCCGAGAAGGTCAAGCTTACTCACATCGTGGCAAAGGTTGGGAAATATTGACGGATAAAATCATTGAAAAATTAAACGAACGAGAAAAACCAATCGTTTTTATTTTATGGGGGAAACCGGCTCAAGAAAAAATGAAAATGATTGATAAAAGTCGGCATATCATTTTAACATCTGCTCATCCTAGTCCATTATCAGCTCATCGAGGATTCCTAGGCTCTAAACCTTTTTCTAAGACCAATGATGCACTGATGGCATTAGGGGAAACACCGATCGATTGGCAATTACCTGAAACAGTGTAATAAGACAGCGTTTTCCTGTTATATGTCAGATTGTATGTTATGTGAAAGACTTCATTACTAATGGTTTTTTGACTGATACAGATAAAATAAACTGTTCTTTTTTTTAGGAATAGTGTATGATGGATACATAGAAAATATCTGGAGGTCATCTTGTGGAATTGTTTGATAGTTTGAGATTCAAAATTGTACGTCGCAGCATTAAAATCGTTTTTCCTGAAGCAACTGATGCAAGAATTTTAGGTGCAGCAGCTCGTTTGAAAGCGGAAGAATTAGTGGAACCTATTTTGATTGGTAGCGAAGAAGAAATCACAGCTGCTGCTCATGCTCGTGGAATTAAAACTTCAAGTTTTACGATCATTGATCCAAATCGTTATGATAAATGGGATGAAATGGTTGAAGCTTTTGTGGAACGTCGTAATGGAAAGGCATCCAAGGAACAAGCAGAAAGCATCTTAAAAGATGTCAATTACTTTGGTACGATGTTGACATATATGGGAATTGCTGACGGGATGGTTTCTGGTGCGATTCACTCAACTGGAGATACTGTTCGTCCAGCGTTACAAATCATCAAAACAAAACCAGGCGTCAGCCGAACAAGTGGTGCGATGATCATGGTACGTGGACGTGACCAAGAAAAATATGTCTTTTCAGATTGTGCTATCAATGTCAATCCCAATGCCCAAGAATTAGCAGAAATCGCTGTAGAATCGGCAAAGACTGCTGAATTATTCGATATTGATCCTAAAGTAGCATTAATGAGTTTTTCAACTAAAGGATCTGCGAAAGCACCAGAAGTGGATAAAGTGGTCGAAGCAACTAAAATTGCTAAAAAATTAGCGCCTCAATATGTAATTGATGGCGAATTACAATTTGATGCTTCTTATGTTCCTTCAGTGGCTCAACTAAAAGCACCTGATTCTGATGTAGCTGGACAAGCAACTGTCTTTGTTTTCCCAGAATTGCAATCTGGAAACATTGGTTACAAAATTGCTCAACGTTTTGGTAACTTTGAAGCGATCGGACCGATCTTACAAGGATTGAATAAACCAGTTTCTGATTTATCTCGTGGAGCAAACGAAGAAGATGTGTATAAATTAGCGATCATTACTGCAGCCCAAACATTATTAGATTAAGATCTAAGACTCAATGAATAAGAGTTCGTGAAAGAAGCGATCGGCTCCGAGCGTATAAGCGCTGATTTTTTTGAAACATTTTTCATGTTTTGAAAAATTTAGACTTATTGCAAGGAGCTGATGATTGAAAAACATTTATTCATTTTGACACATATGAAAAAGCTCGGGACGACCTTTGTCCCAAGCTTTTTTTTGCTTTAAAAAATTTTCCATCCACGATATACTGTCACAAAAGGCTAGATGAAGGAGTAAGTTAGAATGATTGAATTAAGTGGTTTAGATAAGACAGAAGAATTGGCAAAAGTCATCGGTGAAGTGGCACTGCCTGGGGATAATTTAGTATTAACTGGTGACTTAGGAGCCGGAAAAACAACGCTGACCAAAGGGATTGCTCGCGGATTAGGAATCGAACAAATGATCAAGAGCCCCACTTATACAATTATTCGGGAATATGATCAAGGTAGATTGCCACTTTATCATATGGATATTTATCGTGTAGCAGCTAGTGGTGCGGATCTTGGTTTAGATGAGTATTTTGAAGGAGAGGGTCTATCTGTCATTGAATGGGGGAATCTTTTAGAAGAAGCCTTACCAGAAGACTATTTGGAACTGATTTTAGAAAAAAGTGATACAGATTTAGAATATAGATATGTGAAATTGCAAGCATATGGGGAGCAAAGTGAAGCTTTCAAACAACGGATCGTGGAACAATGGAGACAAAACAATGAGTGAAGAGATCTCATTGACCATTCGAGAAGCTCAGCCAAATGATGCCAGTGAACTATTAGCAATGATGCAACAAGTAGAGGAAGAGACTGACTTTTTGGTTATGGATGAACAAGGAATGGAGCTAACACATGAAGCCTTAGCTTTATCCATCGAATATCTACAAGACAGCAATAATAATCTTTTACTCTTAGCTTGTATGGGTCAAAAAATCATCGGGGTTGTTTCTGTTAAAGCAAGCGAACAATACCGCATCTCTCATGTGGGAGAAGTTGGGATCAGCATCTTAAAGGACTATTGGGGTTTGGGCTTAGGAACGATGTTGCTTGAAGAAGTATTGATTTGGGTGAAAGAAAATGGTGTACTTTTTAGACTAGAACTAGATGTGCAAACTCGAAATGAACGAGCGGTTCACTTGTATCAAAAAATGGGTTTTGAAATCGAAGCGCTTATGAAAAGAGGGGCCCGAACAGATGATGGGGACTTTTTGGATGTCTATAGGATGTCTTTATTGATTGACTGATCTTAGATTTAGGAGGAATAGTCAGTTCATTCCTCCTAAATCTAAAGAGTGCAACATAGATTTTCTGAATCATTTGTTTATTTGACCCGTTAGTACTTTATCGGACAGGGTTAGCATTTTTTATTTCTATTTTTCGAAAAACAGTAGATTTTTGGATGTGCTTTGAAGCTGTAATGCACTGTTGCTTTTTTTGATAGAAATATGATTTATTATTGATTTCTCCCGTAAAAATTTGGTTGATAAAGGGATCTTTGTTAAAGTCAACGGTATAGTCATAGTTGACTTTTCTTTGCTTTTTTGTTAAATACCATGAAAATAAATGATCAAAACAATTTGAGACGCCACTGAATTTTTTTATAGTAGCTAATAAAGATTTACGAGCAGTTATCGTAGGATTGGAATTAGTCTCAGGATTAGAACTAACATTTTTCCAAGTGATTTTTTCATAGTATGGATCCCTCAATTTAAATATATCGTATTGACAGTGAAATAATGCTGTTTTGATAGGTGCTTTTATTGCAAGGGTAGTATCATTAGCTACTTTTTGATAGCCAGTATATACATTAAGAGGAAGTAGTTTTTTAGATATAGAGTGATCAATGATTGTCTCTAATATTTCTCTTTTTTTGATAGTTGGTAATTCTGCTTTTGTGTACTTTTTAACTTGATTGTTTAAAAGTAGTTTTTCGCAAAGAGAGGATAAATTTTTTGGCGGAATCAAGACGTAGGAGACAGGAAGTCCATCAATAGGTCTCATTTTATCAACTATTACTGCTTTATAACCAGTAGGGGCTTTATAAATCAATAATCCAGAAGCGCGAAAGCCATCTATTACTCCCATGTTGAGATCGATCTTCGGTTTTTTTAAAAGATAGTGAATTGGGAGAAGCATGAAATCTGTAGGGTCATCATCCCTCATAGTTTGAAGGACATTTGATAGTTCTTCACCATGTCCAAATGTGTAAAATTGCTTACTTCGTTCAAGGGACTGGATGAACTTCTCTTTTTTTGTTGCTTCAATAAAAAAATTATCGTGATCTTGTTTCAATGTTTCAATATAAATCGAAAGTAATAAAGGATAATTGGTTTTATCATCACTTGATATCCAATTAACATTATCTTTCAAGCCTAAGGTAAGTGCCCAGATGTCACAGAGACGGTGTAACTCATTAACGTATGGCATATGATACTCCTTTCACTTTTATTGAGTATAGTGTCTCATATCTTACCGTTGTATCGAGGACATCTTTTCAAATAATCAGAAAAAATTGGTGAATGGTTGGAATGAAGGGGATAAAGGTTAGAAAAGGCGATCAAAAAATCCATGGTTACCTGTAAAAAGCAACCATAGATTTTTTGTCTACCTGTTTTTTAGTAGCTCATTTTAGGGTAACTAATTTTTTCAAAGGATCTGTTCCAAAGTGTTTTTCTTGATAAAGTAAAATCTCTGCACAGGCACGACTGTCTTCTAATGCATCATGGTGATTCGCTAAAGTGATATTTAAATTTTCACAGACAGTATTCAATCGATGATTTGGCATCTCTGGAAATAAACGACGACTGGTTTTTACCGTACATAAAGATAAATAATGAGGTTGGAGCAAATTGTAATAATCTAAACAACCAGCTAGAACTTTCGTATCAAAAGCTGCGTTATGAGCGACGACTAAGCGGTTTTTTTGGAAATAATGTTGAATCGTTTGCCAAACTTCAGGAAATTTGGGTGCAGTACGAACATCTTCTTGATGAATACCGTGAATTTGAACATTTCTCCAGAAAAAAGGTGTTTCTGGCTGGATGAGTGTGTAATATTCATCAACGATTTGGCTATTTTGGACCATAACCAATGCTAATGAACAAGCACTGTGGGATTGATGGTTGGCTGTTTCAAAGTCCATTGCAACAAAATTCATGTGCATAAAACCTCCTTAAAAAATAAACACTAACATAAAAAGTGAAGAAAAGAAAGTGATGGATATGTAAAAAAAATCAATCAAATGAAGAAAGGCCACGCTCAAAAAAGAAGCATCTTTGCTGGTCTTTCTTCATTCTCTTTAATAAAAATATTCAGCCCTGCCTAGGATGACGATGGCTAACAATGAGATTATTTCAAGTCTAGTTCTACGGGACAATGATCGCTTCCCATAATCGAGGTATGGATTTTTGCATCTATCAAGCGTGGCTTCAACTCGTCACTAGTTAAGAAATAGTCGATACGCCAACCTGCGTTGTTTTTTCTAGCATTGAAACGATAACTCCACCAAGAATAAATACCAGTTTGTTCAGGATAGAAATAGCGGAAGGTATCAATAAAGCCATTTGCTAACAAGTGTGAGAAGGCAGTTCGTTCTTCCATCGTAAAGCCAGCATTTTTTTGATTGGTTTTCCAATTTTTCAAATCAATTTCCTGGTGGGCAACGTTTAAGTCGCCACACACAATGACTGGTTTTTGTTTTTTTAGTTCTTCTAAGTAATGGTAAAAGGCTTCTTCCCATTGTAAACGGTAGTCCAAGCGTTTTAATTCATTTTGGGAATTAGGTGTATAACAAGTAACTAGAAAGAATTCAGGGTATTCAAGTGTGATCAAACGTCCTTCTTGATCATGTAAATCAATGCCCATTCCATAAGAGACATTTAGTGCGGGTTCTTTGGCAAAGATCGCTGTGCCTGAATAGCCTTTTCTTTCTGCATAATTCCAATATTGATGATAGCCAGGTAAGTCTAATTCGATTTGACCGGCTTGTAGTTTGGTTTCTTGAAGACAGAAAAAGTCGGCATCTAATTCATGAAAGACGTCTAAAAAATTTTTATTGACGATTGCACGTAGGCCATTCACATTCCAGGAGATAAATTTCAATTAAATACGCATCCTTTCTTTTGGATCTTAGATTAGCATTTGTGGTTCTATTGTACCTTATTTTACTAAAAAATAGTGTAAGATAAGAGTAATGAATGGATTGGAGGAACGAACATGCGAATTGGTGTGATTGGTGTGGGTAATATTGCAGAAAAAGCGTATTTACCTACTTATGCAAAAAATCAAGGAAAGATTGATTTCTACTTTGCGACTAGAAACAAAGAAACGAAAAAACGAATCCATGAAATGTATGGATTTGACCATCTATATGAATCAATTGATGAACTACTGTCTCAGGATATCAAGGCTTGTATGATTCATGCAGCCACAAAGGTACATTATGAATTAGCCAAAAAATGTCTTGAAAATCAGGTGCATGTGTATATCGATAAACCACTCAGTGTTGACCTTAATGAAATCAACGAATTACAAGAACTGGCAGATAAAAATCAAGTTGTCTTAATGGTTGGATTCAATCGACGTTTTGCTCCAATGGTCGAACGTTTGAAACAAGTCCCCGAGAAGCGGCTAATCCAGTTACAAAAAAATCGAATTGCAGCTCAGGAAACAACGGAATTTGTGATCTATGATTTGTTTTTACATCTTGTTGATACGGCGGTATATCTTTTGGACGAACCGATCTTGCGTACGAAATATCAGATCCGTGAAACAAAAGAATTTTTGGAATTTGCGGTTTTACAATTGGAAACAGCCCATCAAACAGCAATTTTAACAATGGATCTTTTAAGTGGAGCAAATAGCGAGAACTATCAGATCACTAGTAAAAGTGGTACTTATGAAGTGGCGGAATTAACGGATATGACGATCCAACGAGCATCTGGTATCGAAATAGAAAAATTTGGCGATTGGGAAAGTACGTTAGTCAAACGCGGTTTTGAGCCAATGGTTCAAACATTTTTCGCAGAGATTAGCAAAGAAAAACCTTCAATGGAAGGATTGAAGCAACAAGGAATCATGCAAAGTCATGCACTTTGTGAAGAAATGCTACGCAAACATACAAGACAACAAATGTGAGGGAAACTGGCAAGTTTGTTTTAAGCGTGATAGAATAATGGGGATGTTTGATATAGAAAGGAAAATCCTCAGTGAATAAAGAAGACTTAGTTAAAAATTTACCAGCACTCAATCTATTGTTTGATGAACCATTGATGAATTACACGTTTACCAAAACGGGCGGTCCAGCGGATGTTCTCGTTTTCCCAAAAACACAAAATGAAGTAAAAGAAGTAGTGGATTATTGCCGAACCCATGATGTACCTTGGATGGTTTTAGGTAATGCCAGTAATTTGATTGTTCAAGATGGTGGGATTCGTGGCATGGTGATCATGTTGACTGAGATGAAACAAATCCGAGTTTCTGGGACGATGGTCACAGCTGAAGCTGGAGCAAAATTGATCGATACGACCTATGCGGCGTTAGATACTTCTTTAACCGGGTTTGAGTTTGCTTGTGGCATTCCTGGAAGTATCGGAGGCGCTGTTTATATGAATGCAGGTGCCTATGGCGGTGAAATCAAAGACGTATTAGCAGAAGTGGATGTTTTATCAGCAGATGGTACGTTGAAAACTCTAACCAACGAAGAAATGGCGTTTTCTTATCGACATAGTAAAATCCAAGAAATGGATGCAGTCGTTTTAGAAGCACGTTTCCAATTAACTGCAGGAGAGCATGAAGTAATCAAAGGGCGGATGGACGAGCTGACTGAATTACGTCAATCGAAACAACCATTGGAATATCCTTCTTGTGGGAGTGTATTCAAACGTCCTGTGGGGCATTTTACTGGTCAATTGATCCAAGAAGCTGGATTACAAGGCTTAAAATGGGGTGGCGCTCAAATCTCTGAAAAACATGCTGGCTTTATTGTCAATATTGATCATGCGACCGCTACGGATTATACAGAATTGATCGCGCATATCCAAGAAGTGATCAAAGAAAAATTTGATGTGTCTTTGGAAACAGAAGTACGCATCATTGGCGAAGCAAAAACAGTGGATGCAAGCATGTAACCATTGCTAGTTGAATGAACTAGCCATCAATGACTACAGTGAGATGTTCAAACTTTTGTGATAAAACAGATAGAAAGAGCTATTCTGTTTAGAAAGGAAGTTAGCTCATGCTAGATAAACATGTTCCTTATGCCGAGATTTGGATGACTCGTCCATTAAGTGACAGTCTCCCTACGCAATCTTTAGCGACTGGGTATCATTTTGAGTACTACCGTCTAGGCGATGAAACCGAATGGGCAAGAATCGAACAATCAGTCGGAGAGTTCGCAACAGAAACAGAAGCACTTGCTTACTTTCAGAGAGCTTTTTTACCTTATCAAGAAGAACTTCAGCAACGAATGCTTTTCGTTGTAACTGATACAGGTGAAAAAATCGCGACTTGTACCGCTTGGTTCAAAAAACGGAGGGATGGAAGCTATCCGCTTTTTCATTGGCTGGCAGTAGATCCGAGACATCAAGGAAAAGGGATTGCCAAAGCATTAACGATCGAAGTATTGCGTATTTTCCAAAAGCTGGTATCTCATGGACCAGTGTATCTGCATACGCAAACTTGGAGTCATCCTGCCATTCAACTATACCAAAAGCTAGGGTTTACGATTATCGCTGAGAATTTTGATGGACGTCCGAATAGCGAGTATCCCTTAGCAATGGACACTTTGGAAAAATTGAATATAAATGCTAAAAAAGACTAACATTCTTTTTGTGGAATAACCGTGATAATGGAAAGTAGAATCAGCTATTTTCTGTGATCATGGTTATTTCGGCTTTCTTTTTCCGACCTACTGGTTTCATTTCAAATAGGTTTAGGCTGAAATGTAAGAATGTATATATAACTATAGGATACAATTATGAATGGAAAACAGTTATTTAGGAAATGAATGACCTGAAGAGGTAAATCTAGACTATAATACATTTAATATTTATTAAAGCTTTGAGAAAGATGAGCCAAATGATATTAAAGGGAGCGATATCATGAAGAAAACAGAAGAAATCAATCAAATTATAGTGGAATTATACGACTTGATTCTTAATAAAGAAGTCAAAGAAAGGGAAAGAGTATCATTAATCGAGGCTAAAAACAAACTAGAAAAACAAGAATATTTTCCAAGAGTAATGAAAGATCTGGAATATCAACTACGCCCTTTAGCGATCAAGAGTCAATTGACACCACCAGTCGCAGCTTTTTATTTAAAAATTTCTACGATAGGGCGATTTGAACAAGAATTAGGTCGAGGATTAGCTTCGACGCCTATCGCTTTTGGACCATTTTTTCAATAAATATCCCCTGAAGCGTGGAACCACTGCTAGCTGGTTTATCTGATCTCTTTAATAAGTGTAAGTAGTACAATTCCTGAACACACTTTATTTGTTTTTATACCCATCAAAAAAGCCTAGGACGTCCTTGCCCCAGGCTTTTAATAGTAGACAATTTTTCTTATACTAGTTTCTAAAGTTATCGATAGAATCACATAAAGAATAATTGATAATAAAATTTTGTTTATTTCGAAGGTGCTTTTCTTCTTTCAGTTCGTGATTCTCTCTTTTTTCTGGGGATGAAGTTACGGATAAAAGTAAACTTCCGATAATCATTCTGACTATAAAGATATCCAAAGATACTAAACGTCAAGGCTCCAATAAAATTGACGAATAGGTCTTTCATCGTGTCAATAATCCCTATGTCAAGATAACCACCAGAAATCACATATTTTTCTGTATTTCCAGCTGAATCTTTATATTCCACGATGGTTTGCTCGATATTAGGGATCGAGTGGACAGTATTGCCATCTTTACTTAACTCCACACTATTGATTTGTTGGACAAGGCTATCTTTTTGCATGTCCAGTTGAAATATATGATCAGCTGAAAATTCAACAAATTCCCACATCACACCGACTGTCATTGAAAAACAAAATGAAACGATAGCTAACAATAATGGTGTTAGATTCATTGTTTTCGTGTTTTTGTTCAGTAAGTAGACAAGTGAAAAACCAACCCCACCAGCTAAAAAACCAGTTAAAGCATGTAAGATAGTATCCCACATTGAGAAATACCCGTAGAAGTCACTTAATTCTCCTAAAACAGTTGAACTAAAAATAAATGAAATAATAATGATTTCTAACATATTCGGGATTTCGATCTTTAACATTTTTTCTAGAAGATAAGGAATTTCAAATAAAACTAGAGTTAGCAATAAGAGAAAAGTATTCCCCATATTTTGCTGAAAAATTTGATCGACTAACATTACTGTAACGATGACCCGTAGAAGAATATAAAACGCATGGGTAATTCTTCCAGCGGTTTTGGTACCATTCATAAAAAACATTTTCAGATAGTTCATAAAATAACTCCTTTATCTATAGTAAAGATTATACTAGGGTAAAAGCGCAAACCAAAATTATTTGTACCAAAACGCCTAAATGAATAAGAAAACAGCCAACAAAAAATAGCAAAAATAGTTATCTAGAGATGCTAGATGAAAAAGTCATTGTTTATTGATAAAAAGAATAAAAAAATAGTTGGAATTGTGAATTTTTTCACTTAAAATAAAGGAGTACTAAAATTTAGGAGGAAAAGAATGAAAAAAGTGCTAAAAAGTTTGGTGGTTATTACATCAGTTTTAACAATGGGAGCTTGTAGTGCAGATTCAAAAGAAAAAACGACGACAAGCACGAAATCATCTGAAAAAACAGAGGTATCTTCAGGTGCATCGGAACAAACGTATACCAACCCAGCTGAAATGAAAGACTCTTATGATATTATCATTGTTGGTGCAGGTGGAGCAGGGATGACAGCTGCGATTGAAGCAAAAGATGCTGGATTGAACCCAGTCATCTTTGAAAAAATGCCAGTAGCAGGTGGGAATACCTTAAAATCTTCAAGTGGAATGAATGCATCAGCCACTAAATTCCAACAAGCTGACGGAATCAATGACTCCAATGAAGCGTTCTACGAAGAAACATTAAAAGGCGGAGGTGGCACCAATGATCAAGAATTACTACACTACTTCGTTGATCATTCAGCCGCTGCGATTGATTGGTTGGATCAAAATGGAATCAAATTGGATAATTTAACAATTACTGGGGGAATGAGTGAAAAAAGAACCCACCGACCTTCAGATGGCTCAGCTATCGGTGGTTACTTAGTTGACGGATTGTTAAAAAATGTACATGAACGTAAAATTCCTATTTTTGTTAATACAGATGTAACTGATATCAAAGAAAATAGTGGTAAAGTCAATGAGGTGACTGTACAAGTCCAAGGCGAAGAGCCAAAGGAAATCAAAGGGAACGCAATTGTAGTGACAACTGGCGGGTATGGTGCCAATCAAGAAGTGATTGAAAAATACCGTCCTGATTTAGCAGGCTATGTCACTACTAACCAAGTAGGCTCAACCGGTGATGGAATCACGATGATTGAAAAACTAGGTGGTCAAACGGTCGACATGGATAAAATCCAGATACATCCAACAGTCCAACAAGATGAAGGCGTCTTGATTGGTGAAGCTGTTCGAGGTGAGGGAGCTATTTTAGTCAACCAAGAAGGACAACGATTTGTGAATGAATTAGATACAAGAGACAAAGTTTCCGCAGCTATTACAGCTTTACCGGAAAAATCTGCTTATTTGATTTTTGATCAAGGAGTAAGAGATCGAGCAAAAGCAATTGATTTCTATGAGCAAAAGGGTTACGTGACTTCAGGAGATGATCTGGCAGAATTAGCTGAAAAAGTAAATGTGCCTGCAGACAATTTGGCTCAAACACTTGAATTTTGGAATAAAGCAGTCGATACTCAAAAGGATGACGCTTTTAATCGGACGACAGCGATGGATAATGGGCTGACAGAACCTAAATACTATGCGATCAAAATTGCCCCAGGTATCCACTACACAATGGGTGGCGTGAAAATCAATACGAAGACAGAAGTGTTGAATAAAGAAAATCAACCGATTACTGGGTTGTATGCTGCTGGTGAAGTAACTGGGGGGCTACACGGGAACAATCGGATTGGTGGTAATTCGGTTGCTGAAATTATTATCTTTGGACGACAAGCTGGACAACAGGCAGCAAAATTCGTCAGTGAAAATTAAGAACGTAAATATAAAGTAAATGGACGGTCAATTAGGAGAAAACTAGCATGTCAAAAGTTAGTTTTCTCCTATACTTTTATCAAACTGTGAAGAACATGCGATCATGGTTCTACTCCTTTACTTTGAATAAATGATTATTTGATAGAAAATAAGTGACTTTTGCAGGTCGTTCCAGATGATAATAAATAAAAATAGAAACGAGTGAAACGAATGAGTCAACAATTATATTCTTTCTTTTTGATAATCGCATTCGTACGATTGTATGTATTAAAAATTTCAAGTAAGCATGCGAACCAATTATTACATGAAGGAGCGATTGAGTATGGAAAAACAACTACAAAATGGTTAGCTATCTTACATACGCTGTTTTATTTTTCTGCTTTCTTTGAGGGAAGCATTCAAAAAACACAAATTAATTGGGTCAGCTGGATTGGATTTTGTCTCATCCTATTTTCGTTTATCATGCTCTTTTGGGTCATGAAATTATTAGGAAAATATTGGTCAGTGAAATTGATCTTTGAACCAGATCATCAATTGATTGAACATTGGTTGTTCCAACGGGTCAAGCACCCCAATTATTTTTTAAATATTTTACCTGAATTGATTGGAGTCGTGCTTCTTTTTCATGCTTATGTGACACTCATTATTTTTATTCTTCCTTATAGTCTCTGTCTCTATCTACGAATAAAAAAGGAAAATCAATTAGTTGCATCTATTAAACAGAAAGAAATAAAGCAGTCATAATAAACTAGCTAAATAAAAAAAGCCGTAGAATCCAAAAATAGTTGCTCCTATTTTTGAAATTCTACGGCTTTTTTTTGATTGCTATTTGCATTTAAAAGTTGGTTATTCTGTTATCGTCAAAATAATCTTTCCGATATTCTTATTCGCTTCCATATATTCATGAGCTTCTTGGACTTGCGCCAATGTAAAGGTACGATCAATAATTGGTTTGACTCGTTGGTCAGCTAGATAAGGTCCAACTACTTGCATAAATTCTTGAGTCAATTGAGCTTTGTACTGATCACTTCGAGGAGTCAACAAAGTGCCGATCAATTGGATTCGTTTGGTGATCAAGGTAGCTAAATCAATCTCTGGTACAATTGTTCCACCTAACATTCCGATCAATACCCAACGTCCATCAATAGCAATAGAAGCTAAATTTTTCTCCCAATAAGAAGCTCCGATGAAATCTAAGATCACGTCAACACCTTTTCCATTGGTAATTCTTGCTACTTCGGTTGAAAAATCCTGTGTTTTGTAATTGATCTGTTCATCTGCACCAAGTTTTTGACAAAAAGCTAGTTTTTCTGATGAACCAGCAGTGACGATGACGGTTGCCTTAGTAAGTTGTTTTGCTAGTTGGATGGCTGCCGTTCCCACACCGCTCGCTCCAGCGTGGATCAAAACAGTTTCACCTTCTTGTAAATTTCCTAGCCAATAGAGTGTTTGGTAAGCTGTTAGAAAAACTTCTGCAATACCAGCCGCTGCAACATTATCCAATGTATCGGGCAGTAGAATTGCACGGTCAGCTGGCATCACTGCGTACTCGGCATAACCGCCTAAATTGACTAACCCACATACCCTTGTACCTGGTACAAAATCTGGGTTATCACTTCGGTTTTCAACCACTTCTCCAGCTACTTCTACGCCAAGAATTGGGTAAGGAGTCTGTTGATTCGTTGTTTCTCGACGCATGATGTCCGTTCGATTGATTGCCGCTGTGTGGACTTTTATGAGTAATTGTCCTTTTTCCGCTATTGGTTTTGGTGCATCGATCTCTTGTAGTACTTCGGCAGAACCGGGATGTTTGATCGTGATGGCTCGCATTTCTTATTCCTCCTCGACTATTTGCTGCAACGCAGTTGAAATTTCCTGCGTTCCTTCAGATAGTACTAGCGTTGTTTTAGTTATAGTTGGTTGTTCCACTAAAGCTGTCAAAACAGCAGCTACTGTTTGACGAGAGACGGTTTTAGCAGTGGCTTCGGTTGGTTTTGCCAGTTGGACTGTAGTAACTTCTTCATTTGTCAATGACACTGGCTGGATGATTACATAATCTAAAGTTGTTTGTTGTTTCAGCCACTCATCAGCATAATGTTTCGTAATGTAGTAATCAATCATAGAATCTGGCCATTTGCTGCGATCCTCGGCAAAAACAGCACTAATCATAAAGTAGCGAGAAACATGTGCTGATTCGGCCGCTATCATTGTCTTGATCGCACCGTCTAAGTCGATCTGCAATAAGTTTTTCCCTTGCGAACCCGCAACAAAAATAACGAGATCACAACCTTTAAAAGCATCTGCCATTTCTTCAATTGTCCAAGTAAGATCGAAAGAAACATAAGTGACATTATCTTTTTTTACTAAAGATTGAGTTGCAACCTCACGTACACCTGCTGTCACTTGATGTCTAGTAGTTGCAAGGTCTTTGATTAAATGCCGACCAATTTGGCCATTAGCACCTACAACAAAAATTTTCATTTTAATCATCCTTTCTTATAATAATCACTATCAATCATAACACTAAACAAAAAAAATGCGAGAAGAAGGTCGTGAACAGAGCGTTCTGACCTGAGCACTCACCAAGTAGAAACTGCGACGAGTAATCGCAGGAGCAATAAGGAGGAAAATCTCGAAACAGCTTTTCATGTTTTGAGATTTTTCGACTTATTGCCGAAGGGTCAGCTCTGAAAACGCCGTGGATAAGGTTGTGAACAGCATTGAGGACTTAGAAGACAATAAGAAAGAATTTTTTAAAATAGCTTCACATATTTTGAAAAATTCAGGCTTATTGCCGAAGATCAGCTCTGAGAACGCCGTGGATAGGATAATAAACAGCATGGGGAACTTAGATGGGACAAATCCAGGCTTGCTCCAAGGAGTAGAAGCTTTCATACTGTTGATGATTTTTAAGTAAAAAACATCCATCTACCAATTTCAACAAAAATTGGGATGGATGTTTTGATTCAAAGAAGATCATGTTCGCTATCAGCTAATTGTCTTATTTAGGTTGGGGTGTCGCATGATCAAACGAAGCAAGACACTACCAACAGCGACTGTAGCAATTCCAGCGATGATTCCTTCTGGAACACCACTCGTAAAGATAACAGCTAAAATAGCAGTATATAACGCATGGATACTTTTTCCGACCACTTGAGCATAATCTTGTTGGAATAAGAAATAGATCATATTCATCACTAGGATCGTATTCACGAAAGAACCAGCTAAGCCTGCTAAAAACAAAGAAACTCCTTGGAATTTATTTTTACTTAACTTTAGTATTCCTTTATAGACAAAATAGGGAACAACACCAATCAATATCCGTGGAATAAAAGCAATCAACAATGCTTTCAAACTTCCATGATCTGTACCAATCACTGGAATGAATGGAGAGAAGACGAATGACAAAGGTGTTTGAATGACCGTACTACGGATCATACTAATCAAGCCGAATGTTCCTCCTAGAAAGCCACCTAAACGTGGGCCTAAAACGATTGATGCAATGATCACTGGGATGTGCATGGTCGTAGCGTTGATTGGACCAATAGGAATAAACCCAAGCGGTGTGACCGCTAATAAAATCATGATTGCTAAAAACATAGCAGTCAAAGCAAAAGTACGTGTGTTTTTCATAATGACTCCTTTTATATTAAGCGTTTCTTTCATTAATCAATTGTACCGTTTGATCAATGATTATTTGGGTATCAGCTAAAGCACCTTTGCCAAAATCACCACAAGCCAACAACGACTCTCTTGGCTCGATTTCTTGATAGCCGATTGATTTTAACTTATTTAAATTCCTTTGATTGAGCGGATGTTGATACATATTTGTATTCATTGCAGGAGCAATCAACTTCGGAGTATCTGCAGGGAGTGCCATTGCAACTGTTGAGAGCAGATCATCTGCTAATCCATTTGCTAATTTACCGATAATATTAGCCGTAGCAGGAGCAATCAAGAACAAGTCTGCTTGTTTTGCCAGTTCGATGTGATTAATCACTGAAGGTTCTTTTTCTTGCATGACATCGGTATGGACGGCACGTTTTGATAAAGATTGTAACGTAAGTGGCGTGATGAAGTGAGTGCTGCTTTCTGTCATGATCACGTCTACTTGGTAGCCAAGTTTCACGAGTTGATTGGTAATATCCGCACTTTTATAAGCAGAGATACTGCCAGTAACCCCCAATAGAATTTTTTTCATAATTGTTTACTCCTTTCATTCCCTGCTAAAATCAAGCTTAACTTTTGTGTTTTAAGAAATAAATCAGAGAATTCTTTTCAGCGTTTCATTGGTTAAAGGAAAC
The DNA here is from genome assembly GCF_040887425.1 of Enterococcus sp. C53. NCBI lineage: Bacteria > Bacillati > Bacillota > Bacilli > Lactobacillales > Enterococcaceae > Enterococcus > Enterococcus sp. C53. The sequence goes on from NZ_JBFOFT010000001.1 coordinate 293,258, forward strand.
TGGTTCTATTATAACCGATGCTAATAATTTAGCAATTTCTTCCTTGGACTGAGCTTCTTTGATTGTTCCGTCTGCCCCTAATAGATAGCCGTGATGGTTTGTTCCGTCGATTTGTGTCAGATCATTCGCAAGGATGTAGTCTACCTGATTCTTCATGATGCTTTTTTTGGCGACTGCTAAAAGTTCTGTTTTTGAAACATCGACTAATAACTTAAAGCCGATGATGGTTGCTTCTGGTTGCCATTTTCTTAGATAGCTGATGATCTTAGGCGTTTTTTTCAAGGCAATTAACAAGTGTTCTGTGTCAGAAGAGATTTTTTCAGCTTTATTAGGATTTATTTCATGGTCTCGGAACCATGAAGAAAGGTGTTCTGGCGTTAGCGGTGTTTGGTCAATGCTCTGTGCCAATTGTTCTTCAGATAGGCTAAAAGCAGGAGTGAAATCGCTCACTGCCATACTATGGATGATGGCATCATAAGAGTCACTTGTCAGTAATCTTTCCAAAGTTTCAAATAAATCTTGAGTGGACTCGATTAGATGAAAGCGAATATTGTCCTGTGACGTTGGCTTGACAGCACTGTTTGTCGTGACATAGTCGATCGTTACTGTTGAATCAGCTACCAATGTTTCAGCAATCTTTTTACCTAACTGCCCAGTCGAATGATTTGTGATTGAACGGACTTGATCAATTTTTTCGCTTGTGCCACCAGCCGTAATCAATATCTTCATTTCATTTCACCTACATTAACTAGTGTTCTTCCCTGATGTTGCCCAGCTAACAATCCTTGAATCACTTTGGGCAATTCCTCCAAGGCGATTTCTTTAACGAAAAGATCATCAGCAATAGCAAGATCAGCTAATTGTTGCCATAAGGAGAAACGTTTTTCATGCGGAACATTGACTGAATCGATACCGATCAACTGGATATTGCGCAAAATAAACGGTAATACAGTAGTGGTCAATTTGATTCCTCCAGCATTTCCACATAATGTCGCAGCACCATCATAGGCGATCAAAGGAAGGAGTTGGGTCAATAAGCCCCCACCAACCGTATCAATGACATAATCGATTTGTTGCTTTCCTAAAGGTTTTGTCTTTTCAGGAAGAAATTCATTTGGGGATAGGACTTCATTCGCTCCTAATTTTTTTAGCCATTCCACCGATTCTTTTTTGCGTGAAAGAGCGATGATCGAAGTAAAACCCAATTTTTTTAAAATTGCCACAGCGGTACTGCCTACTCCGCCAGATGCTCCGGTTACAACAATACGGTCACTCGTCTTCATCCCTTTTGTTATGAGGGCGTTCACACATAAAAGTGCAGTAAAGCCAGCAGTTCCTAATACCATTGCCTGACGAAGTGACAAGGTTTTCGGAAGTGGGATCAACCAATCACCAGAAACTTTCTGGTACTGGCTATAGCCTCCAGGTTGAGTGACGCCCAAGCCATAACCAGTTAGGAGAACAGAATCATCTGTTTTGAAACGTTCATCTCGACTTTCGACAACGGTTCCTGAAAGATCAATCCCAGGTGTCATAGGATAAGAGCGGATGACCCCACCAGATTCACTACTAGCTAGTGCATCTTTATAGTTAACATCAGAATAAGCAACTTTGACCAACACTTCGTTCGCTGATAAAAGAGGCATTTCCTGGTCAATGATCGAAGTATGAAAATGCGGAACATTATTTACTTGAAACGCTTTAAATTTATTCATGTAAAAACAGAACTCCTCTCAAAATTTTTCTTTTATCATACCATAAATCAATCTATTTTATGGTGATTCGCTGATGATTAGTGACTAAAAAAAGTGAAACTTATTCTTTCAAATAAAAAAGATGTTTTTCTTGAAATTTAAAATAAAAAGGGTTGTGTTTTTGATCAAAATTTGTATACTAGTACGAGTGAGAGTAAACTTGATGTTTACTATTAGAAAACTTCATGGAGGAGGAATGAGATGGAAATAGGTGAGAAGTTAAGAAATTTACGTATCCAGAAAAATTTGACACAAGAAGAATTAGGTGAACGTACGGATTTATCAAAAGGCTATATCTCTCAATTAGAACGTGACTTGAGTTCGCCATCCATGGAAACATTTTTTTCGATTCTTGAAGTATTAGGTGTTTCCCCTGAAGAATTTTTCCATCAAGAAACAGTGAATCTACAAGTTGTTTATTCTAAAGAAGATCATACCGTTTATTTAGATGAAGAAAATGGTTATCAACTTGAATGGTTGGTCTCTGATTCGAATGAAAAAGAAATGGAACCTGTTTTACTGACATTCAATGAAGCAGGAAAGTATAAATTATTTGAACCTTCTTTATCAGAAACGTTTATTTTTGTGTTAGAGGGGGAATTAGAGTTAAGCTTAGGTGAAGAGCGATATATTGCCAAAGCAGGTCAATCGATCTATTACCAAGCAACAAAGCACCACCAATTGAAGAATCATCAATCAAAACGTATGAGGGCATTGATTGTCGCTACTGAATCGTACTTGTAATTTTAGGGGGTTAAAAAGTGGGAAAACCAATTATTTCATTTGATCAGGTGGTCAAACGCTATGATGATGAAACGATTTTGAAAAAAGTGAGTTTTGAGATCGAACAAGGGAAATTTTATACCTTATTAGGTCCTTCGGGTTGTGGAAAAACAACGATTTTACGAATTATTGCTGGTTTCACAGATGCTACTGAAGGCGAAATGTATTTTGAGGGAAAACGATTAAATGATGTGCCAGCTAATAAACGGCAAGTAAATACGGTTTTCCAAGATTACGCCTTATTTCCTCATATGAATGTATTCGACAATGTCGCTTTTGGATTGAAAATCAAAAAAATGAATAAAGTCGATATTGAGAAAAAAGTCAAAGATGCACTTCGCATGGTGCAACTTCCTGGGTACGAAAATCGAGAAATTAGCGAAATGTCTGGTGGACAAAGACAACGTGTGGCTATCGCGCGGGCTATCGTTAATGAACCTAAAGTATTATTGTTAGATGAACCTCTGTCTGCGCTGGATCTGAAGCTGCGAACGGATATGCAGTATGAATTAAGAGAGCTGCAACAACGTTTGGGAATTACATTTATTTTTGTGACACATGACCAAGAAGAAGCTTTAGCAATGAGCGATGAAATCTTTGTGATGAATAAGGGGAAAATCGTGCAGAGTGGAACACCTGTCGATATCTACGATGAACCGATCAATCATTTTGTGGCTGATTTTGTGGGTGAAAGCAATATCGTTGATGGTGTGATGATCGACGATAATCTTGTAGAGTTTGTTGGCAAACGATTTGAATGTGTTGATGGTGGAATGCGTCCCAATGAACCAGTTGAAGTCGTCTTGCGCCCTGAAGATTTAACGATTACTACCCCTGATAAGGGAAAACTGGTTGTGACTGTTGATACGCAACTGTTTCGTGGGGTCCACTATGAAATTGTCTGTTACGATGAGCAACAAAATGAATGGACGGTTCATTCAACGAAAAAAGCAAAAGAGGGTAGCAAAGTTGGTCTAGCCTTTGATCCAGAAGATATCCATGTCATGCGTTTTAATGAATCAGAAGAAGAATTTGATGCACGACTTGATAGTTATGAAGAGTAAGGAGGAATAGTCAATGAAAGCAATGCGTAGAATCTACTCTGTTCCTTATGTACTCTGGCTTGGTCTATTCGTGATCGCACCAGTTTTGATGATCATTTACCAATCTTTTTTTGATATGAATGGACACTTTACTTTAAATAATTATGCTACTTTTTTGACGTCTAGAACGAATCTTTTCATGGCGTTAAATTCTGTTTGGTATGCCTTTTTGATCACCTTTTTTACATTAATCATCAGCTATCCGACTGCTTATTTTTTAACTAAATTAAAACATAAACAGTTGTGGTTGATGCTGATCATCTTACCAACATGGGTGAATTTATTACTAAAAGCTTATGCGTTTATTGGTATTTTTAGTATCCATGGAAGTGTGAATCAATTTTTTGAATTTTTAGGGATTGCTCCAAGACAAATTTTGTTTACCGATTTTAGTTTTTTATTTGTGGCAACTTATATCGAGATTCCATTTATGATTATGCCGATATTCAATGCATTGGAAGAAATGAATCCGTCATTGATCAGTGCTAGCCGTGATCTAGGAGCTAATAATTTTGAAACATTTCGCCGAGTAGTATTCCCATTGTCATTGAATGGTGTAAAAAGTGGGATTCAAGCAGTGTTTATTCCTTCACTGTCATTGTTCATGTTGACACGACTGATTGGTGGAAATCGTGTGATCACTTTAGGAACAGCAATTGAACAACATTTTCTCGTGACTCAAAATTGGGGGATGGGTTCGACGATCGGAGTTATTTTGATTATTGCAATGTTTATAGTGATGTTGCTGACGGGTGAGAAGAAGAAGGGAGGCCGCGCATGATGAAAAAATTTAAGTGGTCTTACCTTTACCTCTTTATTGTTTTTCTACTATTATATTTGCCTATCTTTTATTTGATTTTCTACTCCTTTAATGACGGTGGTACCATGAACAACTTTACCGGTTTTACTTGGGACCATTATCAGGCAGTTTTTGAAGATACACGATTGATCATTATTGTATTGAACACTTTTATGTTAGCCTTTTTATCGGCACTGATCGCAACGATTATCGGAACGTTTGGGGCAATGGGGATTTACTATACTAAAAAACGTCAAGCAAGAACGACATTACTAAGTATGAATAATATTTTATTAGTTTCACCAGATGTAATTATTGGTGCCAGTTTCTTGATTTTCTTTACTTTTTTAGGCTTTGGATTAGGTTTCCAGAGTGTTTTGCTTTCTCATATTGCCTTTAGTATCCCAATCGTTGTATTGATGGTATTACCTAAATTACAAGAAATGAATGATTCGATGGTTGATGCCGCTAGAGATCTAGGTGCAAATAATTTTCAAGTCGTAAAAAATATTATTTTACCATTCTTATCTCCGGGCATCATTGCAGGCTACTTTATGGCATTTACTTATTCATTAGACGATTTTGCGGTGACCTTTTTCGTGACAGGTAATGGATTCACTACGTTGTCAGTAGAAATCTATTCTCGTGCTCGTCAAGGAATCAGTTTAGAAATCAATGCGTTAAGTGCATTAGTGTTCCTATTTTCGATGGTTTTAGTGATCGGTTATTATTTCATTAGTAAAGAAAATCGTTCAAAAAAACTGAGAAAAAATCGCCGAGGACGTGAGGAGGTCGCACGCTTACGATGAAAAAATTACAATCACTGTTTGTGGGTATCGTTGTGATCATCTTGATCTTGCTCTTTGGTGTACGGCAATTAGAACAAGCAAGTGGAATGAGTGGAGCAAAAATCGTTACGATCTATAATTGGGGCGATTACGTTGATCCTAGCTTGATCACAAAATTTGAAAAAGAATATGGGTATAAGGTCAATTATGAAACGTTTGATTCCAATGAAGCCATGTTTACTAAGATCCAACAAGGTGGCACAAATTATGATATAGCCATTCCTAGTGAATACATGATCCAAAAGATGATCAAAGAAAAATTAGTGCTTCCTTTAGACCATTCCAAGATCAAAGGATTAGCGAACATTGATGAGCGCTTTTTGGATTTAGACTTTGATCCCCAAAATACCTATTCGATTCCATACTTTTGGGGAACCTTGGGGATCGTATATAATGATAAAGTTTTCAATAAAGAGGAAATCCAGCACTGGAATGATCTTTGGAAACCGAAATTAAGAGATAGTTTGATGTTGATCGATGGTGCCAGAGAAGTGATGGGGCTATCGTTGAACAGTTTGGGCTATTCGTTGAACAGCAAAGAGATGGATCAATTGAATGCAGCTGCAGATAAACTGAACAAACTAACCCCTAACGTCAAAGCGATCGTAGCTGATGAAATCAAAATGTATATGATCAATGAAGAAGCATCCGTCGCAGTAACTTTTTCTGGAGAAGCAGCAGATATGATGTCTGAAAATGAACATCTTCATTATGTGATCCCTTCAGAAGGTTCGAATTTATGGTTTGATAATATTGTGATGCCGAAAACAGCCAAGAACAAAGAAGGTGCGTATGATTTCATCAACTTTATGTTGAAACCAGAAAATGCTGCCCAAAATGCTGAATACATTGGCTACTCAACACCTAACAAAAAAGCGAAAGCTCTTTTACCAAAAGAAATTTCCCAAGATGAACAATTCTATCCCTCTGATGAAACCATCTCTCATCTAGAAGTTTATGAAGACCTTGGACCTAAGTTTTTAGGAATCTATAACGACTTGTTCTTAGAGTTCAAGATGTATCGGAAAAGCTGGTAAAACTTAGTGAAATTGGGAGAAAATCAATCTTAAAATAGCCTATTTCACGTACTTTCTGATACTCAGTTTTCCAATTTTCTACCAAAAGCGTCTTTTTAGGCGCTTTTTTTGTGTTATTTTATCTTTTCTACCAGCGATTTTCTACCAGAGAAAATAGACGAAATAGTGATGCAACAAGTATGATATGTTTTTGATAGGCATTGGTTGGATTAGTCTAAAGCCTGTAAGGTAACTTACAAATAAAAGCCTATTTTTCAGTCGCCTTTTGGTGGCTATTTTTTATAGTTGATATAATGAATATGAATAGAAATAGGTTGTTTTATCAACTATAATTATATTGTGATGTATGAGACATTCTATTGTATTTGTATTCTATCCTTTACATAAATCATCTAACAAAGAAGGTATAGTTATGTACTCTGTAGAGTTCAGCAAGGAATTTTCCGATGTATTTTCTGAGAATCAATCAAAAAAATACCAAGAAATAATCGTATATAAAGTGAATGAGTATTTGACACATAATTTTTATCGCATCAAACCTGTCCATTCATCTGCAAAATACTCTATTTATGAAATGAAAATCCATTTAGGAAAGGAAGATTTTCGAATTGCTTTTAGAATAGATGGCAAAAAGGTGCAAGTTTTTTATATTAGTCGAACGTTGAAAAAATTTTTATTTGATAAGGAAGTAAATAAGTTGGTTAATCGATTCAACAAAAATCAATGGCTAGTCGATGAAGAAAGTAGAAGTGCCGTAAAATGAACATGATTTATAAAAAGCAATTAAAACAATATTTGAAAAAAACATTTAAGTCAAAGAACTGTTTCGCTTTAAAAATTCTTACATTCAAAAAAGATCGCTATGTATTTATCTGTTATAACCAAGATCAATACACGATAGTTGAAGATGGATTCGAAAAGAATAGGTACCAGTTTGACTCTTCAGATGAAGCAATGAAAAAAGTAATGAAAATAGCAGATATTGAATTTAAAAATAGCTATAGACTTTATATACAAACTAAACTTAAACAATGACTCTCATTTGTTTTATCTTCTTGAAAGGAATGCTTTATTATAAATAAAAAACGACTCAAAATGAGTCGTATAAATCAATTATTGTAATAAATCATTAATTTCTTTAAATTCTTTATCAAGTTCTTTTTCATCATATTTCTCATATTTACCAGCTTCATGAAGAATTTTTTTAATTTCATGAATCGCTTTTCGTTCAACTAACCATTTTTTTAGGTTATGTTTTTTTTCTGGATTTTCAGATAACGTATCAAGTTCGTCTAATTCTTTATCCAGTTTATTAACCGTAGCAATAATTTTGTCTAAAGTTTTTTCTTCTTTATGTTCTAAATTTGACATTTATCTTCACGTCCTTTTTATTTGATAATTCAAGTATAAAATGTCAATATATTTTTTTCAAATAAAACTCTTTAGATATGTTTTATTGCATAAGTAAGTAGAACTAGTTCCCTCTATCACACTATACGATAAATCAATTTAGTTAAAAATATCCTCTTTGACTATCGTACTACTGTGATCAGTTAGGGTTTGCTAGTAAGCTATTTACTCAAAAATGCCTTGATATCAGAATTTTTGGTGTTTATATGAATTGATAGAAGTCAATTTTAATCTTTAATCAAGATGCTAGAAATTAACATTGAACAGAAGAATAGAGTCATGCTATAATAATCGTGCAAAAAGGAACTGCGTCAACAGTTCCCTTTTGACAGCACCGCTAAAGACGGTGGCAATTAAACTAAATATTTCAAAAAGAAATAGCCAGTCTTCTCGCTAAAGTGACGGCTATTTCTTTTTGTCATGTTTAAGCATAGATACAACCAAGCCAATCAAAGAAATGGTAAACATACCAAACCTAAGAATGGTTTGAATTGTCTCATATGCGGACAAAAAGGCATCTCCTTTCTCTAAAGTGTGGGATTATGTGCATAAGCACCACCTCGCTTTCAGAATGGAAAGCCACCGTCATTAAACTTTACTGTCATAAAGGATTATAGCATATAGACTTAGTTATTTTCTTGAAAATCCAAAAAGAACTGAGTCTATTTTTTTGTTTGAAAATAAAAAAATAGAAGGGATAATGCGTATTGAAAAAAACAAACCAACTCACTTATCAAGTGTTAGTCAATTTTAGATTTTTTTGGCTAACTATTTTTTTAACTATTTAATTAGTTTAGTTATTGACAAACAAAATAAATGGTTTATCATTTATTTTGTTGATATCGATATAAACTAAGTAAGTATTTTGGAGGTCATCTTATGAATAATCATGAAATCTTAGAAAATCTGTTAGAGATTGCGCATCAACCGTTTTTGATTTTTGCCTATCAAGTGGAAGAAAAGACAGACAATGCTTTTGAAACATTAAAAATTTTAGTGGCTGAGGACGATGTGACGGCAGGACGATTAGCTGAAGTGCTAGATATTAAACCGTCTAGTGTGACACAAATCATCAAAAAATTAGAAGAGGCTGGGACGGTCATGCGGGAAAAATCAGCAACGGATTCCCGAGTGACTTTGGTCAAGATTACTGATAAAGGTCGAGAAAGTCTGCAAGAGCGTGGTTCAATCAGTACAACGTTAAAAGATGTCTTATTTAAAGGTTTTGCAGAAGAAGAGTTAGCACAATTGAATACCTACCTTGAACGAATGAATGAAAATATCAATCGTCCTGAATTTCAAGAAAAATTAGCTGAAGTTTTCGGCGATGATCAACGCTGGGAACGATTCAATAAGATGAGTGCGCATTTTGGCAGAGCACGTGAACAGATGATGGATCGCAGTGGATTCGGTGGTTTTGGTCGAGGTGGCTTTGATCGAGATGCCTTCGATGGACGATTTGATAGACATTACGGTGGCTTTGAAGGATGGAAGAAAGGACGTAGAAAATAATGGCACAAGGTGGAGGCGGAAGACCCGTTAGTATCTCGATGAAACAAACGAACACAAGATTTTCTTTGAAAGAATTTCTTGGTTTAATCAAACAAACAAAACCGCGCTATCCTTTACTGGCGATCGGCATGATCTTATTAGCAGGTTCATCAGCTGTACAAGTTTATGTTCCTAAATTGGCGGCTAATTTAGTTAATCATTTTCAAGAGGGGATCGATTATGCTTTATTAGGAAGAGTCGTGGGGATGTTCGTTTTTTCAGCTGTAATTTCAGCGATTGGTGGGACGGTTCTAGGAATTTTTGGCGAAAACGTCATTCAAAATATGCGAAAACGTTTATGGAATAAATTAACGATACTGAAAGTCACCTATTTTGATTCGGTGAAGGCGGGTGAGATGTCCAGCCGAGTAACGAATGATACGACCCAGGTAAAACAACTGTTGGCTGTGACGTTTCCACAAACGATTGCGAGCATCATTACCGTAATCGGGACTGTTTATATGATGATCCGAATGGACTGGCATATGTCGCTAGCCATGGTTATTGCTGTTCCCGTCGTTATCCTATTGATGATTCCTGTGATGACCTTTGGTTCAAAGATCAGTCATATCCGTCAAGATGCTATGAGTCATTTCAATGGAATCGCAACAGAAACGTTGTCTGAAATTCGTTTAGTAAAAACGTCGAATGCCGAACAACAAGCACAAGAACGGGCAGCAAATGAAGTCGATCGTTTGTTTCGCGTTGGTAAAAAAGAAGCAGTCTTTGATGCTGCAATGCAACCAATCATGATGATGGTTTTTATGAGTATGGTCTTTGGTTTGCTAGCTTATGGAATGCATCGTATTGCGATTGGTGCGATGACGATCGGGGTATTGATGAGTTTTCTCATGTATCTCTTCAATCTGATCGGCGCGATGCCAACGATTGCCACGTTGTTTTCTGAAATGGCAAAAGCTGCTGGTTCGACACGCCGTGTACAAGAATTATTGAATGAAGTACCTGAAGACTTTGAATCTGGTGAAGAAGTGGATTTATCGAACAAAACATTGTGTGTTTCTAACGTGGACTTTGCTTATAGTGATGCACCTGAGGAACCGATTTTAACGAATGTGTCTTTTGAAGCTAAACCTAACGAGATCATTGCTTTTGCGGGTCCTTCTGGTGGAGGGAAATCGACTACATTCAGTTTATTAGAACGTTTTTATGAGCCAACAGCAGGTACGATCAAATTTGGCACAACGGAGATCCAAAAGATCAAGTTGTCCAATTATCGTAGTCAAATTGGCTATGTTTCCCAAGATTCTGCTATTATGGCAGGAACGATCCGTTATAATTTAACTTATGGATTAGCGGATACTTACACAGATGAGCAGCTTTGGGAAGTGTTAGAATTAGCCTATGCACGTCAATTTGTGGAAGAGATGCCCAATGGTCTAGATACAGAAGTGGGCGAGCGTGGTACGAAAATTTCTGGAGGCCAACGGCAACGACTGGCAATCGCTCGAGCGTTCTTAAGAGATCCAAAGGTCTTGATGTTGGATGAAGCAACAGCAAGTCTTGATTCTGAATCAGAAGCAAAAGTCCAACAAGCCTTGGCAAATCTGATGAAAGGTCGGACAACATTAGTGATCGCACATCGTCTATCAACGATCGTGGATGCTGATAAAATCTACTTTATCGAAAAAGGAAAAGTAACCGGTTCAGGAAAACACGCTGAGCTTGTTGAAAAACACAAAACCTATGCCAAATACGTAGACGAACAATTTAAAGTTGATACATTGCAAATTGCCTAAGTGTTAAAAAGCTGAATCCTTTTATCTTACTGAAAGAATGCGAAGAATCTAAGAGAAAGAAGAAATACTTTTTTCTGTTCTTTTTATTTGGTTAAACAATTTTCCGCGAAATAGATAATCAGGTTTAGAATGTTTAGGATATGTTTGATAAACTGAGTATCAGACATCTTGAATCCTCCTATGAATTGGTTCGTTAAACTAATTCTAAAGGATTTCAAGGTGTCTTTTTTTCACCGTTTATTCGTTTTTAGAGATACTAGAAGAGACTGAGACAAGTTTTGGCTCAGTCACACAAAGTATAGAAACAAAAGAGAAGGAATTACATACAGGTATAAAAATCTATCATCTGATCACAATTTAGTCGTTTTGTCATCTATTTCATTGGCAATTGTATTTGAAAAACGACTCCTCTAGGTTCCCAGTCCCTTACGGACAGTTTGCCTTTATGCTGAGTGATGATTTGTTTGGAAATTGCGAGACCAAGACCATAGCCACCAGTTTCTTTAGAACGAGAGCGGTCTTCGCGGTAGAAGCGTTCAAAAATTCGTCTTTTGTCTTCATCGCTGATAGATGGCCCGTTGTTTTTGACTTCAATCAGCCAATTATCGTTGGAGATTTCAGATTGCAGGACAATTTTTTCTTTAGCTTCTGTGTATTTTAGCGCATTGTCCAGCAGAATAACTAGAACTTGGTGGATACGTTTTTCGTCGACTATCACTGGTTGATCGGCAAAGTTTTCCAAGACAAAATATTGATCGTTTATTTCTGCGATTTCCTGGAAGGGCTGGGCTAATTGACGAATAAAGTCTTTGGGATTAACTGATTCTTTCTGCAGAAGCAACTGATTGGAATCACTGCGTGCCAAGGTTAGCAGGTCTTCAGTCAGGCTTTTCATTCGCCGTGTTTCATTCAGGGCTTGGGCAATTGGTTCAGACTCTTCCAAGATGGTGTGATTGGGTCGGGTGAACAATTGCTGCAGGCTGTTTTGAATGATTGCTAGTGGCGTGCGTAATTCGTGAGAGGCATTTTCAACAAATTCCTGTTGTTTGCGCCATGAGAGCATGATGGGTTGCATATTCATTTTTGAAATGTAAAAGCTTATTCCAATCGAAATCAGCCAAAAAACGACCATACAGATAATCAGTGTTGTCTTGAAGGTTTTCATGGAGTCTGCGATTTGATTGGTATTGGCTAAAAATTGAATATAGGCGATGTCTCCTCCTTTATCTGCTTTGATTGTATACGAATGAAAGGAAAGTTTTTGGCTAGAATAGCCTGCATTTTTTAAACTTAATGCTTGAACAGAATCGAGATTTTTCTTATCTAAGGTTAAATTTTCCAGTTCAGTGAACCGTCCACCAATCGTGTCTTTGTTGAGAATCGCTCCTTCTTTTGACCATAAAATGATCTGAGTATTGAACTGATTATTGCCTTCTGGTCCATTCTCTCTCAGCTGATCGCCCGGCATTTGTGCCAGAAAGGGATTGCTTTGTTGGTACCGGTTGATTTCCATCTGAATAAGATGTTCATTCTCCGCCATTTGAGTTAGTGACAGGTCTGTCTGGCGGTAGGCCGAGCTTTGCAGCAGCTGTAGAGTTATAAATCCTAATAATAGGAAGATACCTGCGAAAGCGGCTACATTTAAGAAGAAAAATTTTAATCGTTGTTTTCTTGATATTTCGGTATTCATAGCATTAATCCTTTTGTAAGATGTAGCCGACATTTCTCAGTGTTTTAAAGAACTGATCTGCACCTGACGGCTTCAAATGTTTTCTTAAGTGACTCATATATACTTCTACAACTGTAATGGTCGTATCGGAATCAAATCCCCAAATCCGATCGAAGATTTGCTCCTTTGTTAAAATCACGCCCTTATTTTGGATGAAATAAACCAAGAGATCAAATTCTTTTCCTTGAATTGATAAGATCTCATCGTCGATGGTTACTTCTTTCGTCGCAAGGTTGCAGGTAATATTTTTATAGACGATTTGATTCTCAGAAAACAATCCTAACGAACGCTTCAATAACGCTTTGACCCGCATAATCAGTTCTTCGCGATAAAAAGGTTTCGTCAAATAATCGTCTGCACCTTTTTGAAATCCAGTGATTTTGTCTTCTAGGCCATCTTTGGCAGTTAGAATCAGCACAGGGGTTTGGATATTTTTTTCCGTAATTCTGCTAAGATTTCGTAGCCGTTTTTCCCTGGCAGCATCAGGTCCAGCAATATTAGATCATAAACACCAGTTTCTGCTTCAAATAAGCCTTCTTCCCCATCATAGATCTGTGTGATCTCACCTAAATCCGACAAGATTTCTTTTATATTATCTGAAAGTGTCGCTTCATCTTCTACTATTAAAAGGTTTATCATTGATTTTCTCCTTTTTCATCTATTACTTACTCAGTTTACCACGCTTTCCTAAAACAACCTTAAAAACTTTTTTATCTCGTTTAAGCTTCGGTTAAGCCAACTTGCCTATTCTATAAACAGACAAATGAAGGAGGAACCAAAATGAATTATATCAAACGGGCGATTCAAAGCCTTTGGGCAAAAAAAGGACGCAGCATCATTATGATCACCGTCTTTTCCGCCATATTAATTTTTGTATTAGCGGGGTTAACGATCCGCAGCGGCGCTGAACTGGCGACCACGAATGCGAAAAAAAGTGTCGGGGCGACCGTCACCTTATCAACGAACCGAGAGGCAATGTTCAAACAGCAATCAAATTCAGATTCAGATGATGAAAGCAGTCGTCCAGATCCAGGTAGCTTTGAACAGACACCCGTCAACTTGAGTGATGCAAAAAAATCGCAGAATTAGCGAATGTTAAATCGTATTCATTTGAAGCAAGTACTTCAGCGGATAAAGGCACAGGGATTACACCGATCTCGAGTGATAGTGACAGTGAAGAGGAATCTTCGGATGAACAAGCTGTTGGATTTGGTGGACAGAAAGCACCTGGTGGGATGAGTCAAGGGGATTTCCAAATTAAAGGTGTTTCCGAAAGTAATTCTTACAGTGATTTTTCATCAGGAACAGCTAGCCTAGTTGAAGGCAAGGCAATCACTTCGGATGATGAAGGGACGAATAATGTACTGATCGAGCAAAGTTTAGCGGAAGCGAACGATCTAAGTGTCGGGGACAAATTTAAGATTAAAGATACCGATGATAAAGATGTTGAAGTTACTATTAAAGGTATTTACAAAACAAGTGATTCTGGCAACAGTATGAGTGCTCGCTTCAACTTTATGAATCCAGCGAACACGATTTTTTCTTCTTATACACTGGTTAACACCTTAACTGGATCGGAAGGAAAAACGATCGATTCGGCAGTTTATAACTTAGATGATCCCAAAGACATGGACAGCTTTGTAGAAGCAGCGAATAAATTGATCGATACGGATACATTCAGCTTAGAAACCAATGATCAAATGTATCAGCAAATGCTTCAACCATTGAATAATGTATCAAGCTTTGCGAAGAATATCGTGATTTTAGTAGCCGTAGCCGGAGTCATTATTTTGACATTGATTATTATGCTGTCGATTCGTGAACGTAAATATGAGATCAGTGTATTACTTTCATTAGGTGAATCACGGGTCAAAGTTATTTCACAATTTTTCGTTGAGATTTTTGTCTGCATGATCTTCGCTTTAGGGATCGCTGCAGCTAGCGGAAATGTTGTTGGCAATGCAGTCGGCAACCAGTTGTTGAGTCAGCAAACAACTTCGCAAAATGCAGATGGACAAGAAGCGAATACGGCAGGAAACGGCGGTCCAAATCAAGGTAACCAAGGACAAGCACCTGGTGGCGGAAACGGTGGTCCTAGTGGTGGTCAAATGGGAAGCAATCCATTTACACAATCAAAAGAAATTCAAGAACTAAATATTTCAATGCAGCCAACCGAGATTTTAAGTCTTGCAGGAATTGGGCTGGGGATTAGTTTATTCTCAATTGTCCTTTCATCAGCAGGAATTCTACGACTGAATCCGAAGAAAATATTGATTTCCTAATTAAAGGAGGAATTTTTAATGACACTATCAACAAAAGATTTAGGCTACTGGTATGAAGACAACCGACGATTATTCGAAAATGTTAATTTAACTTTTGAAAAAGGCAAAATGTATGCAATTTTAGGTACGAGCGGTTCAGGGAAAACGACTTTTTTATCCCTGATCGCAGGATTAGATACACCAAAAAGCGGAGAAATTCTCTATGACGACAAATCGTTGAAAAAAATTGGATTGCGGGAATATCGTCGTAAAGATGTATCAATTGTGTTCCAAGCCTATAATCTACTGCCGTATTTATCGGCAGTAGACAATGTGGTAACAGCGATGGAGATTGCTCAAAGCCAACAGACAGATAAAAAAGCCTACGCCTTAGCGAACTTGGAAAAAGTCGGAATCACTAAGGATTTAGCAGATAAAAAAGTTACGATGCTATCTGGTGGTCAGCAGCAACGAGTAGCAATCACTAGAGCCCTATGCTGTGAACACGATCTAATCGTTGCGGATGAACCGACTGGAAACTTGGATGAAGCAACTTCCAGCGAGATCGTTAAACTTTTCCAAGAGATTGCACATGAGCAAAAGAAATGTATTATTTTAGTCACCCACGAACAGGATGTCGCTAAAGGCTGCGATGTAGTGTATGAACTGAAAAATCAAGAATTCAATCAAGTATCTTAAACAAACAGAATTTTGGTGCAACTAGTATGAATGAGTAGGAAATGAATAGAGGAGACTGAGAAAATTTTTGCTCAGTCTCTCTTTTAGTAATAGTCGTTTTTTTTAGGTTGAAAGGAATAAAGTGACCTATTAATAAAAAGAATAACAGATATAATTCTTGTAAAAGAGCGATAGATAGGAGTGTTTAGAATGGGATTGTCTCAATGGCTTAGAAAAAATTTTTCAAATAATCAAGATAAAGAAGTAAATGAAATGCTACTTAAGCTAAATAAAAAGATTCATGAACCGAAAGACTTTTGTCCGGCGACTACAGCATTAATCCGCTTGTATGCACTAGAAAAAAAAGCAGAAGAAGTAAATAGTGGTGAAACCAGTTATGAATCTCATACTGAAGCCTTTCATAAAGAAATACAAGTCCATAGTCAAGAAAAGATTTATTTAACAGATTATTTAAATATCTGGCTACAAATAAATGAAGCAAAATTACAGGAATATAAGTTGGATACAATGTTCGAGAAAGAAAATTTAAAGGAAATCAAAGAAGAACTAGCGAAGAATATAAAGATAAAAAGTGAAATTTTATCGCGGTGTTTGGGAGGGGAAATTACTAATTATCGGCTAAATCAACAAGCTTATCAAGAAATGTTTGGGCGAATAAATCCTAAAGGCTGTCAAAGAAACAAAGTGGTAATTGATTTTCAAGTAACAAAGAAGATCACTGATTTCTCATTGAATAAGGGGAGGGATCAGATGGAGAGTCGGACAAACCAAAAAACTCAAACGAATGGATGCCAAACGATGGAAAGTATAACTGATAAAATAAAGGAACCCAGTTTAATCGAAACAAAGGCACAATCTAGTGAGACAAAAGTTCAAGAAAATTTAGGTAGAGAATAAACAAGCACTTTGAGATTGCTTTGATAGTGTGCGTTGTGATAAGTGAAACGCCCTCGAAACAGAGGGTACTGTTTTGAGAGCGTTTCTAGTGCAGAAATGAATATTTATTTATCTGTTTTTATTCATTTTCATATTCTTCAAGCTCAATACTCAAATCTTCCCATTCAGAAAGTTTCGTTTCTTGAGATTGGCGAGTTGCTTCGAGTGTTTGATTCAATTCATTTAATTTGAGATGGTCATCCAAGTTCTCTGGGGACACCATTTGCTGTTCTAGTGACTCGATCTGTTCATCTAAAATAGCTAATTCTTCTTCAATTTGAGTGATTTTACGTTGTAAACTACGTATCAGCTTTTGTTGCTCTTTACTTTGGAAATAGGTTTTCTTGTTCGTAGAAATATGCTCTTCTTCTGGTGTTTTTTCAGCTAACAGCTCTGCTATCTCCGCTTCTTCTTGTTTCTTTTCCAAATAATAATCATAGTCACCTAAATAAACTTTACTACCGTTTTCCGATAATTCGATGACTTTTGTGGCAATCCGATTGATGAAATAACGGTCATGAGAGACAAACAACAAAGTACCATCATAATCAATCAAGGCATTTTCTAATACTTCTTTATTATCAATGTCCAGGTGGTTGGTTGGTTCGTCTAAAATCAAAAAGTTTTCTTGATTCATTGCGAGTTTTGCAAGGGCGACTCGGGCTTTTTCACCACCGCTTAGCAAGGGGATGGTCTTTTCTACATCTTCACCAGAAAATAGAAAGGCACCCAAAACGCTACGAATTTCTTTTTCGGGAGTCGTTGGATGTTCATCCCATAATTCAGCTAAAATAGTTTTGTTGGTGTGTAAGTCTGCTTGACCTTGATCGTAATAGCCGATCGTCACATTGGTTCCTAAATGTTCTTTTCCACGGATAAAAGGCAACTGATGGATGATCGATTTTAAAAGCGTGGATTTACCAATACCATTGGGGCCGACCAGTGCAATGGCTTCTTGACGCCGAATATCAAGATTGATCGGTTCAGACAAAACTTCATTATGATAACCAATCGCAGCATCTTCGATTTGTAATACGACATTTCCTGATGGTTTTGCTACATTGAAAAGAAAGTGAGCTTGTTTTTCGTCTCCTTGAGGACGGTCAATCCGATCCATTTTCTCAAGGACTTTTCTGCGACTTTGGGCTCTTTTCGTCGTAGAAGCGCGTACCAAGTTGCGTGCGACAAAATCTTCCAATTTATGGATCTCAGTTTGTTGTTTTTCATAGGCTTTCCATTCAGTTGCTAATTGTTCAGCTTTCATGTCAAGATACTTCGAATAATTCCCTTTATAGTGGCGCATTTTTTTTCGATTTAATTCGTAAACTTCTGTTGCGACTTTATCTAAGAAATATCGGTCATGGGAGACGATCAGTAAGGCACCAGTATAACTTTGCAGGTAGCCTTCTAACCAAGAGAGAGTCTCAATATCTAAATGGTTGGTTGGTTCGTCTAAGATCAAGATATCTGGATGTTGGAGCAACATTCTTGCTAACGCTAAGCGAGTGCGTTGTCCGCCAGACAATTCATTGATTTTTTGATCATAAAAAGACGGATCAAATTTAAAGCCATGCAAAACAGAGCGTATTTCATTTTCGTAGCCATAACCGTTTCTATCTGAAAAATCGTGTTGTAATTTATCGTATTCTTTCAAAAGTGACTCATAGGAAGGTGTATCAGGTGTTCCTTCACTAATCAAGATTTCAAGTTCGCGCATTCGATTTTCCATTTGACGGATTGTTTCGAATGATTTAAGCATTTCATTCCAGACTGTTTCTGCTGAATCTAACCCAGTATCTTGTGCCAGATAGCCTAAAGTAGCAGCTTTATTTTTAGCAATTGTTCCTTCATCGGGGCGTTCGATTCCAGCAAGGATCTTCAAAAGTGTTGATTTTCCTGCTCCGTTACGGCCGACTAATGCGATCCGAGCCCCTGTGCTGATTTCTAAATGGATATTCTCAAATAAGATCTCTGCACCGAAGTGACGAGCAATTTGATTGGCTTGTAATAATATCATGGAATCCTCTTTTCTACTTTGTGAATTCTCTAAGAATAAATCTCTTTTTCAACTAGTAGTCTACCATAAATTCCTTGATACTGCGAGGTTCAAAGAAATGATAAAAAAATGAATAAAGAATAAAATTTCACAATATCCAAGCAATCAAATTGATTTTTTCCTATATATACTGATATGATGGATAAATCAAAGTAAACTTAAAGTAAAAGTGGAGGTAATTAAGTGAAAGATCATGTTATTCCAAAGGCAACAGCCAAACGTCTACCTTTGTATTACCGTTATTTACGAATCTTAAATAATGCTGGTAAGAAAAAAGTATCATCAACTGAATTAAGTGAGGCTGTTCAAGTTGACAGTGCAACGATTCGCCGTGATTTTTCATATTTTGGAGAATTAGGAAAACGAGGCTATGGCTACGATGTTGAAGACCTCATGCATTTTTTCGCAAAAACATTGAATGATGATCAATTGACTAATGTGGCGTTGATCGGTGTCGGTAATTTGGGAAGTGCCCTTTTAAAATATAAATTCCATCAAAGTAACAGTATCCGTGTAAGTTGTGCATTTGATGTCAACGAAGCAATCGTTGGACGGATCGTGGATGGGATTCCCGTTTACCCTATGGAAGATATGTTTGAGCAAATCAAGATCCAACAAATCGAAGTAGCAATATTGACGATACCAGCTGAGCGAGCACAAGAAGTAGTTAATCGGTTGACTGAAGCGGGCATTAAAGGTATCTTGAATTTTACTTCTGCTCGATTAAATGCGCCAGCAGACGTGTTGATTCAAAATGTTGACTTAACGAATGAATTACAAACGTTGATTTATTTTCTTCATTCTGATGCATCCTTGCAAGCGACTGAAGAAACTGAGTAACGAATGATTCAGATGACCTGGTTGGTTTACTAAACAGTCTCAAGTGATGAATGATCATTTTAGAAGTCGTGATTTCCGAAATTGATGTCTCAGTTTTTGTGAAATTTCGACTCTTTTTTGTGGTCCGTTTGGTGGGTAACCATCTTCTTGTCACCGAACAAAAGTTCCTATATAATCATGATAGGGGTGAGTGAGATGGAATTACAGTTTCCTTTACATAATGATACATCTAGAAAAATCATTCATATCGATATGGATGCTTTTTTTGCCTCTGTCGAAGAACGGGATCATCCAGAATTTAGAGGGAAACCCTTAGTTATTGCCAGACATCCGAGTGACACTGGTGGTCGAGGAGTGGTTACTACAGCGAATTATGAAGCAAGAAAGTATGGCATCCATTCAGCGATGAGTGCGCAAAAAGCATATGAATTATGTCCGCAAGCCATTTTTAAACCAGGCGATCATCAAAAATATAGTGAGATCTCACAAATTGTTCGTGAGATTTTTTACCGATATACGGATATCGTTGAGCCTGTCAGTATTGATGAAGCCTATCTTGATGTGACGAACAATAAACGCAATTGTAAATCAGCAATCAAAATTGCTCGTTTAATCCAAAGAGACATTTGGGAAGAGGTAAAACTGACCTGCTCGGCAGGTGTGAGCTATAATAAGTTTTTAGCGAAATTAGCCTCAGATTTTCAAAAACCTAAAGGCATTACTATCGTTGCACCTCAAGACGCATTGACGTTCCTAAAGGCATTACCTATTGATAAATTTCATGGGGTAGGAAAAAAAACCGTCCCTAAGATGCATGAACTTGGTATTTTCACTGGAGAAGATCTTTATAATTGTACAGAGATGATGTTGATCCAACAATTTGGAAAGATGGGCTATTCGCTTTATCGAAAAGTAAGAGGTGTCCATGATGCACCAGTCAATGTGACAAGAGAAAGAAAATCTGTAGGAAAAGAGCATACTTATGGTCAGCCACTACAAACGGAAGAAGCGGTATTAGCACAATTACAACAATTAGCTGAGAAAGTCGAAGAGTCGTTGAAAAGAGTCCAGAAACATGGAAAAACCGTAGTGTTAAAAGTGAGATATACGGATTATACGACAGTCACGAAAAGAGTCACTTTACCTGAGTATATCTATAAGAAAGAAGCGCTCTTTTATCAAGCAAGTTTGATTTGGGAAGAAATTTTAGGGATTGAACAAGGCATACGTCTCTTGGGGATCACGTTAACGAATTTAGATCCCATGACTTATGAGAATATTGTGTTACCTTTGTGGGAATGAAAAAACAGTAGAAAACGTGTTGGAAATCAACATACGTTTCTACTGTTTTTTATTCAATAAGGAGTGGGAGGACCTAAATGAACTCCTGTTTTTTGATTTGTTCATACGATTCTGTAGCATCGCTGCATTTTTCCCAAATCACTACTCTATTTTCGGCTAGCGATTTTTTGACATCGATGATGCGTTGATTACTACTACCGCGAAACTGTAGTTTTAAATCCTTTTTACTTAGTTCAAAACGTCCATCAACTAAGATATCGATTTTTTCTAAAAGAGCTAACTTGTCTTCGGAGTCTTGAAGTAGTTCGTCAAAAGTATAACCGGTCCACGACCAGATATCTTTGGTCTGACCAAATTCTTGTCGGATACGCTCAACGACTTGGAGACAGACGTCCGTGTTTAGAAAAGGTTCCCCGCCTAAAAGGGTCAGTCCTTGAACGTAATCATGGCGGAGATCGGTAATGATTTGTTCTTCCAGCTCTGGTGTGAAAGGTTTACCATAGCGGAAGTTTTGCGCTGCTTTATTGAAACATCCTTCACAAGCAAATAAGCAGCCACTCACATAAAGACTATTTCTTACGCCTTCGCCATCCACAAAGTTAAATGGTTTGTAATCAGCAATGTAATTTTGGCTGTAATCTTGTGCCAGCCATTCTTTAGGTTTAGGATTTCGCATAAAAAAACTTCTTTCTAACATCAAAGTATGAAAAATTTACTTAAAACTCAAACCAGTTTCACAGCAAGCAGTCTCAGAAAAGATAATGGACTAGCCTCAAAAAAATGCAAATAAATCGAACGGTCACGGTTCACACACCGTTCGATTTATCGTAGTCACGCTGTGAAAGGGGATTGTTTTCTAAGGAATAACGATCGCTCTATCTTTATTCTTAGAGTAAATTAGAACGAAATAGTAGAGAAAGATTACTTCATATGTTTGACACGTGAAGAGATCTCCTTGTGACGACCGTGAACCATTGGGCGTGCTTGTGGGTTACCTAAATAGCCACAGGTTCTTTTAACGACGTCACAAGTTTTTGGATCATGATTGCCGCATTCGGGACATTCAAAGCCACGTTCGGTTGGTTTGAAGTCACCTTCAAAGCCACATTTGTAGCAATGATCAATTGGTGTATTCGTTCCTAAATAGCCAACTTTATCGTAAGCATAATCCCAAACGGCTTCTAATGCTTTCGGGTTTTGTTGAAGCATTGGGTACTCACAGTAATGGATAAAACCACCAGAACAATACTTCGGATAATCTTTTTCAAAATCTAGTTTTTCAAACGGAGTTGGGTTTTTACGAACGTCATAATGGAAACTATTCGTGTAATATTCTTTATCAGTGATGTTTTCGACTTCGCCAAATTTTTCTGTATCTAAACGGCAGAAACGATCAGTTAAGCTCTCACTAGGTGTAGAGTAAACGCTGAAATGATATCCATATTCGTCACCCCAAGCATCTGCTTTGGCTTTTAATTCCTTCACGATATCAAGGGTAAAATCTTTTGCTTCGGGATTGTTTTCCCATTCCCCACCATAAAAAGCAGAAGCCACTTCGTAAAGACCGATATAACCTAAAGAAACCGTTGCACGACGATTTTTGAATAATTCATCGACAGCATCTGTTTTTGAGAGACGTTTACCGAATGCACCATACATATATAAGATTGGTGCGTTAGCAGGGATCGCTTCTTTACAACGATCGACACGATAAACTAAAGCATCTTTCATGATGGCTAAGCGCTCAGAGAGGATTTGCCAGAATTTTTCCTGATCGCCTTTCGCTTCGATGGCAATACGAGGTAAGTTTAGTGTGACCACACCAAGATTCATTCGTCCAACGTTCACTTCTTGGCCATTTTCATCTTTCCAACCTTGTAAAAATGAACGACAACCCATAGGTACTTTGAAACTACCGGTTAATTCAACGATTTTGTCGTAGTTTAAAATATCAGGATACATCCGCTTAGTTGCACATTCCAGAGCTAATTGTTTAATGTCATAATTAGGATCAGTCGGGTTCAAGTTTATGCCATCTTTTAATGTGAAAATCAATTTAGGGAAGATAGCTGTCCGCTTTTCGCTGCCTAAGCCATTGATCCGATTTTGTAAGATTGCTTTTTGAATTTCTCGCTCAAACCAGTTTTTTCCTAAACCAAAGCCAAGAGAAGTAAATGGTGTTTGACCATTTGAAGTAAAAAGAGTATTGATTTCATATTCTAGACTTTGCATCGCATCAAAAATATCTTTTTTGGTTTTTGATTTCGCATACTCTACTCGACGTTCAGGTGTTTCGATCCATTCTTCTGCATCCGCTAAATGTTTTTGATAATTCAGTTCAGCGAAAGGAGCAAGTAATTCATCTGTTCGGTCAGCAGAACAACCACCATATTGACTGGAAGCTACATTTGCAATGATCTGTGAAATTTGAGCAGTAGCAGTTTGAATTGATTTTGGTGATTCCACTTCAGCATTTCCAATTTTGAATCCGTTGTTCAACATTCCTTTGAAATCGATCAAACAACAGTTTGTCATTGGTGTGTATGGATGATAATCTAAATCATGGTAATGGATGTCGCCTTTTTGATGCGCATTTGCGATATGTGGGGGCAACATTTTCAAACCGATGGATTTTCCAACGATACCAGCGGTTAAATCTCTTTGAGTATTGAAGACATTACTATCTTTATTTGCATTCTCATTGACAACTGTTTGGTCTTTATTGATCAATTTTTTGATCGAAAAATTGATATCTGTGGCTTTGCTTCTGGCAAAATCACGTTTTGTGCGGTAATTGATATATTCTTCTGCTAATTCATATTCGTTTTTTTCTAAAAGAATGTGTTCAACGATATTTTGGATCTCATATATTTTAACGTTGTCGGTAAAGCGTCGTTTGATTTCTTGAACGACTAAATCCACGATCGTTTGAATTTTTTCATAAGTAAGTGGAGACAATGAGCCATGAATTTTCTTTTCAGCTTTGACTAAAGCCTCATTGATTTTTGTTTCATCAAATTCGACACGTCGACCATCTCGTTTAATGATTGTTATGTTTGATACTTCTGAATGAAGGGGATCTGTTACTTTTTCTTCAATTTGTACACTCATTTTATTCAACTCCTGCTAAATTCTTCTTGTCTATCATAAAACAAAATCCACGAAGGAGCAACTAAATACTAGCTATATATAGTATGCAAACAGGTGTATAAACGGACAACTATACTATATGTTGTATATATTTCTTTGTGAAAAAAAGTGAAAACGTAAGTTTATAGGATTTTTATTTTGAATATACCGCTTTCGTGAATAAAATAGATGAATAAAAATTTTTTTAAAAAAAAGTTATGTCTGTGAAATGATAAAAATCTAAAAAGAAATGCTCAAATGCTGTAAAGATCAGAGAAAAAAACCAAAGAATATGCTAATATGCTGGTAAGTGTATCAGTGTGGCGAGTAAGCAAAACCCAAGGAGGAAAGCCATGGATAAAATGATCGAGGTAAAACATGTAAGTAAAAGCTATGGAAATAAGCTTTCGCCGGTAAAAGTACTTGATAATATCTCTTTTACAGTAGAAAAAGGAGAATTTGTTGGCATCATGGGTCCGAGTGGTGCTGGAAAGACGACTTTGATGAATATTCTTTCGACGATCAATCTACCAACGATGGGAAGTGTGTTGATCCAAGGAAATGAGATCACTAAAATGAAAAATAATGAATTGAGTGACTTCCGTCGCAAAAAATTAGGATTTATTTTTCAAGAATTTAATTTGATCGATACATTGAATGCGAAGGACAATATCTTACTACCATTAGCGGTGGAACGAATCTCGAAAGAAGAGATGGAAAAAAGTGTGTTGCATGTTGCTCAATTATTAGGGATCGAAGAAATCTTAAAACGTTATCCAGATGAATTATCAGTTGGTCAGAGACAACGGATTGCGGCTGCTAGAGCATTAGTTATTCAACCACAAGTCATTTTTGCTGATGAGCCAACCGGGTCTCTGGACTCGAAATCAGCCACCGAGTTACTAAATTATTTAACAACGATGAACCGAGTAGAAAAATCAACTATCTTATTAGTAACACATGATCCGTATACAGCCAGTTATTGTGATCGGATTTTATTTATCAAAGATGGGGTGATTTTCTCTGAAGTAGTTCGCAGAGGTTCAAGAAACGAATTTTTTGAACGGGTGATTGATATGCAGGCGACCATTGGGGGAGGTGGAAAACTCAATGCTTTATAAGTTGGCTGCGAAAAGTTTTCTGCGACAGTCAAGAGGGTATCTCGTTTACTTTTTTAGTCTAACGTTATCAACGATGATCTACTATTCTTTTAGTACGATTTCTTATGATCAATTATTGAACCGAAGGACACAGCAAGATTCTTTATTAAATGTTTTTTTTGGTATTGGTAGTTGGATTATCTTAATCGTATTACTTTTTTTTGTTATTAGTGCAAATCGTTTTTTCTTTAACCGCAGACAAAGAGAGATTGGGATCTATCAGTTGTTTGGTGTGAAGAAAACCCAAATCTCACTGATCTATGTATTGGAAACAATGGCTATTGGATTATTCGCCTGTACAGCAGGGATTATTTTAGGAATCATTTTCTCAAAATTATTTTCTATGATCTTGATTCGCATGATGAACTTGCAAATCACGAGTCTTTTCTTCATTTCTGTGCCATCGATTTTTGAAACATTTCTGTTGTTTTTTTTGATTTTATCTGTTGTTTCTTTGTATTCATTATGGAAAATCTGGCGCTATCCGACGATTCGAAATTTTGGCGAATACGATCATTTGGAAAGTAGCAAGTTAAGAGTTCGGACACGCCATCGTTTTTTAGGAACACTGGGTTTATTGCTGATCTCTAGTGGTTATTTCTTTGCGGTCCACTATCGGGAATTTGCTGCTAAACTTTTTATTTTTACGCAAGATCTTCGCTTTCCTTTCTTATTATTTGTTCTGATCCTGCTGTTTTGTGTGATCGGGACATATCTGTTCTTTTGTTTTTCCCTACGTGTGTTAATTGATTTGGTGAGTCGTTCTCGAATTAAGTATCGAGGGATCAACTTCTTGCTGATCGGCAATACGCAGATCCATCTGCTGAAAAGCTGGCGGATCAATTCGTTGATCACACTGATCATGGCTCTAGCTTTAACGATGATTGGCGCAATGATGAGTGCGACTGTCATCATGTCTCGAAATGTGGAGATGGTCTCACCGGTATCTTATCAAATGGATAAGGCAACAGCCGACAAGCTGCGACCGCTTCTTGCAAGTGAAGGGCAAACGATCACAAAAGAAATGACGATCAATTACAAAGTAATTGGAAGTTACTATAATGATAAGTTAGACGGGATTTCTGAGGAAAAAGTATTTCAATTGGTAAATTTGATTCCAGAAAAAGAATATCATGCCTTTCGACAATTCAATCCTAAAATTCCTAAAATTGATTTAACATCGGATAACAGCACTGTGGTATTAGATAGTATGAAAAATATCTTTAGAAATTTTTCAATGTATGATTCAACATTCTACTTGCCTGATCAAACTTTAGATATTCAAGCAACCTTACCTAATTTTTTAGGAGATGGTTCGTTGAGGTATTTCGGTCCGACACTCGTTGTCAGTGATGATTATTTTGCTAAAGCATCTGGACTAAACTATCAAGTGGTCAATTGGAATGTGCAAGGGGGAGATCAGGAAAAAATCATTGAACGTATTTCTAAAGAGATTCCTACAAGTTATGAGAACATCATTTATTATGATTATGAGATCAAAGGAGAGTCTATAACTGGAACGATTCATAAAAATGAATCGCACCAAGAAAAAGCAGCTTCAGATCAATCTTCTGATGAATACAATAATGAAGATTCACGTCTTAACTTTTCTGCACGTTTCCCATTTAAACGGACAGTTGAACAAGGAATTGGTTTAATGGCGTATGTTTCGATCTTTATTGGAATAATTGTTATTGTCACGACTGGAAGCATGCTGATGGTTCGTCAATTAGCAGAAGCAGAAGAAGAACGAGAGAATTATCAATTATTAACGAAATTAGGGATTTCTCGAAAAAAAGTGAAGCGAGTCATCTTTGGACAAAATGCGATCATGTTTTTCCCACCAATTATTTTGGGGAGTATGCATACCTTTTTTGCCATTGAAGTATTTACTCAATATGTCGATACAGCAAATTATGGGTTAGCATATCTGATTTGTGGCTCACTTGTCTTGATCTATATCTTGTTTTATTACATCACAAGTGTCTTATATTGCAGGATTATTGAGGAGTAAATCAAGCTATATTTAAATGATCAAAAGGTTAGTACTTTGTTTTTTTAATTTGAATGAAGAAAGACTTAAACGATTGGTTACATAGATCGTTTAAGTCTTTTTAGCTTTTTAAAAAAAAATCTTTATTTATTTGAGGTGATGCTTATATTATAATAACCGTCTTTTTGTAGTTAATCTAAATTGTGACAAAATTGTTAGCAGAAAAGCGATTACTGTTAGGAAAACAAATGTTGTTTTTTAAAAAGAATGGGTAAAATTGTTTTGAGATTCGATTAGGAGGGAAATATAAATTGAAAAATTGGTGGAATAATCCTCAATTTAGGTACTGGGGCACGTTTGTGGTACGAACATTATTGTATAGTGCAATTATTTTTATGTTGATTTATTTGTACCATTATAAAAATGTCCAAGGCGGATCTTTTATCTATAATGAATTTTAGGAGGAAGACGATGGATATTCAAACAATCGTTGAATCAATTGATTTTTTTGGTCAAACGGAACCAGATCGGGTCGTTTATCAGACAGAAACCACAGAGCATACCTATGGGGAGCTAAAAAGAAAGTCCGATGCTTTAGCAGCTTATTTAGACAGAAATCTACAGAAACAGGGACCAATCGTGGTTTTTGGAAATCTAGAGTTTGAAATGATCGTTTCTTTTCTGGGGGCCACCAAAGCCGGTCATGCCTATCTTCCGATTGAAGAACATACGCCGAATGAGCGAATTGAATCAATTCTTCGAGTAGCAAAACCAGCTTTGATCATTAGTGTCGGTGACTGGCAGATGGAAACAGATGGTATCCCAGTGATTTCTCGGGAAGAATTAGCAACGATCACGAAAAAAGAGAGTCAATACGAAGCAACACATCCAGTTAAAGGTGACGAAAATTATTACATTATTTTTACCTCTGGTACTACAGGTGAGCCCAAGGGTGTGCAAATCAGTCATGATAACTTATTGAGCTTTGTTCGTTGGACGATCCAGGAATTTCATCTTGAACAGGGTCTACGTTTCTTATCACAAGCACCATTTTCGTTTGACTTATCTGTTTTTTCGATTTATCCAGCACTTGTGACAGGAGGAATGTTAAAACCCTTAGAAAAAGCGGTTATTCAAGACTTTAGACAATTATTTTCTACTTTAGCAAAGTTGAAATTAGATGTCTGGGTGTCAACTCCTTCATTTATCGATATCTGTTTGATGGAACCCACTTTTGATGCGGAACATGTACCAGATCTAGCCACTTTCTTGTTCTGTGGGGAAGAATTAACCAAAAAAACAGCGCAAGAATTATTAAAACGATTCCCTGAAGCCCGTATTTATAACACGTATGGACCAACGGAAGCCACGGTTGCTATTTCAAGTATCCAAATCACTCAAGGTATTTTAGATCGCTATGAACGTTTACCGATTGGTTATATCAAAGAAGATACCGAGGTTCAGATTGTGAATGATCAAAAAGTGCAACCGGTCAATCAAACAGGCGAAATTATTATCTTGGGTCCTAGTGTCTCCAAGGGGTATCTGAATAATCCAGAAAAAACCAAAGCTGCTTTTTTCAAGAAACAGGATCAACAAAGTTATCATACTGGCGATGCTGGGTTTCTTAATGAGGAAGGTCTTTTGTTCTATGAGGGACGAATGGATCAACAGATAAAACTTCATGGGTATCGTATCGAATTAGGAGATATCGAACACGGGCTTTTGTTAGATGAACGGATTAAACAAGCGATAGTTGTTCCAAAATACCAAGGAACTAAAGTTCAACAACTAGTTGCTTTTATTGTATTAGAAAAAAATTCGCCAGAACCAAGTTTTAAACTCTCTAAATCAATTAAGGAAAAATTGGCACATTCGGTCATGGATTACATGATCCCTCAAAAAATCAATTACATTGATCTTTTACCACAAACGGTGAACGGGAAAATCGATCGGAAAAAATTAATAGCTGAGGTGAATCCTCAATGACCTTTCCACATATGATCCCGTACGCAGAACCTTATTATTTTCTGCTGTTAATCAACGGTTTAGTACCGATCGTGCTATCATTGTTGATTCGAGGGAAAAGATTGCCAATTTATCAAACACTCATCACCTTGCTTTTCTTATTCATCAGTTTTGGTGGTGTCTATTGGCAACAAGGTGTAGCCTTGATTGCATATGTTGTTTGGCAGACATTATTAGTTTGGGCTTACTTCGTTTACCGTCAAAAGGAAAATCAAGGTATTTGGTTTTACTTAGCGGTGATCCTAGCGATTTTCCCATTATTTTTAACAAAAGTCACACCGTTTTTTGCCCATGGGAAAGAATCTTTTCTAGCTTTTCTAGGGATCTCCTATCTAACCTTTAAATCTGTTCAGATGATCATGGAAATTAGGGATGGATTGATCAAGAACTATCAGCCTTTTCGTTATATTCAATTTTTACTCTTTTTTCCAACGATTTCATCTGGACCAATCGATCGCTATAGAAGATTTGAAAAGGATCAATGTCAGCCGCCTGCAACTGAGAAATATCTGACATTATTAGAAAAAGGTATCCAAAATATTTTTCTAGGTTTTTTATACAAATTTATTATTGGCTATTATTTGGGTCAAGTGTTGTTACCAATCGTTTCCAAAGCTGCCTTGCAACATGGTGGTTTTTCTTGGTCATTAGTAGGATATACCTATGTGTATAGTTTATATCTGTTTTTTGACTTTGCAGGCTATAGTTTGTTTGCGGTGGGAACGAGTTACTTGATGGGGTACCAAACACCAATCAACTTTAACAAACCATTCTTGTCTTGGAATATCAAAGAATTTTGGAATCGTTGGCACATGACGTTATCATTTTGGTTTCGAGATTATGTTTATATGCGCTTGATGTTTTTCTTGATGAAGAAAAAATGGTTCAAAAGTAAAATTGTAACCTCGAATATTGGTTATTATGCATTATTCCTATTGATGGGAATCTGGCATGGTCTAACTTGGTATTACATCGTGTATGGGTTGTATCATGCTACTTTGATTTGCTTAACCGACGTTTGGCTACGATTCAAGAAAAAACATAAAAAACAACTACCATCCAATTGGTTTACTCACGCTTTTGCTGTCTTTATGACTTTCCAAGCAGTTTGTTTTAGTTTATTGATATTTTCGGGCTTTTTAGACCAACTATTGTTTAAGTAAAGCAGATGATTATCTAAGACTTAAAAATGATTTATTTTACATTATGATTATTTAAGGAGAGATTATATTATGGAAGAACAAATTTTAACTATTTTAGAAGACATTACAGGAACAGATGAAATAAGAGAAAATCGAGAGCTTGATTTGTTTGGTGAAGGATTGCTGGATTCACTTGCTTCTGTTCAATTATTAGTCGAATTAGATGGACAATTAGATGTTCAAGTCCCTGTTTCTGAATTTGATCGTGAACAGTGGGGCACACCGAATAAAATCATTGCACAAGTACAAGAATTGAAGGGATGAGAATGAAAAAGAAATTATTTGCTATTTTCGGTCCAATCCTTTTAGCCTTTGGATTGATAGCAGTTTTTTTCACTTCTTCGTATCGTGTGGATCTAACCGACCCAACAGTCATAAAAAAAGCTTCTACATCCATGTCCGAAAATGTGTTAAAAGGAGATACCATCAAAAACGAAGCCTTAGCTGAAAAAAAATATGTTCCTTTTTTTGGTTCAAGTGAACTCAGTCGGATCAGTCCGTTTCACCCATCCGTCTTGGCGGAGAAATACCATCGTGATTATCGTCCCTTCTTATTAGGGGCACCTGGGACACAATCATTAAGTCAGTATATGATGATGCGCTCTGCAGGAGATGATTTGAAAAATAAGAAAATCGTTTTTATCATTTCTCCACAATGGTTTGTCAAAGATGGCGTAAAAAAAGATTATTTTGATACGTATTATTCACAGTTACAAACCCTTGACTGGCTGTTCTCATTGAAAAAAATCACTCCTGCTGATCGTTATTTAGCTAGAAGACTTTTACATTTTTCTATCGTTAAAAAAGATGAAAAATTGACGGAAATGTTACAAATGATCAAAAAAGGTCAACTTCCTTCTGTTGAAAAACGAAATCAATTGCGCTTGAACTGGAATATTTTAAAAAGAGAAGATGAAATGTTCAGCAATATTGGTCTGAAAAGTAAACAAGACAAAATTGATCAGGCAATGAAGCCGTTGCCTGCTAATTATCAAGAAAAAGTTCTGGCAAACCTAGCGGAAAATATTGGGAGAAAAAGTACAAGCGACAATTCTTTTGAGTTAAAAAATGATTTTTATAAAGAGCGCATTCGTCACCACTTAAAAGAGCTGAAAAATTCTCAAAAAAATTGGGATTATCGTTTTTCACCTGAATTTTCAGATTTTCAATTAGTCCTACAGCAATTAGCCCAAGAACAGGCAGAAGCATTATTCATCATTCCACCTGTGAATCAAAAATGGAGTGATTATACTGGGTTATCTCAAGAAATGCTTCAAGGATTTGCAAAGAAAATCAAATTTCAATTGCAGAATCAAGGCTTTGATCGGATCGCAGATTTTACAAAAATGGCTGATCAACCTTATTTCATGGAAGACACCATTCATTTAGGTTGGAAAGGGTGGCTAGCAGCAGATCAACGGATTAGACCGTTTTTAGAAAACCAACAACAACCAAGTCACTATCAATTGGATCCATCATTTTATAGTAAAGACTGGCAAAAACATTCACCAAATGATTTAAAAGAAAACCAACAGTAATGGAGTTTCGAACACGAAGTGCATAAAAGAAACGCTCGTTTACTGCTGTCAGTCCATTTAAGAGAAAATAGCGATTGCTATCGTATGCATTATGCAAAAAAGCCAGGATTATTGAAAGTTATTCGGTAAACTTTCGAGGAATCCTGGTTTTTTTCTAACTGAAAAAATCGTTCTGCTGAAAAGCACACCTAATAAATGGTATAATCTAGCTATCAATACGAGAAATGAGGGAGACGTTTTGGATAAAAAAGAAGAACAGTTATTGATTGATCTGACTTCAGCCAAAGGAGTACCAGGCAATGAAGAAGAAGTGAGACAAGTCTATAAAAAGTATGCAAAAGACTTTGCGGAAGATATTTTTTATGATGGTTTAGGTAGTATTATCGCCAAACATGGTTCTGGTGGTGGACCTAAGATTTTTATTTCTGGTCATATGGATGAAGTGGGATTTATGGTAACTAAGATCACTGATAAAGGTTTTTTGGAATTTCAAACATTAGGTGGTTGGTGGGGACAAGTGATGTTAGCCCAACAAGTGGAAATCAAAACACAAGCTGGGAAAGTGATCCATGGCGTGATTGGTTCGAAACCGCCACATGTTTTAACCCCACAAGTAAGAAATAAACCGTATGATATCAAGGATATGTTTATTGATATTGGAGCAACAAGTGATAAAGAAGCAAAAGAATGGGGTATTCGCCCTGGCGATATGGTAACCCCATATATTGAGTATAAACGGTTGAATGGCGGTAAATTTTTACTAGCTAAGGCTTGGGACAATCGCATCGGTACAGCTGTTTCATTACGAGTTCTTGAGAATTTAGCAAAAGAAGGACATCCCAATGTTTTATTCGCAGGGAGCGATGTGCAAGAAGAAGTTGGCCTTAGAGGGGCACGCACAAGTACGCACTTAGTGAATCCAGATATCGCCTTTGCTTTAGATACAGGAACAGCTGGAGATACACCGGGGATGACGCCAAAAGAAGCGGATTCGATTTTGGGTAAAGGTCCACAAATCTTGATTTTTGATGCTTCAATGATTCCACATAAAAAACTGTTGAATTTTGTGATTGATGTGGCGGAAGAAATGGATATACCATTCCAATACACCGTCATTACTGGTGGTGGGACAGACGCAGGACAGATGCATTTGACAAGAGATGGGGTACCGTCTGTGGCGATTACTGTTCCGGTGCGGTATTTGCATTCACATACTTCAGTGATCCATGAAGATGATTATTTGAATACTGTGAAATTAGTGACGGAATTAGTGAAGCGATTAGACCACAAAACAGTTGAAAAGATTAGGAGTTATGATTAATGGAAACAAAGTTATCACTTTCAGATTATCGCAAAAAAGCTCGAGCTAGCCTTGCGCAACAATGGGGAATCAATGCTTGGCTAGTCTTTCTTTCGATGTTTGTTGCGGGTTTGATTCAAATGTTTTTTGAGGGATTTTTTTTCGTAGATAGCACGCAACAACAAATAGTTAGCTTTTTACTAGAGAATTTCCTTTTATTTGCTTTTTCATATGCCTTATATTACATTGCGCTGGTAGTTGTTCGCGGCGGCAGAGCAAAAAGTAATTTATTGTTTGCCGTCTTTCAAAAAAAATATTTTGGACCTATTTTAGTGATTAATTTGATCAATGTTGTGATCAATTGGATCATTAATGCCCTTGTTTTATTACCAGGTTTTTTGATTGGTGGTGTCAATACTTATACACAATTACTATTTAATTCAAACACAATTTCAACAGATGTGTTATCAGGGAATGCTTTGGACATTAGTTACGTTTTGACCACCCTGCTCATGACCTTTGTTTCTCTTTTGTTGATGAGTATTGTGGGCGGATTGTTTCAATTTGCGGCTTGGACTAAATTTGATTACCCAGAACTTTCAATCATCCAGTGTTTGCAATACGCGTGGTATTTATTAAAAGATCGTTTAGGTACTTATATCCTATTACAACTTTCATTTATCGGGTGGTACCTTGTTGGAGCCCTAGCCTTGTTCTTTGGTTTATTGTGGGTTATCGCCTATGTCAATGTGACCATTGCAGGTTTTTACGAGCAAGCAAGACTTGAAAAAGAACCCCCAGCTACTTATTTTTCATAAAACATGAGAGAGGTTTCACAGAAAAAACAGGATTCTATTACATTGATTCTGAAAGGAGAACGATCATGAAATTAACTGTATTAGGTTGCTTAGGCGCCTATCCATATAAAAATCAAGGAACGACTAGCTATTTATTGCAGTCAGCTGGCTTTAACCTACTGATCGATGCTGGTAGCGCCACCTTGATAAAATTACAAGAGCATCTTGAACCGTTAGAACTTGATGCGGTTATCTTGAGCCATTACCATCATGATCACATCGCTGATCTAGGTGTATTGCAATATTATTGGCAACTACATCCTGAAAAAGAACCAGGAGCTATCTTGCCAATCTATGGTCATACTAAAGACACTTTT
Organism: Enterococcus sp. C53; assembly: GCF_040887425.1. Lineage (NCBI taxonomy): Bacteria > Bacillati > Bacillota > Bacilli > Lactobacillales > Enterococcaceae > Enterococcus > Enterococcus sp. C53. Next base: position 327,647 of record NZ_JBFOFT010000001.1, read on the forward strand.
CATTTTGATGAGTTAACAATGCCAAACGTGTCAGAAGGACGTGGCTATTTTGAGGCAGAAGAATTGAAAGTAGGTCCTTTTTTAATCACGTTTATGGAAACCATCCATCCAGTGGTGTGCTATGCCATGCGGATCGTCGAAGAAGCGACTGGCAAAGTCTTTGTTTTTACAGGTGATTCCGGCTATTTGGAAAGTTTTGTAGAATTTGCTGAAAATGCAGACTTATTTCTAGCAGATACTTATCTGTTTGCTGGTAATGAACGACACAAAGCGCACTTTACGTCAAAAGAAGCGGGGGAACTTGCGAAAGCAGCAAAAGTCAAAAAGCTAGTATTGACCCATTTACCTCAATTTGGGGATCTTACACAATTACAGAACGAAGCGCAACAAGCTGCGGGTGATACAGTAGAAGTAGCACTAGCAAAAGTCGATAAAGTATTTGATATCTAGGAGGAAGACAATGATTTTTGTACCGAATGACAAGCATGATCCACGTATCAATCTAGCAATTGAACAATTTTTACTCCAAGAAATGCCTGTTGATGAACCGATTTTATTGTTTTATATCAATGAACCATCTATCATTATTGGGCGTAATCAAAACACGATCGAAGAAATCAATCGAGATTACGTTGAACAACAGGGCATCCATGTCGTTCGTCGTTTAAGTGGCGGTGGAGCCGTCTATCACGACTTTGGAAATTTAAACTTTAGTTTTATCATGCCTGATGATGGCGATTCTTTCCGTGATTTTGCTAAAGTTACTAAGCCAATTATTCAAGCTCTTCACGAATTAGGGGTATCTGGAGCGGAATTAAAAGGCCGAAATGATTTAGTGATTGATGGTATGAAATTCTCTGGTAATGCAATGTATGCAACGAATGGTCGAATGTTTGCCCATGGAACTATCATGTTTGATTCTGACATCAATGAAGTGGTCAATGCGTTAAAAGTAAAAAAAGATAAAATCGAGTCCAAAGGGATCAAATCGATTCGTTCTCGTGTGACCAATATCAAACCATTTTTACCTAAAGAAAGACAAGAGATGTTAACAGAAGAATTTCGTGATGAAATTCTATTAAAAATATTCGGAGTAGCAACGTTGGCAGAGGTTAATACGTATCAGCTAACAGACAAAGACTGGATCAAAATCAACGAAATCTCTGATCGCTATTATCGTAATTGGGATTGGAATTATGGGAAATCACCTGATTTTAACTTTTCGAGACAAAAGCGGTATCCGATTGGTTCGATCGAAGTCCATCTGAATGTGTCACATGGTTTGATTGATGATGTGAAAATATTTGGTGACTTCTTTGGGTTAGGAGAGATAAAGGACGTCGAAGAAAAACTGATTGGACAAAGATATGATAAATCAGTTTTAAGTGATGTAGTAAAAACGATTGATATCAAAAAGTATTTTGGTGCGATCGAAGCTGAAGATTTTCTTGCTCTTTTATATTGATCGAATGTTAGTCATTAGTCAAAAACAGGGAACACCAATGATTGGTGTTCCCTGTTTTTTATCTTTTTTTGAGAAAGAGAACGAATATTATTTTGTCCGCTCAAACCTTCATTCAATGAATCAATTTTCCAATCTGCCAAAGACATTATATGCTTTTCTTGGGATTTGTTTTAGTCAATTGGATGATTAAACGATCTACCTGACTATCTTTTTCCTGAGTCAACGTTCCTGCATAACGTTCCGCCACATCTTGGATTATTTTTAAATCAAACTGTTCTTGTTCAGCAAAGTTTTCGGTAATTCCTTGTGAAAAGAGATTTGTTTCATAGTTTGCGCTATGTTCACAACGAATCAATAGTTGATTTTCTTTTTCCTGCATCGATAAATAAATTTTTCGATGTGTTGGATCTTCAATGGCATGTGTTTCTCTAAAAGAATGTTCTAAGACATGAATCAGTATTTGGGTCAAGTCATCATCATTGACGGTCAATACTTCTGGTAGTTCGGCTTGAAACTTCACCTTGATATTTCGCTTTGATGCAATCTCTTGATAACGAGCTAAAATAAGATTAGTGAGTTGGTGAGAGGAGTAAGAGAAAATAAATTCAAAATTTCGAGCATTAGTTAAGATAGTTTGCACATAATTTTGTACTTCATCGGTTTCTTCTTCCTTGACCAAATGTTCTAAGTTTTCCATAGTCTGGATAAACTCAGTTCTTAATGTACTGATTTCTTGAATGTGATCACGTAGCTGATCATAATGTTGTTCAAGTAAATCCGATTTTGTTTTCAAGAAATTAACAGTTCGCTGATGCTTATCAAAGCTGATGATGTACTCGATAATATTATAACAAATGATAATAATCAGAATTATCATAAATAGAATAGTAGACCAATTAATATTTGCATTATAAATACCTAATGATGGTTGGATATAAAGCATACAATGGAAAATGGCAATCAGCACAATCCACGGTGTACAAGCAATGAAAAAACGATTATTCCGATAGGCTTCCCCAACACAGACAAGGGAAGTAACTAATGTACTGATTACACTAACCGTATTAACAATGGGCATTAGTTCAGTTAATTCTCCTACTGTCATCAATGAATAAATAAGGACACCTATTTGGATGGAGACTTGCAGAAAACAAAAGAGACCATATATTTTTTGATAATGTTTCATTCGGGATAAATAATACAATACCAGAAATACTGAAGTTAAAATAGTAAATGTATCAGATAAAATCGAATGGACGATTGGTTCAAAAAGGATGCCGCTTAATATATCTTCAGAGATTGATTCAACCCCTAAGACTAACGCAAAACAACTGAGAATGATCAGTGAAATATCTAGTGTCTTTTTTTGTAAAGCTTAAAAATGGCGTACACCAATATCCCAATTCCTAAAAAGATGGCAATGATCATGGTAACTACTTGAGGAACAGATTGGGAAAAAATAAAGCTGATGATTGGTCCCGTATTTCCAACATAAACTTTTGGTGGAATACCCGAATAGTTTTCATATGGTGAAGTAACTTCGATTTTTAAGTGTTCACCAGCATAATGTGTAGGCAGATCAATAACTGCCAAAGATAAACCAGGATGAAGTTGGTCTTGTTCATTTGTTCGATCATATAAAAGTTGATCATTTAAATAAACTTTTATCCATTGGTTGTTTCCCCGAATCACTAAGTTCGAATCGTCCATCTCTTCTTTTAATATAGTTTCCATCACAAAAGTTTCATTTCTTTCAACTGTTGGAAGGTAACTAATATAATGACTATCAAAACGAAAATCAGGTTCATTTTTTAAGTAAAATTCCCATGAATTTTTTATTTCTTTGACCTTTCCACTATCAGAAGGAGTAAAAATATAATAAAAGAAATATACTGTTATCATTAAAAATAACGTTGATAATAGAATAGTGAAAAACCATTTTATCTTTAATGAGTTCGCTTTTTTAAAATATTCAATGTTATTAAAAAAGTTCATAATGTGTCCTTTCTAAAAGTAACATTTTTTTTAGGGTAAACGTTTTTTGTTTTCTAGTCAATCATAAACCTGCATAAAGTTAGATAACAAGAGTTATTTTTTAGATTTTTTTTAAAATTCTTTCAATTCGTTGTAGAAGAAATAGAGTTAAAATTGATAAAATTAAATCGTTATTATATGATGGGAAATAAGAAATGAGTAAAGGGAGTGGAAACTAGTGCCATTTTATAAAAAAATAACCTATATTAGTTCAATTACACTGATTGTTATTTTAGCGATCATTTTGAGCATTATTTTACTTCCTAAAATAGCTGGTCTATCAACCCATATTATTGAAGATCGTGGTATGAGTCCTTACTATAGCCAAGGAAGTTTGATCTATGTACGTCCGAAGAAACCAGAAGAATTGTTGGTTGGTGACGTGATTACGTACTATGAAAACTCAGGAGAGCAAATAACCACCCGACGAGTGATCGCAGTGGAAAAAGACCATCAAGACTTTTATACTAAAGCAGATAGTTCTACGCAGACCGAATCCGGTGTAGTGGGGAGAAGATACATCATTGGAACGCCCATTTTTCAGATTCCCTATATTGGCATTCTTTTATCAAAGTCAGCATTTACTTGGATGCGCTGGCTATTTTTTACCATCGCCTTTTGTTTGACCGGTATTACAGCTTGGAATATGCTAGATGAATTTGAAAAAAAGAAAAGTTTCAATCGGTTTTTTACTCATAGCCAACGAAAAGGAAAGTGAGTGTAAATTTGTTTGCAACTTGTGGATTTGTCAGGTTCTTCGTATAATAATTTGGAAGAGGAGGCAGATTATGCGTAATGAAATGATGCATCGTCCGGTAGTAAAAGAAGAGTTAGTTGATTTTATGCGGACAAAACAGAAAAAACTGTCTGGAGAGCTTGGTTTGATTGAAGAAGAAGCCCATTTAGCGGAAGTACCGATCATTCCCCATGAAACAGTCGTATTCATGCAGTTTTTATTAGGGCAATTAAAACCAAAGAATGTTTTAGAAATTGGTGCAGCTATTGGTTTTTCTTCTAGTTTGATGGCTCAATTAATCAGTGAAAAAGGTCACGTCACGACGATCGATCGTTTTGATGTTATGATCAAAAAGGCCAAGGCAACTTATGAAAGACTTGGCTTAACCGAAAAAGTTACTTTACTAGAAGGACAAGCGGCTGATATTTTACCAGAACTAACTGGGCCTTATGATTTTATTTTTATGGACAGTGCCAAATCGAAATATATTGAGTTTTTACCAGAATGTTTACGTCTGCTAAAAAAAGATGGCGTATTGATGGTTGATGATATTTTTCAAGGCGGAACGATTTTATTGCCTGATGAAGAGATTCCTAGAGGTAAACGTGCCATTCATCGTAAATTAAATGAATTTTTACAGGTCGTCATGACCCATCCAGACTTGACTTCCACATTAGTGCCGCTAGGTGATGGTGTGATCTTGATAACTAAAGAAAAAGAGCAAATTCATCTACCTTAAGAGTATTTACCTTGTTACGACAAAAAGCTTGCTTTTTGTCGGACACTAGGTAAAAGAGGAACGCTTTCTATTGAGCAATCTTTTTTATTGATAAAATAACTATTTCATATTGACAGAACCAAAATGATTCTATATAATTATTTTTGTTCCGAAAAAGCTGTCATAGTAGCTCAGCTGGATAGAGCATCCGCCTTCTAAGCGGACGGTCGGGGGTTCGAATCCCTCCTGTGACGTAAAAAAAACCAAAACCGGTAGAAACGAAAGTTTCTACCGGTTTTTCTTTGTTCTGGTAGTTGGACCAAATGGGTACGTAGCAAGTATTCTTATGATACACAGTCTAATCAGGTAGGATTTTCCACTTACTAGGTATGTGTTAAAAAAGAATATATTGGATGTTTTTCTAAGTAAAAGGAGTAGTTAAAATTTTTACTCTACAAATTCATACATTCGTGTATTTTAACTTCGTTTAAGCAGAAATCAGTCCATCCTCTATAGATGGATGATGTTTGGTATCAGGGGATCCAAGGTTCTTATAATATAATCGCTACAAGTGTGTTTGTTTTTTTATTTTTGAACGGTTCGGCTATACTTATTCTAAGCCGATAGGCAGAAATGAATAGGGGGAGAAAATATGTCGATTATTTCACAAATTATCATTACATTAGTTGCAATTGAATTTTTTTATATCATGTATTTAGAAACCTTTGCTACAACTTCTAAAGCAACTGGCAGAGTATTTAAAATGAGTCAAAAAGAATTAAGTAATTCGTCGGTACAAACGTTATTTAAAAATCAAGGTGTTTATAATGGATTGTTAGGTATTGGTTTATTGTATGCCATTTATATTTCGTCTGCACCAAAAGAAATGGCAAGTTTGTTATTGATTTATATTGTACTGGTCGCAGCTTACGGTAGTATCACTAGTGACAAACTAATTATTTTGAAACAAGGTGGTCTGGCAATCATTGGATTACTGACTCTTTTGATTTGAGTTAATCTTATTTTATAAAAATTTTCATGAAAACGCCTATAACTTTGTGAAAAAGCTGACATGAGTTAGAAAAATATGCTATTCTAGTAGTTGCGTGTTTCATAAAATTTTTATAAAAAAGGAGTCTCTAGGTTGTTCAAAAAGTATATTTTTTTACTAAATGAAGAATTTGACGGATATGATCGTCAAAAATTCCAAAAAGATTTATTAGCTGGTATTACTGTAGCTGCAGTAGCTTTACCTTTAGCGTTGGCGTTTGGCGTGTCCAGTGGTGCAAATGCTGCGGCAGGATTAATTACAGCGGTTATTGCTGGACTTATTATTGGTGGCTTGTCAGGTGGTTTTTATCAAATTTCAGGACCAACAGGCGCAATGGCTGCGATCTTGATGTCGATTGCAGCTACTCAAGGGATGTCTGGGGTGTTACTGGCGACATTTTTAGCAGGACTATTATTGCTAGTGGCAGGCATTTTTAGATTAGGAACATTGACCTCTTTTATTCCAGCTCCAGTGATTACTGGATTTACCTCGGGAATTGCTATTATCATTGCCTTGGGTCAAGTGGATAACTTGTTTGGTGTCCATTCAGAAGGTGCAAATGTGATTGAGAAGTTTCTCAGCTATCAGACCTTTGGCTTTTCGATAAATTTTTCCTCCTTTATTATGGGATTATTAGTGATCATCGGAATGATTATCTACCCCAAAAAATGGGCTCAAACTATACCAAGTTCTTTGATGGCAATTATTCTTGCAACGGTTGCGATGTTCTTGTTTCACTTGCCGATAGCAACCGTGGGAAAAATTCCACAGACGTTGATCAGTAGCGATCGCTTAACGTTTGTAGCCTTTCATCTTGATTCTTTAAAAGAAGTGATGGTGCCAGCGATTAGCATTGCCTTGCTTGGCATGGTGGAAAGTTTGCTCTGTGGTGCTTCTGCGGGACGAATGGCAAACAAACCATTGGACAGCAACCAAGAACTTGTTGCGCAAGGAATCGGAAATCTAATTTTACCATTTTTTGGAGGCATTCCAGCGACAGCTGCGATTGCCCGAACAAGTGTGGCAATTAAATCAGGGGCACAGACTCGTTTAGCTGGTATCATTCATGCTTTGGTTTTGTTTTTATCTATGATTATTTTTGCACCAATTATGTCAAACATTCCTATGCCAGCTTTGGCAGGAGTGTTGATTGTTACTGCTTGGCGCATGAATGAATGGGAAACGATCAACGTCTTGTTCACTAAGAGATATTGGTCTGGCATCTTATTATTTTTGATTACTATGGGATGTACCGTGATTTTTGACTTAAGTATTGCGATCGTCATCGGCATTATCGGTGGCTGTATTTTCTTTGTGATCAAAAGTGCGGCAATCACGATCTCGGTTGAAACAATCGATTGGGAACGAATGGATTTGCCAGAAACGAAAAAATTAGATAATTGGACAGTTGTCTATATTAGCGGACCACTCTTTTTTATGTCTGCTGAAAAATTAAAAAATACATTAGCTGATCTAAATCAAAAAGAGGGGATCATTTTTTCTATGCGTGGTGTTCCAAGTATTGATTTAACTGCCCGGGCTGTTTTTGATGAGTTTCAAGAAAAAGCTGAAATGCGAGAACAAACGATTATTTACACCTCGCTACAACCAGAAGTAGAAAAACAACTACAGCATTTATGGCAAAAAGCTGGCTTTGAGCAACACCAAACAGTAGCGCATGCACTCTCAGCGCTGCATGAACAATATACGTAATCAGTCATGAGCAGGAGAAATGTTTTTGAGAAGCAGGGCAAACAAAGTGTTTTTTGCAGTGTTTAATTAAAATAAGCTATAAAAATTCAAAAATCCCGAAACAGCTTTTTTCTGTTTCGGGATTTTTTACCTATGGAAGCTGTGGCTATTGATTGCTAGGATCTTTCTCGAGATAGTTTGCTAAGGTAAGCCAGTCTTTGCGGATCACGTCAGCTAATGTTCGATTGTAAAAAATAGCTGCAGGATGGAAAAGCGGGAGGATCTGGTAGCTTTTATCACTCCACTCGTAAGCATCTTTTTGTTGATTCAGTTTTAAAATAGGCCCAGTATAAAGCTGACCATGATTTTTAGAGATCGTATAAGCAGAACCTAATAACCGTTGCAAACCGATATTGCCTAATGTAGCAATCAAATGGGGCTCGACATGTTCGATTTCATAATCTAGGATCGGCGCATGAGCGAATACTTCCGCTTTCGTTGGTGTCCGATTCGGATAAACAGTTTCTGCTTGCTGAGTTCGTTTATTGAGTCGTTGGACTGTCCGATAAGGTCGACTTCTGACTGCACTAGTAATATAAACATCTTCTCTTGTCAAACCAGCTAGAGCAAGAGTTTGCATTAGTTCTTTGCCTGCTTGTCCGCTAAAAGGAATATGATTATCGATTTCTGTTTTGCCAGGAGCTTCACCTACCAGCATCAGTTTTGGGTGGAGTGGGCCTTGACCAGCAACGAAACCTTCTACCGCACGACCTTGCATACGAATCGTTGCTTCTTGAACCAATTCATCAGGATAGATCATTCGTTTACCTCCTTCGTCTTCACTAACATTATAATTAGCAAAAGTGAAAATTGCGATTGATTGACTTAAGAAAAGTTCTAGAATCTAGAGTTGACGAATGCGCTAGTTTCTGGTAATCTAGTACTGTTGTAATTGTGGACTCCACAGCTACAACCGCACAGAACGAGTTTGTAAGTACAGGTAACTGTCACTCTGGATGGCGAGTCTAAGTCTATTATAAGGAGGTGCTTTATAGCATGTACGCAATTATTAAAACTGGTGGTAAACAAGTAAAAGTTGAAGTTGGACAAGCAATCTACGTTGAAAAACTTGACGTTGAAGCAGGTGAAAAAGTTGTTTTTGACGAAGTTATCTTAGTAGGTGGCGAAACTACAAAAGTAGGCGCTCCAATTATTTCTGGTGCAACTGTTGAAGGTACTGTTGAAAAACACGGCAAACAAAAGAAAGTCGTTACTTTCAAATACAAACCTAAAAAACATTCACACCGTAAACAAGGTCACCGTCAACCATACACAAAAGTGGTTATCGACGCGATCAACGCTTAATTAGCGCTTGAGAAAGAAGGCCTGAATAATGATCAAAGGAACATTTAAACGTAATGACGCTGGTCAAATCGTTTCATTTACTTTGACAGGGCATGCTGATGCTGGTCCTTATGGGAGTGATATCGTCTGTGCAGGAGTTTCTGCATTAGCGATCAGTACTGTCAATGGGATTGCCTCATTAGCTGGTTTTGAACCAATTGTCGAAATGAATGAAGAAGAGGGCGGTTATTTATATACCGAAGTCACTTCAGGATTGACACAAGAGCAAAACAATATTGCCGAGATTCTATTAGAAAATCTCTTGTTGGGATTACAATCGATAGAAGCTGAAAATTCAGAATATATCCAAATTAAAACAATTAATGATAAATAGGAGGTGCAGACCATGTTGTTATCAATGAATCTACAATTCTTTGCCCACAAAAAAGGTGGCGGTTCTACATCTAACGGACGCGACTCAGAATCAAAACGTCTAGGTGCTAAACGCGCTGACGGACAAACAGTTACAGGTGGATCAATTCTTTACCGTCAACGCGGTACAAAAATTTATCCAGGTGTGAACGTGGGTATTGGTGGAGACGACACTTTATTTGCTAAAGTTGACGGAGTAGTACGTTTCGAACGTAAAGGCCGCGACAAAAAACAAGTGTCTGTTTATCCAGTAGCTCAAGAAGCTTAATAAACAAACTGCTCTATCTCTTGTGTAGCAAGGGGTGGAGCTTTTTTTGTTAATTAAGAGAATTTTTTTGACCATACTTTTGACCATACTTTCTTAGAAGTTAATATAATTTGTTAGTTTTTGTGTTGTTTCTTCTTTTTTACTATTAGTAATGTGTGTATATGTGTCCATAGTAGTTTTTATATTTGCGTGCCCCATTCTTTCTTGTACTTCTTTGTGATCTGCACCAGCCTCATATAGCATTGATGCATGAGTATGTCTAAAACCATGCAGACCGATATAGGGTAAGGCGGCACGCTCACGATATACATTGTATCTTTCTGTTACTGCCTGATTAATTGTGAAACTATTTTCGTCATTGGTAAACAAATAATTAGCTTTGGTAAATCCCAATTGAAACAAGTACTTTCTTTGTTCAAGCTTCCAAAATTTTAATTGTTTTATAGTTTTTTCATCTAAATAAATTATTCGATTTGATTTTTTTGTTTTAGGAGTTTCAGATATATAATATTTGTCTGATCGGGCTACAGTTTTTTTAATGGTCATTTCATGTGTTTTAAAATTAATATTGTCCCAAGTAAGTGCTAATATTTCACCGATTCTACATCCGCTGAATGCTAATAGTCTAAAGAGCGTATAGTCTCTGTTTTTAAAATATGGATTCTGTTCTTTAGATACTTCACTTAGAAATAATTCCAACTGTTCTTTTGTATATAATTTTAATTTCTTTTCTGTTTTAATTTGTGGTTTTGGAATAATTAAATTTAATGTTGGGTTATCAGATGTTAAACCAATATTTATAGCATATTTAAAAACTTTGTTCATATAGTTAACGAAAAGAGGGTACTGTTTTGAAGTTCCTTTTTCACTCCAATCATTTACTATTTTTTGACAATATGCTGTATTAATTTTAGAAAGTTTAATATTTCCAAATTTTGGATATATGTGTTTGTTAAAGATGATTTTAGTCCTTGAATATGAACTTTCTTTCACGGTTTTTTTATAGTTTTCTAGCCATAATTCTGCTGCTTTTTTGAAAGTAGTATTTGTACTTATTGGCATTCCTGCTTTTTGTCGTTCTAATTCCAATCTAGAAAGTGCGATTTTCGCCTCTTTTTGTGTTTTGAATCCTCTTTTAGTTGTATATCTCTTTTTTCCAGTTAATGGATCAATACCAAGATATGTCTTGAAGTACCACGCTTTTTCACCATTTTTCTTCTGGTATTGTTTAATCATTGCCATAAAATTCAACTCCTATTCTAATTCTATTTCTAAAATACTGTTATCAAATGATTCTAAAATCTCATTTTTTTCTATAAAATCAATCCATTCTTGATATCCGTTGTATTTTGGAATTCCTAAATGAGATTTAAGTTTTTGATAGGTATTTGCCACGATTTTTTTCCATTCTTCTTCGCCAGTACGAATGATTTTATCATCATCCCACTTTTTTGTTTTTCCAGTTCGTTTACTATTTTTTGATATTTGATAGTTTTTCCATTTGGTTAAAAATATATGTTTTGAATTAGAATTGTTTTCTAACCATTCTTTGAATTCTTGATATTGCATGTTTTTCTCCTTTCGAATGTATGTTCTTATCGTTATAAAAGAAAAGCCCGAAGGCCTTTTTATTTATAAAAACCACCTAACCGAATTGGCCAGGTGGTTTTGTTGTTATCACACAATCACTCTGCCAATAACATAAAGATCATCATATTCATCTGCATAGAAATCTGGATACAAGCGATTTCCATTTTCATCACATTCACAATTTAAGGATACTAATCGTAGTCTTCGATTTTCTACATACATTTTCTTTAAAAATGCTTCGCCATTTATTTCTACAGCACCAATTTGACCATTCATAACATGTGGAGTCAGTTTAATAAAAACTATTTCTCCATTTTCAAAAGTGGGGTGCATACTATTTCCATTTATCATAAAAGCAAGATCATAATGAGAAGGAATTTGAGATTCTCTCATTGTTACCGTACCTAACGGGCGCTCTTTATCATAATTAGGACAACCATGTCCTGCTGATAATAAACCGACATATGAAACTTCCTGTTTTTCATCTTCATCAACAGCTTTACCAAAATTTCCTTGAATCACATTTGATCTATTTTGATCTTCTAATTCATGTTTAGCAAAGTCATATACTTTTTGTTGTCGAGGTGGCGTGAGTTGAGAGTATATGCTGTTTATATCTAATTTTCTTTCATTTTGTTTTTTTAGATCACTAGAAAATCTAGGGTCTATATCAGATTTTTTTACGCCAAAAAAATCTGATATTTTTTGAATATTTCCTTGATTAGGAGTTGAAGTACCTTTTATATAACCAGTTAAAGTACTTTTTGGTATACCAGTAGCATTATGAATGTCAGTTTGTTTCTTATTATATTGCTCTAATAGTTTGTTAATATTAGTAGAAATTATTTTTCTAATTTCTATATCCTTAGGTGTCAGTTCCCCTCTACCTCTAGCCATGTGTATCACCTCTCTTTATTTTAAAGTATAATAGGTAATTTGAATTTTGTAAACAAAAGTACGAAAAAAATCGAACAAAAAATTAGATTAGCACTTTACAATACGAATTAATTCGTATAAAATATAGACAAGTTAATAAGGAGGTGTAATAAATGATTTCTATATCTTTAAGATCTGCTAGAGTTAATGCTGGTTTAACAATAAAAGAAGCAGCTAATATTATTGGAATACATCATGAGACATTATCAAAATATGAAAAAGATAGTTCTGACATTCCTATGTCTTTGTTGAATAAATTATCTGATTTATATCAAATTCCTACAGATTATATTTTTTTAGGTAAAATGTACGATTTAATTCGTAATATAGAGAATAAGAGAGGAAAACAACCAGCGTAGGAGGTATAACTGATGCAACTAAACATTCCAGATGAAGTAATTCAAAACGAATTAGCAAGTAATATTACTTTTATTGTTTTGAAAGAAATCGAAAAGCGATCCAGCTTGTTGACTAAAACTGTTGAATTACCACCTTACCCGAATAAGTCTCAAGTAAAAGAAATATTGAGAATTGGTGATGACAAATTAAGCGGTTGGATTTCAAAAGGTTTAAAGATTCAACAATGGAGTGAACAAGATATTCGAATTGAACGAACTGAATTACAACGATTTTTAAAAGAAACTTTTGAAATTTAAATATTTAAACTTGTTCTACACTCACCACTTCCGAAAAGAGGAGTTGCGAGTTTTCTCCTTAAAAAATCAAGTTCGCACATACACGTTGGCATGAGCAACTCCTCTTTCCGGAGGTGGTGACGGTGAGAGACGAAGGAGGGAGCGAATGACCTTACAAGAGCATCAACACTTGATGCGAAAACTAAATCAGAAATACCACGAAGAAATGAAACCTAGATTGTTAGGGGAACAATGGCGCGAACGCCAGAAGAAGTGGCAAGAAATAAAAAGACCGACCAGCGAGGGCAATCGCTAATCGGCAACAAACAAATTATACCTAAGGAGATTTTATCATATGAACGAAAAAATTAAAACATTGGTTAAAGAATTGCAACAGGAATGCCGAAAAGAAGGAATTGCCGCTATTTGTACTCTTCAAAGAAAAGGTCATGTTATCAACATGATAGTCGGTGATGCAACAGATGTAGCTTTTTGTTTGGCAGTACAAGAGAAAGAACTTAATGAAAATCTACCATTGCCATCCAAAATTTTAAGAGCGGTCGGAAGTGCAACACTAGAAGGTGCGCCAAATAAACAAAATCATACCTTTGTTATTGATAACGAAGAAGATCTCGCTGACGTGATGACTCGCATTCTCAAGGGGGAATTTCGGTGAAAAAAACACGAATTAATGTGAAAGGAGCATATGCCCTCGTTGGTGTGGGTATGTGCTTTGCCACAATTAACATTCGTTATGGTTGGATTTACTTCATTACTTTAGTTTTGACTTACTTATTCAATTCTACATTAAAGGAAGTGACTGAAAAATGAAGGAGTTTGATTCATTAGGTGCTAGGCAATTGCCAAAAGAAGAAAAGGCAATTGCTACTGATTGGCAGGGAAATCCATTGTATTTAGGAGATTCTGTCTATTCAATTGAAGGTGAATATGTTCGAGAAGACGATTTACAAAATTTTATTGAACAAAATATTGGGGAGCCGATGGATCTATGACAGAAGATATTAAAATGACATTTAACGAGAAAGTGATTTCTATTCAAAACAAATTAAAAGCACCTAAGAGCCAATATAGCGAGTATGGGAACTACAATTATCGGAATTGTGAAGACATATTAAAGGCTGTTAAACCATTAAATCAAGAAATGAAATTACTTTTAACTTTAACAGATGAACCAGTTGTTATTGGTAATCGTTTCTATATCAAAGCGACAGCCGTCCTCACTGACGGAAAAGAAAAATTAGAAATAACTGCTTATGCAAGAGAAGCTGATTCACGTACGAAGATGGATGATAGTCAAGTAACGGGTTCAGCTTCATCCTATGCTCGGAAATATGCTCTTAATGGATTATACCTAATTGATGATGCAAAAGATGCCGATGCATTGCCACAGGAGAATAAAGAAATCGTGGATTTACATGACGAATTCTTAAAAACATTTGATAAATATGTTGAAAAGATTGCAAATGTCACTGGATCTAAAAAAGAAGTGATTGCGGCTAATTCTCTTGGAAAACACGGGTTTGAAAGTTTAGAACAAGTGACAAACGAATTTTATTCAGAGTTGATTGGTTATTTGAAAGTTTCAGCAGAAAAAGCAGAACAAAAGTTTTCTAAAGAATTATCTAATAGGGCGAAAAAAGATAGTAAGCCATCTTGGGAGGATTTGTAAATGGAAAATGAATTATCAACAGAGGTCATTTTCGATGTCAATTATCAACCGAGCGTTATTGAAATTGTAAATGAAGATCAATTGGCAACCTTAATTAATGCAACTGTGCAACGTTTTGAAGGTTTGATTTTTAAAGAAGATGATATTGCAGATGCGAAGAAAGCAAGAGCTGAACTAAACCGTATTTTTGATTTGATTGATTCCAAACGAAAAGAAGTAAAAAAACAGTTTAGTGAACCACTTGTTGCGTTTGAAAGTCAAATAAAGGGATACAGCGATGAAATAAAACGGATGTCAAAAAATATCAATGATCAAATTAGGGAATTTGAAGCTAAGAAGAAAGAAGAATATAAGACAATCGTTTTAGCATATCTTGAGAAACAAGCTCAAAAGCATGGAGTTGATACCAATCAAATTACTTTAAGAAGTAATTGGTTGAACTCTACGAGTTTTACAGCAAAAAACAAATTAACGAAAAAAATTGAAGAAGAAATTATTGCAGAATGTATTGCAGTAAAACAGCAAAAAGAGAATATCGAACAGCAAAAAATTCTAGTCGAAAGTTATGTGAAAGCCTATGGTCTTGATCCTTTTTCATGGATTTCATTAGTTGACGAGGGATTAACAGCAGCTCAAATATTTCCAAAAATTGATCAAGCTGTTAAAGAACTAAGAGAAAAAGAAGCGAAAGAACTAGAAATAGCGGAACAGGAAATTAAACAGACAGTAAATGAAGAAACGAATGTTGAAAGTTTACAAGAGCTTTTAACTGAGGAACAGACTTTTTCCTTTACCTTGCATATTACAGGAACAGCCAAACAATTATCAATTATTAAAAATACGATTGAAAAATTGAATGTAGAGTATAAGGTCGAAACAGAAGAATGAGATTTTTAGCCAAAGTATTTGAAGTAAAAAATAATTGGTTTCGGATACAATCAACAAAGCTGATTAATCGGGAATTCTTAGATTTATTGGCAGATGGTCAAGAGTTATATGTCGAAGTGAAAGTGCATGATAACCGAGGGATTACCTCAAAACAAAATGCACTTTCTCATTCCCTTATTCGAGACATTGCAAGGTATAGCTATGATAGTCCAGAGAGAATTGAGCTATTGATGAAGTATTACTACAAGGGGAAAACTGGAGAAACATTTTCTCATCGCTTGGCTACACGAACAGAAGCGAATGAATGGATTCATTTCTTAATTGATTTTGTGTTAGAAGCAAATGTGGAACTGCCTGGTGACTATATTTATTTACTTGAAGATAATTATTGGTTTTATTCCTGTTTGAAACATAGGAAATGTTGTATTTGTGGACAATATGCTGATATCGCACATTTTCAGGCAGTAGGTGCAGGTAAGAATCGAAAACATACAGATCATCGCTTATTACTTTTAATGGCGTTGTGTCGTGAACATCACCAATTACAACACCAACAAGGAGTTCATTATTTTGTGAAAAAGTATCGAGTTATTCCTGTTCGTTTGGAAGAAACGGATATTTTAAAACTAAAGTTGACCACAAAACGAGTTTTAGACGAGTTCAAACAAAATGAAATCATTGAAGGATATTTTCAAATGGAAGTCGGTGAGAGTTAAAGATGGAAAACGAGGTCAACAAAAGTTATTTTGCAGTAATCCCAGCGAATGTCCGTTATGATCGGAATCTGACTGCAAATGCCAAACTTTTATACGGTGAAATTACAGCATTAAGTAATGAAAAAGGATATTGCTGGGCGAGCGATAAATATTTTGCAGATTTATATCAGGTTACTAAAACAACTATTCAAAATTGGTTGAAATCATTATTAGACCATGGCTATATTTCGAAAGAAATTATTTATAGAGAAGGTACTAAAGAAATCTTGTATAGGTATATAAAAATAATTCCATACCCTACCCAAGAAAATTTGAGACCCTACCCAAAAGATTTTGAGAAGCCTACCCAAAAAAAATTGAGAGATAATAATACATTTAATAATACATTTAATAATACAAATAATATGCATGCAGAGCGCACGAGGATTTCTGAACTTTACCAACAAAAAATTAAACCAATGGATACACCTCAAAACATCGATCGAGTGCAGAGCTTTTTAGAAGACGGTGTCGCCCTTGAGGTCATTCTATACGCCATTGAGATTTCAGCAAGAGATGGCGGACATACGGCTGGGTATGTGGTTAAAAAGCTGAATGATTGGCAGAGACGTGGTGTCAAAACGGTAGAGGATGCGAAGCTAGCAGATGAAGCGTGGAAGGCTGAAAATTCGCCTAAATCGTTCAAAAAGAGTTCTGTTAGGAAAGAGCCTATCCCAAAATGGCTGGCAGACTATGAAGAACAAGAAAGGCTCAGAAAAGAAAGAGAAGCGCATCGATACGATGATGTCCCTTTCTAAACGTGAGGTGATATTTTGAAAGAATATAACTATCTCAAACTGGTAAAAAAACTGGGGGAATGCAAACAAGGTGATGAACGTCAATGTTTGCAAGCAGTTTATAGCCAGCTAAAAGATTTGACCGAAGACCAAATAAAAAAAGATCGTTCAAGCTGGAGTAAGTTGCGTGTTTATTATGCGCTATACGTAGACCGAACAAAGCTGGAACATATTTTGGTAAAGGAAAAAAAGAAAAAGGAAGAGTTCCATGTACGAAAGATGAAATGTTCTCTTTTGTCATTCGAAGAATGTTATCAAGGATTACAGAAATATTTAGAAGATCAACCAAAAGGAGTAGTCGTGTAGGTGGGACAGCCAAAACAAACAGGTGGGACACCTAAGAAAAGACCGAGATTTTCTCTTGATGATGATACTCTAGCACAGCTTGCTTGGTTATATGAACAAGATGTCAAGAAAGCAAGTCATCGAATCTATCCATCGGATACGTTGAAGAAAATCATTAACGAAGCGTATACAGTACGCAGAGCATTTAGAAATTAGCTATTGGAGGTTTAAGTGTGGCATACGTTGTAAAAGCAATGTGTTATGTCGATTCAGAAGGATATGGAGTTCCTAACTTAAAAGGAGCTAAACGTTATGAATCAAAGGAAATGGCAGAATTAGCTGCCTATGTGAGTAATGGCGAAGTAGTGGAAGTAAAAGATTATTCTCAAAAAACTAATAAAATCAATCCGCCTAAAAGGAAAAATTTGAGAAAAGAAAAACAATCTAAGTCTAATCAGGCATGGTTGAAACAAGAGGTGAGTAAGCATGAGCAGAAAAAAGAAATTCATTCCAGAAGTTAACCAAGAGGTTGAATGCTTTTGTTGCGATTCAAAGCGTGAGACACCATGGCTGTATCCATTCGAAGGATACGTAAAAGAAGTTTATGACAATTCAGCAATGGTAACGATTGATAGTACTCATCCAGACGATGATGGTTTAGCAGTTGGATACCACGGGAAAACGATTGTTCCATTTACAGAAATGAGGGCTGTGGAATGCTAGATATGAAAATTGAAAACTATCGAATCACTGAAACGAGTGATTGCAGAAATATTGTTTTATCACGAGTGATTCTTGATGAAAAAGGGAATATTCAATATACCGTAAATAGCAAAGGTGAAAAAGTAGAAGGGGTTTCGTTTATTGGATACTACCAAACGTTAAGCATGTGTTTAAAAGCCATACAGCGTGACTACGTGATGAGAGAAGGTCACGTGATAAAAAGTATTATTGAGTACAAAAAGGCGCTTGAGCGTATCACTAACGAGTTTGAAAAAGCATGTGAGATTGAGGAGGAAAACAAATGAAAAAATTAATTGTATTTATCAGTTTATTAGGAATAGGCATCACATTAGGAGCTTGCGGAAGAGAAAGCGATAAAGCTTCCTACAATGTAAGCCAAGAAGCAGATAATTTTAATGTGATTCGTCGGGTGACAGTGATCAATACTCGAACGGACAAAGTGGAGTTTGAAGCAATCGGTCGAATATCTGTGGATACGGAAGATAAAAATAAACTCGTTATTCTAGTTGAAACAGGAAAGAATGAGTACAAAAAACATCTTGTAAATATGACTAGTTGGAACATGTATGTGGTTGAAGATTTAGAAGGCGCGAAGGTCAATGAATACAAATACGAAGTAAATTACATGCCAGAAAGTATTGTGCCGTTTACGGTGACTGAGAAGAAGTAGGAGGACAGCGAATGATACCGAAGTTTCGAGCGTGGTACACACCGTTTAAAGGTAAAAAATTTGGGCAAGAAATGAAATATGGACAAGCAGGAAGGTTGATCACTCATGCTGAAATGTCTCCAGATAAATATATCCTCATGCAATCCACAGGACTGAAAGATAAGAACGGTGTAGAGATTTTTGAGGGGGATATAGTACTTTTCAGTGTAAGTGATGGTTTTAATCACTTAGATCATGAAAAAGCTGTTGTTCAAGCCTCTGGGTGTCATTCTGGCTTAATTTGTAAGCTAGTAGACTTGGACTTAGAATATCGTATTTATTATGATCCAGTATTTCACACTGACTATGAAGTTATCGGGAATATATACGAGAATAGCGAGTTATTGGAGGGAGAGTAATGAATAAACAAGAAGGAATCAAAGAATTAGAAATTCATAAAATGAAAAGTGAAGACATAAGAGCTGATTGTTATAACGACGGTATAAATGCCGGTATTGCGGTAATGAAAAAGTTAGACGAACCGCAGAAGCCAGTTGTGCCTAAGTTTGTGGCGGAGTGGTTTGAAGATAATAAAGATGCATTGGATTTAGCGATTTTTATGGCAATCAGAGAATTAGACGATGAAGAATGGCCACACAAGACAGATTTTGAGAATTGGTTAGATGTTGCTGAAAACAAACCAATCGAAACTCTCATTCACATGAAGGACGGCTACGAGGTCGAGAAAGAGCCAAGGAAATATAAAAAGAAACCAGTAGTTGTTGAAGCTATACAGCTAACTAATAAAAATCTGTTAGAAGTGAAAGAATGGTGTAATGGTGAACTAGTACCTAATGCAGAAACAAGTGGATATGATCTATACATTTCAACTTTAGAGGGTATCATGCACGCTGATATTAATGATTATATTATTCAAGGTGTGGAAGGCGAATTTTATCCATGTAAGCCAGATATTTTCGAGAAAACGTATGAGGTGGCGGAAGGATGAGTTTCAAAGAAGGCGACAAAGTAGTGACTAAAATAGGATCAGGCGTGTCATTATACTTCTTGGACAACGAATATTATATAGTTCAAGATGCTTCGATGCTTAGTAGAATCGTTTTGATCGATGACGATAAACAGCGTTTGAGTTGGCCATCTAGTAAATTCGAATTACATGAGGAGGAAACAGAATGATCTATCCTTTTATCTTTATTGTACTTTTCGTTTCTATGTTAGTAATCATCCAAGAAGGGAACAAGAAATAATGGGAAAGACGAAATCGAAAATCAAGAAGAAAAAACGCCGTTTGGAACAAAAGGCGATTCAGAATGGGACGGCTAAGAAAAAATATATGAATAAGAAAAAGAAGAACATAAAAAAGGACAGCCAGTAAATGGCTGTCGCTACATAAAATGGAAATTGTTTGAAAGTTTATCTCATTATACCATAAAAGGAGCGATTTTGCTTGATGAATTTATTACGAGAAGTAGATTTCAAACAAACAAGAGATAATGCCAGAAATGTTTTAAAGAATTTTAGACGTTTAGAGCGCATAGCAGGTCGCTCTTTGATAGATATTAAGTCACCAGTTATAACAGATATGCCTAAGGTTCCTAGTCATGGAAACAAAGCAGAAGATGCCATGATCCAATTAGCAGATGCTGAAGTAGAAAGAGATGCGATTTTGAAGGCTTTGATGGCACTTAGTCTAATTAGTCGTCAGATACTCTACTATAGCTTCTGTGTGCCAGATAGTTTCTCAAACTACAGGATTAGTCGTGAAGTAGGTTATTCAGAAAGAAGCATACAACGGATGAAGTCGGAAGCTCTAATAGAGTTTGCAGAAGCGTATAAACATGGGGAAAAAATTGCTTATAAATAATTTGGCGGTTTTTTGGCGGAATGATGGCGGTTTTTATCCATTTACCAGTGATATTATGATAGTGTCGAAAGATTAGTGATAGGTCTGAGATGAAATAAAATGTAAGGGAGGAAACCTCCCTTATCGTTGCAAACTTCTTCTTTGAATAGACAGCAATCGGAAAAACTACTCACATGTGTTTTCCTATACGATTGCTGTTTATTCTAAAATTGTTAACAAAAAGACAACTGCTAAAAATAAATCAAATCAAAAAAAGTTCTTTTTCTATTTATGGAGTAGTTGTCTGTTCTTTAATTAAACATAGAGGTCGTATAATTAGTGTTTCATCATTAACGAATGGCAAATCGATAGATACGTCTAAAGTTTTAAAATCCCAAGTAGTAGAGTAACTAGGCATTTGTAAGTTAGTTACCTCATCAAAATTAGATAGTTCCATTAACTTGTCCATTAAAATGTGGGGGCGCTCTGCCAAATTCAATTTAGATGAATAGCCACCGCTAATCGAGTCTCTAAAATATTGGGATACTGTATGATTTACATATGCATATAACTCATCTATATATGCAGCCTTATTTGATTCTTCATCACGGAAATACTCATTTTTGAAGAAATCTTCATTTATAATTGGATCAGAGCCGGTTTTGTATAGAACGTTAGTAGCTGTTGCGGGGCCAAATCTTGTATCCCAAATAATTTCAAACGGAATAAAGTCTTTGTTTGCTCGTTTAGCGAGTCTATTGAAAGTAAAAACTGCATGTTCAAATGCTTGTATTTCATGTTTGTTCATGTAAAAACACTCCTAAGGATTAATTTCAACGCTCTCTATCGTTGATAATATTTATTATATAACAAGTAATCGTTTTCACAAGCTGTTTTTTGATCGCTGTGGCGGAACAGGTAGACGCACTAGTCCTTCCAAAGGATACCAGTAAAGGGCGGAGCTTAGCTCAAATTAGGGTAGGTATCATGCAAGGTGCAAATCCTTGCCAGCGACTTTGGCAATTTGTTAAACATTAATTTTTTGTTTAAACTTAGTTAAATTTATTGTATCTTTGAGTTAATAAAATAATTAGGAGGATACAATATGAATTTAACTAGTATTTTGTTATTTTTTATTTTAGGAGCAATTACGATTGTAGGATACTTTTTAAAAGATTTACCAAAACTTTATAGAGAATTAAGGGTTGAGGAATCGCGAGGGAAAAATGAAAGAGAGATACAAAAAGAGGCTTTTTTTCGTCAAATTAAAGGTACTGATATTGATAAAGCATTTAGTTATTGGACTAGTTTATTGGTAGATATGGATAATAAAGTGTCGAAAATTAATACTCCAAAGGGACAACAAGAATTTATAGAAATGCAACAAAAAGTTTTTATGTATGGTTCAAAGGATACAGTTGTTATTCTTTCTTCAATGTTGCAGTTTGTGTATAAAAATGGAGAGGTGAAAACGTCTAAAGTTTCATCAAGTAAACAAGATGGTACAAATAATAGTATGTACGGATACATGTTAATGTTTTATATTGCTAATCTAATAAGTTCATTAAAAAAAGATTTCACAGGGTATGTTATTAATCCTAAGCAAATTCTATTAATCAAAATCAAAGACTTAGATAGCCACAAAAATAAACTATTATTTGATCAGGCTGAAAAAAATGTTCAAAAGGAATTAAAGAAAATAGGAGTGACTATCTAAAGTAGGAGGATATATGTTACTCTTTATAGCTTTTATCTTTATATTATTAAAAATGATAGGCATCATAAATTTATCTTGGAATATGGTAATAATTGGTGAATTAGTTTTGTTATTCGGATTAATTTTAGAAGCTAAGTATATTTATAAAAAAATTAATGAAAGATTTAAGTAGATCACTCGCTGAGTGGTCTTTTTTTTAGGAGGAAAATATGAAATTATTATCTATTATCACGTTACCAGCTGTTTTAGTAGGATTTGCACATGCTTCAGTTCATGCAACGCCACATGTAAGTCCGCATGCCTCATCACATACGAGATCACATGTTAGTTCTCACTCATCAGCGCATACTTCTAGCAAGAGTGCTGGTACATCAAAGGGAAGTAGCTCAAAGTCAAATAGTTCTAAAACAAGTAAACCTAGCAGTAAAAGTACAGGAGCGAAAAGTGGTTCGAACATTTCTCACCGTTCTTTCTTCCCATGGTGGGTGACAAGCAATCATAAAGAAAAGAATGATGTAGATCAAATTAAGAAAGAAATCAAAGCGTTAAACAAGTCAGATCAGAAAAAAATTAAAAAATACGTTGATGATTTGGTCAAGTAAAGGTCGCTCAATGAGTGATCTTTTTTATTTTGTTTAGAGGAGGTTACATAAATGAGAAACTACTGGTACGTATCACTATCTAATAGGTATCCCCAACCAAATGATAATGATCCAATTAGAGTAGTTCAATCAGTACAAATCAAAAAGAATTATTCAATCATTGAAATGGTACGAGAAGCGACTCCAAAAGAAATCGACAAATACAACCTTCGTTACTGTGGACGTGGGTATTTTAATGAGCAGAATATTCAAGAAAACATCAACAAGAATTTGAGGGATACAAATGCAAATTGAATTAATGAAATTACAGGACTTAAAACCTGCTGATTATAATCCAAGAGTTAAGTTAGAACCTGGTATGGATGAATATGAGAAGCTAAAACAGTCTATTTTGGAATTTGGCTTTATTGATCCACCTATTTTTAACAAACGAACAGGAAATCTCGTGGGCGGTCATCAACGTGTCGCTGTAGCTAAAGATTCGGGTCTGTGCGAAGAGATAGAGGTGTCGATAGTAGATTTACCTTTAGAGAAAGAAAAATCGCTCAATGTGGCTCTCAATAAGATTAGTGGTCGTTGGGATGATGACAAACTGGCTTTGTTATTAAAAGAGTTAGATGCTGATATTCTTGATTTATCTGGCTTTGGTGAAGATGAGATACAAGACGTTATCGAACAATATGATATGAGATTGGATATGGAAAACGAAGCAATAGATGATGAATTTGAGATTGAGCTTCCAGAGAAACCTAAAGCAACATTAGGTGATATTTATCAACTAGGTAATCATCGATTAATGTGTGGTGATAGTACAAATAAAGAGCATATCGAATTATTGATGGACGGAGATAAAGCAGATCTTCTCATTACCGATCCGCCGTATAATGTAAATTACGAAGGAAAAACAGAAGATTCGTTAAAAATTCAAAACGATAATAAGACTTCTAGTGAATTTTATGAGTTTTTAAAAAGTGCCTTTGATTCAGTAGCTGATTATCTGAGAGAGGGGGCTTCTTTTTATGTATGGTATGCATCATCAGAAGTTGTGAATTTTGTTAGTTCACTAGTAGATACTAACTTCTTAGTAAAACAAGAATTAATATGGTTCAAAAATTCTCTCGTATTAGGTCGTCAAGACTACCACTGGCAGCATGAACCTTGTTTATATGGTTGGAAAAATGATGGTAGCCATATGTGGTATGGAGATCGAAAACAAACAACGATTCTTGAGTTCGATAAGCCTTTAGCGAATAAGGAGCATCCTACTATGAAGCCTATCCCTCTATTTGATTACCAAATAAAAAATAGTTCTAAGAAGGGCGATAAAATTTTAGATATATTTGGAGGAAGTGGAACGACAATGATTGCTTGTGAACAGAATAAACGGTGTGCATATCTCATGGAATTAGATCCACGATATGTCGATGTAATTATTGATCGTTGGGAAGAATTCACAGGTAAAAAAGCAGTGAAACTAAATTAAAAGAAGTCGAGTGCGCTAACACTCGACTACTTCAACGAGGACACTAAGCCCCCGAAGACACAGAGAATTCCCACGCGTGGATTTTCGACACCCTCTGTGTCTTTTAGCATCATAACAGATGTAGGGGTGCTTAGACAATGGAAAACGAAAAATTTGATTTAGATTATGAGATTGAAAAGGCGATGAAGCAGGCAGAATCAATAGATGAATATAAGAAAATTATTCGAGCAGCTTTGGGGAAATGGCTTAAAAATCTCCAGTCAGGACAAATCAAGTTGGATAAAGTTTCCGATTTAAAGATATTGATTGAAGCTGATTTGATGTTAAAGGATATCGATAATGATTAACAAATTGCATTAAACTCCTGATATACTTAACTAAAATATAATAGGAGTTGATTTTTATGAGCGATGGTGTACTAGGTTTAATTGGTGTGGGTATTTCCTTATTTGGTACTATTGGTATAACAATATACAATCAATACAATACAAAAAAACAAAATGAAGAAAACGAAAAGACTCAACGTATGATCCGTGCAAGTCAAAGAGATTTTGAGGTTCAAATGTTAGCTAGAGAACAAGAGTTTCAAGAAAAAATAACACAAAAACAAATAGATGCAAATTTAAAAGCGAAAGCAAGAATAGAATGGATAAACGGAGTAAGACAAAAATCATCGGAGCTTATATCGCTTTTACTTTCTTTACAAAAAGATGAAGTAGTATTTCATGAACAATGGCTAAAAGTTGAAGAAGTATCTGAATTATTAAAATTATTCTTTAGCTCAATAAAGATAAAAGAACTTGAGACAGAAATTTATGTGGAAGAGGACAAAATCATAATTTCTGAGAGTGTTCAAATAATACTTTTTAATGAAAATAATAATGAAGAAAAAAACTCTTATATTAGGAGATATATAGAATGTTTAATCGAGTTATATAAAAATAATCAATATAAAAGTATGGTTAAAGCCAGAAAAGAAATATCTAGAGATTTAAGTAAAGAAATGCTAGATGAAATAGTATATTCATTCCAGGAATCTACTCAAGAAGGTGAAGAAACTATAAAACAAGGAATTAATGAAGAAAGGATTGGCAAAGATTATATAGAAGATGAGGAAAGATTTGAATATGAGCGTTTAAAAACTAGCATACCTTATCATCAAAAGAAACTAGATGAAGTTGATGGAAAGTTACAAAGATATCAGTATGTAATTAATGAGTTTTCTCAAATTGTTGCTTTATATTTAAAAATAGAATGGGATAAAGCTAAGGAAGGAGAATAGAAAACAAAACTCAACCTAATCAGAATGCGAGGTGGTGTGTATTGAATGGCAAGACAACGTGATCCAAGACGTGATGAAGCTTTCAAATTGTTTAAAAAGTCTAATGGAACAATAACTAACCGAGAAATTTCTGAAAAGTTATCTGTCCCGGAAAAAACTATTTCAGCATGGAAATCACGTGATAAATGGAATGAAGTACTACAAAAAGATGAATGTAGTACTTCAAATAATCATTGTAGTACTACAAATAAAGGTGGCGCACCTATCGGCAATCAGAATGCGGTAGGCAATAAAGGCAATAGCCGAGCATCGCCGCCAGTAGGGAACAAGAACGCTTTGAAAACAGGCGAGTATGAAACTATATTTTACGAAACATTAAGCGATAAAGAGAAGGACATCTATTCTAATTTGAATAATGATCCTTCTTTTGTTTTGTCTGAAGAAATACGGTTGTTGAAGATAAGACAGTTGCGAATGATGAAACGGATAAAAGAAGCCGAGTCAGGTTTAAACGATGAAGAGGTCGATCGCCTACAACAATTGAGAAAGATTAAAATGCCAATCGAAAAGGATGGTAAAAATCTAGAAATCAAGCGTGAGGTTATGCAAGATGTACAGGTATCAAGAAAGACTTATCGAAAAATAGATGACATTTTGTCTATTGAAGATGCACTTACTAGAATCAGCAACCAGTTAACGAAGGCAATTAAACAGCTTAATGCGTTAGCTACAGAGGAGTCAAGAAACAAAGTTTATAACAACCAAGCCAATAAACTTGAGGTTGAAATTGATATGCTGAAACTAAAAGCTGACTTGTTACGTAGTGATTCAGAAAAATCTACTGAAGAAAAACTTGATGAACTGTTAGAAAAGATTAGTGGTGAATTAGATGGCACTAGTTGATATATATAATCCGAAGCAGATAGACGTGTTAAACAAAACTATTAAGAATGATTGGTTCATCACGCTATTACATGGAGCAAAACGTTCTGGAAAAACAAAAATAAACAACGATTTGTTCTTGTTTGAATTACGACGTGTGCGAAAGATTGCAGATAAGGAAGGAATTAAGGAACCAATGTATATCCTGGCAGGAGTTTCTAGTGCAACGATCCAAAAGAACATCCTGCAGGAACTATACAACATGTACAGCATAGAACCTAAATTCGATAAACATGGAAACTTCAAGCTGTTTGGAGTTAAGGTAGTGCAAGCATATACAGGAAACATCGGCGGTGTCGGAGCAATTCGTGGTATGACAGCATATGGTGCTTATATCAATGAAGCATCACTTGCTCGGCAAGAGGTGTTTGCTGAAATTATCTCACGTTGCTCAGGAACAGGAGCGAGAATCCTAGCTGATACAAACCCTGACAACCCAGAACACTGGCTAAAAAAAGAGTATATCGACAATTCAAGCAAAAATATTCAATCGTTCCACTTTGAATTGGATGACAATACTTTTTTATCTGAACGCTATAGAAATAATATTAAAGAATCAACTCCAAGTGGGATGTTTTATGATCGTGACATCAAAGGACTATGGGTTTCAGCTGAAGGTGTCGTTTATCGTGATTTTGATGCCAGCAAGCACTATATTCAGTCAAAAGAATTGCCACCTTTGAGCAATTTTTATTGTGGTGTTGACTGGGGATACGAACACTGGGGATCAATCGTGGTTATAGGCGAAACAGATGATGGAACATCTTATTTAATTGAAGAACATGCTACTCAGTTTGAAGAGATTGATTATTGGGTAGATGTAGCAAAAGGCATTCAAGAGCGTTACGGCTTACGAGTGCCTTTTTATTGTGACTCTGCGAGACCGGAGCATGTGACTAGGTTTGTAAGAGAAAAGATTAATGCTAAAAATGCTCATAAAGCACGGTTATCTGGAATTGAGGAAGTCGCTAAGAGATTTAAACAAGATAAATTGTTTATCTGTCAAGATAGAGTTATGAAATTTCGGGATGAAATTTATCAATACATTTGGGACAAGAAAAAAGGGGAACCAATAAAAGAATATGATGATGTGCTAGACTCCGTTCGATATGCGATATATACTAATGAGCTTCTTAAGAAACCAAAAGTTAATGTCAATGAAAAGATTAAACGTGTTAAACGCATTTTTTAAGGAGAGTGAAAAATGGATAAAGTAAACGAGTTTGAATACGGAGCTGATATACATTATTCTAATGACGTAAACACAAATTATGTAAAGTTTAGCGTAGATTCCAATCTTCACTATAGGTTTAGGTCAGCAGAAGATTTACTTAACGATTTAGATACTTTAGCAGCAATGATAAAACATCACCATGAATATCAGGTAAAGCGACTTAGTGTATTAGATGATTATTACAAAGCTAGAAATACAAATATCATGGATAACCGTAGACGTAGAGAAAAGGAAAAAGCGGATCACCGATCAGCACATAACTTTGGAAAAGTTCTTTGTACTTTTGATGTTGGGTACAACACAGGCAATCCTATAAAAGTGCAAATCGAGGACACAAATCAACAAAAAGAAATCGAAGAGTTTAATATTAATAATGACATAGATGGATTAAATGCTGAACTCTGGCTTGATATGGATAAGTATGGGAGAGCCTATGAGATTATCTATCGAGATTCAGATGATACAGATTACGTTGATTTGGCTAATGTATTTGAAACGTTTGTTGTATATGATACTACAGTAAAACGAGAGCCTATTTTGGCTGTACGGTATCCAAAGACAAGATTCAGCAAGGATGGTGATAAACAGTACATTCAACCAATCGTATACACAAAAGAAAAAAGTATCACTTATGATGAGACGACACTAACAGCAATTGAGTTAAAGAATCCTCAAGACGAACCGCATGAATATAAAGAGGTACCTATTACAGAGTATTCTCCTAATCGTTTTCGAATGGGCTTGTATGAAGATGTACTATCTTTAATTGATCTATACGATGCAGGGCAGTCTGATACCGCCAACTATATGACTGATTTAAACGATGCTCTTCTAGTTATTAGTGGCGATATTGAAGCAGCAGGACTATCCCCAGAGGACGCCATCAAGCAGAAAGAAGCGAATATGCTTTTGCTTGAATCTGGAACTGATGTGAACGGTAATAAAACAAGTGTGACTGCAGGATATATTTATAAACAATATGATGTGAGTGGTGTAGAAGCTTACAAAGACAGAGTGCGCAAAGATATCCATGAAATCTCAATGGTTCCTGATCTTACTGATGACAATTTTTCCGGAGTGCAATCAGGAGAGGCAATGAAATATAAATTATTTGGATTTGAACAAATGACGGCAACAAAGCAAAGGCTATTCAAAAAAGGTCTTATGCGGCGTTATCGTCTTTTATTTAGCCTAAAATCAAGTATTTCTGAAATGGATAATTTTGATTTGAAAGGTTTACGTGTAATATTTACGCCTAATCTACCTAAAGCGATTCTGGAAGAGTTGAAATCTTTGGTTGATGCTGGAGCTGAACTCAGTCAAGAGACGATCTTAGGTCTCGCTTCTTTTGTTCCGGATGTACAGGCAGAGTTGAAACGGGTAAATAAAGAAACGCAAAAGCAGATTGGCATTTTTGATTCAGATGGTGAAGAAGTAATTAACAACAAAAAGGATGAAACAGGGGAGTGATTAAATGAACTCCAAAGAATATTGGATCAAACGGGAAAAAGAATGGCAAAAGCAACAAATTAAAGATGATAAAAAGCGCATGGCAGAAATTAAAAGTCGCATGCAATACGCACAAGATGCGATACAAAAAGAAATAGACGCACAGTGGGATAGTTTTTCAAATGGGCAGAAAATAACTCGTAGCGAAGCGATGAAGCGTGCTAGTGAAATGGATGTCAAAGCATTTGCTCGTAAGGCTAAAAAGTATGTTAAAGAGAAAGACTTCTCACCTATAGCAAACAAGGAATTGAAGTTATACAACCTTACAATGCGCGTAAACAGATTAGAGCTCTTAAAAGCAAATATAGGACTTGAGCTGATTTCACTGTTTAATGAATTGGATAAGTACTTTTCGAATGAATTAACAAAAGCTGGACTAGAAGAATCAAAACGTCAAGCAGGTATTTTGGAAATGACAATTCCATCAAATGGGTATGTAAAGCTTATAGAACAGATAATAAGAAGTTCGTTTTTAAGTGATGGTGTGACCTTTAGTGATCGCTTGTGGATGTATCAAACTGAATTGAAAGCTGAAGTAGATAGATTATTAATTAGAAGTATAACGATGGGCAAGAATCCAAAGCAACTTGCATCAGAACTATCAAAATACTTAACAGCTGAAGGTCGTGAAAATACAAAATTCAATACCCAGCGTTTGATAGTGACTGAAACGACCAGGGTACAGACAGGTATTCAAGAGCAAAGTTATCTGGATGCGGGTATTACTAAATATGTTTATATTGCCGAACCAACAGCTTGTAAGTCATGTCAGCCACTAAATAATCAGATTTTCGATGTTGCCGACATGCAACCAGGAAGTAATGCTCCTAATATGCACCCGTTCTGTAGGTGCAGTACAGCGCCAGTAATTTAGATTAGTTTTATAGATTAGACAAATATGTAAATAAAAAGGCAAGGAGTGCTATATTAATTATATGAAGAGAAATAATCTCTTTAATCATTAAAAGGAGCGTTCAAAATGAAAGAAAGCATACGAGAAATTTTAGAAGTGTTGGAAAAAGCAGGTTTTTTGCCAGAGGGAAGACAACCAATAGAAAACGTGATTTTTTTGAAGAATTCTAAAGATAATTGGGATTTTGTTATTGATCAAAAAACCACTCTCAAATTAGTTCATGACACACTGCAAGACAATGAAAAGCTCAAACGAATGAATGAAGATGCCCGTCGAATGAAGCTAAGAAAATAGTGCAACTAATTTGTATATAAAAAGCCTTTACAATTTTGTAAATGGCTTTTTATTTTGCCCTCTACTGCTCGGGGCATTAAATATTGAGCTGTTCCGGCTGACCGGCGTAACTGGTCAAATTTATCGGGTAGCGGCGTAACCGTGGAGGATTAATCATGAAAAAAAGTTTATTTATGCCAATGAACTTACAATTTTTTTCTGAACCAGGAGATGGTGGATCTGGTGATGAGGGACAACAAGGCAACCTACCAGCTGGCTTGCAAAAGACACCGCTCAAAGCAAAAGAAGAAAACAATGCTGGCAAAACATTTTCTCGTGATGAAGTAGCGAAAATGATTGCTGCTGAGACGAACAAAGCAAAAGCAGCGTGGGAAAAAGAACTAGAAGCAAAAAAAGAAGAAGCTAAAAAGCTGGCAAAAATGAATGCGGAAGAAAAACTACAGCATGAGTTGAAACAAAAAGAAGCTGAAATCGCTGAATTAAAGCGTGGGAAGGCATTATCTGAAATGACGAAAGAAGCTTCTAAAATGCTGACAGATGCAAATTTACCACACGATGATGATTTACTTGGGCTGATTGTTTCTGATGATGCAGATGCCACAAAACAAGCTATAGCAGTCATCACTAACTTTGCTTCTTTGATTAAGAAAGAAAACGCAAGACAAGCACCACCAAATGAAGGTGGACAATTTACAGCATCTAAAAATACTAAAGAAACCGTAGCTAAACTAGCTGCTAAAAATCGAATTATAAAATAGGAGGAAAACTTAATGAAAAAGAAACAACTTTTACCAATGAACTTGCAAATGTTTGCTCAAACATGGGATCCAGACAATGTCATGGTTTATGAAACAAAAGAAGGGAAAATTCCTGATAAATATAATACGCTCATTTTGAGTGAAATTATGGAAAACTCTAAGATCATGCAGTTAGCAAAATATGAAGAAATGACTGACAAAGAAAAGAAATTTGAATACTTTGCAGAAGGACCAGGCGCATACTGGGTGGGTGAAGGTGAAAAAATTAAAACATCTAAACCTAAATGGATGCAAGCTACGATGACTGCAAAAAAACTCGGTGTCATTCTTCCAGTTTCTCG
This sequence comes from Enterococcus sp. C53, assembly GCF_040887425.1. NCBI lineage: Bacteria > Bacillati > Bacillota > Bacilli > Lactobacillales > Enterococcaceae > Enterococcus > Enterococcus sp. C53. The sequence continues at coordinate 359,295 of NZ_JBFOFT010000001.1, forward strand.
TGAATGCTTAAACTATAAATTATCAGATTTCTTCGAGGAGATGCAACCGAAAATTGCTGAAGCTTTTTATAAAAAATTTGATGCAGCTGCCTTATTAAATAAAGAAAATCCATTTCCTCAGTCATTAGACGAATCAGTTATTAGTACGGGGAATGTGGTTGAAGGTGGATTGACTTATGATAATATCCTAGCCTTAGAAGACAAGTTAGCAGAAAATGAATTCGAACCTAATGCGTTTATTTCAAACCGAAAAAATCGTACAGAATTACGTTCTGCAGCTCAAACAGTCGGGTCAAATGTTGAGTTTATTTATGATCGCTCTGCTAATACAATTGACGGATTACCAGTAGTAGACCTTAAGTCTTTAGATAAAGGGACTCTTTACGCTGGAGACTTCAACTACATGTTTTATGGGATCCCATATAATATTTCATTTAAGATTTCTGAAGAAGCCCAATTGTCTACTTTAAATAATGAAGATGGAACCCCAGTTAACTTGTTTGAGCAAGAACTGATTGCTTTGCGTGCAACAATGGATGTTGGATTTATGATTGTAAAAGATGAAGCATTTGGGAAGATTTCCCCAAAAGCGTAACGCCTGCTACCGGTATTGTGCCAAATCAAAAGACATGGACCGGTAAAGTAGGCGATACTAAAACATTTACTATTTCAGCTGTGCCTGCAGATGCTAGCGAAGCAGCTACTGTTGTTGCAGCTACTACAGCAACTTCAAGTGATGGAGCTATCGCAACAGTGACCAAAAATGAAAATGGTGGTTTTGATGGAACGATTGCAGCAGAAGGATCAGCAACATTCACATTTACTTCTGGAGAATTCACTACTTCAATCAATGTGACAGGTCAACCTGCTAGTTAGGAAGTAAAAATATGACGATTGCAGAGGATATTAAAAAACTTCTTAAAGGAACACTAGATGAAAAGCTTGAAGTTATTGAGCGAAGAACGAATGAGCGTATGAAAACCTTGTTAAATACGCAAGAAGTTCCTAAAGAATTTGAAACAGTTGTATATGAAGTATCGTTGAAAAGATTCAATAGAATTGGTCAAGAAGGTATGCAGTCATATTCTCAAGAAGGTTTATCTATGGCTTTTCCTGATTCGGATTTTTCAGAGTATCAAAATGAGATTGACGAATTTAAGCGTAAAGATCAGGAAGAGTTGTACAAGCCAAAGCGAGGGAGGTTTAATTTTATATGAGATTTACAGATGAAATTATATTTGTTAAACATTCATCTGACTCTAAATATGATCCAGATCTCGGTGAGTGGGTTGAAGGCAAACCAGAAAGAACAAGAACAGAGGCAAACGTGACAGATATTGGCACTGATAGAAGTGTGACTATTTTTGGTAGTGTGGAAGAAGGGGCGAAGGTCATTAGGACGCAACCTCTTTTTTCTATCCCTGCATTTGACTATATCGAGATTGAAGGAAAGACTTGGCAACAAACAACAGCTAGAAATCCAGCATATAGAAATAGTTTAATTGTGCAAGAGGTGGTTCTTGATGAAGGCACAACTTGAATATAAAGGAATCGATCAGCTGATGCGACACCTGAAAAAAGTAGCAACGCTTAATGACGTTCAAAAAGTCGTGAAAAGCAATACTGCTGAAATGACTGAACGAATGCAAAAAGGTGCGCCAGTGGATACAGGTTATTTACGAAGATCAATCAACATGACCTTGTCAGAAGCTGGCTTAACTGGGATTGCAGGACCGACAGCAGATTATGCACCTTATGTAGAATATGGCACTCGATTTATGTCGGCACAGCCTTATGTTAGACCAGCGTTTAATTACCAAAAAGTCAAATTTATGGCTGAAATGAAAGCCTTGGTGAAATGATGATTAAGACAAGAGATCAATCAATTTTTGATGAACTTTTTAAAATATCTCAAGAAAAACTAGGATACAAAACATATGATTACAAGCCTTTAGATAATGTTGGTTATCCTTTTGTGGAATTTGAGAACACTCAAACGATTCACGAAGCGAATAAAACTGATATTAAAGGTACTGTGATTGTAGTTTTATCCGTCTGGGGATTACAGAAGAAACGAAAGCAGGTGTCAGATATGGCATCTGCTCTTTTTAATGAAGCTAGATTGATAGAAGCCACAGAAGGCTATTATTGGGCTTTAAATTATCAAGCAAGTGGAATTCAAGTGATGGACGACACAACAACCAATACGCCCCTAAAACGAGCGGTTGTCACACTTGAATTTAGAATTAGATAGGAGGAAGAACATGGAAGCATTAAAAGGTATTGATGTCATTTTGCTTTATCGCTTATTGAAAAAAGAAACTCAGGAAGCTGCTTGGAAAATGGCATTTCAAACAGAACACGAAAATGGTTTATCGAGAGATTCAGACTCTACAGTGACAAAAGACGGAAACGTTCAAAGTTTAAGCCCAGTTGAATATGATTTTTCGGCTACTTCAATAGTTGCTAAAGGAGATTCTCATGTAGATGAAATGAAACAAGCCTTATTAAACGGCGATATCATTGAAATTTGGGAAATCAACAAAGCAGAACAGGGAACAGATGATAATGCAAATAAGTACAAAGCTACTTATTACCAAGCATATGTGTCTGAATTTACTCCATCGGCTGCTGCAGAGGATAACGTTGAATTAAGTTTATCATTTGCAGTAAATGGTGTTGGTCAAGATGGTTATGCAACCTTGACAGAAGATCAAGCTGCTGTCGTTCAATATACATTCAAAGATACCGTGAAAGCAACTTCGACAGGAGCATAAGAGGGCTTAGATGCTCTCTTTTTTATTTTAGGAGGATGAAAAACATTGAAATTAAAAATTAAAGGTAAAGAATATTCGTTTAAATTTGGCACTAAATTTGTACGTGAATTAGACAAAGTGATGCCTTTCATCGATGGAAATATGGAATTCGGAATGGGGCTATCAGCAAAAGTCTTACCGGAATTACGTTCTTATAATGTCAACACGTTGTCACGAGTTTTAGAAATAGCAAATAGAACAGAAAATCAAACCATCACGTTGGATGAAATGGATGATTACATCGATGAAGTTAAAGACATCGAAAAATTGTTTGATGAAGTCCTAAAAGAATTGGCGGAGTCGAATGCGGGAAAGTTAGCGGTCCAAAACCTGAATCAGAAATTGAAAGAAGCGGAAAAACAACAAGCGGAATAGATTCTGCACTTGCATACGAACAAATTCTTATCAATTCTTTTCGATATTTGGGAATGACCAATATCTCAGATATTGAAAGAATGACTTTATATGAATACAACATTCGTATGACTGCAGCCCAGTTATCTTGGCTTGACAAAGAAAAGTTGATTCACGAATTAGCGTGGGCAAATCAGCAAGTCCAAGCGGAGAAAAAAGTAGGCAAAAAGACAGTTCCTGTATATCGATCCTTTGAAGAATTCTTCAATTATCAAAAAATCGAAGATTCAATCATGGGAGTTTCCGAACTTTCAAAACAAGATAAAAAATTCCAAAGCTTACTAACTAAAGCTAACTCTTGAGGAAAGGAGGAAAATCATGGAACAATTTTCTGTTGAAGCTTTATTAAAAGCCACAGATAGTGGATTTGTAAAGACTTTTAAAGATGCACAAGATGCTGTTAAAACTTTTGAAAAGAATTCAAATAGTATGACAACCGCTGTTGGTAAAGTGATGCGAGGTACTGGTGCTGCAATGACAAAGTATATTACCACACCTCTTATAGGAGTAGGCGTAGCAGCTGCTAAAGTTGGTGGTGACTTTGAAGCACAAATGAGTCGTGTAAAAGCTATATCAGGAGCAACTGGCGACACATTCGAACAGATGAAACAGCAAGCGATTGATCTAGGAGCAAAAACTGCTTTTAGCGCAAAAGAATCGGCTGCCGGCATGGAGAATCTTGCTTCAGCTGGATTTAACGCACAAGAAATCATGCAAGCCATGCCAGGTCTGTTGGATTTAGCTGCCGTATCTGGCGGCGATGTCTCTATGGCTTCAGAGAATGCCGCTAGTGCACTAAGACAATTCGGAATAGACGCTAGTGATGCAGGACATGTGGCAGATGTATTTGCAAGAGCGGCTGCAGATACAAACGCTGAATGTAATGATATGGGTTATGCCTTGAAATATGCAGGTACAGCAGCACACACGGCCGGTTGGAGCTTTGAATCAACAGCAGCAGCTATTGGTATTATGTCAAATGCAGGTATCAAAGGTGAACAGGCCGGAACTACTTTGCGTGGTGCGTTAACTCGTTTAATGAATCCAACAGAAGCAATGTACAACAAGTTCCAAGAATTGGGCATTGCTATTAATAATCATGATGGATCAATGAAGAGTTTGAGTGAAATTATTACAGAGTTACGTGAGAAAACAAAAGGTCTGGGAGATGATCAGCGGAACTCTGCACTGGCAACTATTTTTGGCACGAACGCCTTAAGTGGAATGTTAGCTTTAATTGATGCTGGTCCAGAAAAACTTGATTCGTTAACCAAGAGTCTCCAAAACTCAGATGGTGCAGCTGACGAAATGGCAAGAACGATGCAGGATAATGCTAATTCATCTATTGAACAAATGATGGGAGCATTGGAATCTGCTGCAATAGTAATTCAAAAGATTTTAGCCCCATCCATCAGAAAAGTAGCAGATGCTATTTCTGGATTAGTAGAGAAATTTGTGAGTGCTCCAGAATCCACTCAAAAATTAGTGGTTGCCATAGGAGCAATCGCTATTGCAATTGGTCCAGTATTGTATGCATTAGGAATGCTGGTTAAAGCGTTCCAAACCATGAAAGTGGGGTTAGGTGTATTAGGTGACGGTATCTCTCTGTTTAAGAAATTAGGTTCCGCCATAGGTTTTCTTACCAGTCCAGTCGGATTGGTTATAGCTGCGGTAGCACTACTTGTTGCAGGTTTTATCTATCTTTGGAATACGAGTGAAGATTTTAGAAACTTTTGGATTGGTTTATGGGAGGGAATCAAGTCTGCTGTAAGCTCGGCAGTAGCATGGATTCAGAACAAATGGAAATCTACAGGAGAATGGTTTAACAATTTATGGAAATCCATTAAAGAAGGCGCAGACAATGTTTGGACTACAATTCAAGAAGCTCCTGGAAAAGCGGCAGATTGGATCAAGAATAAATGGACTGAAACAAAAGAGTTCTTTTCAAATTTATGGTCAAATATTGCAAACTCTGCTTCAGAGATGTGGAATAGTTTAAAAGAAGGTGTTATCTCAGTTATTGATGATTTAGTTTCAAGTGCTGGTGAAAAATGGGAAGGGTTAAAAAATACTATATCTACTGCATGGAAAACAATTACAAGTAAAATCAAATCTGGCTTTGATTTTATACTAAAATATATTAGTCCATTTGTAAGTAGTTTTTCAGATGTGTTCTCTAATATAGTGAAAGCAATAACAAGTATATTTGCTGAGGTTAAAAACATAATAGTAAATGCTTGGGAAATCATTAAGTCTTTAATAGCTGCGCCTCTACTGTTTATTATAGATTTAATTACTGGTGACTTCGAACAAATGAAAGAGGATTTAGATCTAATCTGGAACACGCTTGTCCAATCAGTGGTAAATATTTGGACATCTGTAAAAAATATATTTACGGAATATATCGGTGCAATAGTAAACAGTGCCGTTAGTTTATGGACTGGATTCATACAAAGTATTTCTAATATTTGGAATGAAGTAGTTTACCAAGCGACTATGATTTGGATTGATTTGAAACTATTTTTTACTAATTTATGGATTGATATTAAATACAGTGCAATTCAAATGTGGATAAATCTAAAATTTTCCATAATTCAAACTTGGATTGATACAAAATATGGTGCAATTGAACTTTGGAATAATCTAAAACAATGGTTTTTCCAAACGGTTAATAATATCGTGCAAACTCTTATAAAAAGTTGGAACAGCTTAAAGCAAGGAACGATAGATTTATTTAACAATACAGTTCAAGGTGCTAAAGACATTTGGACTTCATTCAAATCTTGGATTGGTGATTTAATTACTGGAACCAAAGATAACGTTATTCAAGGTTGGAAAAACCTAAAACAAGGCACTATAGATACTTTCAACAATTTAGTAAATGGCGCTCAAGAAGCGTGGGATAATTTAGTAAATGCTGTTAGTGATACGGTTGATAGAGTAACTGGCTGGTTTGATAACTTGAAAAATATCGATTTACTAGCAGCCGGAAAAGCCATCATGAATAGTTTTCTAGAAGGGTTACAAAATGCATGGAAATCTGTGCAAGATTTTGTTGGAGGTATTGGTGATTGGATTCGTGAACATAAAGGACCTATCCAATATGATAGAAAGCTATTGATTCCAGCTGGTCAGGCTATTATGAACGGTCTGAATAAAGGACTGACAGTAGGATTCAATGATGTACAGAATACTGTTGGAAGTATGGCAGAATTTATCGCGGAACTTTTCAATACAAATTCTGATGTAGATATAGCTGCAAATCTGAAAAATGCAAATAAAAACATTGGTGCACAAGTTGAACATAAAGTAAATATGGGCGGCTCTACTAAACCAGCTGTATTTAAATTCATTCTTGGAAGACAATCATTTAGATTGTTTGTAGACGATATTTCACAAGCTATGGGCGAAGGTGCAGATATTAATCTGGAATTTTAGGAGGGAATATTTTGGATCAACGAGAAAATAAAATGTACTCATTCAAAGATACAACCATTAATCTCAATAGTTCTAAACGATTCCTTCCGACGTCTGCCATGATGTACGATGGAATGTATTTAGAAGATTTGATTGAGGGGTATCAAACACTTACGGTGGAAGGTAGAGAAATGCTTTCTGTAGAAGTTGAACAGCAAGAGATACAAATTGGTTCAATCATTACAAATCAGAAAATACCTTCAAGAACACTAAAAATAACATACAAGTTGGAAGACAGAGATCCAGAAAAACTACAGTTTAAATTCAAAGAGCTGTTGAATTATTTATACCGGAATGAAGACGTGGAAATTAGGTTTCATGATGAATTAGATTTTTATTACTACGGTCGCTATACATCCACTGATACTGTTCCAGGAGACTCCAACTCTATTATTTCAAGTTTTAATGTATTCTGTGCGGACCCACTAAAGTATACGAAAGAATGTGTTAGTGATGGTTATATTGGAAATCCGATACAGTTTCCTATAACACCAAGAAAAATTGAAGTTACTTTATCTATGAATAATTCAATCAAAATTACAAACGGAGAACAAAATATCACGATTACTGATGCAGCAATAAAAACAGGAGACGTGTTGGTTTTTGATTTCTCCGATGAGCAACTAACTGTAAACGGAGAAGATTGTACTTCTATTATTGATTTAGAAAGTGATTTTGAGAACTTTTATCTCAAACAAGGTCAGAAGATAACTAGCAATAATGGAAACCTTACAATATTCTATAGGGGGGCGACAATTTGAGTGAGACAGTTTATTTCTTTGATCACTTGCAAAAACTTATTAAAAGGAAAAATACAAGAAGTTTGATTGAAGTCTCCCAAGAAAAAGAAATTAGTTCTGATAAGAGCGATCTAATGAAAGATACTCTTTACGTTACGACAAAATATGATAAAGAAATAGAGGATGCAAGATATATGGCGATTCGTGAAAACGAGTCGTCTTTTTCATTATATCGAATTACTAAAGTTAGCGACCCATCTGAAACATTAGAGTTTACAGGGTTAGGATTTGCGACAAATGAATTAGATGCTTACATCATCAAAGATATTAGGCCGAGTGGGCAGCCCTTAAAAAATGTTCTTGATCGATTGATTGAATTTACTGAAGGAAATTGACGCGTTGGTCACGTAGAAGCAATGTTACCAACAGTAACTGCAACTTTTTACTATGTCTCTGTAAAAGAAGCGTTGAAAGAATTGCAAATCTTAGGTATGGAATTTGTCTTTAGGTGTTCTTTGAACTCTGATGGAATAAAGGATAAATGGATCGAAGTATATGAACAAATTGGTGAAGAATCAAATACACGTTTTGTATATGGTAGCAAAGCATTAACAGTTGTAAGAGAGATAGATCGAAGCTCAATCTCAACTTCAATGATAGGTCGTGGGCGAGGTGAAGAGGTCGGTGACGGATACGGTAGAAGAATTGAATTCACTGATGTTGAATGGAAAAAGTCGAATGGGGATCCTTTAGATAAGCCTAAAGGCCAAAATTGGCTTGAAGATCCGGAAGCTACTCAAAAGTATGGAATACCACAAAAAGATGGCTCAATGAGAAAACGAGAAACCGTAGTAGTGTTTGATGATATAGATGATCCAACAGAATTACTTAGAAATACTTATTCAACCTTAATCGATTCTGCCAGACCGTTAGTACAATTCAAAGCTGAAGTCACTGGAGGAGATGTGATAGGAAATACAGTGACTATTCACAGATACGATAAAGGTTATCACTATAAAACTCGTATTTATAAAACTACATTCAATCGGCTTACCGGTCAAACGAATATCGAACTAGGGGATAATTTAACACAAGACGTTAGAAAACAAACGGCTTCTATTGTCAATAATATTAATAGTTTAGAATCTAGCAAAATGACATTTTACGAATCGACAGAGATTGGAAAATATCAAGATGACATTATGCGAGGAGCAGGAGATAATGGCGGTTCTATTTATTGGGTAAATGGAATTGAAGCTGGTGTTAGTGATAGTAGAGAAATCTATGAAACTGTTTATATGGATGGACCTAATATTCCTGAGTCGCGTTTCTTTATGGTTCAAAATAACTCAGGAATATCTTTCAAACAATGTAAAAAAGGTGAATGGAAAACAATTCAAGATGTTCATAATGGCGATAGTACGACAGCATGGACGTTGGATGGAACCTTCAATGCTAATTTTATTCAAGCAGGAATTCTTTCGGGTATTCTCGTACAAGGGGTAACTTTAAAGACATTGGATGATAAAGATTTCCAATTAGTGGCAGAAGGAGGAGAACTTTCCTTTGAAAAAAAAGTCAACTCTACTGGCTTAGATGATGTACATGGAGAACGCCTAGGTTCAATTGTATCTACTTATGGTTCTAAAGGGATTAACGGCTTTGCTGTATGGAAGGAACCAAACTATATTTTTTCCATTAATGCTGGGAACGGTGGAGATTTAGGGAATCCCGTTTTTCAAATTCCTGCAGATGTTACTGCTGATAAACGCAAATATAATTTTTACGGTGATGGTAAATTTTCAAAAGGAAATATAACCGTGGATGGTCGGCTAGATGTCAAGGAGCTTTATGTAAATGGTGTGAAAATTGATACTAACGGTGGTGGAAACAGTGGCGGAGGAAACGACAATGGTTGGAATGGACAATATCCACCAGAAGTAACTACTGATCGGGATAAACGATATTGGCAGATTTGGGCAATGGCAATAGGTGCTGGCTTTACTAAACAAGCTGCTGCAGCCTTACTTGGAAATGCACAAGGAGAATCAGATGCTAATCCAACCGCCGATGAGGGCAATGGCGCACCAGGGTTCGGTTATGGTGTATGGCAATGGACCGATTCTTCTGGCGCAACTAGCGGACGTGTTTACATGATCAATTTAATGACAAAGGCTGGCATCAGTGATGATCCAGACACGATCGCGGCGCAGTTTAAATTGTTGATGTGGCATGCGCCAAATGGTCAATGGATTGCAACTAGCGTTTATCCTTATACATGGACACAATTCATGAATCTGACCGATATCAACACAGCAGCACAAGCATTCGTGGCTAACTTTGAACGTCCACGTGATCCACATCCAGAACGGACGACATGGGCACAAGAATGGTATGACAAATTTAAAGATTTGGAAATTCCTGCATCAAAAGGATATATAAAACCAATTGCAGATCCAATCACAGTGACGAGCGAATTTGGCTGGCGCACTTCTCCAATCACAGGAGCACAAGAGTTTCATAACGGTATTGACCTTGTAAATGGAAACCCTAATACACCTATATTTGCTTCAGCAGATGGTGAAGTGATCGTTGCAGGGGATGCAAACTATTATGACTGGTATGGAAACTGGACAGTGATCAAACACGCTGATGGAATGTATACAGGCTATGCTCATCAAAGCCGTGTGGATGTCTCAAAAGGTCAAAAAGTAACTGCTGGTCAGCAAATTGGACTGATGGGGACAACGGGGCCATCAACTGGAGAACATCTTCATTTCCAATTTATGGATGAATTTTATCCATCTTCTTCTGGCCATTTCCATAATGCAAGAGACTATATCAATTTCTAAAGGAGGAATAGTCGTGGTAGAAACGCAGCATAAACTAGTCCTATCCACCACAGAACCAAATAACGGAATAAATTTGGTTCGGATTCGGCAAGGGGATGTTTTAACTCAAAAGCTCGTTGTTGAAGTAGTAGAACATGGAAAACTAAAAACATTCGATGGCTTAGTGCCATTTTTTATTAACACAACAAAATTTGGTGAAAACCAACCTGTGGAACAAAAAGTACAAGAATATAGTCCATCACAAGCAAGGCTTGTCTATACGTTAAGTGAGCCTGACTGGCAATGGGGTGGTGAAAACACTGCACATTTCAGTTTCCGCTCACTTAACGGTGATGGTACTTGGAGTGAACAATTTAGCACGCAGGATTTTACTTATCGGGTTATTTCTGGACTATCTAGAAGTCAGTTACGGGATTCTGGCTACGTGTGGACTTTTGAGGACTTGCTAAGAAAATTCAAAGATTACATGAATCAGGGAAAAAGTGACTGGGAGCAGTGGTTAGAAGATAATCGTGAATTACTGGAAAACATAGATCCTGGTGGTACGATCATTAATATTCTGAATGAAGCGAAAGGAAATTATGAGAGTTTAGCTGATCGCTTAGATGACATTCAAAATAAAAAACTTTCTGTGTCTAGTACTGTGCGACAGATTACAGACGGTGGATATTCTGTTCCGTCTAATTTTGATGAAGTTATTGCCAACATTGATCATCAGTTATTTAACGTTGCGTTCATCACAGATACTCACGTCGATGGGATGGGGAAAGACAGTGCTTTTACAACAGGAGATAGTTCGACGAATCCTAGGCGTTGGAGTACTTTAGCAAAATTTAAAGAAATGGCCAAACACTGTGATGTGACTGTTTACGGTGGAGATAACTGTGATTGTAATAGTGGGCGTACAGGAGAGTTCAAGATTGGTGTTCGTGACTTTGGGCGAACACATTCAATGGCCATACAAAAACGTTTCGCAAATTTTGCTAGTGTATGGAAAAAAGATGTCATCGTTTGTCGTGGAAATCATGATACTGGAAAAATTCCTTATGCTTGGATAGGGCATACACCAGAAACTTGTTTAAATAGTGCGGATATGCACCATTTATATAATGGCACATTCGGGGGTCGTTTATTCCCAGATAAAGGAATTGCAATCTATCGCATTGATACAGATGATTATAGTGATGCACTTGATAGCAACGGTCAGTATAAAGAATTCAGTGGCCATACAAAAGATGGGGAAATAGGGAAAATCGGAGCAGAACAATTGAAAGACTTCGGTACTTTCCTCACGAACTTAGATCGTAGCTATCATGTTTTATTAGTAGGTCATATTCCATTAGATGATTCCGCAACAGGTGTATGGAATACTGTAGCATTACGGACACTTATTGATGGGTTTAAACAAGGTGTATCAGTAACCATTGATTATGATTCGCTAACTGGAGAACCATCGGAATCCGTTACAGGAAGTGAAGTATTTGATTTTGGCTCAAAAGGACCAGGTGTCATTATTGCCTACATCTGTGGGCATGAACATTGGGAAACGATGAAAAATTTCGGTACTTTGAAAATGATAGTTGGAACTTGTGCATTTACTAAAGATACTAGTGTTGACTTTGAAGCTTTTTATCAATTGTCAATTGATAAGACAGCAAGAAGATTGATAGTGAACGGCGTGGGGCGAGCGACAAAACGATCATTTTCGTATTGAAGGAGTGATGGATAATGTTTGAAAATATGACGAGAGATCAAGCAATTGATTATATGTTGGATCAGTTTGCTATTCATTGTGATGGCAACGACCAGCAAGCGCATGCGATTGCTACCGAGAGAAATGCAGGTTTTGCTTCACCTGAGACTGTAGCACAAGCAACCGGCCATTTAATTAAGGATAATTACTTAAGTGAGAAGTATAGTTTCTGGAATATTCCATTCGGTCATTACGCTACTGTGTGGGCATGGGCTGACGAAATGGGAACGCCCGATCCAATGGTCCCTGGACAAATTATCCAACTGCATGTATTCGGGGAACACTCTCAACGTAAGACTTATGTGATGATTGATGTATCAAACGGAAGCATTTTCTATATCAATTCAAGCAAAGAAGGTGGCGAAGGTGGCTACAATTCAAGAAATTGGAAACGAATTGAACAAGTAACAAAATTATGGAAAGCTGGCGAATCAGATTGTGCTGTAGGACAAAATATGAATTTAACAGCTAGTACACGTCGTTTTGGTCGTTTGCGATTTCATATCAAGGGATTAGGTACACAGTTTACGTTTGAAACACCAGCAGTAGATAACCCAGTTATTATGTTCACAGGCATAGGTTCATCCGAAAAAAGTATTTGGCATGTTCGAATAGAACTTACTAATTATCGTGACAACGTGGTATTACGTTTTAATAAATGTCGATTGGCCACTACTCATGGAAATGGAACTATAGATTTTACAGATGACACAGGTTTTACGATTGCAGGTATCGAAGGGATTTATTAATACGGTGACTCCTCTATTTAATTATTAAGGAAGGTGATTCAATGGAAAAAAAGACAGGAGAAATCATTGTTCCAACAGAACCTACAAATCCACCAGCGAAAGTCACTGGTTTTACTTTCAAATCTTATGACAAAAAAGCTGGCGTATTACAATTTGAAATTAAAAATCAAGACGGAAGTCCAACTGATTTAATCAATGCGACTGTCCGTCTTTTTATGTACATCTATTCTGGTGAAGAGAAAAAAGAATTTCCTATTTTTGACAACCAAATCATTACTGAAAGCTACATGCAAGGTATTGTAAAATACTTCATTCCTGATATGTTACTTGCTTATGAAGGCAAAGTTGATGCGAATGTTTATATTGACTTTCCAGATGGCAGTCACACCGACAACTTAGCTTTTACTTTCAATATCGAGAAATCTATCATCGATCGTGATGTTCAACTAAATGGAGAATATTATTTCAAAGACTTTCAACAACTGCTCGATGGAATCAAGCAAGAAACAACAGATGCAGTGAATGAGGCCTTAACAAATGTAGATTCTACAATCGAAAAGGCCAACCAGCAAATAAATAACTTTGTAGAGAATGCAGCACAGTCAATTGATCAAACTGTTGTCGAGGTAACAGAGGAATTAAAAACAACTCAATCTAATATTGATACTGTTTCTCAAAACGTTGTTTCAACACAAAATGAATTAACGTTAATGAAAGATAAGATGAACCAAACCAATCAGCAAATTGGTGATCTTGGCAAGTTGAAAAAGATATATTCAAACAGCATTAATTTTGGAGACTATGATTATAGTGGAAATCCCAATCTATTAAGCACTATAACTAGTGATTATTTTACAACAAAAGATAATGTAACAATTGCCAACGAAAATAGGGGTGTAAAATTAACTTTTAGAAATTCTGGATTTGGTGCTGAGACAGGAAATGTCATGCAAATCAAGCCCCAAACAACCTATACGCTTTCTGCTAAGGTAACAGTGAATGAGGATTTTGTAGGAGACTTGTCAAAAATTCGACTAACTTATAGAAAATTTCCCGGAGGCAATATTCTACTGGGAACGAACTTAGCTGATACGTTAGCGGGAGAAACAAAAATGATTTCTGTGACTGGTAGTGTATCAGAAATGAAACAAGTAGAGCGTACTTATCTACGTTTAGATAGTAATTCCCAAATAGTGGATGGATCAATCATTATAGAATATATCAAGTTAGAAGAAGGAGCAATACCTACGCCATATCACCCCAACTTATTTGAAAAACCATGGCAGATATCCAAATTTCCTTTGAATGAAAATCTGGCAAATCAGTCGGTTGTATTTCCAATAAATACATCAACTTATAATTTGTATGCCGCAAAGATGAAAAAGAATTTGGAAATAGGGAAAACGATGACAATTACACTAAAAGGAACGAAGCCAGTCAATCAGTCTTTTAAACTATTTGGAAATGGTTTGATTGATTATGGCACATTAACTCCTGTGAATGGTTTAGTTGATACCTGGCGTTTAACTTTTACACCTAATGAGGTAGCTACTGCTAATCCTAGCAATATCGAACTCTACCAAGTACCAAAAAATTCACTTGGAAATTGCACCATTGAATGGTTAAAAATAGAAGAAGGAGAGGTAGCTACTCCGAATATCATAGATTATAAATATTTCGGTGAAGGCTTGAAAGATAGCGATAATCCAAATGATTACAGCTGGAATATCACGCCTGATTATAGTGAACAATATTTTATTTCTAAATCTAGTACAGAGAAAGGTTTATTAATTTATAAGAATAATTTTATTACTACAGAAGACTGGAATAGTATACAAACGAGTGGTATCTATTACTGTGCAGGTGCTACAGGAGAAAATATGCCTATTTCAGGAACCCTATATGGCTATTTAATAGTGATTAAATCAGCAAGTGTGATTGTTCAACTATTTATCTCAAATGGAAATTTCTATAATCGAATCATGAGTGGTTCGCCGTTAACCTGGTTTAATTGGAATAAATTATCTAATGACTCCACAGTTGTCCATAATTCAGGAAATGAATCCATTGATGGCTTTAAAGACTTTCGACAAACACCAACAGTGAATAATGTACCAGTAGCTTTAGATCAATTTATTTCAAAAACAGTAAAAACAACGAATACAACAGATTTCACCAATGAAAGTTCAGTCAGATTTGAACGAGATGGCCGAAGTGTAGTAGCTAATTTTTCGATCACAAATAAATCAGCAAATTTTGCTGGATGGAAAAATTTAATGGCTTTTCCAAAAGGATATACTCCAACTTCGCTAAAGGATTGGGGTGGAACTTTGGCGAATAAAACCAATCGAAATCCTGCATTATCTGTTTACGCGAATGCTTCGGGAATTGTTGTGATGGTTTCTACTACAAATTTACCAGAAAATCAAGAGTGTTCTGGAACCATCAGCTATTTTACAAATGATGCGTGGCCAAATTAATAGGGGGAATAACTAATGAAAACAATGTATGAATATATGTATCCAGTAGGTTGCAAGGTATGGGAAAATATGCCAGATGATTTCCCAGAAGGAGTGCCGTATACTTCTGTACCACCATTACCGAATATTCCATTAGATCGCCAATTTTGGAATCCAAGGGAGCGAAAATGGGAAGAAGTTGTGACTCAAGATGTTTCTAAAAAATTAGTTCTGTTAGAGAAATTATCTGAAGGGTTACAAGATGATAATAAAATATTGAAACAGGCGAATGAAGAACTAACTAAAAGAGCTGATTCATTAACGCAAATCAATTCAAAAACGATGCTTACGACTATTCAAAACAGTAAAGAAATTGATTTATTGAAAGATCAACTTCAATCATCGAAAAATGAAGGGTGAGAATAATATGTATTCCTATGAAGATATCAAAATGATGTATGACTGGAATTGCTTTACTGCAGATCAAGTTCGGCAATTTGTTCCGTTGTGCATTACGGAAGAAGAAGCAGATAAAATTATTAATAAAGAAAATTAAGGCATGCTCCATGGAGTATGTTTTTTGTTGGAAAGTTGGTGAAGTATGAGTATTGATGCGATTATTTCTGCTTTAAGTATTGCAGGAACCTTAGTTGGTACGTTTGCAGGCATTGTTTTTTCAAACAAACTAACCATTTATCGAATTGAGCAATTGGAGAAAAAAGTTGAAAAGCATAATCATATTGTTGAACGTACTTTTCTATTAGAAGGACGGATGAATGAAGCAGAACATGATATTCAGGAAATGAAAGGAGGTGAGAAGAAATGATTTTACCCGATAAATATTATCAAATTATTAAATGGACAGTACTTACGGTATTGCCCGCTTTATCTGTATTAGTAGCCACATTAGGCAAAGCATATGGATGGAGTGAAACTGATATGACAGTATTAACTATCAATGCCCTAGCAACATTTTTAGGAGTAATTACAGGGGTATCAGCTTACAATTTAAAAGATAAGGAGTAAACGAATGAAAAAGAAAATTTTAGCAGGAGCTCTCGTAGCTCTTTTTTTGTTGCCTATGAATGTTTTTGCCGCCAAAGGCGATCAGGGTGTGGATTGGGCGATTTATCAAGGGGATCAAGGACGTTTTGGTTATGCTCATGATAAATTTGCGATTGCTCAAATTGGCGGGTATAACGCTAATGGCATTTACGAGCAGTCCACGTACAAAACACAAGTAGCAAGTGCTATTGCGCAAGGAAAACGAGCGCATACCTATATCTGGTATGACACCTATGGAAACATGGATATCGCTAAACAGACAATGGATTATTTCTTGCCTAAGATTCAAACGCCGAAAGGCTCAATTGTAGCCTTAGATTTTGAGCATGGTGCTTTAGCGAGTATCCCAGATGGATATGGAGGTTATATCAGTTCGCCTACAGAAAAGGTTGCAAATACAGAAACCATTTTGTACGGCATGCGTAGAATCAAAGAAGCAGGTTACACACCAATGTATTATTCATACAAGCCTTTTACATTGAATCACGTAAATTATCAACAGATTATTAATAAATTCCCTAATTCTTTGTGGATTGCCGGGTATCCTAGCTATAATGTAACTCCAGAACCGCTGTATAACTATTTTCCAAGTATGGATGGGGTTGCTATTTGGCAGTTTACATCTACTTATATTGCAGGAGGATTGGACGGAAATGTCGATTTAACAGGAATCACTGATAATGGTTATACTAATTCAGATAAACCACAAACAGATACACCAGCAATTAATGCAGGCGAAGAAACGAGTGAAAAACCAAAATCAGAGATTAAAACTGGCGACACTGTTAAAGTGAATTTCTCAGCGAAAAACTGGGCAACTGGAGAAGCAATCCCACAATGGGTAAAAGGTGAAAGCTACAAAGTACAGCAAGTAGACGGTAATAAAATTTTACTTGCGAATATTTTATCTTGGATCGACAAATCTAGTGTAGAACTTTTACCAGATTCTACGACAGTTGCAGAACAACCATCAGCTTTTCAAACTCATGTTGTTCAATATGGCGAAACTTTATCTTCAATCGCTACAAAATATAGAACGACATATCAAGCTTTAGCATCACTAAATGGATTAAGTAATCCAAATGTAATTTATGCTGGTCAAGTGTTAAAAGTAAGTGGTGTAGCAAGTGCAACTAGAACATATACAGTTCATTATGGAGATAATCTTTCTTTGATCGCGACTAAATTAGGAACAACCTATCAAGCACTGGCACAGTGCAATGGACTATCAAATCCTAATTTGATTTATCCGGGTCAGACACTTTCATATTAAAAAAGCTCCTCGTTGAGGAGCAGTACATAACCGTATTGACAACTATAAAAATTATTCGATAAAATAGTGATGTTATCGCATATCTTCATTTTCACCCATAGCTAGTCACACTCCAAGATATGAGATAACAGGATTGTTGCCACATAAAACTGATGCTATCTCTTGTTATTGTCCATGGTGGCAACAATCTGTACCCTTAGCTCAGTTGGTCAGAGCAGACGGCTCATAACCGTCCGGTCGTAGGTTCGAGTCTACAGCGTCCATATAGTAATTAAGTTAGTTCTGTGCTAGAATTTTTTTGAAGGATATCATACAAATCAATGGTTATTTTTCACTGCCACTCAAATGAGTGGCTTTTATTTATCCCTTTCTGGATCAATGAAAGTATATTTTATATAGTCATAACGCCGATGATCGCTCCGTGCGTCTGGTACGTCAGTCACGATATCAAACAAAAAGTATACATCCTTCTTCATTCTCGTTTTCGCAGCAGGAATTTTAAAGTAGTTTTTATTGGAATAGTAGAGATTAATTAATAAGCTATCTTCGATTGCTAAAAAGAAAACTTCTGAATCCCATACTTTATAAAAATCTTTGATAAATCTATTCGAAGGATCAAATTTAAACCATAATTGTGTTTTTCCTTCCATTAACATAATATTCACCTCAAAAAGATTATACGAACAAACGTTTGCTTTGTGAACAGAAAAAGATGAGCTAAATTAAATGCTCATCTTTTTGATTGATATTATATTTCTAATAATTCTTGTTTCTTTTTATTGAATTCTTCTTCTGTAATAATTCCATCATCTAGTAGTTCTTTATATTGTCTTATTTCTGAAGCTAAGGAAATTGTTGATGTATTGGAATTTGTAGCAGAAATATTTCTTCTTTTTAAATTATAAATAATTTCGTTTAAAGAATCACTTATCCTATCAACAGTATCTTTATCAACTGCAACATTTAATACTTTTCCAAGAGTATCAATAGTTAATGTACCCAACAGTATTCCTCTTTTTTTACTAATATTATTTAAATTGTCTAATATAATACTTTGTACATTATTACCTATCACTTTTTGTTGAGCTACAATTAAACGTTTATTAGTTAATGCGTATGCATAATTATTGTCATGTTTGGTTGACGAGATATAGTTATGCAATCCTACAAAGCAGAAGACTACGTATTCGTCACCGTTAAGTTGATCTGATATTAAGTTAAAATGATGAGTTGTCCATTTTTTAGTCATTCCTTTACCGTAGCCGTATTTAAGACAAAATTCTACCATCTCTTCAGTAGTTCTCATTCTATCATTACCTATATCATGATTATTTTGTATAGTATAATCAGATATGTTTAATTTTCTTTTTTTTGATGGATCCTTATCTAAATCTTCTAAACTTAAAGATCTTATTATTTTATAAGGAGTAGTCATACCATAACCAGCTTTTTTCATACAATTGCCGCAAACAATTTGTTTATCTTTGATTTTATATGAAGTTAAGCCAATTTTACTTCCACACTTTGCACACTGTTTACTCACATTAGTTCCTCCTAGATATCAGCTTTCTACTACTATTAATATTCTATCAATAGTGACCATACTTTGACCATGCTTTTTAGAAAAACATAGAAAATATTAGTGACTGAAAAACTATATAAACGTTGATATTAAGGTAAACAGCGTTAACTAGAATTAGTCAAGAAATGTAAAACTAGAAGTGTCTGTTTATCCAGTAGCTCAAGAAGCTTAATGAACAGTTAGCTCTATCCCTTATTACGTAAAGGATAGAGCTTTTTTTATGACTTTTAATGAAAACGGTTGACAAAAAAGGTGCTTAAACATAAAAATCAATACCATTCTTTACTTTTTTATTCAAAATCCTGTGCTTATCATTAGTTAAAATGGAAATTACATATTAAAAAACGAACGTCATTCTAAATGATCGGTTAAAAAAATAAAAAACGTTTCCCGTTTGAAGTATAACAATATATGAGTGGAAAAAATCACTACTATTTGTGAATGTGGTATTGTATACTAGGATTAAAAAAGGAGTGATGAATGAAAAAATGAATTTAAATAACGTTTCAAAGCGTTTGTACAAATGGGACAATTTAAAGGCTTTATTAATTTTCCTGGTTGTAGTAGGTCATTTAATTGATCGGGCGAATCAAAAGAGCGAATTGTTAATGAAAATTAACTATTGGATATATATGTTTCATATGCCAGCATTCATCTTTGTTTCTGGTCTATTCAGCAAGAATACAATTCGCAACAAAGATTTCCGAAAAAGTTTTAGATATCTCAAATGGTTTTTCATTTTAAAAATTATATTTTTGATTAGCACTTTTCTCTCTTCAGGTTCTTTAAGCTTTTCCTTTTTAACAGAAAGCGGACTGCCATGGTACTGTTTTGCTATTTTTGCTTTTCAATTAATCAGCATGGTTATTGATGGATATGACAAATACTGGGTGCTAGGCATAGCTGTTGTAATTGGTTGTTTGGCAGGATATGATGCAAATTTGGGAGATTTTCTATGTTCTTCAAGAATCTTAACTTTCTTTCCATTTTTTATGCTGGATACTTAATTGATTATCAAAAAATGTCAAATTATCTAAACAATTTTAAGATCAAGTTGTGCGCGTTGTTCCTTTTGTCAGGAAGTTTTTTTGTCGTTTATTTTAAGTTATATGGCACCTCACTGACGATGGGATTTTTGACCGGTAGAAATGCTTATGCGAATGTAAGCGAATTAGTAGGTCTTTATGGTGGTTTTTTCCGATTTATTTACTATATTGCAGTCTTCCTTATAATCAGTAGTTTGGTTGCTTTGATAAGTAATAAACGACTGTTTATTACGAGTTTTGGAGAATTATCCTTGATCATATATATGTTGCATATACCTATCGTCAGAATAGTGAATGATAAACTTCATTTGGATTTGTTTATTAAAAGTTTTGGTCTACCGCAGAGTATTACGATTCTAATAGTAACTATATGTATTTTCTTTTTGTGCAGAATGGAGTGGGTTCATAAGCCGTTAAACAAAATTCTCTATTTTAATGTTCCTGAAAAAACAGATAATTCGGTAAAAGGAAATGGGTATTTTAAAAGCTTTTTTTATGACCGTACTTTGACCATACTTGATAGTAAAAATGAAGAATAATTAGATGGTATGATGAGCGTATTATTATAGAAGACAAGTGTTTAGGTTATACGATCGGAGTTAATAAAAGTTCACTAGAAAATATTGAATTGGAAGTGATTGTTTATCCGAGCACTCAATAAACAGAATAAATTGAATAAACAATGAACTAAACTCAATGAAAAAAGTTCTCTCTCGTTGATTAAGAGGAGAGCTTTTTTTTCTGTGTTTCATTACAATAGATAAAATGGTTTATCGGCGCAAGCACTTCGATCCGATCATTTTAAAGAAAAGCTTTAAGTTGAAGGGGACGTTTTTGGATAATTCTAATGAGACAAAGAGTAGCTGATCCAGTCAATACTTCTTTTAATAAGAGATATTTACTGTAAATAGTTGACGAAATGGAATTAAATTTATAGTATTATGTTTTGAAGCCAGTTAATGAAAAAGGGGCGAAACCAAATGGCGAAGCGCATTGATCGAATTTATACGTATGTCAAAGAAAAAACGGCTCATCTAAAACCGATTGAATATGATCAAGGGGTCACAACGAAAGAGATAGCTGAGGTTTTAGGAATTCAACGGACCAATAGTAGTAAAGATTTGAATCAGTTGGTACGTGAAGGAAAATTGTTGAAAACCGATGGACGACCTGTACGTTACATATATCAAAAAAATGTTGCCTATGAACAACCGACCGCCAAACATGTCATAAGCTATAAAGAAGAAAGAGTACCAGTAGAAAAAGCAAGGATTCAGATTGATACGAAAGATATTTTTGCTAAGATCATTGGCGCAAATGGGAGTATGAAAAACTCGGTTGAGCAAGCGAAAGCCGCCATTTTATATCCGCCGAGAGGTCTGAATTGTTTGATCACTGGACCAACTGGATCGGGGAAAACCTACTTTGCACATGCGATGTTTCATTTTGCCAAAGCCAATCACGTCATTAGTGAAGACAACGAGTTGATCGTCTTTAACTGTGCCGACTACGCTAATAACCCGGAATTATTGATGAGTCACTTGTTTGGGTATGTCAAAGGTGCTTTTACTGGAGCAGAAGAGGAAAAAACCGGAATCATTGACCAAGCAGATGGAGGAATGTTGTTCCTAGATGAAATTCACCGGTTACCACCTGAAGGGCAAGAAATGATCTTTTACTTCATGGATCATGGTACCTATAGTCGATTAGGAGAAACAACAAAATCTCATGAAGCAAATGTTCGGATCGTGGGAGCGACAACTGAGGACCCTGGTTCTTCTCTATTAGAGACATTTGTTCGAAGAATACCGATCAATATCAAGTTGCCATCTTTTGAAAAACGCCCTGCAAATGAAAAAATCGACCTGGTTAAAATTATGATCGCCCATGAAGCTAACCGTATCCAGCGGCAAATTTCGCTAACTGAAGATGTTGTTAAAGCGTTGATCGGTAGTGTAACCTATGGGAACATCGGTCAGTTAAAATCGAATATCCAATTGATTTGCGCTCGTGGTTTTTTAAATCATATCAATTCTCCTGAAATTTCGATTACGATCGATGATTTGACGGAAGGGATTAGAAGTGGATTGATCCAATTAGCAAGTAATCGAGTAGCGATGTCCGAACTATCGAAGCTATTGGAGCCCAAAATTACGGTGTACCCTAACGACACAATCATGAAGATTCAATCTGATTCTTATGAACTACCCTATAATCTTTATGACATTATTGGGGACAAAGCAGCGCTATTAAAGTCTGACGGATTAGATCAAGAAGCCATCAATCATTTTATTTCAACGGATATCAACATCCATTTGAAATCTTTTTACAAGGATCATGGATTCTCATTCAATGCCGATAATAAACTAGCTGAGTTTGTTGATCCTAAAATCATCGAAGTCACCAATCAAATATATATAATGGTAAAAAATGCCTTGCCATATGAGTTTCAGCAAAATTTTATCTACGCAATGAGTCTGCATATCAGTTCTTTTTTAAAAAGAATCAATATCGGTGAAGAGCGCCATACGAATGATAATATACGTGAAATGGCAATTGATTTTCCAGTGGAATATGAAGTAGCGAAAGAAGTTAGAAAGTATATTGAGGAGTATTTCCAAGTAACGATTCCAGATAGCGAAGATTACTATCTCACTGTCTTGCTTGTGTCGCTAAGGGCAAATCAAGCAAGCGGTCGTATTGGGGTAGTCGTGGCAGCACATGGTAATAGTACAGCAAGCAGCATGGTTCAAGTGGTCCAACAATTATTAGATGCAGACAATGTACGAGCGGTCGATATGCCATTGGATATGGATCCTAAAACGGCGCTTAGTCGGATCGAACGAATGGTGCAAGAGGTGGATGAAGGCAGTGGAACGATCTTATTAGTGGATATGGGTTCGCTTGCTTCATTTAATTCTCAGATTCAGCGAGATACAGGAATTCCTGTGCGGACAGTTGACATGGTGACGACCTCTTTGGTATTAGAGACGGTTCGCAAAGTTTCTGTGTTAGGTACGGATTTAGATATGTTATACGATTCCTTGAAAAATTTCCGTGGTTATGCAGAAATTTCGATGGAAAAAACACCTGAACCGACCGCACTCAGAAAAAAAGCCATCTTAGCTATTTGTGCATCTGGTGAAGGAACCGCACAACGAATCAAAGAATTGATCGAACGTTCTGTAAGTAAACGGCAAGATGTCGAGTTGACTGTTTTGGCACTCTCTGTTTTAGAATTGGAAAAAGAATTGCCTAAATTAATTGAAAATTACCAAGTCATTGCGACTACTGGAATTACAGATCCACAGATTGCTGCGCCGTTTATTCCATTGGAGCGGTTTATCGATCAAAATATCGAGTTGATTTTAGATCAATTATTGCTTGAGGCAGAATTAGATGAAACAGAAGAAGTGCCATTGAGTGAAGAAACTGCAAAACAGACTTGTGTGAAATTTATTGAACAAAATTTTACATTTATCAATGGAACCAAATTGATTGATCCTTTATGGAATTTTAGTGATCAAGTGTCTGAGAAGCTATCGATTGAGAATCATGGATATAGTTTTAAAATCAATTTAGTTTTACACACAGTGGGGATGATTGAACGGATTTTATTAAACGAGCCATTGAATGTTGAATCAGACGAACTGGAAAAAGCGATGGAAGATCCATTGTTTTCGTCTATCCAACAATTGTTATCCCCGTTGGAAAAGACCATCAGATTTGAAACACCTTCATCTGAAGTTTATTATTCATTAAAGCTGATTCGTAATGAATTGGCAAAAAATGAATACACTAAATGAAAAATACACAAAAAAGATACACTGTTATTAGTGTATCTTTTTTGTGTATTGCTTCGAAACGCCTTAAAACCCTTTAGTGTATTGATAAAAAGTTGGCACGGTTCTTGCTTTTATATAAATGTGCCAATAGATGGTTATACACACAGAAAATGAGAGGGGTTTCTGTGAAGTAGTTTAACAAAAGGAGATTTGCTGATGGATATTCGGTTAGCGCGTATAGATGATCGTTTGATCCATGGACAAGTTGCAACGGTCTGGTCAAAATTGACCGGCGTGGAACGCATCATTGTTATTAGTGATTCAGTAGCCCAAGATAAATTGAGAAAGTTTCTTTTAAAAGAAGCTGCTCCACCGGGGATCATCGCAAATGTGATCACGGTGAAAAAAATGATTCAAGTTTATCAAAGCGGTTTACTAGCAACGACGAAAGTGATGATTTTATTCACTAATCCTCAAGACGTTGAGAAAATTGTCTTAAGTGGTGTACAGCTGGATTCATTGAATATCGGTGGGATGAGTTTTTCTGAGGGGAAGACGATGATTACAAATTTTGTGTCAGTCGACCATAAAGATATTGCATCGTTCCAATTCTTGAATCAGCAAGGTGTAGAATTAGAAATTCGCAAAGTACCCGCAGATAGAAAGATCCTTTTGATGGAATTACTAGCAAAAGCCAAAAAGGCATAATATTGTTGTTGGAAAATGGTCAAATTCATCTGTTGTAATGGTTAGCAATTATTTTAATATTTGATTTGTTACAACAAAAAGAAGTAGGAGGTATAAATATGGTAGGGATTATCCTTGCAAGTCATGGACAATTTGCTGAAGGTATCTTGCAATCAGGTTCAATGATTTTTGG
The DNA here is from genome assembly GCF_040887425.1 of Enterococcus sp. C53. NCBI lineage: Bacteria > Bacillati > Bacillota > Bacilli > Lactobacillales > Enterococcaceae > Enterococcus > Enterococcus sp. C53. The sequence goes on from NZ_JBFOFT010000001.1 coordinate 384,186, forward strand.
CGAACAAGAAAACGTCAAAGCAGTCATTTTAAAACCAAGCGAAGGTCCAGATGACTTGAGAGCCAAATTAGAAGAGGCTGTTGCTTCTTTTGATAATCAAGACGAAGTATTGTTCTTAGTTGATTTATGGGGCGGAACACCGTTCAATCAATCAAACACATTGTTTGAAGAACACAAAGACAAATGGGCAATTGTTAGTGGTTTGAACTTGCCTATGTTGATCGAAGCTTATGCGTCACGTTTTTCAATGGAATCTGCTCAAGAAATTGCAGCACATATCATTGAAACAGCAAAAGATGGTGTGAAAGTGAAGCCAGAAGAGCTTGAACCACAAGAAGCACCAAAAGCAGAAGTTTCTGATGGACAACCTAAAGGTGCATTACCTGAAGGAACAGTAGTTGGCGACGGTAAGATTAAATATGTTTTAGCACGTGTTGACTCACGTTTATTACATGGTCAAGTTGCTACTGCATGGACAAAAGCTGTTCAACCAAATCGGATCATCGTTGTTTCAGATGCTGTATCAAAAGATGATTTACGTAAGAAATTGATCGAACAAGCTGCTCCTCCAGGGGTTAAAGCAAACGTTATCCCAATTTCTAAAATGATCGAAGTTGCTAAAGATCCAAGATTTGGGAATACAAAAGCTTTGCTATTGTTTGAAAATCCTGAAGACGTGTTGACAGCTGTTGAAGGCGGCGTTGACATCCAAGAATTAAACGTAGGTTCAATGGCCCACTCAGTTGGGAAAGTTGTCGTAAGTAAAGTTTTATCAATGGGCCCTGAAGACGTAGAGGCGTTTGAAAAACTAGAAAGCAAAGGAGTTAAATTTGATGTACGTAAAGTACCAAATGACTCTCGCGACAATATGGATGAAATTCTTAAAAAAGCTAAGTCTGAATTATCTAAAGCATAATTCAAAAAACTAATATTTATAGGAGGCTTATCATGTCTATTATTTCAATGATTTTAGTCGTATTCGTTGCCTTTCTAGCAGGGATGGAAGGGATTCTGGATGAATTCCAATTTCATCAACCTCTAGTGGCATGTACATTAATAGGTTTAGTAACAGGTAACCTTGAAGCAGGTATCGTATTAGGTGGTACTCTTCAAATGATCGCTCTTGGCTGGGCAAATATCGGAGCTGCTGTAGCACCAGATGCTGCATTGGCATCAGTTGCATCTGCAATTATTTTAGTATTAGGTGGTCAAGGTGTTCGAGGCGTTCCATCAGCTATTGCTATCGCAGTACCACTTGCTGTTGCTGGTTTGTTCTTAACAATGATCGTACGTACAATCGCTGTTCCTATCGTTCACTTGATGGATGCTGCTGCTGAAGAAGGTAACATCCGCAAAGTTGAAATGTGGCACATCATTGCAGTATGTTTACAAGGTATCCGTATTGCAATTCCTGCTGGAGCATTATTATTCATCCCAGCTCAAACTGTTCAATCTTTCTTAGAATCAATGCCTGCATGGTTAACAGACGGTATGGCTATTGGTGGGGGAATGGTTGTTGCTGTAGGTTACGCATTAGTAATCAATATGATGGCAACTAAAGAAGTATGGCCATTCTTCGTTATCGGTTTTGTTGTAGCTGCAATTACTCAATTAACATTGATTGCCCTAGGTGCTTTAGGTGTTGCTTTAGCTCTTATCTACTTGAACCTTTCTAAAATGGGAGGCTCTTCAAATGGTGGCGGAGGAAGCAACTCAGGTGACCCTCTAGGCGACATTTTGAATGACTATTAATCTTGAAGGAGGAAAATAAAAATGGCAGAAGAAAAAATTACTTTATCTAAAAGAGACCGTTTAGCTGTTGCATGGCGTTCTACCTTCATTCAAGGTTCATGGAACTATGAACGTATGCAAAATGGTGGTTGGGCTTTCTCAATGATCCCAGCAATCAAAAAATTATACAAAACGAAAGAAGAGCGCACAGCAGCTCTTAAACGTCACTTAGAATTTTTCAACACACATCCATATATTGCTTCACCTATCTTGGGTGTTACGCTAGCATTAGAAGAAGAACGCGCAAATGGCGCTCCTGTTGACGATGTAGCGATCCAAGGGGTTAAAGTTGGTATGATGGGACCTCTTGCTGGTGTTGGTGACCCAGTATTCTGGTTTACTGTTCGTCCGATGTTAGGAGCTCTTGGTGCTTCTCTAGCAATGGGTGGTAATATTCTTGGACCAATCATCTTCTTCTTAGGTTGGAACATTATTCGTTGGTCATTCATGTGGTATACACAAGAATTTGGTTACAAAGCTGGTTCTAAAATCACAGATGATTTATCTGGTGGATTATTGCAAGACGTAACAAAAGGTGCATCTATCTTAGGGATGTTCGTATTAGCCGCCTTAGTACAGCGGTGGGTATCGATTAAATTCTTGCCAGTTGTATCAACTGTTAAGTTAGATAAAGGTGCTTACATTGAGTGGGATAAATTACCTGCTGGTGGCGAAGGAATCAAGAGTGCTTTTGAACAAGTAAACAGTGGTCTAGCACTTAGTCCTGAAAAAGTAACAACTTTACAAGATAACTTAGATCAATTGATCCCAGGGTTAGCTGCTTTAGCATTGACATTACTATGCATGTGGTTATTGAAGAAAAAAGTTTCTCCAATTGTCATTATCTTAGGTCTATTCGTTGTCGGTGTAGTTGGCCATGTTGTTGGTCTTTTATAATAAGAATCTAGCTCGGGCGTAGCCCCGAGCTTTTTTTATCAAAAAGTGGATGCTGCTTGAGATTTCAACATTGAAACGATAGTATACTAGATAGATAAAATAATAGGAGTGATTAAATGGTTCAATCAATCAATACAAAAGTTGATTTGGTAATTGATGCCACTGCGTTTACTGGTTTGACTGATTATGGGAAAATCATGATTGGAGACCGAGGATTCGAATTTTATCATGCAAGAGACACTCGGAAATTTGTTCAAATCCCTTGGGAAGAGATTGATTACGTCATCGCATCCGTTATGTTCAAAGGAAAATGGATTCCGCGCTATGCCATTCAAACAAAGAAAAATGGTACATATACATTTTCTTCTAAAGAACCCAAAAAAGTACTTCGCGCTATCAGAAAATACGTAGATCCTAGTCGTATGGTTCAATCCTTGAGCTTTTTTGATGTAGTGAAACGTGGTGTCAAAAGTATCTTCAAACGCAAGTAGAAAAACACGAATGGATGCTCTTCGCAGCATGTCATTCGTGTTTTGTTTTGTGTTTCGCTTTTTCTTTTGTGTGCGGTGTCATTATCTAGGTCAGCTTCAACGCTGGTTCAATCATTTGCTCCTAATAATTTTCCTATGCTAGAATGAAACTGTAAAGAAGGAGGTTATTAGTATGGGTTGGATATGGACTTTAATCGTTGGTGCAGTCATCGGAGCCATTGCTGGAGCAATTACCAGTAAAGGAAATTCTATGGGTTGTATCACAAATATCATTGCTGGATTGATTGGTTCAAGTATCGGTCAAGCAATTTTTGGTAACTGGGGACCACATGCAGCTGGTATGGCACTTATTCCATCAATTTTAGGCGCAGTTATTTTAGTGGCAGTTGTTTCATTCTTTTTTGGGAAACGATCATAATCAAATAGATTAACGCTTAGCCAATAGTTTTGCAGATAGAAGTAAATAGTTAAGGCAGATCTGAAACTGATTTGTCTTAACTATTTTTGTTTTACTAAGTTTATTAAGAAAATTTGTTTTATCTGCTGTGTCAGAAAGAAAATTTGCTATAATAGAAAAAAGAGAGCAAAGAAAGAAGGAATTTCATTTATGATGCTACGAGTAGAAAAATTGCGTAAAAAGATGCAAGAAGAAAATTTAGATTCATTTTTGATCACTAGTCCATACAATCTTCGTTATTTGACTAATTTTACTGGTACGACAGGCTTAGCGGTCATCACATTGGAAAAAGCCTTTTTTATTACTGACTTTCGTTATACCGAGCAAGCAGCAGCTCAAGCTCAAGGATTTGAGATTATCAAAAATGTAGGACCGATTTTTGAAGAAGTAGCTGACTTAGTTCAAAAAGAAGGACTACGTGAACTTGGTTTTGAAGAAACAACTGTTTCCTTCTTAGAATATTCGGTATTAGAAGAGATCATTGATGCGCAACTGATTCCTATTTCGGGCATGATTGAAGAACTTCGAGAAATCAAAGACGAAGAAGAAATTGCGATTATTGAAAAAGCTTGTAGTATTGCAGATTTGGCATATGACCATATTCTCAAGATGATTCAACCGGGAATGACAGAGATCGAAGTTGCCAACCAATTAGATTTTTATATGCGTTCACTTGGAGCGTCAGGTGTTTCTTTTGAAACAATCGTTGCTAGTGGTTTACGGTCAGCTATGCCACATGGAGTTGCTAGCAAAAAAATCATTGAACAAGGCGATTTGATCACAATAGATTTTGGATGCTACTATGAAGGTTATGTTTCTGATATGACACGAACATTTGCGATTGGTGACCCAGGAGAACAATTAAAAGAAATTTATCAAATCGTTCTTGAAGCCCAACTAGCAGTTCTGGAAGTAGCTAAACCAGGAGTTACCGGTAAGCAACTAGATGCTGTAGCTAGAGATTACATTACGAAACATGGTTATGGCGAAGCTTTTGGACACTCAACAGGACATGGAATTGGCTTAGAGATCCATGAAGGACCCAATGTTTCAGTTCGAGCTGAGAAACAATTTGTTCCAGGAAATATTATTACCGACGAACCAGGCATTTACTTACCAGGTATCGGTGGCGTTAGAATCGAAGATGATTTATTGATTACTTCTGATGGAAATCGCGTGTTGACGCATTCACCAAAAGAGTTGATTATTTTATGATGAGCGTAGCCTAAAGCATCATTCACTCAGACTTTGTTATAGAAAATCACTTGATTTAATGATACACTATAGAAGACAGCAAGCTTTGAAAACAAAGCGTAATTTGTTTGAGAAAAAGACTCTCAAATAGGCAAGTGAACAGTTTACCTTTATACATTTCGAATGAAGAATAAGTGAAAGAACGGTTCATTCGTAGGCAACAATCTGTGTAGAGGCAAAAGGAGGAATAGATAAAATGGCAGAGGACAAAAATTTAGTTTTGAATGCGACTCAAGAGCTTGGTGAAATTGTCATTGCGCCAGAAGTCATTGAAGTGATTATTGGTATCGCTGCTTCAAAAGTAGAAGGCGTTTATGGGATGCGTGGAACATTTGCCAGCAACGTAACGGAATTATTAGGGCGTGCAGCGCATGGTAAAGGTGTCTATTTAGTAAATGATGAAGATGGGTTAAAAGTAGATCTTTATTGCTATTTAGAATATGGGGTTTCTGTTCCCAGAGTAGCGATGGAAATGCAAGAACGCGTGAATCAGCAAGTTCTTTTCATGACAGACATTGCTTTAGCAGAAGTCAATGTTCATGTGGTAGCAGTCGTACCGGAAAAACTAGAACAACCAGCAATTGAAGAACTTTTTGAAGACGAAGAGGAAGAAAATGAATAAAGAATTATCAAGACACGAAATTCGTGAAATGGCTTTACAAGCATTATTTCCATTAGATTTTAATGCTGATTTGACCAAAGAAGACGCAATTTTCCATGCAATTGAGTTGGATCACAAAGAAATGATCAATGAAGAGGAGTCAGAGTTTGTTCCTGTTTATTTAGATACATTGGTTGGCGGTGTGTGTGCGAAAAAAGGCGAATTAGACCAAACCATTGAGAAGCACCTCAAAGGAAACTGGCGCATCAATCGTATCTCTAAGATGGATTTGATCATCTTGCGTATCGCCATCTTTGAAATGAAGTACATTGAAGATGTACCATTTGCAGTCGCATTGAATGAAGCCATTGAATTAGCCAAAACTTTTAGTGATGATCAATCACGTAAGTTTGTCAACGGTGTATTATCTAATGTTTTAAAAGAGATTGAAGCTGGGGCATAGTCCCAGCTTTTTTCTATGAAAACAAGGAAACAGGTTCTAAAAGCTTGTTTATCTATGGTAGAATGAAAGCACAAAAAAATCTGGGAGTGATCGTATGGCAGAATTGATTAATGGAAAAGAACTAGCTGAAAAAATGCAAGCAGAGATTGCGATAAAAGTGAGCGAATTAAAAACAAAATCGATCTCCCCCGGATTGGTCGTTTTATTAGTAGGAGAAAATCCAGCCAGTCAGGTTTATGTACGTAATAAAGAACGTTCCGCAAAATCAATCGGGATCCATTCAAAAGTTGAACGTTACCCAAGCACGATCTCTGAAGAAACGTTGTTAGCTGAAATCGAAAAATATAATCAAGACCCAAATTTTCACGGGATTCTTGTTCAGTTGCCATTGCCAAAACACATTGATGAAGAAAAAGTCTTATTAGCAATTGATCCTAAAAAAGATGTAGATGGTTTTCATCCAATGAATTTAGGACGATTATTAGCTGGTAACCCCGATAAGATTCCTTGTACGCCATATGGCATCATGAAAATGTTCGCAGCTTATGATATCAATTTGGCAGGGAAGCGGGCGCTGGTGATCGGACGTAGCAATATTGTAGGGAAACCAATGGCACAATTATTATTGATGGCAGATGCTACAGTAACGATTGCTCATTCAAAAACGGCTAACCTTGCTGAACTTGCAAAAGAAGCTGATATTTTAGTCGTAGCGATTGGGCGAGGCCATTTTGTTACTAAGGAATTTATCAAACCAGGCGCAGTGGTGATCGATGTTGGTATGAATCGTGATGAGCATGGGAAATTGATCGGTGATGTAAAATTTGATGAAGTAGAACCTTTAGCAAGCTATATCACTCCAGTGCCTAAAGGAGTAGGACCTATGACGATTACGATGCTGATGTATCAAACCGTGCTGGCTGCTGAAGCAGGTGAGTAGATGACACAAGAATATTTAACAGTAACCACATTAACCAAGTATTTAAAAAGGAAATTTGATGTAGACCCTTATCTTGAAAGGGTCTATTTAACAGGTGAAATCTCGAATTTTCGTTTGAGAGCAAATGCACATCAATATTTTAGTTTAAAAGATGACCATGCAAAAATCTCAGCAATCATGTTCAAAGGTGCATTTCAAAAATTACGTTTTCAACCTAAAGAAGGGATGAAAGTATTAGTTGTCGGACGGATCTCTCTTTATGAAGCTTCTGGTTCTTATCAGATTTACGTTGAACACATGGAACCTGATGGTGTAGGAGCGCTATATCAAGAATTAGAAGAACGAAAAGAAAAATTGCGAAAAGAAGGTCTTTTTAAGCCGGAACATAAGCAAGCTCTTCCACGTTTTCCAAAAAGAATTGCAGTTTTGACCAGTCCAAGTGGTGCAGTTATCCGAGATATCATCACAACTGTCAAAAGACGTTACCCCATCGCCCAACTCGTCCTATTCCCAACGGTGGTGCAAGGAAATCAAGCAGCTGACAATATCGTTGAAAATATCCGTCGTGTTGAAGAACTGGGAGATTTCGACACGATGATCATTGGACGTGGCGGCGGATCGATTGAAGACTTGTGGCCATTTAATGAAGAAAGAGTAGCACGTGCCATTTTTGAAGCACGAACACCTGTGATTTCTTCAGTTGGGCATGAGACGGATACTACTATTGCTGATTTAGCAGCAGATGTACGAGCAGCCACACCGACGGCGGCAGCTGAATTAGCTGTTCCTGTTTTATCTGAAGTATTGTTGAAGCTGAAAGAACGGCAAGCAAGGCTTGAACAGGCCTTTTTGCGTCAAATTCAACGCAAACAAGAACGTTTTGAACGAGCAAAACAATCATATGTTTTCCGTCAACCGGAACGTCTGTATGAAGGACAAACAATTAAGCTTGATCAGTTCAAACAGCGCTTGTTCCAAGCGACACAACAAATTTATCATTTGAAAGAAAAACAAACGGTTCGCTTGAACCATCAGTTGGCACAAGTTGCACCGACTTATCGAGTGAAATCTGCCAAGCAAGAAACAGACTACTTAGAGAAGCGGTTAGCTGAAAAAATGGAACAATATATGCAGAGCCAGCAGCAACGTTTCCAACAAGCGATTCAATCATTAGATTTGCTTAGTCCGTTGAAAATCATGGGGCGAGGATACAATTACACAACAATCGAAGGTCGTGTCGTGAAAAGTGTGACAGAGATGAAGCCTGAGGATACGATCACGATCCATTACCAAGACGGACAAGTAATTGCTACGGTACAAGAAGTAGAAGAAGGAGAATGATCAATATGGAAAATCCGACATTTGAGGAATCATTACAAGAATTAGAAAAAATTGTCATGGAATTAGAACAAGGTGATGTACCTTTAGAATCTGCTTTAGATGCTTTTAAACGAGGAATGGAATTAAGTAAGCATTGCCAAGATACTTTAACTAAAGCTGAAAAAACTTTGACGAAAATGATGTCAGAGGCAAATGAAGAAGTTACTTTTGAAGGAAATGAGGAAGCATAATGAAGTTGGCTGATTTTTCAACGATCCATCTATCTTCTGTAGAAGAAGAAATTGTTTCTTTTCTAAATGACTACACTTCTGATGAACAGTTGAAAGAAAGTATGCTTTATTCCGTTCGCGCTGGAGGCAAACGGATTCGTCCTTTGCTTTTACTTAGTACAGTAGCTGCGTTTGGCGAATCGATCAATACAACAACTTATCAAGTAGCAGCTGCTTTGGAAATGATCCACACGTATTCGTTGATTCACGATGATCTTCCGGCAATGGACAATGATGATCTACGCCGCGGGAAACCAACAAACCATAAAGTCTACGGGGAAGCACTGGCTATTTTAGCAGGAGATGGGTTATTGACAGGTGCCTTTCAACTCATCAGTATGGCTCATTTAGCAAACTCACCAAAACTTTTACTGCTGCAACAATTAGCAATCAATGCGGGAACCCAAGGGATGGTTGCTGGTCAAGCAGCGGATATCGAGGGAGAAACAAAACAATTAACATTAGAGGAATTAATGTTTATCCACGAAAGAAAAACTGGTCGCTTGATGCACTACGCTTTATTAGCGGGAGGAGTATTAGCAAACCAACCGGAGGAAGTTTTAGCTAGCCTACAAAAATTAGCCAGTTATCTAGGCCTTGCTTTTCAAATTCGTGATGATCTGCTCGATGTGGTTAGCACGACTGAAGTATTAGGTAAAACAGCTGGTAAAGATGCTAAAATGGAAAAAACGACTTATCCAGGTTTATTAGGTATCGAAGAAACAAAAAGCGCACTTGAAAATGAGATTGATGCGGCGAATCGAATGATTGATCAGTTAGAACAAACGGTATGTTCATTCGATGGACAACTTTTACGTCAATTAGTTCAGCAATTCAGTGTATAGAAATGGAGAAAAAAATGGAAAAAGAACGCGTAGACGTTTTAGCAGTCAAACAAGGCTTGTTTGAAACGAGAGAGCAAGCCAAACGTTCAGTTATGGCTGGTTTGATCTATAACGAAAAAAATGAACGTTTCGATAAGCCAGGGGAAAAAATCCCTGTAAGTAGTGAATTACAGATCAAAGGCAAAAAATTACCTTATGTTTCTCGTGGAGGATTGAAATTAGAAAAGGCACTAAAGGTCTTTGATTTATCTGTAGAAGGTAAAATATTATTGGATATTGGAGCATCAACGGGTGGTTTTACCGATGCGGCTTTACAAAATGGTGCAAAAATGAGTTATGCTCTGGATGTTGGGTATAATCAATTAGCTTGGAAAATCAGACAAGATGAACGAGTTGTAGTAATGGAAAGAGCGAATTTTCGTTATGCCAAACCAGAAGATTTTCAAGAAGGAACCCCAGAGATTGCCGTCATCGATGTATCATTCATTTCTTTACGTTTGATGTTAGTACCATTACACGAAATTTTAGTTGACGGTGGCGAAGTGATTGCTTTGATCAAACCACAATTTGAAGCGGGGAAAGAAGCAGTTGGCAAGAATGGGATCGTTCGTGACCCTCAAACGCATGTACAAGTGATTGAGGATATTTTACACTTTGCTGCGATGCATGGGTATGATGTATTAGATTTAAGTTATTCGCCAATAACCGGTGGAGAAGGGAACATTGAATTTTTAGCCCATTTGAAAAAAGTTTCTGATCAAGGAACGTTATCACCAGATGTGGCACCCGAAAAGATCGTCCAAGAAGCCCACAACCAGTTTAACCACAAATAATGACGGGCAAGCAATAAAGAAGACAGCGGATTCTTCTTTATTAAGCGTTTGAATTGAGCTATCATAGTAAGGAAGAATACGTAAAGGAGCGAAGAACGTATGCGAAAAAAAGATCGGCATCGTTTGATTACCCGGCTACTAAATGAAAATGATATCAGAAAACAAGAAGAATTTGTGGAGATCCTGAAAAACAAAGGGATTTCAGTGACGCAGGCAACGATTTCCAGAGATATCAAAGAACTCAAACTCATCAAAGTTCCTGCAGCTGATGGAGGTTATCGCTATAGTCTTCCTGCAGAAACTACTGAAGACGTTAGTACAAAATTAGAAAAGTTATTGAAAGATGCATTTGTGGCTGTTGATCAAATGGAAAAATTTGTCATTTTAAAAACTTTACCAGGCAACGCTTCTGCTGCGGCTAATTTAATTGATAAACGATATAAAAAAGAATTGTTTTCCATCATTAATGATGACGATAATGTGTTGATGATCACACGAACAGAAGAAGATGCAGTTGCATTGAAAATGGATTTTTTACATTACCTTTGAGTTGAGGAGTGGTTGCCTTGTTACAAGAGATCAGTATTACTAATTTTGCGATTATTCCGGAATTGCATTTGTCTTTCCATAAAGGAATGACAGCTCTAACTGGCGAGACCGGGGCAGGTAAATCGATTATCATTGATGCCCTTGGATTACTGGCTGGTGGTAGAGGCTCCAGTGATTATATTCGCCAAGGAGCCGATAAGTGTATCTTAGAAGGGTTGTTTGAATGGCCAAGTCAAGAAGGATTTACTGAATTGATGGAAGAACTGGGCATCGAATCAGATGGTGATAACTTGATTGTTCGTCGTGATATGGCATTAACGGGTAAAAATGTCTGCCGAGTCAATGGACATATTGTTACGCTGGCAAACCTTAGAAGGATCGGAAGTTATCTAGTTGATATTCAAGGACAAAATGAACACCAGGAGCTATTACAACCAGAAGCCCATTTAAATTTATTGGATCGTTTTGGTGATCGTACTTTTCAACAACAAAAGAAAAAATATCAAAAAGAGTATGCTATCTATCGTGAGCTCGAACGAAAAATGCGGAAAGTCCAACAAAATGAAAAATCATTTGTTCAACGGATCGACATGCTTCATTTTCAACAAGAAGAAATCGCAGCAGCTGATTTACAAGTTGGCGAAGAGGAACAGTTAAGCGAGGAAAGAGAAAAATTAAGCAATTATCAAAAGATCGTGGATAGTTTTGCTAGTGGTTATAGTGCATTGAGTGCGGGAGAACCCAGTAGTGTGGATAACGTTGGTTTAGCTGTTTCTGAACTACAAAGCATTGCTCATCTAGATAATGAATATGAAGCAATCGTTGAGAATGTTCAAAGTGCTTATTATTTACTTCAAGATGCCATTGGTGACATGAGTCGCCAAATCGATCTGTTGGAATTGGATGAAAACCGATTAGAAGAAGTCAATCAACGGCTTGAATTGATTCGTCAGTTGAAACGCAAATATGGGGAGTCAGTGGAAGCAATCCTTGATTATTACGAAGAAATCACTAAAGAACTGGATTCTTCTGATTTCTCAGAAGGTCAACTAGAAAAAATGCAACTGGAATTAACTAAAAAAGAAACGTTCTTGCAAGAACAAGCATTAGCACTGCATAAAACAAGAAAAAAAATTGCTAAAGAACTAGAAAAATCAATCTTAACGGAATTAAAAAGTCTATATATGGAAAACACTGAGTTTGAAGTCCGTTTTTCATCTGAAAAAAATGGACAATTAGATGCTAATGGATTGGACCAAGTGGAATTTTACATAACCACAAATCCTGGAGAACCATTGAAGCCATTAGTAAAAGTTGCCTCGGGTGGGGAACTATCACGTATGTTGTTGGCGTTAAAAACTATTTTCTCTTCAGAACAAGGTGTGACTAGTATCATTTTTGATGAAGTGGATACAGGAGTAAGCGGCCGAGTTGCCCAAGCGATTGCAGATAAGATCTCACAGATCTCATGTCACTCACAAGTTTTGTGTATCACCCATTTACCGCAAGTCGCTGCAGTTGCCGATTTTCAATACTATATTCAAAAAGAAGTCATTGATGGGCGTACCCAAACATCGGTTACCGAACTACAACCCACACAACGAGAAACCGAAATTGCCCGAATGTTAGCTGGAAGTGAAATTACCCCATTAACAGTCGAGCATGCCAAAGAATTATTACGCTTAGCAAGTAAATAGAAAAATAGGTAGAAGCCTGAGCAGTCTAAGAGAAGAGGATATCTTAGAATGAACAGTTATTTGACTCAGAGATGCTACTTGTATGGCAGCAACTAAAACGACACTTGGCTTTCTTATAAAAAACGAACCATTAGCAAGCGAACATTCTTTCCTAGCAAGGTAAAAAACAAGTCCCGCACTTCTTTTTGGGAAGTGCGGGACTTGTTGGTTTTTAAGCCATTCTTACATGACACTCATAACTGCAGTCAAGACAACTGAACCAATCGTTAAGATCAACATGGTCCAAACAACGAATTTAGTGATTTTTGAAAAAGTACTTGTTTGTTTATTCTCGCGCATAATTTTTACCTCGAAATTTTTTAGTTGTCTTTAGTTTAACTCCTTTTACTTTTCTTCACAAGGGGACGGTTATAAAAACTTTCCCTTTTTTAAATAATAAGCAGTAGCGATACTGATAAAAATCATCAGTAGAATAATCCATAAAAACGCATCGTCCCTTCCTGCAATAGGAAGCTTGATATTCATTCCATATAGACTACCAATGATGGTCGGGATCGTTAAGATGATCGTTAGAGAAGTTAAAATTTTCATAATATTATTTAGATTATTAGAAACAATCGCTGAAAAGGTTTGATTCATTTGTTCAACTAGTTTTAATTGAATTCGAGCGGTAGTGCGTGATTGTTCGGTTTCAATAATCACATCATGGAGATGATTTTTTAAAGCGTGGTTTTCTTGAATCGTTTTGTTTTTTACTAAGGTTTTTAAAGTGGTCAAGTTAGCCGTGGTTGCTTCTTTGAAATAAACCAAGCTTTTTTGGATATCCATGATTTGATACAGTTGACTATTTTCTGTTGAGACACGCAATTGTTTTTCCAAAACATCGCATTGCGATTGTAAGGTGCTGAGATAAGTATTGTAGGAAAAAGTAATTTGCCACAATAATTGCATGAAGATATTTAAGTTGGCTGGTAAATCATTTTCAGCAAAAGCTTGACTAAATACTTTTTTCAAAAAGAGTGGTTCATGATTCGTAATTGTGATAAGCTTTTTTTTAGGTGTCACAATAATAGAAAAAGGGTAAGTATCTACTTGAAAATAGCCGCTTGGGCTTGTTTTTGGAAACGGGTATTGCAATAATAATAACGCTGGTTTTGTTAATTTGGTCTGATTAAATTCTTCTTCTCGTGAATTTTCAGCATCGTCTAAAATAGAAGTAATGTAATCAGACGGAATTTGAAATTGGTGTGTGATTTGTTGGATTTCATCTTCACTTGGACGTTCGACGCAATACCAAATCGTATCTGCTGTTTCTTTTTGAGTATTGACCAATTGTCGATCCTCGATAGAAAAATACTTGATCATTTTTGAACCTCCTAATACGCTCTTTCATCTATTATAACGAATATCAGAATAGAACACAGTGAAAGAGCTTGGAAAATGGGATTTGCTAGGAACAGGAAAAAGGTAGTATTAAAGGAGTGGACTCATACAATTTGGATTAGATTTTTATCTAAGAAGTAAAAATAGTAGAAAACTTTATAAATTTAAAATAAATGAAATAGTTGTGTAAAATACATCAGGTATACTTGAACCAACTATGAAAGGGAGTTTTGTTAGATGGGCACTTTTACGCCACTTGTTTTATTTTGGTATATCTTTCCAGCCATCGTGTTGTTTGGCTGTAATTTTTTAGTGAAAATTTTTTCATTAGATCGTCGTTTTAAAATCAAAGCGCCTGATCTTGCCGTTCCTTTTTTATGGGGAGGGATGCATGCATTGTCACGCAATTCTGCGACAGTTTCCTTCCTTCCTTTCTTTATGATTTCACTTTTGTTGATGGCGATTTGTATCGCTGTATTCCAGGCGTATTACTATGATGAAATTATCTATTCACGTTATCTTAAAATGACTTGGCGTCTTGCTTTCTTGTTAACAAGTGGTTTTTATGTCGTTTTAATCGTCTTAAATCTTCTCTCGTATCTTTGATAAAAAGCCAATCAAGCTGTAAAAAGTCTTTTTAAAGACTTTTTACAGCTTGATTCTTAAAATTTTTTTTACTAATAAAAAAGTTATTCTCTGATTTCCCATAAAAGGTGGTAGAAAGTGGGGGATTGTGGTAGACTAATTTTAGTTAGTGGAGAGATGGGGGTAGTTTCAATGTTCATGGGCGAATTTCGGCATAATATTGATACAAAAGGTCGTATGATCGTACCTTCAAAACTTCGTGAAGAGTTAGGTGAACAATTCGTTCTCACGCGTGGATTAGATGGCTGTCTTTTTGGCTATCCAATGAAAGAGTGGGCGAATTTAGAAACAAAACTGAACGACATGCCTTTAGCGAAAAAAGATGCTCGAACTTTTGTGCGTTTTTTTTACTCGGCGGCCACTGAATGTGAATTAGACAAACAAGGACGGATCAACATTCCCAGTACATTAAGAAACTACGCTGCTTTAACGAAAGAATGTGTTGTCATTGGTGTATCCAATCGAATCGAGATTTGGGATGAGGCACGATGGCAAGAATTTTCTGAAGTGGCAGCAGAAAACTTTGATGAAATTGCTGAAAATATGATTGATTTTGGACTATAAGAATAGGAAGAGGCTGACTAATGACTGAGACATTTCAACACTATACAGTCATGTTGAAAGAAACGGTAGATGGCTTGAACATCAAACCAGATGGCATTTATGTAGACTGTACACTAGGCGGTGCCGGACATAGTGAATATCTTTTGAGCCAATTAAATACAAACGGGCACCTTTATGCATTCGATCAGGATCAAAAAGCCATTGATCATGCAAAAGTACGGTTAGCCCCATACATTGAAAAAGGTATGGTTACTTTTATCAAAGCGAATTTTCGTGAATTAGAAGCAAAGATAAAAGAGCATGTTCCTCAAGTCGATGGTATTTTGTATGATTTAGGCGTATCTTCTCCACAATTAGATGAAGCTGAAAGAGGTTTTAGTTATCATCAGGATGCTCTTTTGGATATGCGTATGGATCAATCAGCACCTCTGTCAGCGTATGACGTTGTTAATGAGTATTCCTATAATGAATTAGTAAAAATCTTCTTTCGTTATGGCGAAGAAAAATTTTCTAAACAAATTGCTCGAGAAATTGAACGAGTAAGAAAAATCCATCCGATCCAAACAACTGGTGAATTAGTAGAAATCATTAAAGATGTGATTCCTGCACCAGCAAGAAGAAAAGGTGGACACCCAGCTAAACGAATTTTCCAAGCAATAAGAATTGCAGTAAATGATGAATTAGGTGCAGAAGAAGCTTCATTAGAACAGGCGATTCGGCTATTAAAAATCAATGGAAGAATCAGTGTGATCACCTTCCATTCATTAGAAGATCGGATTGTCAAAAGTATGTTCAAAGAATACAGTACCGTTCAAGATTTACCACCCGGATTACCGGTTGTTCCTGAAGAATTTCAGCCAGAGCTGAAGTTGATTAATCGAAAACCAATTCTTCCATCAGAAGAAGAACTAAGTGAAAATAATCGATCACGTAGTGCAAAATTACGGATTGCTGAAAAAATACGAGTGAAAGAGGAGTAGCGTAATGGCAGAATTAAAAAAAGTCCAAGAATATCCATATGATTTACCAGAAGTGGTTGATCAACCAGAACAACAATTGCCAGATTCAAATCAAGAAATCGTACGCCCTCAATCACCGGCTAAACGCCTAAAACATATTTCTGTTTTAGAAAAATTAGCAGTAGTAAGTATTATTTTTTCAGTGATCGCACTATGTGTCTTAACAGTCATGTTACGAACAAATATTAGTGGTGTCGAAAAAGCAATCACAACGATTCAAACAGAGATCACTCAAAAAAATCAAGAAAAAACTAGTTTAGTACAGGAAAAAAATGAATTATCACGTACTGAACGAATCAAAAAAATCGCAGAAGAAAAAGGGTTGTCAATCAATGACGACAATTTAAGGAAAGTGAAGTAAATGAGTCTTAAAAATAAATTCCGGCGGTTTATGGAAAAGAAAAATCTAAATCCGACGAACAATCGCAAAAAAGTAGGTATCATTTTATTTGCTACGAGTATTGGATTGTTCTTTTTATTTGCCGTTCGTTTTTCTTATATCGTGATCGGTGGTCACGTGGCAGGAACCTCTTTGGCAGAAAAGACCGAACAACTTTACAAAGGGAGCGAGGTCGTAAAAGCAAAACGAGGAACGATCTATGATCGGAATGGGGTCGCTTTGGCAGAAGATGCCACTTCTTACTCAATCAAAGCAATCCTTTCAAAAACTTATACTTCTGGTGACAAAAAATTGTATGCCGAAGAAAAGAACTTTGACAAAATCGCCGAGATACTAAATAAAAATCTCTCTATAGAAAAGAACGATGCCTTACAAATCTTAAAAGATGGCGCCAAAAATAATCTATATCAAGTTGAATTTGGTTCTTATGGAAAAAATATCAGTCAAGAGACCAAACAGAATATAGAAGACGATATGAAGAAAGCAGGAGTAGTCGGTCTGTATTTTGAAGATCATCCCGCACGGATGTATCCTAACGGCGAATTTGCTTCCCACTTTATCGGCTATGCTGTTCCAGATAAAAATGAAAATGGCTTAGTTGGAAAGCTCGGACTAGAAGCTGCTTATAATGATATTTTAAGTGGTAAAAATGGGAAGATCGTTTACCAAAAAGACAACTACCAAAATCCTCTACCAGGAACAGTGGCAGAAGAAGTGAAAGCAGTTGACGGACAAGATATCTATACGACGTTGGATAGTCGTTTACAAAGTTATCTTGAAACGCTTATGGATCAAGTGAATGAAGAATACCAACCAGAAGAATTAACAGCCATGTTGATGAAAGCGAAAACTGGAGAAATTCTAGCAATGGGTCAACGACCTACTTTTAATCCTGAAACGATGGAAGGCTTAACCGGCAAGGATGCTGTTTGGCGTAATTTCTTAGTGCAAGATAGCTATGAGCCTGGTTCAACTATGAAAGTCTTCACGACTGCAGCAGCGATCCAAGAAGGGAAATTCAATGAGAATGAAACGTACCAATCTGGGAAAATAAAAGTTGCTGATGCGACGATCAACGACCACGATTTTGGAGCAAAAGGAGTTCTTACGATGCGACAAGCGTTATCTTGGTCAAGTAATGTTGGGATGGTAATGCTAGAGCAACGAATGGGCGGTACTTGGTACAACTACCTACAAAAATTAGGTTTTGGTCAAAGTACTCATTCAGGTCTAGATGATGAAGTAAATGGTGCTTTGCCAACGGAAAATATCGTTGACCGCGCAATGAGTTCTTATGGACAAGCGATTGGTGTTACAAATTTCCAAATGATGAAAGCTTTCACTTCCGTCGCAAATAATGGAACGATGATCCAACCACGCTACATCAGTAAAGTTGTAGATCCTGCAACGAATGAAGAGCGTACAACGCAAACGGAAGTATTAGGGCAACCATTTTCAAAAGAAACGACCGAAAAAGTACGAGAATATATGCGTGACGTAGTTGAAAGCGAAAATTATGGTAGTGCATATGGGGTATATAGTGTGCCGGGTTATAATGTTTCAGCTAAAACTGGTACGGCACAGATTGCTTCTGATAAAGGTGGGTACCAAACTGGTGATACAGCATACTTATATTCCATCGTCGAAATGGTTCCATCTGAAGATCCAGAGTATGTTTTATACATTACGATGAAACATCCTAAGACTTACGATCGAATGGCTTTAGCTAAAATCGCTAATCCATTGATGAAACGTGCGATGGACTTCCAAGAAAGTGAAGAAGAAAATTCACCAGAAGCAAAAACAGAAAAAATCACTGTAGCAGATTACCGTAATCTAAGTGCTGACGTTGCCGCAGCAGATGCACAGAAAAGTGGATTGCAACCTATCGTTGTAGGTGATGGGGAAAAAGTGAAGAAACAATCTACTGCAAATGGTGATCAATTGATTTCTGGCGAAAAACTGATCTTGTATACAGGCGGAGAAAATCTAATGCCTGATGTCACCGATTGGTCCAAAGCAGATATTATGAAGTTAGGGAAAATCTTAGGGGTTGAAGTCACCTTCCATGGCGATGGTTACTGTAAGGAGCAAAGTCTAGCACCCTATGAAAAAATCACTGATAAAAAATTAAGTTTTACATTAGAAGAATAAGAATAGAATTGGGAGAGAAAAAGAGTATGGAGTGGACACAAGCATTGATTCCTATCGTTAGTAGTTGTGCAATGACTATTGCAGCAATGCCACTATTTATTGGGTATTTTCAAATGAAAAAACAAGGGCAGGCGATTCGTGAAGAAGGACCAAAATGGCATAATGTAAAAGCCGGAACTCCAACGATGGGTGGATTGGTGTTTTTAGTTGCAGCAATATTAACCGGAATTTGGGTTGGCGCTTGGCAAAATCAGTTGACGCCTACTCTTTTCATCCTACTATTTGTTTTAGCTTTATATGGTGTGATCGGATTTTTAGATGATTTCATTAAAATCTTTAAAAAACGAAACATGGGGCTAAACTCTAAACAAAAACTGCTAGGGCAGATCATTGGCGGGATCATTTTTTATCTTGTCTATCGTTCAGAAGGCTATCCTGGTACGTTAAATTTCTTTGGAATAGAGTTGCCACTTGGACTATTCTATGGGGTATTTGCTATTTTCTGGCTTGTTGGTTTTTCAAACGCGGTTAATCTGACAGATGGGATTGACGGATTAGTTGCTGGACTAGGAACGATCTCTTTTGCAACGTACGGAATCATTGCTTGGCATCAGCAACAATATGATGTCTTAGTTATTTGTTTAAGTATGCTTGGTGGGTTACTTGGCTTTTTTGCTTATAATCGTAAACCAGCCAAAATATTCATGGGCGATGTTGGTTCTCTGGCATTAGGTGGATTATTGGCAGCAATTTCTATTATGCTAAACCAAGAGTGGACATTGTTATTAGTTGGTTTGATTTATGTTATGGAGACAGCAAGTGTAATGCTTCAAGTTACTTCTTTCAAATTAACAGGAAAACGTATCTTCAAAATGTCTCCTATCCATCATCATTTTGAAATGTGTGGTTGGTCAGAATGGAAGATCGACATCATTTTTTGGTTAGTAAGTATTGTAACTTCTTTAATAACACTATGGTTCATTTGGTAGGAGATGACAGGAAATGAAAAAAATTTCAACATATGAAAACAAAAAAGTCCTTGTTCTTGGATTAGCGAAAAGTGGATTTAGTGCGGCCAAACTGTTACATGAGTTGGGCGCACTTGTCACTGTTAATGACGGAAAGCCGTTTGATGAAAATCCAGAAGCACAAGAGTTGCTATCACTGGGAGTCAAAGTGATTGCTGGAAGCCATCCGATTGAATTATTGGATGAAGAATTTTCTTTGATGGTGAAAAATCCGGGGATTCCGTATAGTCATCCATTTGTTCAAAAAGCACAAGAACTGGGTATTCCGGTAATTACGGAAGTGGAATTAGCTTACGAGGTAGCGGAATGTCCGATTATTGGGATTACAGGAACAAATGGTAAAACAACAACAACAACTATGACAGGCTTGTTATTGAACGCTGGTGATTTGCCAGGAACAGCTCGCCTAGCCGGGAATATCGGTTATCCAGCTAGTAGTGTGGCGCAAGAAGCAACAGCTGACGATAAAATCGTTATGGAACTATCTAGTTTCCAATTGATGGGAATCACTGATTTTCGTCCCCATGTAGCAGTAGTAACCAATATTTATGAGGCTCATATCGATTACCACAAAACGAGAAAAGAATATGTAAAAGCAAAATGGCATTTACAACAGAATATGACAGAGAAAGATTATTTGATTTTGAATTGGAATCAAGAAGAGCTAAGAGAACTCAGCAAAAAGACTAAAGCAACGGTGTTACCTTTTGCGACGGAACAAAAACTACCTAAAGGTGCCTATTCTTTAGATGGTAGTATCTACTATAACCAAGAAAAAATCATGGATATTACAGAATTGGGTGTTCCTGGTTCACACAATGTTGAGAACGCACTAGCTGCCATCTCAGTTGCTAAATTATATGGTATCTCAAATGAAGCGATCAAAAATGCTTTACACCATTTCCATGGAGTACCGCATCGTACACAGTATGTGGGGGAATTTCAAGGAAGGAAGTTTTATAACGATTCAAAAGCCACTAATATTTTAGCTACTAAAATGGCATTAAGTGGTTTTCAGTTAGATCAATTAGTATTAATCGCTGGAGGTCTGGATCGGGGAAATTCATTTGATGAGTTGATACCAGCTTTAAAAGGCATCAAAGCGTTGATCACT
This sequence comes from Enterococcus sp. C53, assembly GCF_040887425.1. Taxonomy (NCBI): domain Bacteria; kingdom Bacillati; phylum Bacillota; class Bacilli; order Lactobacillales; family Enterococcaceae; genus Enterococcus; species Enterococcus sp. C53. Next base: position 404,921 of record NZ_JBFOFT010000001.1, read on the forward strand.
TTTGGGGAAACTAAAAATAGATTAGCGGATGCCGGCAAGAAAGCAGGTATCCCTGTGATCAAGGCAGCTGAAAACGCAGAAGCCGCTGTACCGATCGCCCTTGAATTGAGTGAAGAGGGTGATTCGATCTTATTGTCCCCAGCAAATGCAAGTTGGGATCAATACCCTAATTTTGAAATTAGAGGCGAACGGTTTATGGAAGCTGTCAATAAACTAACTATACAAAAGTAGAAACGAGCGAGAATGAATGAAAATTTTGGTTACTGGTGGCGGAACTGGCGGGCATATTTATCCAGCACTAGCCTTCGTCAATTATGTAAAAACAAAAGAGCCGAATACTGAGTTTATGTACGTTGGAGCGCAAAGAGGCTTAGAAAATAAAATTGTTCCTGAGACCGGGATGCCTTTTCGTACGCTAGAAATACAAGGATTTCAGCGGAAACTTTCGCTACATAATCTGAAGACTATCCAACTTTTTTTAAAAAGTATTCGAGAAGCAAAAAAAATTTTAAAAGAATTTAAACCAGATGTGGTGATTGGGACTGGGGGCTACGTGTCGGGTGCAGTAGTCTATGCGGCATCTAAGTTAGCGATTCCTACGATCATCCATGAACAAAATAGTGTGCCTGGCATCACCAATAAATTTTTAAGTCGCTATGTGGATCGAATCGCACTTTCTTTTGAAGATGCTGCTCCATTTTTTCCTGCAGAAAAATCGTCTTTGATCGGTAATCCTCGGGCGCAAGAAGTTGCGGATATGGATAAATCGAAAATTTTAGCCACTTATGGACTTGATCCAGAGAAAAAAACAGTCTTGATTTTTGGTGGTAGTCAAGGGGCTTTAAAAATCAATCAGGCAGTAACAGAATTTTTAATGTCGTTCGATCAGGAATACCAGGTTCTGTATGCCTCAGGCGAACGCTATTATAAAGATATACAAACGAAAGTTCCTGCTTGTGCCAATGTCAGCATACAGCCTTATATCAATAAAATGGCAGAAGTAATGGCATCAAGCGATCTATTGGTTGGTAGAGCAGGTGCGACTTCGATTGCTGAATTAACAGCTTTAGGTTTGCCAGCTATTCTAATTCCAAGTCCTTATGTGACGAATGACCATCAGACAAAAAATGCAATGAGCTTAGTCAAAAACAATGCAGCGAAGATGATCAAAGATGACGAATTAGATGGACGTTCCCTAAAACAAGCGATTGAAGAGATCATGACTAATGATCAATTACAAAAACAAATGTCTTTAGCTTCTAAACAGCAAGGAATCCCAGACGCATCAGAAAGAATGTACGAGCTAGTAAAATCATTAATTCAAAAATAAAGGTGGTGTGGTCTTAGTGAGTAAGAAAAAAAAGCCAGACAAGCTGCCAAATGAATCTGAGGGTGAACAAAATCTAACTCCTTGGCAAAAGGCCAACCGGAAATATTTGGCAGAACACGAAAAAAAGGAAGAACAAAAAGAAGAGCAAAAAGAAGAAAAAAATGAAAATACAAATGAGCCGGCAGCATCCACTTCCGCTACTAAAGAAGCAGACTCAGCGGAAGGTGAGAAGCAAGAAGCAACCGCTTCTGATCCAATGAAAAAAGGGGACTCTGAGCCATTTGAAAAAATTGAACAACCAAAAATTGGTAGTCCTTATAATGGCTCTTTTTTAAATCGGCTACCGAATCTGAAAAATCAACGAAATAAAGTTCTTTATCGAAGACTGACTTTTATTATTTCAATCCTAACGATCCCACTGATTTTTTTGATTTATTATGTTTCCCCTTATAGTCGACTGCAAGGGATAACAGTTTCAGGGAACCAAATGATTACGAGTCAAATAGCCATTGCCGACTCTCATTTGGCAATTGATGGAAATGTTTGGAGTCAGTATTTCCATAAAAACCAATATCTTGATACATTGAAAAAAGAACAACCAAGAGTAGAGAGCGCACAATTGCATTTTAAGTCAATCAATACTTTTGAGTTGGCTATCAAAGAATACAAAGAGATTGCTTTAGTGATGAAGGACGGCGAATATTTTCCTGTAATCGAAAATGGAAAAGTCTTAAAGGAAAAAGTAGCAAATCCGACTAAGAATTTACCAATTCTAGAGAATTTCACAGATAACGCCAAAATTAGTCAATTGGTTAAAGAATATAATCAATTAACTTCAGAATTACAAAAAGCAATTTCAGAAATCAAATATACACCAAAAGAGAGCAATAAAAATTTGATCCAACTAAATATGAATGATGGGAACCAAGTGATCGTCAATATTCAAAATCTAGCCAGTCAAATGAAATATTATCCACAAGTCGCTAAAGAGATGAAGGAAAAGGGCGTCATTGATATGGAGGTAGGGATTTTCTCTTATCCTTACAGTGAAAGCAAGAAGGAGAATGGCGAAGCAACAGATTCATCTGTGCAGACAAGTTCTACCGAAAATCTCACAGGACAATCGGGAGCATCAAGTGATCAGTCAGACCAATCTTCGGAATCAGTTGAGTCAAATCAAGCAGGTCAGTCAGAGAATACAAGTGAATCTAGCCAAATCGATGACAATTCAAGTTCATCGTCTTCAGATTTAACCGAAAATTAATAAAACAGTTTTAAAAAGTGATAATCTACTTTCTAAAAACCGGTAATTTATGGTAGAATTGAAGGCAGTGAATATATCTATTAAAGTATATTTAAAAACGGACGTTAGTTGTTCGCTTGTATATGGAATAGTAAGTAGGAGGGAATCCCGTTCATGGCAAAAACAGGAATGTATGTAGGCCTTGATATTGGAACGACATCTGTCAAAGTTGTCGTGGCTGAATATATCGACAGCCAAATGAATATTATTGGAGTAGGAAACGCAAAATCAGAAGGGATTAACCGCGGCATTATCGTTGATATCGATAAAACGGTCCAAGCGATACAACGAGCAGTAAGACAAGCAGAAGAAAAAGCAGGGATACAGATCAAAGGGGTTAGTGTTGGTCTACCAGCAAACTTGCTTGAAGTGGAAAATTGCCAAGGAATGATTGCAGTAAACGGGGATTCGAAAGAAATCACCGATGAAGATGTCAGAAACGTGGCTTCAGCTGCCCTTGTTCGTTCAATTCCTCCTGAACGTCAAATCGTATCAATTTTGCCACAAGACTTTACCGTTGATGGATTCGAAGGAATCAAAGATCCTCGTGGAATGATCGGTGTCAGATTAGAAATGTATGGCTTGTTATTTACTGGGCCAAAGACGATTGTTCATAATATCCGTAAATGTGTAGAAAATGCAGGATTGGTTGTCAATGAATTAGTCATTACACCATTAGCTTTAACAGAAACAATCCTTTCAGATGGAGAAAAAGATTTTGGAACGATCGTGATTGATATGGGCGGTGGACAAACGACAACAGCTGTTATGCATGACAAACAATTGAAGTTCACTAGTCTAGATCAAGAAGGTGGCGAGTTCGTCACAAAAGATATCTCGATTGTGTTGAATACGTCATTCAATAATGCTGAAGCGTTAAAAATCAATTATGGGGATGCTTATCCAGAACGTACTTCTGCAAATGAAGAGTTTCCAGTAGATGTGATCGGTCAATCTGAACCTGTTAAAGTGGATGAACGCTATTTATCAGAAGTGATTTCAGCCCGTATGGAACAGATTTTCAATAAAGCCAAAGAAGCGTTAGACCAAATCGAAGCACTAGAGTTACCTGGTGGTATCGTACTAACTGGTGGTGCTGCAAGCCTTCCAGGTGTTGTTGATCTGGCACAAGAGATTTTTGGTGTGAATGTTAAGCTATATGTACCTAACCAAATGGGACTTCGTAATCCAGTCTTTACTAATGTGATCAGCATCGTGGATTACTCAGCTAACTTGAGTGAAGTCTATCAATTGGCTAAAATTGCTGTGACAGGTGAAACAGTGGTCGCGCATCACACAACTGTAGAACAAGAAGTGACATCATATGATAATGATAGCTATGATGTTCCAGAAGAAACGGTCTACGACGAACCTGAACAAAAGAAATCAGACGAAGATGTAACAACTAAAATTAAAGGTTTCTTTTCAAAAATTTTTGATTAATTCATCCTGGGAGGAATAAAATATGGAATTCTCAATTGATAATAATATCAATGACGGCGCAGTAATCAAAGTCATCGGTGTCGGTGGCGGCGGTGGAAATGCTGTTAACCGTATGATTGAAGAAAATGTAAAAGGTGTTGAGTTCATCACTGCCAACACAGATGTCCAAGCATTGAAAAATTCAAAAGCTGAAACAGTTATCCAATTAGGACCTAAATATACACGCGGACTAGGCGCAGGCTCTCAACCAGAAGTTGGTCAAAAAGCTGCCGAAGAAAGTGAACAAGCTTTACGCGAAGCCTTAGATGGCGCTGACATGATTTTCATTACTGCAGGTATGGGAGGCGGAACTGGTACAGGTGCTGCTCCAATCGTAGCAGGAATTGCTAAAGAACTTGGTGCTTTGACTGTCGGTGTCGTAACTCGACCATTCACTTTTGAAGGACCAAAACGTGGCAGATTTGCTGCTGAAGGTATCGCACGTTTGAAAGAAAACGTCGATACATTATTAATTATCTCAAACAACCGTCTTCTTGAAGTAGTTGACAAGAAAACACCAATGTTAGAAGCTTTCCGTGAAGCTGATAATGTATTACGTCAAGGGGTTCAAGGGATCTCAGATTTGATTACAGCCCCAGGTTACGTTAACCTTGACTTTGCTGATGTGAAAACTGTTATGGAAAACCAAGGAACAGCGTTAATGGGTATCGGTGTAGCAAGCGGTGAAGAACGTGTGATCGAAGCGACGAAGAAAGCTATTTCTTCTCCACTTCTTGAAACATCAATCGATGGAGCTGAGCAAGTCTTGCTTAACATCACTGGTGGATTAGACATGACTTTATTTGAAGCTCAAGATGCTTCAGATATCGTAGCAAATGCTGCTACAGGCGATGTTAACATCATTCTAGGTACATCAATCAATGAAGAAATGGGCGATGAAATCCGTGTAACGGTTATTGCAACGGGTATCGACGAATCAAAAAAGGAACGCAAGTCTAGTCGTCCGGCTAGACAAACACAAATGCAATCATCTACTCAAAAAACAGTTTTAGATATGGATCAAGCAAAACCAATCTCTGCTGAAGAAGAAAATAGCAGTTTTGGTGACTGGGACATCAGACGTGAACAAAATGTCCGTCCTAGAGTTGAAGAAACGAATTTTGAACCTATCGAAAAAAAAGAATTTGATACATTCAATCGTGAAGAAACAAAAGCAAAAGGTGACGATGAATTAAGTACACCACCATTTTTCCGTCGTAAAAAATAAAGGAGGAAGAGCACATGATTGCTGACAACTTGCTAAAAATCGAGCAAGAGATTCAGGACTCGTGTGCTCTTGTTCATCGTGATCCGAAAGAAGTCACACTAGTCGCTGTCACCAAATCAGTGGATTCTGCTACGGCAGAAAAATTGATTGAACAGGGTGTAAAAAACTGCGCAGAAAACCGCGTAGATAAATTGTTACAAAAAAAACAAGATTTAGTTAATTATCCTGATGTAAAGTGGCATTTAATTGGTAATTTGCAGCGTAGAAAGGTAAAATTGATTATAAATGAAATTGATTGCTTTCACGCATTAGACAGTTTGAAATTAGCAGAAGAAATACAAAAAAGGGCAACAAAACCCCTCGATTGTTTTGTGGAAGTGAATGTATCTGGTGAAGCATCCAAACATGGTTTTTCGCCAGAAGAGCTGGTTCCTTTTATCGAATCTTTAGTTGCTTTGTCTAAAATAAAGGTTGTTGGTTTAATGACGATGGCACCTAAAGAGGCTTCTGCTAAACAAATTCGCAAAGTATTTGGAACGCTGAAAGAATTGCGTGATCTTGTTCATTCGAAAGGTTTTTCGCATGCACCATGTACGGAATTAAGCATGGGAATGAGTCAGGACTTTCAACTGGCAATCGAAGAAGGTGCCACATTCATCCGTGTAGGAACAGCGCTATTCAAAGACGAGGAGGAACAATAATGCCACTTTTAAATAGAGGTGCGATTGCTAATTTTTTCGGATTAGCTGATGAGGAAGAGTACGAGGAGTATCCTGAAACATCTAAGCCGGCTGTAGCACAGCCTACAACAAAAAAGAAACCAATACAGCCAACACAATCTCAAATGAGCCAGCCAAGAGCTGTCTCAAAGCCACGTGCGCAACAAACAACACGTCCTGTTGCTCGTGAAAGTGTAGCGGCAAATGAAACAAAAAAAGTGATTGAATTACATCAAACACCAGCTAAAAAAACACGTAAAGAAGAAACAGCAAAAACTTCTTTTACACCTAAAACAAATTTAGCTGGAAAAATTACGGTCATGGAACCACGAGCTTATTCTGAAGCAATGGCTATTGCTAAACGAATCATTGCTGGTGAAGCAACATTAGTAAATTTCCATTTAGTAGAAGAAAAACAAGCGAGAAGAATCGTTGATTTTTTAACTGGCACTGTCTATGCATTAGATGGTGACATTAAGCGAGTAGGTGACGAGATTTTTCTATGCACGCCAACTGGAATGGAAATCGATAGTTCAACAGCACAATCTTTTGCAGACGTGAACCTATTTGACCTATAAGAGGAGGAACGACAATTTATATTATTTTTATATTACTTAATCTGCTGGGACGAGCAGCCTACTTTTACAGTCTTTTGTTAATGGTTTATGCACTTTTATCCTGGTTTCCAGGAGGATATCAATCAGGGATTGGTCGCTTTTTAGCAAAAATCTGTGAACCGTATATCCAGTTATTTGATCGGCTTCCACTTCGATTTGGTGGAATTGATTTTACGATTCTAGCTGCGATCTTGATTTTAAACTTAGCAGTACAAGGTCTTCAACATATCGTTTTATGGATAGTCATGGCAATTTATTAAAACGATCAAAGGAGTAGCTGATAGGAGGGGAAAATATGGACGCAAATGTTTATCAGCATTTCCGTGCAGATGAACGTTCTTTCATCGATTCAGTAGGTGATTGGATCGAACAGGTACAAGGGCAATATGCACCTTATCTTACTGACTTTCTTGATCCAAGACAATCCTATATACTAGAGACGCTGATCCGTCAAGATAGTGAATTACACTTTTCATTTTATGGCGGTTATGAGCAAGCAGAACGGAAGCGATGTTTGATTTTTCCTGACTATTATGAGCCTACTGACGAAGATTTTGAGGTGTCACTTTATGAAATCCATTATCCGAGTAAGTTTGCTAGTTTGACTCATGGAAAAGTATTAGGTACATTGGTTGGTACAGGTATCAAACGAGCTTACTTTGGTGATATCATTTCTGATGGTGATCGTTGGCAAGTGTTCATTGCAAGAGAAGTTGAACAGTTTGTAGCAACGCAAGTAACAAAAATCGGCAAAGTCTCTGTTCGGATGGAGCCAATCAAGTATACGGAATTACTTGTGCCAAAAGATGGTTGGACACAAGAAAGAGGTACAGTGACTTCATTGAGACTAGACAGCGTGATCTCGGAGATTTATAATATTTCCAGACAGCGTTCGAAGCAGCTGATTGAGTCTGGAAAAGTAAAAGTAAATTGGACAGAAAATACACGCCCTGATTTTTTACTTGAGTTATTAGATATCGTTTCGATCAGAGGATTTGGTCGAATCCAAATTCAAGAACTTGAAGGAAAAACTAAAAAAGAAAAATACAGGGTATTATTTGGTGTATTACGTAAATAAAACAAAAAGGTGGTTTACACATGGCTTTAACTCCATTAGATATCCAAAACAAAACATTCCCCACAAAAATGCGGGGATACAATCAAGACGAAGTAGATGATTTCTTAGATTTAGTTGTTCGTGACTATGAAGAAATCACGCAACGAAACCGTGAACTTGAAAAAGCAGTGAAACATTCAGAAGAAAAATTAGAATATTTCAATGAACTAAAAGATGCATTGAATCAGTCAATCATCGTGGCACAAGACACAGCGGATAAAGTTAAAACAAGTGCAAGTAAAGAGTCCGAAGTAATCGTGACATCTGCTCAAAACAAAGCGGATGAATTAGTGGCTACGGCTGAAAAACGTGCGCACCAATTAACGACAGATGCGGAAGAAAAAGCAAGACAAATCCTAACAGATGCAACTGAAAAAGCAAAACAGCTAGCAGTTGAAACAGAAGACTTAAAGAAAAAAACACGAGTTTTCCACCAACGAATCAGCTTGATGTTAGAATCTCAATTAGAACAAGTAAAAAGTCCAGAATGGGATGAAATTTTACAACCTTTCTCAAGCTATGTGTCAGATAGTCATGAAGTGATCAAAGAAGTTTTAGCAAAACAACTTGACAATGAAAATCAAACTGATGTAAACTCAGACACAGGCATCATGGAAGCACCAATGACTGCATTTGATACACAGGCGATCGATATTTCGATCATTCCTGGTGATGACGAAGAGTAGAACAGAAAAGCATTTTGTCATTCTTTTCAGCGAGCCGATGATAGTGGAAGTTCGGCAAGACCCTGCAAAGTGAAAGATCCTCTACGAAAATTGTTTCTGAAATAGGAGTAAGAAACAACGGTTGACCTCGTTATTGGTTTTTAAGAGTTACATGATCATGTAACTGAATTTGGGTGGTACCACGGCATGTTCGTCCCTTTGGATGAACATGCTTTTTTGTGTTCTTTAAAATGATGAAAGAAGGAGCGTAACTGGTTTATGAAAATGAAAGAAACCTTACAACTAGGTAAAACAAAATTCCCAATGCGTGGTAATTTGCCTAATCGTGAAGCGGATTGGCAAAAAGAATGGGAAGAAAATAAAATTTATCAAAAAAGACAAGAATTAAATGAAGGAAAGCCAAGTTTCATCTTACATGATGGACCTCCTTATGCAAATGGAAATATCCATTTAGGACATTCATTAAATAAAATCAGTAAAGATATCATTATCCGTTCAAAATCAATGTCAGGATTTCGTGCACCTTATGTTCCAGGTTGGGATACTCACGGTTTACCGATTGAACAAGTATTAGCCAATAAAGGGATCAAACGAAAAGAAATGACAATGTCAGAGTACTTAGAAAAATGTCGTGAATATGCCCTTTCACAAGTCGACAAACAACGAGAAGATTTCAAACGACTAGGAGTGGCAGGCGATTGGGAGCATCCATATGTCACGTTGGATCCTTCTTACGAAGCGGCACAAATCCGTGTTTTCGGTAAAATGGCTGAAAAAGGCTATATCTATAAAGGATTGAAACCAATCTATTGGTCTCCGTCAAGTGAATCTTCACTTGCTGAAGCAGAAATCGAATATAAAGATGTGAAGTCTCCTTCTATCTTTGTGGCTTTCAATGTGAAAGATGGCAAAGGGTTGTTAGATGAAGATACAGCTTTCGTTATTTGGACAACTACGCCATGGACATTACCAGCAAACCAAGGGATTGCAGTAAATCCAACTTATACGTACGTTTTAATCGAAGCAGATGGACGTAAATTTGTCGTTGCAAAAGATTTATTAGAAAAGGTTCAAACTGAAATCGGTTGGTCTGATGTTCAGGTGTTGAAAGAGATTGCTGGTCAGGAAATGGAATACATGACTGCTTGGCATCCGTTTTATGAGCGGGAATCATTAGTCATCTTAGGTGACCATGTAACTTTAGACGCTGGTACTGGATTAGTCCATACAGCACCAGGTCACGGGGAAGATGACTATATTGCAGGAAACAGATATAAATTGCCAGTAGTTTCTCCAGTGGATTCAAAAGGGGTTTATACAGAAGAAGCACCAGGATTTGAAGGGGTCTTTTACGACAAAGCGAATCCAATGATTACTGATTTGTTACAAGAAAAAGGTGCTTTATTAAAACTTGACTTCTTTACGCATAGTTATCCTCATGACTGGCGTACGAAAAAACCTGTGATTTATCGTGCTACACCACAATGGTTTGCATCAATCGACGATTTCCGACAAAATATTTTAGAGGAAGTAGAGAAAGTAGATTGGATTATTCCTTGGGGGAAAACACGTCTTTATAATATGATCCGTGATCGTGGCGACTGGGTTATTTCACGTCAACGTGCATGGGGTGTGCCATTGCCAATCTTTTACGCTGAAAATGGGGAAGCAATCATTACGCCGGAAACGATTGAACACGTAGCGCAATTGTTTGCTGAACATGGTTCAATCATTTGGTTTGAGAAAGAAGCGAAAGATCTTCTTCCAGAAGGCTTTACGCATCCAGGATCACCGAATGGACAGTTTACGAAAGAAACAGATATCATGGATGTTTGGTTTGATTCAGGTTCTTCTCACGAAGCAGTCTTGCGTCAACGTCCAGAACTATCATTCCCAGCTGATATGTATTTAGAAGGTTCTGATCAATACCGTGGCTGGTTCAATTCAAGTATTACTACAAGTGTGGCAATCAATGGGGTTGCACCGTATAAATCTGTCCTTTCTCAAGGGTTCACTCTGGATGGCGAAGGGCGTAAGATGAGTAAGTCGTTAGGTAACACGATCTTGCCAGATAAAGTGATCAAACAATTTGGCGCGGATATCTTACGTTTGTGGGTAGCTAGTGTGGATTATGAAGCAGATGTACGTGTATCCATGGATATTTTAAGCCAAGTAGCAGAAGTTTACCGCAAAATCAGAAATACGATGCGCTTCTTGATTGCAAATACTGAAGACTTCGATCCACAAAAAGATACGATTTCATTTGAAGAATTACGTTCTGTAGATAAATATATGACTATCCGATTGAACGAAGTGATTAAAGAAATTCGTGAAGAAGGATATGAGAAATATAACTTCATGCACATCTATCGTACCGTAATGAACTTTTTAACAGTAGATCTATCTGCGTTCTATCTGGATTTTGCTAAAGATGTTGTTTATATCGAATCAGAAAGTGATTACCAACGCCGTTGTATGCAAACTGTGTTTTATCAAACAGCAGTAGCTTTAACAAAATTATTAACACCGATTATTCCACATACTGCAGAAGAAATTTGGTCTTTCTTAAAAGAAGAAGAAGAGTTTGTTCAATTAAGTGAACTTCCAGGTTACCAAGAGTATCCAAATCAAGAAGAATTGATGGATACTTGGGCAGCATTTATGGACTTCCGTGATAAAGTGTTAAAAGCTTTAGAAGAAGCACGAAACAATAAATTGATCGGTAAATCTTTGGAAGCGAAGTTAACGATCTATCCAAATGAACAAGTTCGTGGATTGCTGACAGCTGTGGATGCGGATATTCCACAATTGTTGATCGTGTCACCAGATTACTATGAAGTGATGTCAGCTAACGCAGAAGTACCAGAAGCTGCGGTGAAATTTGATGACGTAGCCATTTTAGTAGAAAAAGCTGACGGACAAACATGCGATCGTTGTCGTCAAATCCGCAAAGACGTAGGCGTTGATGAAAAATTACCACACTTATGTGGACGCTGTGCGCACATCGTTGAAGAAAACTATCCAGAAGCAGTGGCAGAAGGATTTGAATAAAAATTTGGTCATGTTTGGTGACTAAAGGAAAGTTATCTAAAAAACATCAAAGTTAGTAAGAGTTACTAGCTTTGATGTTTTTCGTTTTAATAGAGTGATTTCATTATCCATATAGAGCCGAGAGGAGCCAAAAAGTCTGGGATATTAATCAGAACATAACTGATTAATATCCCAGACTCTTAATATTAGTAAATTTTTACTTTTAAACGTTATACACAGCTAGTCTTCTAGCTTTCCACGATCACGGTACCAGTCATCTGGTTGCCAGATCCATTCAAACCCATCTTTTTCCAGCAATTCAAATGCAGCTTCTGGTCCCATTGTTCCAGCTTTATAATTAGGGAAGTCAGGTTCCACTTGATCCCAAGCTTTACGAATGACATCGACGATATGCCAAGATTGAGCAACTTCTTCCCAATGTGAAAAGTTTGTACCATCACCTTTTAAAGCATCTAAAAGCAGCTTCTCATAAGCTTCAGGACTGTTTTCAACCATTTCAGCGCTATTGCGGTACTCTAATCTTCTAAATTCAGTGTTAAACCCTTGTCCAACCTCTTTTCCATTTAATGTTAAAGAGAAACCTTCCGTTGGTTGGATATAAATCGTTAAAACATTTGGTGGTAATGTCCTATCTTCACAAGGTTCATCTTCGACCGAAGTTTTAAAAACATTGACTGGGACTTGTTTAAAGACGATATTGATCCGAGTTCCTTTTTCTGTCAAACGTTTCCCAGTGCGCACATAAAAGGGAACACCTGACCAGCGGAAATTGTCAATGACAAACTTCCCAGCTACAAAAGTTTCGGTAGTAGATTCAGGATCTACTTTATCTTCTTCACGATAGCCTTTAAATGTATTACCATCTAACTCACCAGGTGCATATTGCCCACGGATAAAGTTTTTTAATGCTTCAGATTTTTCATAGATTCGCACAGCTTTCAGTGCCTTGATTTTTTCTGCACGAATTTCTTTTTCAGAAAAGGCGACAGGAGGTTCCATCGCTAAAAGTGCTAGTACTTGTAGAATGTGGTTTTGGACCATATCTTTTAAAGCACCACTGTGATCATAGTAGCCACCACGATCTTCAACACCTAAAGCTTCACCGAATGTAATCTGAATATTATCGATATAGCGATTGTTCCATTGTGATTCAAAAATGTTATTAGCAAAACGAATTGCTGAGATATTTTGGATCATTTCTTTACCTAAATAATGATCAATCCTAAAGATATCTTGTTCAGGGAAGACTTGACGGATCTTTTCATTCAGCTCGAATGCAGATTGATAATCTGAACCAAATGGTTTTTCGATGATCAAGCGATTATAACCATTTTCAGTAACGATATGTTGCGATTTAAGATGAGAAACGATCGTACCGAAAAATTCTGGAGACATGGCTAAATAATAGATGCGATTGCCAGCTAATTGGTAGGTTTCATCTAAGCGGTCAGCTAGGTCTTTTAAAGTATTGTAGTGGGTAGAATCATTTACATCATGTGATTGATAGTAGAAATGACTAGCAAATTCTTTTGCTTCTTCTTCAGTCGGATTCAAGGACTGGATCGTCGAAGCGACCACTTCACGATAATGCTCATCGCTCCAAGGTCTACGAGCAGTACCGATTACTGCAAAATGTTTTCCTAGATTTCCTTTTTTATAAAGGCGGAACAAGGAAGGATACAATTTGCGTTGTGCTAAATCACCTGTACCACCAAAGATTGTAAATAAGACATTTTTTTCATTAGCCATATGGGTGTACTCCTTTATAATTTGTCGACAAAAATCGTACTGGCTGCTTTAAAGCTGACAGGGATTTTCTTTTGTTGATTTTGGATTGTGATCGGTCCTTCATAAGCGGCAACATCTACAATCTCGTATTCTTCATCAATGTTTAAGTCAATCGTCACAAGATAGTCCAATAGTTCTTTTTCATCCAACACTCGAGCGATGCGAACTTTAGAACCAACTGGATAAGACTCTAATGTTTGTCTACGTTCTTCATGAACCACTTGTTCTTTTTTAGGAATAATTCCACCATGTGGACAGTGCATAGGATGATTCAAATAGTCTTCTAAATGGTCAGCAAGTTGTTCTGAAGTCACATGTTCCAACACTTCAGCATCATCATGGACTTCGTTCCAGCTATAATCTAAATGTTCGACTAAAAAAACTTCCCATAAACGATGTTTGCGAATCAAACTACTTGCCTTTTGTAAGCCAGTCTCCGTAAGTTGAACTCCTTGATAAGGAGAATGCTCAACGAGTTGTTCTTTCACAAGTTTGGAAATCATTTCGCTAACAGAAGCTGGGGACACAGCAAGACTGGAAACGATTTGTTTATTATTTACTTTTGTCGTGTCTCCGCCTAATTCCAAAATGATTTTCAAGTAATCTTCTCGATTTGGTGTCATGTTTAATCATCCTTTCATGGTATGAAACCATCATTAGTAAGTTTATCAAAAAAAACATCAAATGACTATTTTTCTAGACAAAAAACGTAAAATAAACGAAGAAATACAGAAAGGTAAATCAATGATGAAGGGAATGAAAAGAGTTTGGGATACAGGACTTGCTCTAAAAGTCGTTCAAGAAGTGGCTCTATCAAAAATAAGTCGAAGAATTCCAAAAACAGGAGGAGATTTTTGGAAATTCTTCGACTTATTTCTCAGAGTTAGCCGCTCTTGTCACACCCTCTTTTGAGGAACTATTTTGTTTTGTCAACGTATAAGAAGTATCGGATGATTCATCATAAAAGGTCGTATCACTGTATGATAGGATCAAATAAAAACCATATTGATCTCGCAAGACGAGTTGCTGTGGAGTTAGTTCGACCAATTCCGTTACTAAGGAGTGACCGTTGATAGATAAATCAAACGTTTCTGTGACCAGTAGTTGTTGTTTTTGTTGATTTTTATCTATAAAGGTCCAGGTTCCATGGTATTGCGTTGGATCAAAGTCTTTGGTGGTTGGCTGTTTCTTTTTCAGAAAGAATTTTCCAAATAAAATAGCAAAAAATGCAAGGATTCCATAAAGTGTTTTTTTACGTATCATACGATTGTCACTCCTAACCTCTTTTAATTCCAACGATCATTTTCTGTCAGTTTCATTGTACCTAAAAAAAATAAAGATTTCTCTAGGACTTTCGACTGGTTTTTCAAGAGTTTTTTGTGAAATTATGGTAGGATACATAGTAGGAAGAAAGGTGACCGTTTTTGAAGTACCAGCAAGTAGAAATCGCTTTTTTTATTGAACGACCGAATCGTTTCATCGCTCATTGCTTGAACCAACAAGGAGAAGTGATCGTAGCCCATGTGAAAAACACTGGAAGAGGTAAAGAAGTCCTGCTTCCAGGAGCGAAAGTAGCGGTTGCATATACACCTAGTATAAAACGGAAAACAGATTATGATTTAATTGCTGTGAAAAAAGGGGATAACTGGTTCAATATCGATAGTCAACTTCCCAACCGTTTGGCATTAGAAGGAATTTTATCTGGAACAATCCAGTTGCCATCGTTGATCGGAAAAATCGTTAAGTTCAAGCGTGAAGTCCGCTATCGACAGTCCATATTTGATATTTATTTAGAAACAGATTCAGGACAAAAAGTGTTCGTCGAAGTAAAGGGAATGACTTTAGAAAATAAAGGAATTGGGGCGTTTCCTGATGCGCCAACGTTACGAGGTTTAAAACATGTGAAAGAATTAGTGGAAGCGCGACAGGAAGGCTATGAAACTTACGTGTTGTTTATCGCACAGTTTGAACACCTTCATCTGGCAACAATCAACGAAGCAATGCAACCGGAGTTAGCCAATATCATACGCTACGGACAGTTAAACGGCGTGAATGTTTTAGCCTATAATTGTCAGGTAACAGCGGATTGTGTCAATTTGAAACAAGCCATACCATTTGATGTAGAGGCATCGTTTGAAGACCCGAATAAATAGAAAGAAGGTAAATGAAATGATCAATTTAGGAATTATTGGTACCAACTGGATCACCCATCAATTTGTGCAAGCAGCATTAAGCACGAAACAATATGAATTAACAGCAGTTTATTCGAGACATTTAGAAAAAGCACAAGAATTTGGCGCCAAGTATGAGGGAGATATTGCCTATGCGACAGATTTAGAAACTTTTTTTGGTCTGGAACATCTTGATACGGTATACATTGCTTCGCCTAACAGCCTGCATTTTCAACAAGCAAAACAAGGCATTTTAGCAGGGAAAAATGTCATTGTTGAAAAACCGGCATTTAGTACGCCTAAAGAAATGGATGAGATCATTCATCTAGCGAATGAGAAAAATGTTTATTTTTTTGAAGCTGCACGAAACATCCATGAAGCAGGATTCAAAAAAATTGCTGATTATCTTCCATTGAAAGATGAGATCCTCGGTGCCAACTTTAGTTATATGAAATATTCTTCTCGTTACGATCAAGTACTAGCAGGAGAAGTACCAAATATTTTCTCTACCCGTTTTTCTGGTGGTGCGCTGATGGATCTGGGCGTTTATCTCGTTTATGCTACGATAGGATGGTTTGGGATGCCTTCAGAAGTTCACTATTTCCCACGAAAGATCTCAACTGGTGTTGATGGATTAGGTTGGGGGATCTTGCGTTATGAGACCTTTGATGTCACGATTCAACCTGGTAAAATCGGGGATTCTTACTTACCTTCAGAAATCTACTTTAATTCAGGAACATTAGTCATGAACGGGGTCAATGCGATTGAAAAAGCAGAGTTCCATGATCGAGAACATCAGGAAATTGATGCATTAGCAATTACCGCAGCTGAAAATCCCATGGCAGAAGAGGCAGCTGATTTTGCCAATGTGATCAATCATCCAAACGATCCAGCTTGGGGATTACGATATGAAGAATGGATCGAACTTGCTCGCAATGTGAACCAAGTAGTTTACGATCTTAGAATAAATGGTGGCATCAAATTTGATGCCGATAATGAGGACGATTTTTAAAATGAATGAATTTGTAAAAAACTTTCCACAAGCTTGGCAAGAAAAATGGCAGGAAAAGGGATTTCAAACACCCTCTCTGATCCAACAGGCTGTTTTTCAACCGCTTAAAGAAAAAGAATCAATTATTGGTATTTCACCAACCGGCTCAGGCAAAACATTAGCTTATCTTTTACCTTTGCTGCTGAATGTCCCTAAAGAGGGGGGAAGTACTTTACTAATCCTTGTTTCTTCACAAGAATTAGCAATTCAAGTCGCAGAAGTGGCTCGTGAGTGGTCAAAAGGATTGGCATTAAAAGTCCAATCACTTGTGGGCGGAGCTAACGTCAAAAGGCAGATCGAAGGTTTGAAAAAACGACCAGAAGTCTTAGTAGGGACTCCTGGACGGGTGCTGGAATTGATGAAGACCAAAAAATTAAAAGCTCATCAGTTGCAAACGATTGTTTTTGATGAAGCAGATCAATTGTTTGATGAGGGGAATCGTTCATTAGTGGAACAAATTTTGCGACAAGCCCCTGTGGACTATCAATTAGTATTCTTCTCAGCAACAGCTGATCGCTCAATCAGTAAAATTGAAGAAATCACAAATGCTTCCATCCCAGTTGTTGATGTCACAAAAGACGATGACTCTAGAAAAGGTCAGCAACATTACTATTTAAGGATACCACCTCGTAAAAAAGAAGAGTATTTGAGACGGCTTGCTTATGTCACAGATTTTCATGGACTAGTCTTTTTCAACCAACTCAATGAATTAGGGACAATGGAAGAAAAATTACAATTTCGTGGTGTTTCAGTTGGCAGCTTAGCTTCCGATCAAAATAAATTGTTACGTAAAGCAGCACTTGATCAATTCAAGGATAAGAAAATCACGATGTTGTTCACGACTGACGTAGCAGCCAGAGGATTAGATATCGAACAATTACCTTATGTTGTGAATGCCGAAATTCCCTTAACGGAAGAAGCTTATCTGCATCGTTCAGGGCGAACCGGACGGATGGGGAAAGACGGAACCGTGATCACGTTTGTGCAAGATCATACAGTTAAAGAGTTGAAAAAATTAACACGTCATATGGCGATTGATATGGAAGAGATTTTTCTTCATGGTGGACAATTAGTCAAAGAATTGCCACAAAAAGAACTCTCACAAAAAGAAGAAGCCAATGACAAAAACACAAAAAAAACTGCTCCATTTGGTCCTTCGAAAAAAGAACAAGTTGAAAAAAATAGTACGCCAAAGAAAAAGCTTAAAAACAAACAAAAAAAGCAGAAAAATAAAGGAGCAAGGCGCAAATAAGCGCCTTTTTGTGTTATTATATTGAAAACGTAATCAGCGTTATTTGAGGATAGTGGGGGATTGTATGAACGAAAGACAAGAAGAAATATTGGATCTATTGCATGAGAAACAGCAAGGATTGACGGCAAGTGATGTGGCAAAACATCTAAAAATCGATCGAAGTAATGCAAGTCGATATCTCAGCGATCTCTATAAAGACCGCTATATTATCAAAAGTTCCGGCAGACCAGTCGTCTATTCATTGCCTCCGCAAAAAACAGCCTCTGACAAAGTTCACGTTGATGCATCGACCCAAGTGACGTTTGATACACTAGTTGGTGAAAATGATTCTTTGAAAGTAAGCATCCAGCAAGCTAAGGCAGCCATATTATATCCTCCTCGAGGATTGCATACAATCATTTTTGGTGAGACAGGAACGGGTAAATCGATGTTTGCAGAATGTATGTATCATTTTGCGATTGATTCTGAAATGCTCTCAGAAGATGCCCCTTTTGTTTCATTTAACTGTGCGGATTATGCGCAGAATCCACAGTTACTGTTTGGACATATTTTTGGAATCAAAAAAGGAGCTTATACTGGGGCATCGCAAGATAGTCAAGGGTTGATTGCGAAAGCGAATGGTGGGATCCTGTTTCTTGATGAAATTCATCGTTTACCACCAGAAGGACAAGAAATGTTGTTTACTTTTATTGATAAAGGGGTCTATCGTCCGTTGGGAGAAAGCGCCCACGTCCATGAAGCATCTGTTCAGATCATTGGAGCAACCACCGAGTCATCCGAAAGTTTTTTGACAACCTTTAATCGCCGAATTCCTATGGCAATCACATTACCAAATCTGGCTTCTCGTTCATTAGATGAACGTTATGAAATCATTTCTTTATTTATCAAACAAGAAGCCAATCGTTTGAATCAACGTATAGATATCGAAAAAGAAGCCATTTTGGCATTTATGCTTTATGATGCAGAAGGAAATATCGGACAAGTCAAGCGTGATTTGAAATTAGTATGTGCGAAGTCATTTTTACATTATCGGACACATAATGAAGAAAAACTGATTATTCGTAAAGAAGAACTGTCTCTCCAAGTACAAAAAGGGTTGTTGAAAATCAAAGAAGTACCTGAACGTTTGGATCGCTTTATGGATAGTAAGAGTCAATACCTGACTTTTGAGCCTGGTTTTGCTGATGTTGTTTGGTCACAAGATCCAGAACGAAACATGCAGGTCTATAATGATATCGAAGAAAAAATGCTTTCTTTATCAGAAACGGGTGTCGAAAGTATTGATTTAGAAACTTTGATCTCGAAAGATGTGGATGCTTATTTCCAAACTTATGTCAAAGAGTTGACAAAGAGTACGATTCCAAAAGATCTGTTGCCAGATGACATTTGGCGATTAACCAACGAGTTATACGATGTTGCAGAAGCTAGGTTGGATCGAATCTACAATGAAAAAGCTCGATTTGCCTTTGCCCTTCATTTGCAAAGTACATTGGATCGGGTCAAAGAAGGACACATGATTGTTCATCCTGATCTCAACAACGTACGCAAAAATTTTAAAAAGGAATTTCAAGTAGCCATTGATTTATCTACGATCATTGAAGAAGAACAACAAATTGAAATTCCGTTTGACGAAATTGGTTTTATCAGTATGTTTCTTTCCATTAATCTTGGCGAAAGTGAACCAGTAAAAGAAAATAAAGTTGAGGTCTTAGTTTTGATGCACGGCAGACAAACCGCCTCAAGTATGTTGGAAATGGCGCAAGAATTATTAGGAACGAAATTAGGTACAGCATTTAATATGCCGTTAGCCATGGAAGTCCAAACGATGTATGAAGAAGTGCTGGCTTATGTTCAAAATCGTCAGGCAAGTCTGACGAATGGATTGATCTTACTGACGGATATGGGTTCTTTAAATACCTTTGGTGACTTGATTTTTGAAGAGACTGGAATCAAAACGAAAGCAATTACAATGAGTAGTACGATGATCGTGATTGAGGCATTACGGATGGCGAATGTTGGGCGGAGCTTGGAAGATATCTATCAAAGTATCCAGATTTCCTTTGAAACGATCGTCAAGGACCAATTCAAAGAAGAACAAACTGAGACCTATGAACGTAAAAAAGCAGTGATCGTTACTTGTTTTACTGGGGAAGGTGTAGCAGCTAAATTATACCAACGGATTGTTCCTGTAATCGACCAGAAAAAGGTCGAAGTGATCCAAATGCAGTTTTTAGAACGAGAATCATTTAAGCGACACATTGATGCATTATTAGAAGAATATGAGATCAAAGCCATTGCGGGCACGGTAGATGTGGATTACCAAAATATTCCGTTTTTCTCAGCGTATGATGTCTTCAACGATGAGAAATTGAATATGCTCAAGCGGATCGCTGATGATGAAGTTCCAACTGCCAAAATCGTTGATTCATTAAAAGATTCTTTAAATTCGATTTCTTCGGTAGAGCTTTTGATCCATTCTTTACAAAAAAACATCCAGCAAATCCAAACGGATCTCTCAATTATAGTAGAGCCAGGAGTAGATATTGGGATCGTGATTCATTTAGCCTTTTTACTGGATGGACTGATCAAGCATGAGAAGACCCGAGAATTTGAGAATCTGTCTACTTTCTCAAAAATTTATCGTTTAGAAATGGACATCGTTCGAACGAATCTTATTGGATTGGAACGGAAATATCAGGTGAATATCCCAGAAAATGAGATTGCCTTCTTAACGCAAATGTTTATTGAAAATAAAATTAAAAAATAAAACACACTAATCTATTTTTTTACACAGATATCACCAGTGTGCGCACAGAAAAGAAGGACCAAAGGTTATGAAAACGCTATTTTGGTTCTTTTTTTGTTTGGCATGCTTCTTGCATTATAAAAATGTGTAAAACAAATTAAAAGGAGTGGAGAAAATGGCGAAAAAAACGATTATGTTAGTATGCTCTGCGGGGATGAGTACAAGTTTGCTAGTTACGAAAATGCAAAAAGCTGCAGAAGAAAAAGGAATGGAGGCAGATATTTTTGCTGTTTCAGCTTCAGACGCTGATAATAATCTTGAAGCAAAAAATGTCGATGTCTTACTTTTAGGACCTCAAGTCCGGTTTATGAAAGCTCAATTTGAGCAAAAATTAGCACCGAAAGGGATTCCGCTAGATGTAATCAATATGCAAGATTACGGCATGATGAATGGTGCAAAAGTACTAGAACAAGCCGAAAATTTGATGCAATAAATCTATAGGAAATGGAGGAAAAAATGTGGAAGATCAACAAAATCTCGAAGCCATCATGGGACTCATCATGTTTGGTGGTAATGCCAAGAGCGATGCAATGGAAGCGATTTCTGCGGCTAAAAAAGGTAATTTCGAGTTAGCGGATCAAAAAATAATGGATGCAAAGGAATCATTAGTCCAAGCCCATCATTCACAGACGCAAATGTTGACACAAGAAGCACAAGGAAACCATGTTCAGGTCACGTTATTGACCGTACACAGTCAAGACCATTTAATGACGTCGATTGCTTTTACTGATTTAGCAGAAGAACTTATTGAACTTTACCGAAGAATCAATGTCGAATAAAGACAGATGAACGAAAATAGAACCTTCTTTTTTGAACGGAAGAAGAAAAAATTTTGAACGGATTTTTTTAATTTGGTATGAGGAAGCAATTCTTTATATAAACAACTTATAGGAGGATATAAAAATGAACGGATTAACAAATTGGATGGAGAAATACATCCTTCCGGTTGCCGCAAAAATTGGTGCGCAGAAACATTTAGTTGCTTTGCGTGACGCTTTTATCGGTACTTTACCTGCAACAATGGCGGGATCAGTCGCTGTAATGATCAATGCAATTATTCGAGATTTACCACAGCAATTTAATAGTACGTATGCAGATAGTTTAGCAGCGGACAAAGGAATTTTTGCAGTATTAAATGTTATTATTGGAATTAATGGATTTGTATGGAATGGAACTTTAGCAATTGCCGGCTTGATTTTTGCCTTTTCTTGGGGATACAATCTTGCGAGAGCTTATGGGGTCAATGACCTAGCCGGAGGGATCGTTGGTCTGGCAACTTTGATCCAAGGAATTTCTTTTGGTCCTTCATTGTCAGCCGCTTTGAACGTGAATGTTCCGCAAAATATCGTTGATGCCATCAATGGAACAGAATTAGGGGCAACGATCGCGGATGGAAATTTATCTGTTGGTCTTTGGGGTTGGCTAAAACTTGATCATTTAAATGGAAACTCTTATTTCACAGTCATGATCATGGGTGCTATTTCTGTCATTATTTTCTGTAAATTAATGTTAGCCAACATTACGATCAAAATGCCAGATTCTGTACCACCAGCAGTATCGAAGGCTTTTGCCGCAATTCTGCCAGCAACGATCGCTTTATATGTCATTGCTATTATTAATTATATCGTTGGTCGTATCGCTGACGGACAATTGATCATTGATTTAGTTCAAAAATATATCGCTGAACCTTTCTTGGGATTATCTCAAGGGATCGGTGCTGTTTTGATCGTTACGGTCTTTGTTCAGATCTTCTGGTTCTTTGGTATTCATGGACCAAACGTGTTAGCTCCAGTTTTAGAAGGAATTTGGGGTCAAGCACAATTGATCAATATCGATATTTTCCAAAAAGGTTACAATGGCAAAACAGGAACACCTGCAGTCTTAGATGCAATTGAAGATGGTAAGGCTTATATGTGGGTTCGTGGATCCTTTGATGCCTTCGCTTGGTTCGGGGGTTCTGGTGGTACGATCGTTCTATTGATTGCTATTTTACTCCTTTCTAAACGTGCTGATTATTTAACAGTTGCTAAATTGTCGATCGGACCTGGTATTTTCAACATCAATGAACCAGTTATGTTTGGTTTGCCGATTGTATTGAACGCTATCATGTTCATCCCATTCTTATTAGCACCTGTTGTTGCAACAGCTATAGGTTGGGGAGCAACTTACTTTGGTTTGGTCGCCCCAGTATCGCAACAAGTCACATGGGTTGTTCCACCATTCTTACTCTCGTTCCTAGCTACCGGAGCAGACTGGCGTGCGCCAATCGTGACATTAGTATGTATGATCGTGACTTTCTTGATCTGGGCACCGTTCGTTATCTCAGCGAATAAGATGGATCCAGCAGCAGGCGAACAATAAAAATCAATGAGCAGAAGCATTTTTTGCTTCTGCTCTCTAAACAATAATCTAGGAGGAACTAAAATGATTTCAATCGCAAGTGCCATGCAACAAGATGCTATCAAAGAGTTATTAGAAGGTTACAATGAAGATGGCTTTTCATATACATTTAAAGAAAAACAAGGGATCAAATTGTTTTTTGAGACGAGCGCACAAGATAAAGAAGCAGCAGCACAAAAAGCAAAAGCATTAATCAAAGCACAACCATGGGGCACTGTTTTATATTTTCAAGCAACAGCAGTTTAACTGGTTGTAAGATAGGAAGGGTTCAAAATGATGAAAAACGGCTTATTTTTATGTAGTATTGGTTCACTGATCGTATTGTATTGTTTAAATCCTAGTTCGCAAAACTATGATTTGTATAGTATGGCTACAGGACTATTTCTGGCAGGTTTAGGTATACATTTCTTTTTAAAAGGGAAAAAAAGAGAAGAAGCAAAGGGGAAAAATAGCTAATGGAAATCGTTAAAACTTTAAATATTCCAGCATCCTTTTTCTATGATAAAGTGATGGACTCTGTCCTTTTTGATGTACGTAAAGCGACTGGAAAATCGGTTACTCGTAAACAACTTAAAAACCTTGAATACGTCAAACAATTCTCACAAAATAGCCGCGCTCGCATCAAGATCGAGGAAGTTATTGAAAATCAGTCGTATAAATTTCGAACATCTACCACAAAAAATGATTATGTCGTCCATTATCAAATCAAAGCGTTAGATGATAAAACCTGCGAAGTACGTTATACGGAACAAATGCAATCATATGGGATGCTACAAAAATTGAATGATATGATTTTAGGAACGATGTTGATGTATTTTAAAAAACGTCGCTTCAAAAAAATGTTAGTAATGATCGAAGAAACTTACTAGTAAAAAACTAATTGTGGCAAGAAGCAGTTGATTCAGCTAAATAGTGATTTATTGAAATAACATTTTTATTTTGATAAAGTGACTATGGTTGGATCACTGAACTTGACACAATTTTTTATTGTTTTTGATGGAAGGGGTAACAAAAATGGCAAATGAAGTAAAAGAACTTGGTGTTGCTTATCAAGAAGCGATGTTTGAACTAGCAACCTATGCATTTAATGCGCAGGATACACCTGCAAGACGTGAACGATTCAAACTGATCGTTGAAAATTCATGGAATTATGGTTTTTTTGACGAGGAAGAGCAACTCACTAGCCAAGTAATGGCGACGCCTTTTTCTGTTGAATTTTATGGGCAACAGTATTTAATGGCAGGAATCGGTTATGTAGCATCTTATCCTGAAGCTAGGGGACAAGGCGGGATCAATCAAATCATGGAAAAAATCTTAAAAGATTGCCGTGAAAGAAAAGTAAGTCTTTCTTATCTTGCTCCATTTTCTTACCCATTTTATCGTCGCTACGGTTATGAGCAATTGTTTGATAAAATCAATTATCAATTGGATAGTCGAGATGTACCGAACGTGAAAAAGACGGCTGGCAAAATGAAACGAGTGACTTTTGAACAAGCAAGAGAAGTCATAGAAATGATTTATAAACAAATGCCAGCAAATCAGCGTGGTGGATTAAGTAGAGAAGACTGGTGGTATACTTATAAGTTTAAGCAAAAGACAGATAATCATTATGCGCTGTATTACGATGAATCTGGTCAAGCAACAGGATATGTGGTTTACCAGTTAACGGCACCAACATTTGTAGTAGTGGAATGGGGCTATTTGAGTCATGAAGCCTTTCAAGGATTAGTGAGGTTTGTTAGTTCCCATAGTGGGGCGTTTGCTTCTTTTGACTATGCTTGTGGTTATTCAGGTAGTGATCAAAATTATTTGCTTAAAAATCCTTTTGCACAAATGACGATCACGCCATATATGATGGGCAGAATTGTTGATCTTGAGTTGTTTTTGAAAGACTATCCTTTCAAAAAACAAGCGCTCACTTTTGCTTTAGAAGTAACAGATGATCCTTACGCACAGTGGAATGAAGGGATCTTTGAGATCACTGTATCAAATGCAGAGGTGAAAATTGAAAAAGTAACAGAAACAAAATTACCAACCATCAGTGGCACCATCCAACGCATGACTCAATTATTAATGGGGTATCGTCAGATGGAAGAACTTGTTTTTTACAATCACATCCAATTGTCAACTGAAGCTCTATTAGAAATGGCGCCATGCTTTCCAAGTCAGCAACCTATTCTAAATGATTATTTTTAAAATGAACGTAAAATATTTGTTGCTCAACACATATAACGCCCTCCAAGGTTTTCGACGAATTCTTGGAGGGCGTTATCGTATAAAAAGCTATTTTGAAATTTTTTCGATATCATTCTGAAAATCAGATTGCTTTTTTGCCACTGATTTATCTCATTTCTCTACAGCAAATCTTCTTTTTTAGTAAACTTGAATTTGCGACTTTCTTTTTTCTGAGGTTTTTCATCTTCATGCTGTTTAATGGCTTCTTTTGATAGTTGTTCTCGTTCTTTTTTAGAAGCATCAAAGCGTTCAGCGTATATTTCTTCTTTTGGTTTGTCATTCATAAATAAAACCTCCCTCATCACTTGTTAGATAACTCTATTTTATCACTCGTCAAAAGCTAGTGGAAACGTTTTGCTTAGGAAGAAAAATGATTTTCTAAGAGAAGCTTGCATGTGCTCCTTAAACAAGCTAAAATAATACTATTGAGAACTTGTTCCTGTAGCTCAGTAGGATAGAGCAATCGCCTCCTAAGCGATAGGTCGCTGGTTCAATTCCAGTCAGGAACGTTAAAAACCTGTAACCGTTGTGGTTCAGGTTTTTTTGTTTATGTGGGACCAAGATAGTTTTCTACGCTACATTCGATTTTTCTGGTGAGTGAAAGACAGCTTTTCTAAATTTTTTTGATAAAGGAAAGGTAAACATACAAATAAGCAATAATAACTGGCTCAAAGTGATGATAGTTAAGCAAACTGTTTGGTATTTGACCAGTAAATAAAAATGGATGCCTAATTCGATAATATTAATCAAGATAAGGTACAAGTAGTATTGTTTCTTTATTTTACATTGATAAATACAGTAGAAACTGAACCGATAATCTAAACAAACCAAAAATAGCAAAATGAATTTGTGGATTGTTGTGAGCAGGTCATGTTGATTAGCTAAACGATGAAAAAACAATAACGCAGTTGGCAGAGGGATATAAAGCGTTAATACTAAGACAAAAAAATAAACAATAAAATAAACAATAAAATAAACAATAAAAGGCATACTATCTCTCCATCATTTTTTCTAATTTTTAATAATAAATGTTGTTTTTGTCAATCTTATCAAAAAACAGAAAATGTATTAATAGAATTTCGTGATAAATAGTATAAATAATTTTTATAAAAAACTTGAACAACAGGATCAAAAAATCGCTTATTCGACCATCTTTCAGTGAGTAGCAGGGAAAAGTGTTGTCTGTAATAGAAATAATCATCACAAAAAAGAGAAGAAGTCTGTAGTACCCCAAAAAGTTAGACCAAAAATCTAACTTTTGGAGGTCGTTTAAGATTTCTCCTCTTTTTTTGTATCGTTTTATCAGATTAAGCCCAGTCACCATTTCTAAATACTGGAACAGTAGAACCGTCTTCACGGATACCGTCAATATTCATTTGGTCAGAACCAACCATAAAATCAACATGGGTTTGACTGCGGTTAAGACCAGCTTGCACAAGTTCTTCATCGGTCATTTCAGTACCACCTTCGACACTAAAGGCATACGCAGATCCTAGAGCTAAGTGATTCGACGCGTTTTCGTCAAATAACGTATTGTAAAAGATAATACCCGATTGAGAAATTGGCGAAGGATCGGGAACGAGTGCTACTTCTCCTAATGAGCGTGCGCCTTCATCAGTATTGAGCAAGGTTTCCAATACTTCTTGACCTTGTTCAGCAGAAAAATCAATGACTTTTCCAGCTTCAAAAGTAAACTTCATCCCTGAGATGATCGTACCTGCATAGCTCAATGGTTTTGTACTAGAGATATAACCATCGATCCGTCGGTAATCAGGTGCAGTAAACACTTCTTCAGTAGGCATATTTGCCATGAATTTTTCTCCACGGGAGTTGTAACTTCCTGCGCCTTCCCAAAGATGATTTTTTGGTAGGCCAATGACGATATCTGTGCCAGGGGCAGTATAGTGCAGGGCAGTAAACTGTTCTTGATTTAATTCAGCAGCTTTTTTCGCTAATTTTTCATCATGTTCTTTCCAAGCCTGTACAGGATCTTCCTCGTAAATACGAGTTGTTTTAAAAATTTGATCCCATAATGCATCCAGTTGTTCTTCTTCTGGTAAATCTGAGAAAACTTTAGCTGCCCATTGTTTACCAGCCGCAGCGACTACAGTCCAGCTTACTTTATTTGCTTGGGTCGCTTTTCTTAGATTCATCATTGCTTTGCCAGCGGCAGTTTGATACGTAGCGATTCGTTTTCCATCTACGCCACCAAAAGCATCTGGATCGGCAGATACAACACTGATTCGGCTAGCACCTTTAGCGATCCAATCATCAGTCTGATCAATTTTATATTGTGGAACAGTTTCAAGACGGTCTTGTGCAGCGTAAGAAAGAAATTCTTTTTGGATCACGTCGTCCGTCCATTGTACGATCACTTCAGCTGCACCTAAACGATAGGCTTCTTTGGTGATCAAGCGAGCTAATGGGGCTTGATCGACGTTGATTTGTAAAACAACTGTATGGTCTTTTTCGACGTTTACGCCGGTTTCAACAATTAATCGTGCATATTTTTCGAGGTTCTCATTAAAATTTTCTAACATAATCCATTTCCTCCTAATGTTTCATCCAATAGCTATTTGTATGATAACATTTAATTCTTTTAGAGACAATCTGCCAGAATCGTAAAATAAAAAAATGGGTGTTCTTCTAAATGATGTCTAAAATTTATAAAATTGATTGTTTTTAAAGTAATTTTTTAAAAATAAAAAAACAAGTTGTGCATAACAAAATAATCATGTTACAATTAAATTAATCAATAGTGGAAGCGTTATAAATAATTTCAAGGAGATTAAAAAAATATGGCAAGAAAAAAGACGATCACAAAAGATCAGATTTTAGCAGCCGCTTTTGAAGTGGCTACCACAGAAGGATTTTCAAAATTTACGGCAAGGAATATTGCAAATAAAATGAATTGTTCGACTCAACCGATTTATCTTGAGTTCAAAAACATGGATGATCTGAAGCAAGCCTTATTTGCTCAGATTTACGAGTACTTGAAGCATGAAGTGTTCCCAGTTGTACATACAGGAAATACCATTATCGATTTAGCTGTAAACTATATTGATTTTGCCAATCGAGAGAAAAAATTATACAGTTCTCTGTACTTAGAAGAATATGGTGGGGAAAGGGAGATGCAAAACTTCTCTTATAATTATTTTGTCGAGACGGTCAAGAAAGATCCAGAGTATGCTGATCTATCTGCGGAACAAATTGAGTCTTTGCATAACACAATTTGGATCATCGCTACAGGATTAGCAGCACTGATGTCTTCAAGTATCATTCATCCGACCAAGGAACAAATTGAAAAAATGATCCAAGATAGCATCAATGCGACACTAAATACGAAAGAAACGATCTAAGTGAATTAAACAAACTACTTGAAGTATTTCTCGAAAGTCTTTCTCAAACATACACATTGATTTTTTGAAATTAAAAAAGCTTCTAAAAACATGATAAAAAGAACGTGTGATGCTAACTCTCTCCAGCATCACACGTTCTTTTTATCAAATAATTGAAGTTTTTCCAAAAGTTCTCAGCTGTGAGCTGACTGATTTGGCCTATAATTTTGAAACAAGCGCCTTAGCAAATGCTTCGAGTTTTTCGATGTCTTCTTCTTCAGCGTTTAAATCAACTTTAACATTTTCTGTTCCTTTTACTGCTCCTGTTTTCGCAAAGGCAGCATCGAAGTCATCTACGGACTTACAAAATTCATCATAAAAAGTGTCTCCAGAACCACAAACGCCATAGATTTTTCCAGACAAGTCAAGTTCTTGTAAATCTTCATATAAGTCTACGATCTCATCTGGTAAGTCACCATCATCGTATGTATAAGTTGCGACGACACAAATATCTGCATCCTCAAATTCATCTGCATCCACTTGAGTACACTCATTGATTTCAACATCAATATCTAAATTTTCAAAAGCTTCTGCTACGATATCAGCAATTTCTTCTGTATTGCCAGTCATACTTGCGTAAACGATTTTTGCTAAAGCCATGGGTTGCCTCCTACTTATTGATATATGATCCTCTAACATTTACAGATTATACCAAAACCTTTACTAAAAGAAAACAAGTCATGTGAAGAGAATCTGATTTGGCGAACGACCGGACACTATGGTAAAATGAGGAAGATTTGTAAAAAGGAGACGAAAATATGATTACATTGAAATCAGCACGAGAAATTGAAACAATGGCTGAGTCTGGCGCGTTGTTAGCGGATGTACATAAAAATCTGCGAGATTTTATCAAACCAGGCGTGACGAGTTGGGATATTGAAGTTTTTGTTCGTAACTATATTGAAAGCCATGGTGGGATTGCGGCTCAAATTGGATTTGAAGGCTATGAGTATGCGACTTGTATTAGCATCAATGACGAAATTTGTCATGGATTTCCACGTAAAAAACCGCTGAAAAATGGCGATTTAGTGAAAGTGGATATGTGTATCGATTTAAAAGGCGGCATTTCTGATTCTTGTTGGGCTTATGTAGTGGGAGAGTCAACACCGGAAATTGATCGCTTGATGGAAGTGACAAAAAAAGCTTTGTATCTAGGAATCGAACAAGCGCAAGTTGGGAACCGAATTGGCGACATTGGTCATGCTATCCAAACTTATGTTGAAAGTGAAAACTTAGCGGTTGTCCGTGACTTTATTGGTCATGGTGTGGGTCCAACGATCCATGAAGAACCTGCTGTCCCTCATTATGGTGAAGCAGGAAAAGGTCTACGGTTAAAAGAAGGGATGGTTATTACCATTGAGCCAATGGTTAATACTGGAACTTGGAAAATGAAAATGGATCCAAATGGCTGGACTGCTTATACAAGAGATGGTGGCTTGTCTTGCCAATATGAACATACACTGGCAATTACGAAAGATGGACCAAGAATCTTAACTTCTCAAGGTGAAGAAGGTACGTATTGAGAAGCTAGATCAATAAGGAGAATTTGATGAAATTATTAGGGAAAATAAAGCAAAACGAAAATTTAATGCGTTTTATTGCAACAACAAAAAAACGGATCACTGATTCAGAAATGGGTACCACGTCAGTTGTTGTGGCGTATTATTTATTATTGTCTTTATTTCCCCTAATTATTGCGTTTGGTAATATTTTGCCATTTCTAAAAATCGATCAAGAGACAGTATTGACTTATGTGCGGCAAATCATCCCTGAGACGGTCTATCAGTTTATCGGTCCTGCAATTCGAAATTTGTTAACGCAAAGTTCCGGTGGCTTGTTGTCGTTATCTGCTTTAGCTGCTTTGTGGTCTGCCAGTCAAAGTATCAACGCTTTACAAATTGCCATGAATAAGGCTTATGGTGTAGAAAATAGAAAGAATTTTTTGATCGTCCGTTTCTTTTCATTAGTAGTGATTTTGCTTTTCATGATTGCGATTAGTGGAGTAACGATTTTTTTAGGACTGGGTCAAATGATACTTGAAGCGCTCCAACCGATTTTTAATTTTTCTGGCAATGTGATCATCCAGTTCCAAACTTTGAAATGGCCGATTACCTTAGTTGTCTTATTTATCATTATGTTTTTGATTTATGTGATAGTACCGAATGCGCAATTAAAACTAAAAGCAGTGATTCCGGGAACGATTTTTGCTACTGTCGGCTGGATGTTGCTATCTCAGGTGTTTGGAATCTACGCAAAATACTTTGCAACAAGAGTCAGTGGATACCAAATCATCGGGAGTTTCATCGTCTTGATGCTATGGCTCAATTTTGCTGCTACAATCATTATATTTGGCGGAATCATCAATGCTGTTGTGCAAGAATACATAACAGGTAACGAAATCAAGAAAAGACGAGTTTCTACAAATAAATGGTGGATTCGTTTCAAAAATAAATTTTCTCATAAAAAAAAATAGAACTGCGAGTTTTTATTGCTTGAGTGTTTTATAATAATTCTAGACTCTTAATTAAAGTAGGTGCCAATATGCTTGTTTCATTTAGTATGGTTGTCAAATTTTTTTTAACAATCTTGTTATCTTTAGTACTAACGCCCATATTTAAAATTATTTCTGTCCAAACCGGAATGGTGGATAAACCGAATGCGCGACGTATTAATGAAATACCTATGCCTTCAGCTGGGGGACTACCCATTTTTATTTCATTTGTCGTATCCACCTTATTGTTTTTTCGTGACATCATTCCCAAATTTTATATCATTCCTATTTTACTAGCTTCCTTAGTGATCATTCTAACGGGAGTACTGGATGATAAATACGAGTTGACGCCTAAACAAAAGTCCGTCGGGATCTTATTAGCAGCGTTGATCGTCTATTTTGTGGCAGATATTCACATTGATTCAGTAACATTGCCCTTTTTTGGTTATATCGAATTGGGTTGGCTGAGTTTTCCTGTGACCATTTTTTGGATTTTCGGTATCACTAATGCAATTAATTTGATTGATGGATTAGACGGCTTGGCAACCGGAATCTCGTTGATCGGGTTGATTACAATTGGTATTATCGGATATTTTTTCCTACATGCTTCTACAGTATACATACCAATCGTCATATTCTGTTTAGTGGCAAGCATTATTGGCTTTTTTCCTTATAATTTTTATCCTGCCAAAATTTACTTAGGAGACACTGGGGCATTGTTCTTAGGATTTATGATGGCTGTTCTTTCTCTACAAGGTCTGAAGAATGTAACATTTGTTTCTTCTATCTCATTATTGATTGTGATGGGCGTTCCAGTAACAGATACTTTTTTTGCGATTATTCGCAGAAAAGCGAACCGTGTCTCTTTTTCTACAGCAGATAAAAAACACCTACATCATCGATTATTGAGTCTAGGTTTTACGCATAAAGGAGCAGTTTTGACCATTTATGCTATGGCATTGATGTTTTCATTTACTGCCATGATCATGAACTATACTGGGCGTCTCGGTTCGATTGTTTTGATCGTTTCGATGCTATTTGCGGCTATTTTATTGTTTGAGTTGATTGGATTGATCAACGAGAAGCATCAGTACATTCTTAAAACTTTACGTTTTTTAGGCAATAAAGAATATCGAATACAAGTCATACAGAAATATAAAAGGAAATGGACTAGACACTAATGAAAATAAATCAAAAACAACCGATTTTAATTAGCATCGTAACGGCTAATAGTCAAAAGATTTTTCAAACGTTAGATACGCTTCTAGCCAGCATAAATGACCAAGCCATGGTTGAGATCTTGATTTTCGATAATGCTTCGTCGATTGACTACCAAGAACGATTGAAAGAATATCTAAAGTATCCGTTTGTCAAAATCTATTTTAATCAGGAAAATAAAGGATTTGGTTATGGACATAACCATAATTTATTAACGAGTGACTTTTCTTATGCTGTGATCTTTAACCCAGATATTCTGGTGGATCAGCAGACAGTCGTTGACTTGGTCAAACTTTTGCAGGAACATCCAGAATGTGCCATGTTAGCACCTAAAATATTGAATGAAGATGGTACGACACAACATTTGATTCGCCAAAAATTAGATGTATTCGATTATGTATTGCGGTTTATTCCGGCTCGTTTTGTCAAGCAGTTGTTTGCTCAACGTTTAGCAAAATTCGAATGCCATGATTTGTCAGAAACAACCAATAGCTACGTGCGTATGATCTCTGGTAGTTTTATGGTCGTTGATGTCAATAAATTTAAAAAAGTCAACGGGTTTGACAATCGCTATTTTATGTATTTTGAAGATAATGATCTTTGCTTAACTTTTGAAAAAGCAGGAGAAAAACTCCTTTATACGCCGTTATACACGATTGTTCATTTATATGGAAAAGGTGCTCATCGCAATTTTAAACTTTTTCGTATCTTTTTACAGTCAATGGTGAAATTTTTCAATAAGTGGGGGTGGACTTTCTTTTGACCATACCCAAAATAGTAGTCGTTATCGTATTATACCAGCAGCGTTTTAGTCAATCGCCTTCTTTTGATCTGCTCATGAAAGCTGTCAAAGAGAAGAAGATTCAACTGGTTGTTTATAATAATAGTCCCGTTAAGCAATTGGAGCCATTATTAGAACAAGACAAAGATATAAGCTACTATCATGATCCATCAAATCCTGGTCTGGCTACGGCTTATAATTATGCGTTGAATCATGCGCAGCAGAATATTCGCTATTTCGTTACACTTGATCATGATAGTCAATTGACTGCAACGTATTTTGATACGCTTTTAACGATTGATTGGACAGATGAATTGGTTGCAGCCGTTCCGTTAGTTTATGCTGGAAGCAACCAAATATCGCCTGTTTTTGCGGATCGCTATATCAATCGTCAAGTTGAAAAGGTTGATCGATCACAGCTCAGTCAAAGACGAATCATGGCGATTAATTCGGGCGCTGTTTTTTCTATCAAATTTTTAAAGGAAATTGGCGGTTTTAATTTAGATTTTCCCCTTGATTTCTTGGATCATTGGCTTTTTTGGACGATCTATCAGTTCAAAAAGACGGTTTTTATCTTACCTGAAAAAATGGAACATGATCTTTCAGTTCTTGATTATCAGAAAGTTTCTGTTACAAG
Organism: Enterococcus sp. C53; assembly: GCF_040887425.1. NCBI lineage: Bacteria > Bacillati > Bacillota > Bacilli > Lactobacillales > Enterococcaceae > Enterococcus > Enterococcus sp. C53. The sequence continues at coordinate 438,682 of NZ_JBFOFT010000001.1, forward strand.
GTATCAGTCGATACTGAAAGCTGAAAAAACTTTTTATCAAAATTATGATAAAGAAATGTTACTGCGTCATCGAAAACAATTATTGTTACGTACAGTAAAACAATTTTTAACAGTCAGAAATCGTAAAATATGGCGTTTGACATTACAATCATTTACTGAAAACTGAAGGGTGTGAATTTGTGCAATCAGTTTGTATGGCTACCTTTAATGGTGGCAGATATTTAAGAGAACAATTGGATAGTATTTTAAACCAACTGACACTTGAGGATGAATTGATTATTTCAGATGATGGATCGACAGATGAAACTTGTCAAATTATAAAGGAATACACGCAACTAGACAATCGAATCAAATTTGTTGAAGGACCAAGGAAAGGTGTCATTGCCAACTTCAACCATGCCATTCAACAATCTAAAGGTGACATCATTTTTTTAGCAGACCAAGATGATGTTTGGCTACCTAATAAGGTGGCTAAGATCACCGCATATTTTGAAGAAAATCCGCAACAATTAGTAGTAGTGAGTGATCTAGTGATTGTGGATGGTCAACTCAATGAGATACACGCGTCGTATTTTTCCTATCGGCATTCCCGAACAGGCTGGCTCAATAATTTGATTCGGAGTAATTATATCGGTGCCGGCATGGCTTTTCGATCTTCATTAAAGAAAGAAATAGTACCAATTCCTTCTGAAGTACCAATGCATGATATGTGGATTGGAATGTTAGGTGGAACTCGTGTTGGGTTTATTAGAGAAACATTGACACTTTATCGTAGACATGATTTTAATGTGAGTGAAATCAAAACAAACACTAAACTAACCCAAAAAATTACCTGGCGGTTGAATCTGATCAAGGCGCTTGTGAAGAGAAAATGGTTTGGAATTAATAAAAGATAGTTAAATCGTTAATAATTCCATGACAAATAACAAGTTTGATGAGATAATAACAAGGTGAATTTTAAATTGAAAAGGAGAATTTATACTCATGAAGGGAATCATTCTTGCTGGGGGAAGTGGTACACGCTTATACCCTCTAACTAAGGCAACTTCAAAACAGTTGATGCCAGTCTACGATAAACCAATGATCTACTATCCAATGTCTACACTAATGCTAGCGGGTATCAAAGAAATCCTGATTATCTCTACTCCTCAAGATACACCAAGATTTAAAGAACTGTTTGGTAATGGGGCAGAGTTAGGATTACAAATTGAGTATGCAGTGCAAGAAAGTCCAGATGGGCTAGCACAGGCTTTTATTATTGGTGAAGAATTTATCGGTGATGATAGTGTGTGCTTAGTTTTAGGAGATAACATCTATTACGGTGGTGGCTTATCTAAAATGCTTCAACGCGCTGCTTCTAAAGATACTGGAGCAACAGTGTTTGGTTACCACGTTAATGATCCAGAACGTTTTGGTGTTGTAGAATTTGATGAAAAGATGCAGGCTCTGTCAATCGAAGAAAAACCTGCGCTACCAAAATCAAATTATGCAGTAACAGGGTTATATTTTTATGATAATGATGTTATTTCGATTGCGAAAAACATCAAACCTTCTGAACGTGGTGAATTAGAGATCACTGATGTAAACAAAGTCTATCTAGAAAAAGGAAAACTATCTGTTGAATTGATGGGTAGAGGTTTTGCTTGGTTAGACACTGGCACGCATGAATCTCTTCTAGAGGCATCCACATTTATTGAAACGATTGAAAAACGTCAAAATCTCAAGGTAGCTTGCTTAGAAGAAATCGCCTACCGAATGGGATATATCACTAAAGAGCAATTACTTACATTAGCTCAACCGTTGAAAAAAAATCAATATGGTCAATATCTTTTACAGTTGGCCAACAATTAAGGGAGTCTGAAGTAATGAAAGTAACTGATACTAATTTAACAGATGTGAAGATCATTGAAATGGATGTTTTTGGTGATCATCGTGGCTTTTTTACCGAAAGTTATTCCAAAGCAAAATTTGTTGAACATGGTTTAGATTTTGATTTTGTTCAAGATAATCATTCATTATCGGCAGAAGCTGGTGTTATCCGCGGACTGCATTTCCAAAAAGGAGAAGCAGCACAAACGAAATTGATTCGGGTAACTTCTGGTGCTGTTTTAGATGTGATTGTCGATATTCGTAAAGGAAGTCCAACCTATGGTAAATGGGAAGGCTTTATCTTATCTGAACACAACCATCGACAACTTTTGGTGCCTAAAGGTTATGCTCATGGATTTGTGACATTGACACCAAATGTCAATTTTCTTTACAAATGTGATAATTACTACAATGCACAAGCTGATGGTGGGATTGCCTTTGATGATCCAGACTTAGCGATTGATTGGCCTATCGATCTTTCCAAAGCGATTATGTCTGAAAAGGATCAGCATCATCCAACTTTAAAAGAGTTTGAAGCAGAAAATCCATTTGTTTATGGTGAAATTTAGGATTGCAAGGAGAATTTTTATATGAAAAATATCATTGTTACTGGTGGTGCCGGATTTATCGGCTCAAATTTCGTCCACTATGTGGTCAATCATCATCCAGAGGTTCATGTTACGGTGTTAGATAAATTGACTTATGCTGGGAATAAAGAGAACTTAGCAGGGCTACCTAGTGACCGTGTAGAATTGGTCGTTGGTGATGTTGCGGATGCAGAATTAGTGGATCGTTTAGTCAAAGAAGCAGACGCCGTAGTCCACTATGCAGCAGAATCGCATAACGATAATTCGCTAAAAGATCCATTTCCTTTTGTCCAAACCAATATTATTGGTACGTACACCCTGTTAGAAGCTTGTCGTAAATACAATGTTCGTTACCATCATGTATCCACCGATGAAGTGTATGGGGATTTACCTTTACGTGAAGATTTACCAGGTCATGGAGAAGGCGAAGGGGAAAAATTTACAGCTGAAACACCTTATAATCCATCAAGTCCATATTCTTCAACTAAAGCGGGCTCTGATCTATTAGTGAAAGCTTGGGTTCGTTCATTTGGGTTGCAAGCAACGATCTCAAATTGTTCAAACAACTATGGACCATATCAACATATTGAAAAATTTATTCCTCGTCAAGTTACTAATATCTTAAGTGGTATACGTCCAAAACTATATGGTGAAGGAAAAAACGTTCGCGATTGGATCCATACGAATGATCATTCATCTGCGGTTTGGTTGATTTTGACTAAAGGAAAAATCGGTGAAACTTATTTGATCGGTGCCGATGGGGAAGAAGATAACAAAACAGTCATGGAATTGATTTTGGAACTTATGGGACAACCCAAAGATGCTTACGACCATGTCAACGATCGTGCAGGACATGATTTACGTTATGCAATTGATTCGACAAGGTTACGTGAGGAGCTAGGTTGGCAACCTGAATTTACCAACTTCCGTGATGGTTTAGCTGATACAATCAAATGGTATGAAGAACACCAAGATTGGTGGAAGAAAGAAAAAGAAGCTGTGGAAGCAGCCTATGCCAAAAATGGTCAATAAATGATGATAAGCCGGATTTAAGGAACTCTCAAAAAATTCGGGTAAAAAAGACACGCATGAAGTTGTAAAACGTGCAGAAAAAAATTAGTATAAAAATAGGAATTGTTTATTGGCAATTGTAAGGGGAGCTGTGACAGATGTTGCAGACCCCTTTTTAAAACAAAAAAGAGGAGAGATCAGAATGTTCTTATTAACCGGAGGAAATGGTCAACTTGGAACGGAATTACGCCATTTATTAGATGAAAAAGGAATGGCTTATGTGTCAACTGATGCTGCTGAGCTGGATATTACTGATGCAGAAAAAACAATGGAGTATATTACAAACTTAAAGCCAGAAATTATTTTTCATTGTGCAGCGTATACAGCCGTTGATAAAGCAGAAGAAGAAGGCAAAGAATTAGATGAGAAGATTAACGTTGATGGAACTAAAAATGTGGCATTGGCTGCAAAAGCAGTGAATGCTAAATTAGTATATATCAGTACAGATTATGTCTTTGATGGCAAAAAGAAAGACCAAGAATACCGCGAAGACGATCCAACTAACCCATTGAATGAGTATGGTCGTACAAAATTATTAGGGGAACAAGCGGTTCAAGAAATCTTAGAAGACTATTATATTATCCGTACTTCATGGGTATTTGGTGTTTATGGACATAATTTTGTCTTTACAATGCAACGTTTAGCCGAAACGCATGATCGTTTAACTATTGTCAATGATCAATATGGTCGCCCAACTTGGACTCGAACACTTGCTGAATTTATGGTATATGTGATTGAAAAACAAGCACCTTATGGCGTATATCAGTTATCCAATGAAAATAGCTGTTCATGGTATGAATTTGCCAAAGAAATCTTAAAAGATACGGATGTCGAAGTAGCACCAGTCACTTCAGCAGAGTATCCACAAAAAGCAGTTCGCCCACAATATTCTGTGATGAGTCTAAAGAAAGCAGAAGATCTAGGCTTTGTCATTCCGACATGGCAAGAAGCATTAGCAAAAATGTTGGAAGCAGCTGAAAGTTTGAAATAGCAAACTTGTTTTTCCGTAAAAAAAAGAACAAACTAGAAATTGGAGAATCGCATGGAAAAACAAACAAGACGCGCGCAACGAACAGCCGTGAAGCCTGAGCGCACAGATCATTCTGTTCTTGATGTCTTTCTAAAACTTCGTTACCTCATCGGATTGCTAGTCATTGTAGTTATTGTGACGTTTAATTTGAATGGTAGTTCATTGGGTGTATGGGATAAATATGTATCGCAACGAGATGACGGAAAGAAAACTGATGTCATCTTCGGGCAAAATAGGGAAGTTCGTTCAGATGAATGGCTCGTGCAAACACCTTTTTATCTTTCACAAGCTGAAAATGACTATCCTTTAGTAAATCCCGATTATTCCTTAAATGGACAAAATATGATCATTGCTTATAATTCTCCTGTTAAAGATATCACAGTTATTGGTAAACCATTCAATTGGGGATTCTTTTTCTTGGGAAGAGATCGTGGGCTTTCGTTTTATTGGGCAATGAAATTAGTGGTCATGGTTTTATTGGGGTATGAAGTTTTAATGATTTTGACAAAAAGAAAAAAAGCTTTATCACTCGTAGGCGCCTTTGCCTTAACTTTCTCACCAGCAGTCCAGTGGTGGTTCATGCAACACGTGGGAGATCTGATTTTCTTCACATTAGGACTAATGGTTGCTTTTTATCATTATTTTTACCAACATCAAAAAAAATGGGTACGAGCAATGATGATGAGTTTGATCGTCATATTTGGTCTAGGTTTTATCCTGGTGATTTATCCAGCCCATCAAGTTATGCTTGCTTATTTACTTGTCTTTTATTTTGTTGGGTTATTGCTCTATTATGGGAAGCGAATCACTTGGGATTGGTTTGATGCAGTACTGATCATTGGGGCAATATTATTTATAGGTGGCGTACTGATCCACTTTTGGTTAACCTCTAAAGATGCGTTACTGGCTTCTTTAAATACCTTATATCCAGGAAAACGAGTAAGTACAGGAGGAAAATGGCATTTAGGAGAGTTCTTTTATTTTCTGACAAACTGGAAAATTTCGTTTAAAGATATCAATTTTTCTAATAATTCTGAAGTTGCTCTGTTTTATCATTTCTTCCCGACCGTCTTTTTAGCAAGCCCATTTGTTTTATTTGGTAAAAAAAATAGTGAACAAAAACTGTTTGGACGGATTTTAATGCTCTTTTGTCTGTTTTCAATTTATTGGATTACTTTAGGATTACCAAAATGGCTCGCTGAACTCACTTTATTATCTTACGTGCCACCTTTTAGAGCAATATTAACCTTTAGTTTTGCAGCTTGCCTCTTAACCATATGGTTTATTGCCTATATTTGGCAAGAAGATGTGATCCCAACATGGTATAAATTTTTCCTATTGTTGGCGAATGCGGGAATCTTTACGTATGCTTTGGTCAATTCCAAAATGACAAAATACTTTACCGAATTTGAGATCACTATGATCGTGATTGTTGGTACGTTAATCCTGGCATTTATTTTGTTCCGACGTTGTCGATTGTTCTATCTTTCGTTTATCGCTTTGATTGTAGCTTCAGGTTTCTTTGTGAACCCAGTTGTAGAAGGAACTGGTGCGATCTTTGAAAAGACTCTGGCAAAAGAGATAAAAGCAATTGATCAGGCAGATCCACAACAAGTATGGTTAACAGAAGATGAGCTGTATAACTTTACACCAACATTAGGCGTAAAAGCTTTTAATTCGGTACGCTTTTATCCAGACATGAAGGCATGGGCTAAAATTGATCCAGATAAAAAATATGAAAAATATTATAATCGATATGCCCACACACGTGCCTTTATTGCTAAAGAAAAAACTTCATTTGTTTTAGATCGTCCAGATATGTTTTCTGTGACCCTCAACTTTAAAGATGCTGAAAAGCTTGGAATCAAATACGTGGTCAGCAAACGCCCGTTAACTGATTATAATCAATTGTACCAAGCACAATTCACTCAACTATACGGTCCTGATAAAGATGGTTATATGATTTTTGAAGTAACCTATCCTGAAAACGATCCATCTACAGCCAATAATGCTGTGAATAATACGGATAACCAAGTAGATGAATGGTCGTATACAGGCGGTTGAGAAAGTAATTATTAGGTATTGAGTAATTGATATGGGAGTGTAAGGAAGTAAATTTCTTTACTGCTTCTTCTGAAATTGCTCAGTACCTATTTTTAGGTTCCATGTTTTTTCTTTTAAAAAGACTGGATGAAGCACTAAAAGTGAGTTTTTTATCAATTAATCTAAAAATAGCATTGCCGTTTGTTTTTAAAAAACAGTATAATAAAACAGTATGAAAGGAGGATGGAGATTATTCAGACGGTTATTGGAAAATTAATAAATAAAATGAGTGTTGGATTACTGATTCTATTTCTTTCTGCTATTTATTTTGTATGGACAGCAGGCCTAGGCAATGCTCAAGCGCTTTTTTTATATGACAACAGTGCGCAATTTGTTACGTTTGGCATTGTCATTTTATTTATTTTAAACGTATATAAAGGACGAAGAGCTGACTTTATTTTTTTAGCAGCGGCAATGCTTATTTATTTTCTGTTTGATCATTTCCGTGAAGTAAGAGCAAGTTCTATGAATGTAGATCTTTTGATCCCGCTAATCATAGTCTTTTGTTTGACGGTTAAATGGATTCAGTTTGATAAGTTAGATCGTTCGATTTTTATTTTAGTATGTTATGTCTTTCTTGGCATTACGTTATACCGCATTTTTACTGAAATAAAAATTCCTGATGGTGAAAGTATTTGGTTGCCTGATAATAAAGTTTCCGATATTTGGATCAACACGAATACGATTGGTAGTACTTTAATGACCCTCTCCTTACTGATCAGTGGGTTTGCCAGTTCATTTGAGCGCTGGTATGTTCGGGTATTCGTTGGATTTCCGAGTGTGATTGCTGGGATTATTGGTATCTGGGTCTGTCAATCAAAAGGTGCTTTAGTTGCGATGATCGTATTTGTTTTACTGGATATTTGGCCAAAACAATTGTTCAAAATAATACGAGCGCCATTTTTAGCCTACATGATTGTCACGATTTTTGCGTTGCCAGTTTCTTACTTAGCAGCTCATTCCGAGCATCTAAATCTCTTTACTGGTCGTGAAGAAATTTGGTTGAAATTCTATGAGACTATTTCAGAAAAAAGCGAACAAGTCTGGGTTGGAATGAAACCGTTCATTTTTCAACGTGGAAATCAATTTTTAGGAAATCACAATAGTTATAATTCATTTTTAAATCTATATGGATTGCTGGGTGTCATCATCGCAGGGGTACTAGTCTTAATTTATGTAGGTCGATTGACCTTAAAAGCAGATTTATCGAATGGACAAGTAACCTTTTTATGGGCATTCTTTGCGGTGATGATCCAATCCTTTATGGAAGATACTTTAACTTCTTTTCCGTGGGTACCTATCATCTATCTGTTATTGGGAATGGCAAGTCACCGGTATGATGATTTAAAAAACGTTGCAAGCAAGCGGAAAATAGCGAATCAACAAACGAGGGAAACGACAGACGGCTCTTTATCAAGAGTAGCACGCCGACATTAAATATTTAGATAAGAGCTAGTTGAAACAAGTTATTCTTGGGTCAGCTAGCTTTTTGCTTCATTGCAATTAAATTATTTCTTATGTAAAATAAAAATGTTAGCGTAAAGTTGCTTAATAGAAAATTAAGAAACTAAGAATATCACAGTCCGTGAGTAAAAGTGTGGTAAAATGGCACATGACTGTAATTAACAGAATTTGCTTGGAGGAACACAAATGTTTAAAGATCTGTTTTTATTTATGAAGGATATCTACCAGAATAGAAAGCTCTTGCTTCAGTTTTCAGTGAATGACTTTAAGTCTCGCTATGCGGGCTCTTTTTTGGGAATTTTATGGGCATTCATTAATCCTGTCTTTACCGTATTGATTTATTGGTTGGTCTTTGGTTTTGGATTAAAGGCAGCGATGACAGATGGAAAATATCCTTTTATTGTTTATTTGATTACGGGAATGATCCCATGGTTCTTTTTTTCTGACGCGTTTACATCAACGACGTTAGTTTTCAGAGAATACACTTATTTAGTAAAAAAAGTTGTATTTAATATCCGCATTTTACCAACTACGAAAATTTTATCGAATCTATATGCACATCTTTTCTTTATTTTCGTTGGTTTAGTGGTGGTTATTGGACATGGAATCTATCCAACTTGGATGACGCTCCAACTGATTTATTATTTATTCTGTATGTGTGCTTTTTTAACCGGCTTAACATGGTTGACAGCATCAATTCAACCATTTCTACCAGACATCATGCAATTGATCACGATTGTCCTACAGTTGGTTATGTGGACATTGCCAATCCTTTGGAGTCCAAGTCAGTTCAATCCAGTGATCGTTCAAATCTTAAAACTAAACCCACTTTATTATGTCGTGCAAGGATATCGTGAGTCTTTCTTAGGACAAGCTTGGTTCTGGCAACACGGAATGTATACTCTCTATTTCTGGGTATTTACGCTAGCTATCTTCGTTATTGGATCTGCTGTGTTCCGTAGATTGAAACCACATTTTTCAGATGTGCTGTAAGGAGTATGAATATGACTGAATATGCGATTAAATTAAAAAACATTACAAAATCTTATAATATGTACGCAAAACCATCTGACCGTTTTCGTGAAGCTTTGAATCCCTTCAAAAAATCTTACCATGACGTTTTTTATGCGTTGAAAAATATCAATGTGGAAATTAAAAAAGGGGAAATGATCGGTTTTGTCGGAGAAAATGGTTCAGGAAAATCCACCATGCTCAAAATCATTACTGGCGTTTTGACGCCCACATCTGGAACAATGGAGATTGAAGGGAAAATATCTGCACTATTAGAACTAGGTTCTGGGTTCAACCCCGAATATTCTGGCTATGACAATATTTATTTGAATGGCATGGTGTTAGGCTTTTCTCGTGAAGAAATCGATGGAATGGTCGGAGACATCATTGAATTTGCTGATATCGGCGAACATATTTACCAACCAGTAAAAACATATTCCAGTGGGATGTTTGTTCGTTTAGCCTTTGCGGTAGCTATCAATGTCAATCCAGATATCTTGATTGTCGATGAGGCTTTAGCTGTAGGGGACCTTGAGTTCCAGTTGAAATGTATGGAAAAATTTACTGAAATCAAGAACTCAGGTAAAACGATCTTATTCGTTTCCCATGACATCAGTTCGATCCGCCGTTTTTGTGATCGATCCTATTGGCTAAAAAATGGTGAAGTGGTTGAATATGGGGATACCATGGATGTCACAACGAACTATGAAAACTTTTTAAAGAAAAAATCAGTCAAAACAGTTGATCGAAATAAAAATCAAATGGAACGTTTTGCAGCGCCTGACATCGTTGATGTACTGAGTGCGGAATTATTGGATAAAGAAAAAAATCCTGTTGACGTGCTTGATCAAGGCGAAACACTGTATGTCAAAGTAACCTATGAAGTAAAAGATGATTCGATCAAGAATCCTGTTTTAGGGATTGCCTTACGAACTGTCGATAATTTTTACGTTTGTGGTTTAAATACACTGTTGGACGGCATCAAAATCCCTTGGAAAAAAGGCAAAAATGTTTTCTATTTAGAATATGAAAAACTAGGCCTGCTAGCTGGTGAATATTATTTTGATGTGGCAATTTTTGAAGAAAATGCCACCGTACCTTTAGTTTACAAAACAAAATATATGAACTTATTTGTTAATGGTTCATATATTGGGGAAGGAATCGTGGTCTTAGACCATAAATGGGAAGAAGGTTATCTAGCCGATGAAGTATGATTTTGAAATGGACTTAGATGAACAAAGTAGTGTAGGGAAAATTGCTGCCCAAATTAAACCAGGCAGCAAAGTCTTGGAATTTGGACCGGGAAACGGCCGATTGACCAAACATTTAATCGGAGCCAAAAATTGTCAAGTAAGTATCGTCGAATTAGATAAAGAATTATTCGATTTTGTCAGTGAATTTTCACAAGATGGTTTTTATGGAGATATTGAAAGTTTTGAGTGGGCAAACTATTATGCAGGGCAAACCTTTGATTATATCCTTTTTGCCGATGTTTTAGAACATTTAGTGAACCCAGCTGAAACATTAAAAAAAGTGAGAGAATTTCTCAACGAAGATGGAGAAATTTTAATCACATTTCCGAATTTAGTCCATAATTCTGTGCTGATCCATTTATTCAACAATGAGTTACCATGGGCTTCTTATGGCTTATTAGATGAAACACATAATTCTTTTTACACACACGAAGGTTTTAAAAAAGTGTTTGAAAAAGCTGGTTTATCTATTAATATTGAGGATTACCTTTACTTAGCTGTCGGAGACACAGAATTAAATTCAACTTATGAAGAATTACCCGAAGCAGTTCGCTATGAGTTCAAAATGCGACCTTTCGGAGAAGTTTATCAATACTTCTTTTCTTTGAAAAAACACACTGAGAATAGTCACATCTCACAACCACAAAATTCGAATTATGTTCGAATGGTGGAAGTGATCCAAAAGACTGCAAACAAAGAAGTCTCCCAAAAATATCCTTTCAACAATTATACGGGAGAAAACCAAACATTGACTTTTCCAATTGCCGGGGATGTCGAATCGGTCATTTTTAAATTTGCTGATCAACCAAGTTTTATCGAATTTAGCGGGGAATTGGCGGGGAACAAAATTGATTTCATCCAATCTAATGCAGTAATCAAAACACAAAATGATTGCTATTTATTTGATGGTGAAGTAACGCCACAATTTACTCTATTTGGTGTCGCAGGTCAAGAATTGACGATCCATTGTCATTATCGGTTTATCGGGGAATTGACACAAACCATGAAAGAACTACTTGAGGCAGTCAAACCTTTAGCGCAGATCGAGCAACGTCTAATGGCACAAATCACTTCGCTGAAAAAAGAAAATGAACAAGTGCGATTGACAAATGAAAAATTAGCTAACGAATTACAGATGACGACTGGCCGTTATTGTAAACTGATAACTGAGGAAGAATTCGCAATTAAACCAAGAAACCGCAAGCTTCGATCGAAAGAAACAGCAAAGAAAATTCAAGCAAAGGCGATTTCTCTATGCGTGGATAGCAAGCATTGGGATCCAGAAACGAAAATTTTGACAATCAATGGTTGGGGAATTTCTAACGCACAACGTCAGCCGTTATCCTATAAGTTATCTGTGAACCAAGCACCATTTTTTCAAGCCTTGCAGTTTGAACGGCCAGAAGTAAATGAGGCGGAACAATTGCCAGCGGGAACAAAAGCTGGTTTTGAATTGCAAATAAGATGTGAACGAGAAAAATCTTTTTTAATTGAAGCTGTTGCTGAAAATGGCGAATCCTGGTTTATCGAGATATAAGAACGAACTTATTTTTAATAAAGGAGAACAAAAGCTCGTGCAAAAAAAAGAGATTGCTGTATTTATAGACCGAATTACTCGTGAAAGAGCAACTGGGGATTTATTGATTGTTGGCTGGGCGGTTGATGAGGTGACGAAAGAAATTCCGATCATTAAAGTCGATAAGGACAAAGTATCTGCCGAAGTCACCAATGTTGTTCGTTTGGATATCAATCATTTATACAATATGGATGTGAAAACACCGAGTGGTTTCAACATCCGATTATCTGGAAGAATGAGAGGTAAAGCGATTTTAGATTTCCAAACAAAATCCCATCAAAATGGGATTGCGGTGAAATTGAATGGTCGTTATCCGTATGACGATGGCCTTGAAACAAACTGGGAAAAGAAAAAAAGATTGCTTCAAAAAGGATTCAATTATGCACGGACACACGGAGTGAAAAAAGCGATCCGACGTGTCAAGTTTGAAATGAAACCAGCTTCTGTGGATTATACCGAATGGATCAAACGTCATGAACAGTTTGATCTCCAAAAGCAACGTCAAGATGCTAAAGGATTTGAATATCGTCCATTAATCTCAGTACTTATGCCAGTCTACAATGTCGAAATCAAATGGCTGGAAAAATGTATTGATTCTGTTTTAAAACAAACGTATGATCACTGGGAACTATGTATCAGTGATGATGCATCAACTGATCCTAAAATCAGAAAATGTTTAGAAAAGTATCAAGCTAAAGATCAACGAATCAAAGTCGTTTTTAGAGAAAAAAATGGGCATATCAGTCTAGCGACCAACTCTGCTTTGGAAATGGCAACAGGAGAGTTCATAGCGTTGTTAGATAATGATGATGAACTACCGCCTTATGCGTTGTTTGAAGTCGCAAGCGTCTTGAATCAGCGTCCTGAACTTGATGTCATTTATAGCGATGAAGATAAGATCGATGCAGAAGGTCAGCGTTTTGATCCTCATTTTAAAGCGGATTGGTCACCAGATACTTTAATGGGCAATAATTATATTTCACATTTAGGGGTTTATCGTACCAGCTTAGTTAAAGAAATCGGTGGATTTAGAAAAGGATATGAAGGTTCTCAAGATTATGACTTGGTACTACGAATCACTGAGAAGATCCCAGCTGATCACATTTATCACATTGATAAAGTACTGTATCACTGGCGCACGATTCCGGGATCTACTGCCAGCAATGGTGAAGCGAAGAGCTATATTTATGATACTGGAGTCAAGGCATTGACTGATGCACTCGATCGTAGAGGAATTAGAGGAAAAGTCCGTCCTGGACGAATCTCTGGTTTCTACGAGGTCAATTATGAAGTGCTGCAAGAAGACTTAGTTAGTGTCATTATTCCCACTAAAAACGGATATGATGACTTAAAACTATGTATCGACTCAATTATTGACAAAACAACCTATTCCAACTATGAGATCATTGTTGCTGATAACGGTAGTACCGATCCTAAGATGCAGGAACTATTTAAGGAATACCAGCAACGACTAAACGAACGTTTTATAGTGGAATTGATCGATATACCTTTCAATTATTCTAGGATCAACAATCTAGCGGCAGAAAAAGCAAGTGGCAAATATTTATTGTTCTTAAACAATGATACGGAAGTTATTGAGCCTGAGTGGATGACCAATATGGTTGCCTATGCGCAATTTGATCGAATTGGCTGTGTCGGTGCCAAACTTTATTACCCAGATGATACGACACAACATGCTGGTGTGTTAGTTGGTATTGGTGGCGTTGCTGGTCATGCGTTGAACAACTATGACCAAACACACTGTGGTTACTTTGGTCGGTTAGTCATCGATGTCAATTACTTAGCGGTAACAGCTGCCTGTATGATGGTCAAAGCCAGTGATTTTCATGCGGTCCATGGCTTTGATGAAACATTAGCAGTCGCTTTCAATGATGTGGATTTATGCCTGAAAATTTATGAGCTAGGTCGATATAACGTTTATGCCCATCAAGTTGAACTTTATCATTTTGAATCAAAATCAAGAGGCTATGAAGATACGCCTGAGAAGCAAAAACGTTTTGCAGGTGAGATAAAGAAAATGCAAGTGAAATGGCCAGGATATATCAACCATGATCCTTTTTATAACGATAATCTGACAAAAGAAGGAATTGGAGATTTTTCATTAAGACCAGATTAATTAAGAAATGAAAATAGAAACTATCATGCAATCAGTTAAGAAAGCATGGTAGTTTTTTTTTCGTAAAATGAGATATTAAAAGCAAGCGTTATAATTGTAGAGCAGTAGTTTTTTGTAATTCTGTTACAATTTGTTTATTCACTAGGCTTTTAAACCCTGCTATGGTAAGATAATAGGTGCATTATTTTGTGATTAGGAGTGTATATATGAATAAAAATGGGGAATGGAGTGCTGCAAGACGAATATTCATTATTTTAATGGATGTTTTGATGTACAATGTAGCCATATATAGCAGTTTCTTACTGAAATTTCATGGGGAAATACCCATGCGGAATTTTGAAACTTTTCAACATTCAGCAATCTTTATTTCTGTTATATTTATTGCCTTGAATATCTTATTGGGCGTATATGTTTTTTATAATCGAACGGTCAGCGATATCGTGTTTGTCACGGTTATTGGTCAAGTCTTAATGACATTGGGGATCATGGTCGTCACCTTTGCTGGACGCTGGTTTGCTTTCCCACGAGGCGTAATTTTACTGTCATTTGTGCTAGCGACCATTTTATTGAGTCTTTACAGAATATTAATCTATAAGTTGTACTTGAAAGTCAGTCGTGATAAGAAAGTCGTGATCGTTGGATCAGAAAAAGATGTGGCACCGGCCATACAAAATTTCAGTTCTAAAAAAAATAATAAGCATAAAGTAGAAGCGGTTGTCATCGATCACTACTATGAAAATGTGAAAAAAATGATTGATCAAATGGATATCGTCTATCTGGCTTCACATATTGAAGAAGCAGAAAAAGTAAAAATCTATCAACTAGTGACAAAAAATGAGAAGAAATTATTTCTCAATACGACATTTGAAAACTTAACGATGATCAATCCAAACATCATGAACTTTGAAGATGAAAGTATTATTGAAGCTTCAGGATTCAGAATTCCACCAGAATATGAATTATTCAAGCGGTTGTTTGATATTATCGTTTCGTTGATTTTACTGATCATAGCCTCACCTTTCATGTTATTAACTGCTATTTTAGTAAAAGTTACTTCACCGGGTCCGGTTATTTATAAACAAATTCGGATCACTAAAAATCAAAAAGAATTTTCAATCTATAAATTTCGCTCGATGACTGCGACTGCAGAAGCCAAATCAGGACCTGTTTTGGCTAAGAGCAACGATGCTCGTGTCACTCCAGTGGGTAAATTTATCCGAGCAGTTCGTTTTGATGAATTACCACAAATCTTTAATGTATTAAAGGGAGACATGTCGATCGTTGGTCCTCGACCAGAACGTCCTTTCTTTGTTGATCAATTCAATGCGGAAAATCCTTATTACTATTTGAGACACAATGTACGTGCTGGGATAACGGGTTATGCGCAAGTTTATGGGAAATACGTATCAGATTACAACAGTAAATTACGGTTTGATTTACTTTACATCAAGAAATATTCTTTATTGCTCGATTTAAAAATATTATTACAAACCATTAAAATTCTTTTTGATAAGATGTCTTCTCAAGGCTTGGAAGAAGATGAGAATGTTCATTCATTGGCAGAGATTGCTTTTCCAAAAGAGAAAATCTTTCGCTAGTTGAGAGGTAGTGAAAAATGAGTAACCCAAAATTTAGTATCGTCATACCCATTTATAATGCTGAAAGCACGATTGCTCGTACGATCGCATCTTTAAAAGAATTTGATTTTACTGATTATGAAGTTTTGTTAATCAATGATGGTTCGACAGATCAAACGGAAGCAATCATTACGAGACTTATTGAGAACGACCCTAAATTTCGACTGATCACAACGGCTAATCAAGGGCCTGGTTTAGCAAGAAATGAAGGGATTATGCAAGCCCAAGGAACTTACATCTTATTTTTTGATGCGGATGATACGCCGAAAAAAGAAGTTTTATCTGATTATGACAAGCTTTTAGCTAAACATCCAGACACCGATTTGATCGTTAGTTCATTTATCTTTCGAACGATGGACGGAGAACAGATTATTTCAGAAAAAGAAAATTTAGTGACGGAGCATCATTATCAAAGTCATGATAGTTTTATAAAAGACATGTATCGATTAATGAACGATCAGTTGATGTATGTAGTTTGGAATAAATGTTATCGAAGGGATATTTTAAAACAGAATCAGCTTCTTTTTAAAGGATACAATAGCTGTGAAGACCGTATTTTTAATTTGCATTATTATAAATATTGTCAAAATGTCCTGATGAACCCGAAAATTTCTTATATTTATGAATTTGAAGGTGGCAAAGGAATCACGAATCAGTACCGTCCCAATAAATTTAGTACCTTCAAAGAGTTCTACCAATTAGCAAATGAAGTGACGAATGAAGTCGATAAGCCAGGAATGGCAGCTCTCCATTTAAAAGGAACGACGTCGGTCATCTTTTCTATCTATGGCACTTCGACACGGACAGCAAAAGAAAAAAAAGCTGAAGCAAAGCAAATATTAACGGATCCAACTATTGTTGAGGCGAAAAAAATTGCTTGCACCGACTCTACAGTAAAAAAAGTAACGAAGCAATTGTATAACCTGCCTTGTTCATTCTTTTTAACTGCTGTACGCATCGGAA
This sequence comes from Enterococcus sp. C53, assembly GCF_040887425.1. NCBI lineage: Bacteria > Bacillati > Bacillota > Bacilli > Lactobacillales > Enterococcaceae > Enterococcus > Enterococcus sp. C53. The sequence continues at coordinate 455,383 of NZ_JBFOFT010000001.1, forward strand.
GTTTTGTTGAAATAAAGATGCCAGGATTGATGGCAACACTAAAACGAGTGTATTAAATAAGCGACCGGAATAGCAGGGTGATATCATTTGCTTTTCAATCGAAATAAAAAAGCAGTGACAGCTGTCATGGCTTTATTCTCACATTTATAAAAGTGTTAGGATAAAAGTTTCTTCTAACACACTATTTATTCGAGTTTGGGTCTTTAGGTTTTCCTTTTGACCCACACTCTTTTTTTGCAAATTTAGACAGATTCTATTTCGGATAAAAAAAATAGTTATGATAAAATAAAAATAGAGGGAGCTGTAAGTATGTATAGTAATGATCCTGAATTAAGAAATGTCCAGCAGGTAGTGTTAGAAATCGCTCAATATTTTGTCGATTTTTGTAATAAACACGACCTACTTTGTTATTTTTGTGGTGGTGGCTGTATTGGCTCTATCCGTCATCAAGGTTTTATTCCTTGGGATGATGACTTGGATTTTTTTATGCCTAGACAAGATTATGAAAAAATAAAAGAACTATGGCCAAAATATGCTGATGTTGAACGCTATCCGCTATTGGTTGCTTCTGAGAATTACAATGATCATAATTCATTTATGACCATTCGAGATGCAAATACCACATTTGTCAAAACGTATCAAGAAGGAATGGCTATTCCTCATGGTATACCGATTGATATTTTTCCTTTGGACGGTGCGCCTGAAAAAAGTGCGCAACGGAAAATCCAAAAAATGTGGGCGCTCGTTTATGCATTGTTTTGTTCTCAGGTTGTGCCCGAAAAACATGGAGGAATGATGGCAACAGGTAGCAAGGTGCTTTTAAGTACGTTCTCTTCGCCCAAAATTCGCTATAAGATTTGGCGTTTTGCAGAAAAACAAATGAGTAAGTACTCATTCGGATCGACACCTTATGTCACAGAATTATGTGTCGGACCTAAATATATGGGAAATATTTACCATTTGGAAGATTTTAAATCAGCGATTGTTGTTCCCTTTGAAGAGACAAAAATGCCAATTCCTGTTGGATATGACCGCTATTTGAAACAGGTCTTTGGTGACTACATGCAATTGCCCCCTGAAGAAGAACAACAGCCTCATCATGAAGCTGTTCTTGTTGATACTAAAAAAGCTTACAAAGTAAACGATACAGTATGAAGGAGAAAAGAGATGAAACGGATTTTTTCTGGTGTACTTTTATGTACATTATTATTAAATAGCTCTATTTCCAATACTTATGCAATTGAAAATATAGCTAAAACTTCTCAATCTAGTCAAGAACAGAAGGCTATGAATGAAGTGGGAACTGAAGAAAAGCAAATGAACGACTCGTCTGATTCAGCAACACTTACCACAACTAACGATACAAAACAATCGGATAGTTCGACAACTACGGAAACATCTACGGCTGAGACTTCTTCGACAGAATCCAGTATGACCAGCAGCTCGACAATCCCCACTCAAGAAAGTACCAGCACTTCGGGTTCCGAGACCGCCAATTCTACGAGTGATTCTACCGAGGTCCAACCAGATGCTAGTCAAGGTGATTCAAGAGAAGATGCTGAACTCGGGAAAAGAGGGACAAACCATAAAAAAGGTACTTATGCCATGCAACCGTCTGGCAGTCAGTATGGGATTATGACGAGAATGAGGGAACCTGATAGTGTATATGCCGATAATCCTAATTTACCAAGAAAAGACTTCATTGATGTCGCTAGTTGGAATGGAACAATCTCTGTTGCTGAGTATCAAAAAATTAAAAGTTACGGGGTTACGGGAGTAACCGTCAAGCTCACTGAAGGAACATCTTATACTAATCCGTATGCGCAAAGTCAAATCAACAATGCTAAAGCTGCAGGACTAAGCGTGTCCGCTTATCATTATAGCTTGTATACATCTGTCCAGACGGCTCAAGCAGAGGCAAAATATTTTGCACAAGCAGCGTCAAAATTCGGTTTGCCCAAAAATGCGATCATGTTCGATGACGCAGAAGACCCAAACTTGATTTCCAACGGACGCGATACGCAAAAAAATGCTCTGGCTTTTAATCAACAACTAAAAAATCTTGGGTATTCTAATGCTGCACTATATCTTAGTAGAGGCTGGCTAGATAGTGGGTACATCAATCCTGCTCCCTTTAATAAAGAACGTATATGGGTCGCACAATATCCTTATACTCCAACACAATCGATGCAGTGGAACAATGATTATGGCGCTTGGCAGTGGTCGTCTAAAATGTATTTCCCAGGTTTGGCTAATTATCAATCACGTCCCTTTGACATGTCGATGATTTACAGTTCTTTTTTTGGAACGCCAAATACAGGAACCGGACCTGACCTAAATAAATATTATACGACAAATCCTGGAAGAGTCATCCTCAAGAAGGATGATTGTTTTTACAATGATGTGAATTTTACCAGTCCTGGAATGACTGTTAAAGAAAATACTTTAGTTACTGTGAAAAGTATTCAAACAACCGCTAGTGGGATTCCACGCTTATTTACAGATCACGGTTATTTAACAGCAAATAAATCATATGTTGTAGCGGCTCAAAGCAATATTGATTCTTATTTTACAACGAATCCTAAAAAAGTTCGTTTGAAGACCGATGATTATTTTTATGCAGATACAGCTTTTACCCAGCGTTTAAATAAAGTCACGAAAGGTACAGTGGTGGAAGTAGAAAGCTTAGCTTACACGGACTCTGGTATTTTCCGTTTAAAAACAAAAAATGGCTATTTGACTGCGAATAAAAATTTGGTCGAACAGTATCGTGATATCTCTGATATGTACTATATGACAAATCCAGGACAAGTCATTGCTCAGACAAATGATCGTTTTTACCAAGATGTCGAGTTTACAAAACCAGGAGAATCAGTCTCAGCTGGTACGGTCATCAAAGTAACGGGAATTGAAAAAACAAAGAGTGGAATACCTCGATTAAAAACAAATAAAGGCTTTTATACAGCAAATAGAGACTACGTGATCGCAACTGTAGCATCAATTGATAATTACTATACGAAAAACCCTGTTCGAATCGTCATGAAAGCCAATGATACTTACTATCGAGACACAGACTTTCTCCATAAAGGAAAAGCAGTGACGAAAGGATCGCTTGTATCTGTTACAGGTGTCGTATACCGTGAAGGTCAAGTACCGCGATTGCTTACGCCCGATGGCTATTTGACGGCTAATAAAGAGTATGTGCAAGAAGTGCCAGATAATATCTCAAACTATTATTATAGTAATCCAGGATATGTGGTCATGAAGACAAATGATACGTATTATCATGATGTCAATTTCAGTCAAAAAGGGGAGGCAGTCTCTAAAAATGAATTGATTGAAGTCCAAAATGTGGTATTTACAAGTGGTGGAATCCCACGGTTAAAAACGGCAAAAGGCTATTTGACAGCAAATAGAGGTTATGTAACACAATTAGTGAGTGACAGTGATAATTACTTTATCGAAAATCCAAGAAAAATTGTTATGTTGAGGGATGATCGCTATTATTCTGACATAGACTTTAAACAACCAAGTACCGCAATTGCGAAAGGTACGGTGATCGATGTCTTAGGTATCGAGTATACAGCTGGTGGAATCCCACGATTAAAAACCAATAAGGGATATGTTACAGCTAATAAAGGGTATGTTACAGCTGCTGCGAATGCAAATGATAATTATTTTGTGACGAATCCTAAAAGAGTTCAACTGTTGATGAATGATTACTACTATAAAGATCTCAGTTTTACGCAAAAAGGAGCTGCAATTAGCAAAGGAACGATCGTAGAGATCCAATCAATCGAATATACCCCATCAGGACTTCCACGATTAAAAACAGCTGATGGTTATGTGACTGCAAATAAAAAGTATGTTCAAAAAGTAAACTAAAAATAAATAAATCAACACATCAATCGAATGTTCTATCATTCTTTTGATGTGTTGTTTTTTTGTATAATACTTATATTTCACCGAGGCTCAGTGGAAAACATTGAAAGTTATTGGCAGTTGTGAGAAAATGTAAAAGGTTAAATATGGTTTTTATTGAACGGATAGTGAAATAATAGGCAAGTTTTCAATACCTATTTAGTATAAATACACATAAAAGAAAGGAATTTATCTCATATGATTACAGCTATAATTATTGCCGGTGGCGTTGGCAAACGAATGGGGCAGGATATACCAAAACAATTTATTAATATCGAGGGGAAGCCCATCATTATTTATACATTGGAGTCATTCCAACACCATCCACAGATTGATCGAATTCTTGTTGTATGTAAATCAGGTTGGGAAGAAACCATGTGGGCTTATATCAAAGAGTTCAATATCAGTAAAGTCCAATGGGTGATTACTGGCGGATCTAAAGGACAAGAATCAATCAATAACGGTGTACAATTTTTAAAAGATTATTCAGAGGATGATGACACAATTATCATTCATGACGGTATCCGTCCATTGGTGGATGAACTCGTCCTATCAGATGTGATTGTGAAATGTAAGGAATATGGAAATGGTGTGACTTCATTACCGTATAATGAACAGATTTTTATTAAGAAAACCGAAGAAACGACACAACAATATGTGGATCGTAATACGTTACGACGTGTTTCAACACCACAAGCATACCAATATGGTAAATTACTATCTGCTTATAATCGGGCGGTCAAAGAAAATATTGGAATGACAGACTCATCTTATACCAATACGATGATGGTGGACTTAGGTGAAACCTTGTATTTTGCGGCTGGTTCTGATAAAAATATCAAATTGACCACAACCGATGATTTAGAGCTTTTCAAAGCATATTTAAAAATGAAAGATTAGGTGAAGAGGATGTCTTTAATAAATAATCCACTATATAAAGATGATTTGCTGAAGGTAGTCGAACATACTCCTGATTTAAAAAGTTTGGATGGTCAATCTTTACTCATGATTGGTGCCTCAGGTATGATTGGTTCTTTTTTAGTCGATACGTTAATGTTAGCAAACCAGTATTTAGGGGTTAATATTAAAGTATATGCAATGGGAAGAAATCGTCAAAGATTGGAAGAACGATTCTCTCCGTATATCTCTGATCAAAATTTTGAGATCATCGAAGGAGACGTGACAGATCCGTTGCCTTTTTCTATTAAGGCTGACTATATCATCCACGGTGCAAGCAATACCCATCCAAAAGCTTATGCAACCGATCCAATTGGCACGATTATGACGAATCTTGCTGGTACAGAACAAGTATTGAAACATGCTGTAGCAACAGAACCGAAAAGAGTGCTTTTCCTTTCAACTGTAGAGATCTATGGCGAAAATCGTGGAGACGTTGAAAAGTTTTCGGAAGATTATTGTGGTTATATTGATTGCAATACTTTACGTGCCGGCTATCCGGAAGGTAAGAGAGTCAGTGAGTCCCTTTGTCAGGCATATATTGCGAAGCATCAATTAGATATTGTGATTCCAAGATTATGCCGTACATTTGGCCCAACGATGCTGTTATCTGACTCTAAGGCTTCTTCTCAATTTATCTTGAATGCAGTGCATGAAGAAGATATTGTATTAAAGAGTGAAGGAAACCAGTATTTTTCCTATATTTATGTAGGTGATGCTGTTTCAGCGATGCTTCATCTCCTTATTCACGGTCAGAATGGAGAAGCTTATAACATCTCTAATGACAGTTTTGATTTGCATCTAAAAGAGCTTGCTCAAAAACTTGCTGAAATTAGTGGGAAGCAAGTCATTTTTGAATTACCTGATGCAATTGAACAACAAGGCTTTTCTAAAGCAAATACGGCTATTTTAAATAATGAAAAAATTAAAGATACTGGCTGGTTCCCGATCTTTAGTCTAGAAGAATCACTGAAGCATACAGTACAGTTAGTTAAGGATGAAATACATGTGTGAAATTAGTATCATCGTACCTGTTTATAAAGTTGAAAAATATTTAAAAAAATGTGTAGATTCCATTCTCGCTCAGACTTTTTCCGATTTTGAACTGATTTTAGTGGATGACGGTTCACCTGATAATAGTGGACGTATTTGTGATGACTATGCAAAGAAGGATGCTCGTGTACGGGTCGTCCACAAACAAAATGGTGGATTGAGTAGTGCAAGAAACGCGGGAATCGAAGTAGCCAAAGGAAAATATTTGGGCTTTGTTGACAGTGACGACTATATCGCAGAAGATATGTATGAACTTTTATATAAAGCAATCATCAAAGAAGAGGCAGACTTATCGATCTGTGGTATTTATGATGTCTACGAGGGAAAAGATCCGATAATCAAACCCACAATCAAAAAAACAGTAACCGCTGAAGAAGCGTTATTATTAATTTTACAAGGAAATATCATCTCTGTTCATGCAGTGAACAAACTCTATAAGCGAGAACTGTTTTCAACTATCCGCTATCCAGAGGGAAAATATCATGAAGATTCTTTTATTATTGTAGATTTATTGAATCAATGCCACAAAGTAGCCATTGACTCTGAACAAAAGTACTATTATTATCATCGTCTTGGAAGTATCAATACAGAAAGTTTTTCAGAAAAACAATTTGAATTTATTGAAGCTTGGGAAAACAATGAAATAAAGCTCAAAGACCGAAGTCAAGAAATCAAAAAAGCAGCACATCAACGTGTTTGTTTTGCTAACTTTTTAGTTCTCGATAAGATTATAGTAGCAAACGTAACGGATCGTCCGGAAACAAAAGAAATCGTAAGTTATTTAAGACATAACTTTCGATTCATTATGGAGAATGAGATATTTACCAAGAGTCGTAAGTTTTCTACATTACTCTTAATGATTAGCTTACATTTATATAAGTTTCCAGTAGAATTTAGAAGGAAACATATAACTAAAACTAAAGATTAACCGTTACGGTGATTGATCTTTTATACTAATGGAGGATAAAATGTTTACTAAATTTTCAAAGCAATTCCATAGTATAGGACAAAAAATAGCATTGCCCTATATTGTTTTTTTTGAGCTTGTCTTAATCTGTCGGATGGTTAGTGTTTATTCCACACTACCACCAAAAATCGATTCCATCTTTTCGATGATTATCATGTTATTATCAGGAGTCATTTTCCTTAGCCACTTTTTACCAATGATTCTCGAAAAAAAGAAAATAAAAATTGAATATTGGTTAATTGTTTTTATAGTGATTCTAGCAATCAGTACATTGTTGAATCGAGAATATGCTTTCACGGAAAACATCAAACTGATTATTTGGCAATGTATCTTTTTCTTTTGTGTATTTGAAGTGGGAAGAGAAAATAACAAAAAACTATTTACTGTGTTTGAAACGATTCTTTTAGTTGTTTGGTCTGCACTTGTCCTATTTTCTCTTTATTTGTTTTTTGCTCGTGTAAGTTTTTCTACGCCAGTTAAATCATTGTATTATGGCATGCGAATCGGTTTTTTTGAAAATCGTCTTTATGGGATTTTTGTTGATCCAAACTATGCGACAACTATTTCATTGGTTTGTATTATTTTTGCCCTTAGAAAAGCTATTTTTAATCAAAAGCTATGGGTGAAAGTTCTTTCTATTTTTGTTATGTTTGTTCAATTTAGCTATATTTCTCTCTCAGGTTCAAGATCTGGTATGATCCAATTGGTAGTTGCGGCCTTTTTTGGTGTTTTCTTCTTTTACTTATTTTATCAGTCGAAAAAAAATCAATCGTTAGTATTGAAAGTAGTAGGAGCAACAGTCCTAGCTGCGATTAGTTCAGCCGTTGTTTTTGGTGGCGTATCATTGATGAAAACAGGTTACGTCAATGTAGCAAACCGTGTGGAAATCACAAGTCCTAAGGTCGTTGACTTTTTTGAAAAAGATTCAGAGAAAAAAATTCCTGACGAAAAATTGGTCACTACCGAAAGACCGGATGTTGTTGAAAATAAAGATATTTCTAACAGTCGTTTTGCTTTATGGAAAAGTGCAACTGAATTGATGCGACTTGAACCCATTTTCGGAACAACACCAAAAGGTTTTGTGGCAATTGCCAAAGCTAAAATCCCAGAGACTCATATTGCTAAAACGGGGCAAACACCTCACAGTGCCTTTTTCTATCTATTAGCAGCAACTGGTATCTCTGGAACAATTGTTTTTGTCCTATTTTTACTATCAAAAATGTGGCAGTCTTTGCGGATTCTATTTGCTACAAAGCAAAAAAATTATCTGGAATTTCTGATAGATAATCAAATTGTGTTGATCATCTTAGTCTCTAGTTTATTGATTACTGAAATTATACTAACTAGACGTTCTGCAACATTTATTTTCTGGTTGTATTTAGGAAAACTTCAATATGATTTCGATCAACAAAAACAATTGAACAGACTGGAAAAATAATTAAGGTAATAGGAAAAATCCTTGCAGAGAAACAAAGGATGCAAGGATATTTTCTATTATTGGTCAATTTGATGATCAAAGGCAAATAAATATTCCCGTTCGTTAGTAAAAAATTTAATTGGATATAGGAGACTTCTTATGAGAGAATTAACAATGGCAGAGGTACAAAAAAAAGCAGTTGATATTTTAGTTTATATTGATAAAATCTGTCGTGAAAACAACCTAAAATATACCATATTTTATGGAAGTCTGATTGGTGTTGAACGCCATCAAGGTTTTATCCCTTGGGATGATGATATTGATATCGTGATGCCCCGACCAGATTATGAAGAATTGCTTTTGATCTTAAAAAATGATACAAATTACAAGTTGTTGTCCTTTGAAACAAGAGAAAATTTTAGATATCCATTTGCAAAAGTGATTGACCCAAAAACTGTAGCTAAAACAAAGCAGTTTTTTAGTGGGGAAGAACCTGATTTAGGCGTTTTTGTTGATATTTTTCCTATTGACGGCATTCCAGATTCTGCTACAGAACGTCAAGCTTTAAGAGAGACAACAGAGAATTATCGTCTAAACTTAATGGACACTTTGGGATTAGCTTATGCTCGAAGCTTTGATTTTTTGAAAGCAATCGTAAAATTAGTAGTGCGTTATCCTCATCATAAAAAATTATTGAAAATCGGAGATAATGTCTATTGGCAAAAAAAATATCAAGAAGCTGCTAAAAAAATCCGATTTGGAGATACGGACACATGTGGTTATTTAGAATGGATCCATATTGATTGGGGTGTTTTTCCAACGCAATGGTTTACTGAATATGAAGACGTCGAATTTGAAGGACACAAAGTAATGGCTATCAAAAATAGAGGAGATTTTCTTACATTGCGTTACGGAGATTACATGACAATGCCACCGGAAAATGAACGCGTGACACACCATCCGTATAACTTTTACGAAAAATAGCCTCTCGAAATGGTTACAAAAAGTAAGACGAAACAACAAAGTAGCATCTTTAATACTATATCTTAGAAGGAGTGAAGTAAATGCGTGAAAAACTGCAAACAACTGTTGTAATGGCTACATATAATGGCGAAAAAAATATTATAGAACAGCTCAATTCTTTGAAAAATCAATCTCAAAAAATTGATGAAGTTATCATAAAAGATGATTGTTCAACTGATCAGACAGTCAATATTGTACGAAGATTCATTGAAGAAAATCAGTTACAGGCTACCTGGCAATTGATTGTTAATGAAGAAAACGTTGGATGGCGAAAAAACTTTTTTAAACTGCTGGATCTAGCAAGTAAAGATGTTGTGTTTACTTGTGACCAAGATGATATTTGGCATGAAAAAAAGATTGAAGAAATGAGTCGTACTTTTGCGAATCAACAAGTTCAAGTTTTAGTATCAGATTATCATGAATTAGTAGAGCCAGGTGGTTTAGCAGAAGAGTTAAAACGGGTTGATACAGAAAAAATAGAGGGACAATCAGAAGAACGAGTGGTTTTTAATGAAAACAACTTATTCCTAAGACGTCCAGGCTGTGTCTATGCTATTCGCCAAAGCTTTATTGCGAATGTGATGCTTTATGCTTCAAGAATGGAGAATGCAGTCCATGATATGTCCATGTGGGGAAGTGCTGTTTTAAGCAATGGGTTATTTCTCTTAAGAAAACCGTTGATTGAATGGCGTAAACATGGTCAAAGCTCTTTTAAAAAAGAAATTGACCAAGCAAACAAAGTAACAGCCTACCAAAAAAGACTAAATACGTTACGACGAAGATTGCAACGTGTACATGCAGCCAATAACTATTTAGCTAATTTAACTGATATAGATGATTTTGAGAAGAAACAAAAAATGCTCTTGTCAATGATTGATGAACTAGAAATGCGTATTGCTATATTGGAAAAGGAACAGTTATCAACAATTCTTGCTTCTTTCTTCCGCTATAAGCGTAAATTTTATTTTGGTACTGATATCTATCATCTTATAAAATATAAGTCAGGAAAGTGAGGTATCAGCATGAACCATAAAGCAAAAGCTGTCGCAAAAAATCTATATTATACCGTAGCAGCTAACTTTGCTACATTAGGTATTTCTGTCCTTTTAAATTTATTTGTTCCAAAATTATTAGGAGTGACTGAATATAGTTATTGGCAACTCTATGTCTTTTACTCTTCTTATGTAGGATTCTTACATTTTGGTTGGATTGATGGTATTTACTTGAAAATCGGTGGAGAAGAGTACAAAGACATTGATAAACGTTCTTTAGGATCGCAGTTTTGGTATTTAGCGATATTTGAATTTTTTGTTTCGATTTTCGTTATTTTATGGGCTTACTTCTTTATGCCTGGAGAATACCAAGCACTGATCTTGATTTTGACAGCTGTTGTTTCTGTAGTGACCATCGTTAAAACATTTATTCTCTATATTTTCCAATCAACAAATAGGATTAAAGAGTATGCCCAGTTATCAAGAAATGATCGCTATTTATATGTTGTCTTAATCGGTATATATTTTGCCACAGGTGGGCGGGAATTTTACTGGTTGATCATTATGGATATCATTTCAAAATTAGTGATTACAATTTGGGGAATGACCCGAATAAAAGATATGCTGCAAGTTAAAATGATTGGTCTAAAAGAACTAGTACCTGAAATCTTAGATAACATTAATATTGGTAGCAAATTAATGTTGAGTAGTATTGCTAGTATGTTAATTATGGGTACGATCCGTTTCTTTGTTCAACAACAATGGTCAATCCAGACTTTTGGTAAATTATCTTTTACTTTAAGTATCTCTAATATGTTTTTGACCTTTATCAATGCGGTGGGGATCGTCATGTTCCCGCTTTTAAGAAGAACAAATCGAGATCGTCTTTCCTCTTTATTTCAAACACTAAGAGGTGTATTTGTTCCTTTGACGTATGCTATTTTGATTTTTTATATTCCAGCAAAAATCGTTTTAGGCATGTGGCTACCTGAATATGAAGTTAGTTTAAGATTCATGGGGATCTTATTTCCAATCGTTATCTATGAAGGAAGAATGTCCTTATTAATCAATACCTATTTGAAGACATTGCGTAAAGAAAAAACGATTCTAATGGTAAACGTCTTGACGTTGACCTTATCCTTGCTTCTTTCTCTATTCGTCATTTTCATCATAGGGAATTTAAACTTAACTGTCGGATTAATACTTGCTAGTTTAGCATTCCGTTGTAATTTAGCTGAATTTTTCTTGTGTAGAGATATGAATATTAAAATTGGTGCTAAAATGTTTTTAGAAACCTGTCTAACTTTATTATTCATTTTTAGTAATCTTTGGTTTGATGGCACTTATATGAGTATGGTTGCCTATATTTTGATATATATCATTTATTTAGTGATTGTCCATCGTGGTTTTTTGAGCGACTTAAAAGATTTGCGATACTTAGTCAAAGATCATTAATATAAAGAAGACAGTGAGGGACTGTGACAAAAGACTTGTCACAGTCCCTTATTCTTGCAAAAGGTGATAGAGAAATACATTCTTGACCAACTTCTGCCAAGGCAATAACAAAGAAGTAGCGTTTAAATAAGAAAAATATTATCTACTATTAGAATATTTTATGCATGGTATGGTTTTCTTGTTAGACAGGAGATAACTATTGGAAAGGGAACAATTAGTCTATGATCGCTCTATTTAGGGCATATATATAAGATAGTATTCTCAGAATAAACGTGTTACACTAAACTTATCTTTTATGTAAATCAATAATTGGAGTGAAAATAGTGGAAAAAATATTGATTACCGGTGGGGCTGGTTTTATCGGTTCTACCTTAGCCAATCACTTAGGTAAAGAAAATGTAGTGATTGTTGTTGATGATTTATCAATGGGAAAAGTAGAAAATCTTGAGATGGATAGAAACATCACGTTCATCGAAGGTGATGTAGCGGATTCAGTATTGATGGAAGAAATCATCCGTGCCAATCAATTTGACTACATTTTCCATTTAGCGGCAGTTGCTAGTGTGGCAGATTCGGTTGCCCGACCAGTAGAAACACATCGAGTTAATTTTGAAAGTGTGCTGATGCTGTTAGAATTGGTCCGGAAATATCAACCAAACTTAAAACGAATCGTATTTAGTTCTTCAGCAGCAGTTTATGGGGATGAACCAACTTTACCAAAAAAAGAGGAATCCATTATTCGTCCATTAACCCCTTATGCAATCGATAAGTTTGCAGCTGAACAATATGTTTTGGATTACTGTCATTTATATGATGTTCCAGGAAGTGCAGTTCGTTTCTTCAATGTTTACGGACCAAACCAAAACCCAAATTCACCTTACAGTGGTGTGATTTCAATCTTAGTTGATCGTTATAAAAAACAATTAGCGGGAGAAAAAACGTCATTTACTTTATATGGAGACGGTAGCCAATCAAGAGACTTTGTCTATATCGATGATGTGATCCAAGCTTTACTTCTGGTAGCTAACAAAGAAGCGGCTTTAGGCCAACAATTTAATGTCGGAACGGGAAAAGCAACTACATTATTAACATTGATCCAGACGATTGATCAAATTTTAGAGACGGAATTAGCTTTAGAATATCAGCCAGAACGTTCAGGAGATATTCACGATTCATTAGCAGATATTTCTAAGATTCAGTCTATTGGTTATCTACCAAATTATGATGTATTAAGTGGTATGAAAAGCTATTTAAAAACTGAAATATAGTGAATAATAAGAGTCGACAGTTCTTATTCGTACACTTGAAAAGTGGATGGAACGAAATCTTAAGCTTTGAGAAATAGAACTATGATAGTCGGCTAAATACAGTCGCCATGCAAAAGTCAGATAACATTCTAACTTTTGCATGGCGATTTTTTTAATAAAAAAATTTTTGAACTATGACGTACTTAATTTTTGGGACGATAATCTTTTTCGTTTTCAGGATTAATTTTCTTCTAATATCTTGGACCCTTCAATTAAATTATAAATTCGATTTCGCAAGTCTAGAGCAGTTAATTTTATTTTTTTATCTGATTGGTCGTTACTTTCCATGACAACCGCATCTTTCAAATCACGTTTGAAAACAGCGACTGAATGGAAACGATTGATGTTTCCTTGTGCCAAAACATAATCATTACCACAATAGACACCACCACGATATGGGTGGCCAGTAGGACTGGGTTTCCATAATGTAAAAAGTAATTTCTGTGGGATCATTTTACCTGATAAAACTTTAGTGAAAAACGTATTTAAATCAAGCACCGACATACTGATATTTCCAGTCCCTAATTCATTATGGATCGCTGTTTGCGATTCAGTTAATGGCTTCCAGTAATCATCACTAGCAGACATCTGATAGGAAAGGGCATGATGCGGAGAGTTTTTGACTTGATCATAAAAAGCGGTCTGTTTCAAATCCAAAGGTTTGATAATCTCATTCTCTACTAATTTTTCATAAGGTTGGTGAGTTAAGTTGATTAAAATACCCGCTAAAATTGTAAAGTTTAATGGTTCATAACGATAAGTATGGTAGTCAACTAATTTTAGATGTTGAACCGCAAATTGAACGACTTCTGTATCTGATAATGGGGTAGTAGGTTTAGCTGTAGGTTTCAACCCAGATCTCATATAAAGTAGATCTTCAATGGAAATCTTTTGACTATTCGGAATTTGAGGATAAAACTTAGCCAATTTCGTATTCAAAGAAAGGTGTCCTAATTCTACTTGTTTGAGAATTAACAGAGCTGTCATCGCTTTTTGAATCGAGCCAATTTGATAGTAAAGATAAGGGCGGTTTAACTGATCATTTTCTTTGTTTGCATAACCATAGCCACGCTCAAAAATCACATGATTATTTTTCTTTACATAAATTGAGCCAATGTAATCATGTTTAATTAACAGGTGGTTGATTTTTTCTGATAATTTTTTTTCTTCAGGTGTAAGCGATAATGTCTGTTTAGCTTTTAGTGAATCGGAATCATTTCTAGCTTGTTCTTTCGTATAAATACTCCATCCTATAATCATACCGGTGGAAAGTACGCTGATACTAAGCAATACTAGAATGATAGAAAAAAAAGGAAATGCCCCTTTTTTTGCATGTTTGCCTTTTTTTATCATTGTGTCATAAGGTCCTTTCATTTTCGCTCATAGTTAAAATAACTATTGTATTCATTGATATTAATTTTAATCTGTTTTCATTTGATTTACTACTTACAATTTTGATAGAATATTTAAATAAATTAATTCACGTCAATCAAAATATCATGTATAATAGATGAAGTTACGAAGTTGATAGTAAGGAGGAGTTGTTTTGTCAGAAAACAAACAACGTCCAGAAGAGAAAAAAAACAGATCAGACCAATCTGCTGAAAAGAATGCAGTCATTAATCAGAGAAAAAATTTGCGAAAAAAAGAAGAAAAAATCGTTGGTAAAATCATTTTAGTGATCGTTTTGACGTTGCTAATCATTGGAGGCGTCCTTGGATTCACCATTTACCGCTATGTGGATAGCGGGTTGAAACCATTGGATCCTAAAAATGATCAACTTGTTCAAATTGAAATACCTAGCGGTTCATCAAATAAACAAATAGGTGAGATACTCGAACAAGATCAAGTGATTAAAAGCGGCATCGTGTTCAATTACTATACTAAATTTAAAAATATGACTGGCTTTCAAGCTGGATATTATCAAATGGCACCAAATATGACTTTGGATGAGATCGGAAAACAATTGCAAGAAGGTGGCACCTCAGAGCCAACTAAAGTAGCAGATGGCAAAGTCGTGATACCAGAAGGATACGACATTGAACAAATCGCTGCTAGAGTAGCGAAAGTCACTGGAAAAGATAAACAAGAATTTTTAGATTTGATGAAAGATGAAACGTTTTTCAATGAGCTTTATAAAAAATTCCCAGATTTATTGGACAGTGCGAGCAAAGCTCAAAATGTCAAATATCGCTTAGAAGGTTATTTGTTCCCGGCTACTTATGATTACTACAAAAAAATGTCGTTGAAAGATTTAGTCGTTCAGATGGTAAACAAGACAAATAGCGTGTTACAGCCTTATTTTACAACCATCAAACAAAAAAATATGACGGTTCAAGAAGTCCTGACGTTGGCCTCATTAGTTGAAAAAGAAGGGATAAAAGAAAACGATCGTAAAAACATCGCCCAAGTATTTTTCAACCGTATCAAGGCAGATATGCCTTTACAATCAGATATCTCTGTTTTATATGCCTTGGGAGAACACAAAGAAACGGTCTCTTATAAAGATACGGCTGTCGACTCTCCATATAATCTATATACGAACACAGGTTATGGTCCTGGACCATTTGATAACCCTAGTGAAGCAGCTATCGAAGCCGTATTAGAGCCGACTCAAAATGATTACTACTATTTTGTGGCAGATATCAAAAAAGGCGATGTTTATTTTGCAAAAACTTACGAAGAACATTTGGAATTAGTTGATAAATATGTCAATAATTCGTAGAATAGTATTTGTATCATCGACTATTTATTTAAAATAGAAAAACATTTACATTTTAGGAAAAGCGTGGTAATCTTTTTTGGATTATATTCCTCAAAAGATTACTTTTTGCGGTATTCCATAGATCAAGAAGGAGACGTTATACATGGTTGAGAAAGTTTACCCGATGACTCTAGAAGGCAAAGCCAAACTAGAAGAAGAATTAGAACAATTAAAAACAGTTAAACGCGGAGAAATCATTGAACGCATTAAAATCGCTCGTGGATTTGGTGATCTATCTGAAAACTCAGAGTATGAATCTGCTAAAGATGAACAAGCGTTTGTTGAAGGTCGAATCACAACAATCGAAAATATGATTCGTTTTGCTCAAATCATTGACAATGACGGTGTTGATGCAGATGAAGTATCAATTGGTAAGACAGTAACATTTATTGAATTACCGGATGGTGAAGAAGAAGAATACACAATCGTAGGAAGTGCAGAAGCTGATCCATTTTCTGGTAAAATTTCTAATGATTCACCAATTGCTCAAGCTTTGATTGGTAAATTAGTCAATGATGAAGTAACGATTGCTACCCCTGGTGGCGATATGTTAGTTAAAATCGTTAAAGTAGAGCAAGCATAAGAAATACTTGAACAAAAATGAAGTTGTGACATCTACAACTTTGAGCAATAAGCCGAAGAATCAGAAAATCGTTTCTCCGATTTTTGGGATTCTTCGGCTTATTTATTTTTCTAAGGAATGAGTGTCCAGAACCATTTGACTTAGGACAAACTTTACATCTCAAGTCCTATAGTATATTTCTAAAAAAATAGCTATGATAGAATGAGAATGTGCATGAAAGGAGAATAAAGATGAATAGTTCTTGGCGTTTTTTTATCGTAGTCGAGGCTTTATTATTACTATTTGCAGTTTGGCAAATTGTGAACAACGTAGAATTACTTCTTCTCGTATTGTTTGGTGCATTGAACATATATTTAGCATTAAGAAAATATCCACGATCTGGATTTCGAAATTTTCAATTGATTATAGGGAGTTTGATCGTTTTCTTTAGTTTAGTCAATAGCCCTGCACTATGGTTGATGGCAGTATTTGCGATCTTGTTTATCGGACTAAAAGGGGTTGAAATTTCTGGGATTGATCTAACAAAAAATACCTTTTGGCGAAAGAAACAGATGATCATGGTACAAACCGATCAATTAAAAACACATAATAATGAACGAAAAAAACAACAATTATTTGGAAATCAACGTATTGGTAATGATGTTTATGAATGGGATGACATCAATATTGCTTTAATTTCAGGGGATACGATCATTGATCTTGGCAATACATTGTTACCAAAGGATGATAATATCGTTATTGTGCGAAAAGGAATTGGCAGAACGAGAATTTTGGTACCTTTAGGGATTGCCATCAGTTTAGAGCATGCGACACTTGTTGGAAATGTTTTATTTGAAGAGGAACAATTTTCATTAAAAAATGAATCCATCAAAATTTATAGTAACGATTATGATGAAAACCCAAGACGGTTAAAAATCATCACGAATACATTACTTGGTGACGTTGAGGTGATACGTGTATGATGAGCAGATTATCAAAATTAATGATGGCAATCTATGCCTCAGCGGCTTCTTTTTTAATCATCTTGTTTTCGTTGTTCACTTATTTTTATGCAAGTAACCAAACGAATTGGTGGCGTGCCATTTTAAGTGCAAGACTATTGTATGTGCCGCTGATTTTTCATTTGTTTGCTATTGCCTTAGGTGTCGGATTAGTGGTTTTTTTGATAGTATCACTTATCCAAAAAGCAAAGTATGGTAAAATTGAAGAAAAATTAAGAGCATTATCTTCTGGTAATTATGAGTCTAGTCATTTGAATGAACCCATTCCCAGTGCAAATGATGATATTTATGTACAAGATATTGATAAAGAAATAACCAAAATAAAAGAAAAAATGATTGAAGTTTCTAGTGAACTACAAATTATCACTAGCAGACCCCAGTATGTGGATGGACAGACAAGAGAGGAAATCTTAGAACTAGAAAGGCATCGTTTAGCCCGGGAGCTCCATGATTCTGTCTCACAACAATTATTTGCAGCGATGATGATGATGTCTGCTTTAACAGAACAAGCCGAAAAAACAGATAGTTCAGAAATATTTCGCAAACAATTACGTATGGTTGCTGATATCATCAATGCTTCTCAATCTGAAATGCGCGCGCTCCTACTTCATCTTCGCCCAGTGAATCTGGAGGAGAAGAGTTTGAAACAAGGAATTGAGCAATTATTAAAAGAACTACAAAATAAAATTCAAATTTCATTGAAATGGGAGATCGAAGACGTAAAATTGTCCAATTCGATTGAAGATCATCTTTTTCGTATCGTGCAAGAATTATTATCGAATACCTTACGTCACGCTAAAGCAAATGAATTAGAAGTCTATTTACACAAAATCAATAATAACTTATTGTTACGAGTGATTGATGATGGTACCGGATTTAATATGAACGAAACGAAAACAGGTAGTTATGGATTAAATAATATTAGGGAACGAGTAGCAGGTATTGGTGGAACAGTTAAAATTATTAGTTTTAAAGGACAAGGCACCAGTATTGAGATCAAAGTTCCTTTGATCAAGGAGGCATAATTGAAAATGATACAAGTATTACTCGTAGATGATCATGAAATGGTTCGCTTAGGAGTTTCCTCTTATTTATCGATTCAAGAAGACATTCAAGTGATCGGTGAAGCAGAAAATGGTCGAGAAGGCTATGAAAAAGCAATGGAATTACGACCTGATGTGATTTTGATGGATCTTGTTATGGAAGAAATGGATGGGATTGAATCAACTAAAGCTATTTTAAAAGACTGGCCTGAAGCAAAGATAATTATTGTGACCAGCTTTATCGATGATGAAAAAGTTTATCCAGCCATTGAAGCTGGTGCAGCGGGATATCTATTAAAAACTTCTACCGCTCATGAAATTGCAGATGCGATCAGAGCAACTCAAAGAGGGGAACGAGTGCTAGAACCTGAAGTAACAACAAAAATGATGGAAAAAATAAGTAAGAGAAACGAGCCAATTCTTCATGAAGAATTGACAAAACGCGAAAATGAAATCCTGATGCTGATAGCAGAAGGAAAAAGCAATCAAGAGATCGCAGATGAATTATTTATTACTTTAAAAACAGTCAAAACCCATGTCTCAAATATATTAGCAAAATTAGAAGTAGAAGATCGAACGCAAGCAGCTATTTATGCTTTCAAACATGGACTAGTTAAATAAATTGTTTATTCTACAAAAGAAAGCTTACTTTCGTTTTTAGAAAGCCTTTGCTATACTTAAATAAAATAGGTAAGGGAGGAAGCAAGTGAAACAAAATTTTGCAATTGTCGGGCTTGGACGATTTGGTGGCAGTATTTGCCGAACCTTAGTTGAAGCAGGACAAGAAGTATTAGCTATTGATAGCAATGAAGATCGAGTCAATGAATATATGAATATCGCTACTCATGCAGTTGTAGCAAATGCACAAGATGAAATGACATTGCGTTCACTAGGAATCAGAAATTTTGATCATGTGATCATTGCAATCGGTGAAGATATCCAAGCAAGTATCCTCGTTACATTAATGGTCAAAGAGATGGGAGTTCCCAACATCTTAGCTAAAGCTCAAAATGAATATCATGCAAGAGTGTTAGAAAAAATCGGAGCAGATCGTGTGGTTCACCCGGAAAGAGATATGGGGATTCGTATTGCTCATAATCTTGTTTCAAAAAATATATTGGATTACTTAGAACTATCGGATCAATTTTCTCTTGCAGAAATTCGAGTTTCTAATCCCAAATTTTTTAATAAAACATTAGCGGAGCTGAATTTTAGGCAACGTTATGATCTAACAGTTGTAGCAATTCGACGCTTTGATCGTTCGGTCGTTGTTTCACCTTCAGCAGATGAATATGTCAGAGAAAATGATAATTTATTAGTAATTGGGGAAACCGAAGATGTAGATATATTAGACGATAAAATGAATCAATAAGGAGATGCAGGAATGAAATTATCAGTAACAGATAATGCACGTAAATGGTTCGAAGAGGAAGTAACCATCCCTGAAAATTATGGGATTCGTTTTTTTGGGAAAGTCTACGGCAAGACAGAAGTACATGATGGTTTTTCTATCGGAATGTCTGTCGAACAGCCTGAACGACCAATCAAAGAAGAAACCATTGACGGGATGCTGTTTTTTATTGAAGAAGCAGATGACTGGTTTTTCAAGGGGTATGATCTTGTTGTTGATTATGATGCATCTTTAAATGAGCCAACTTATCATTTCAAAGAACAATAAAACAAAGGAGCGTTTCTTTAGCTACCATTAGCTTGGAAAACTCCTTTTTTATATTTACCTCTTTTTTCATAAGACTGAGTCACGAAACACTTGATTACAATTAGTAATAGAAGGGATGCGTAACTAAGATGGCAGAAAAAATTATTTATTTAGATCGAGGATTTAGACAAGAATTTATTGATAAAATGACTGAATTAGCGCCTAATTATGTCATAAAAACTGAGCTTGAACTTACAGATTTGATGAATGTTGAAATTAGTTTAGGGTGGAATCGCCAATACGAAAGAGAGCTATTAGCATCTCCAGGGTTAAAATGGGTACATTCGATCTCGGCAGGGGTAGACACTTTACCACTAACGGCATTTTCTGAAAAAGGGATCTTACTTTCAAATGGTAGTGGTATTCATAGTGAATCAATAGCTGAACACATCATGGGAGTGATTTTAGGCTATTCTCGAGGGCTGTTCCAAGCACAAAAAGCACAAGCAAAGAAAGAATGGTTAGGAACTCATGTCCATTATCAGCCATTAGAAAAACAAAAATTATTGATCATCGGAACGGGGCAAATCGGCAAGATGGTTGCTGATAAAGCAGACAGCTTTTCTATGGTCAGTTATGGGATAAATACTACCGGGCATCCAGTAGAAGGATTCAGTCAAACGTATTCCTTAAACGAAGTGGAAAAAGTAGTAGCTGATATGGATATCATTGTAAATATTTTGCCTCTGACAGAGCAGACTAAGGGCTTCTTTAATTATGAATTATTCAAAAAATTCGCTTCCCATGCGTTATTCATCAACGTTGGACGTGGGGCTTCTTTAAAAACAGCTGATTTAGTTCAGGCATTAAATGAAGAACAACTCGCCTTTGCAGCGTTGGATGTTTTTGAAGAAGAACCATTACCTGAAAAAAGTCCATTGTGGGAAATGGATCAAGTATTGATTACGCCACATATCGCTGGCTTAACCTCAGATTTTCAAAATAAGTTAATGACAATCTTTCTAGCCAATCTTAAAAGCTATGTCACAAATCAAGAGCTTAAGATAAATGAAGTGGCATTACAAAAAGGATATTGATCCTTACTTAGAAAAATAGTTGACATTAAAAAACGACTTTCTTTGACTAGCGTTGCCGCCTAATCGAAGAAAGTCGTTTCCTATGTTTGACATTCGTGAACTACATCATTTGGCTTTTTGGCCAGCCTTTTACCGCCTGTGCAAAAATAAAAAGTCCTGCTATTGCGATAAAAGCACTTGTGTCAAAAGCCGGTAAGAAAATCATTAAGATCGTGGCTAAGACTGTTGGTAGGGTGATTGAATAGATCATCGTTTTTAAACAATCAAGAAAAGAAGCGCCAGTCAAACGTAAGCGCGCATAAATATAAGCTGCAAAATTAGCTAAAAGTAAAGTAACGATCAAATTCAAAAAGCTTGGATAAATAGAAATTAAGAAAGTCACAATCTTGATCCAAAATGGAATTGTTGCTTCACTTAAGGTTGTACGCAATTGTTTTCCTGTTAGATTTTTTAAGGCATCATTTTTATAGTCAAGTTCAAGTGAGTTATTGTTTAGAAAAGTAGTACCGGTATTAGGCAAAGCTACGACGAGTTTATTTTTTAGTAGTCCAACACTAAGAAAATTTCCGACTAAGTCAGAAGTAATATCTTTTTCAGATCGTTTGCCTTCCGGATCAAAAGTAAAGATGATAGAATTTGTTTGATAGATGAAACCTTCATGATCTGCTGCATCAATTTTCCCGTTTTTTATGGAAAAATCTGGAATCTTGGTGGCAATTTTCTGACCATCTTGTTTGATGTTTTCTAGCACTTGAAACACTTGATAGGAAATAGGCAAAGCCATGATGATGCTAAGGACCAAAAGATAAAGAACCGATTTAGCGAACGGGGTTTTTCTAGCATTTTTGAGCTCTTTAAATTGCGTGAATGAGCTGATAATTAATTGTTTTGTTGTCATAGTTACTCCTTCTATACATAATGTCATCATTAGCAATTCTAGCGAAGTCTTAGAAGAAATACAAGGGGAAATACCAATTGGCAATCTTCCTTTAAGGTTCATGTGAGAACCTGCTTTTATAAAAAATAACGATAATGTTAAAATTTACTAGTTACAAAGATGAATTTAAGGAATAAAGATGAAAACCAGCGACAAATAAGGTATGATGAATAAGAATTGATTAGTAAGGTAGGATGAACGATGAATTTTTATTATCGAGTGAGACAATTTTTAGAAGAAAAAGGTTACTGGGAAATATTTATTTACCTATTTTTTGGTGGTTTAGCAACAGTCGTGAATATCGTTACTTTTGCAATTGCATTACAGATGCTCCATCTAAGTATGCCGATAGCAAATACTATTTCTTGGATTTGTTCTGTTTTATTTGCTTTTGTAACGAACAAATTATGGGTATTTCATTCCAAGTCACCTAATTTTTTCCATTTAGTTATTGAATTTAGTAAATTTTTGTTCTATCGGATTCTTTCTTATGGTATGGATATGGGTTCCATGTTGCTGCTGATTCAGGTGATGCACACAAATGATTATGTGGCTAAGATTATTACCCAAGTCATCGTGGTAGTCGCCAATTATGTCTTTAGTAAATTGTTTATTTTTAAAGGGACAACCATTATTGAGGAAGAACTTCCTGAAAAAGAGAAGTAAAATCCACAGTAGGCATAATTTTTGAAGAATTCCTTGCTCTTTGTTACTCTTTGTAGTGTAGAAACTATGAACAAACACATTGAGGAGGAATTTTTTTATGACTTACACATTACCAGATTTACCATATGCATTCGATGCGTTAGAACCTTATATCGATGAAGAAACGATGCACTTGCATCATGACAAACACCATAATACTTATGTAACAAATTTAAATGCAGCGATTGAAAAACATCCAGAACTAGGTGAAAAAACAATCGAAGAACTACTTTCTGATATGGATGCTGTCCCTACAGATATCAAGACTGCTGTACGTAATAATGGTGGCGGACATGCAAACCATTCTTTCTTCTGGAAAATCATGGCACCAAATGCTGGTGGCGAACCAACTGGTGCAATTAAAGAAGCGATTGATGAAGCCTTTGGTGATTTTGCAACATTTAAGGAAGAATTTAAAAAAGCTGCAGCTGGCCGTTTTGGTTCAGGTTGGGCTTGGTTAGTGATGGAAAATGGTAAATTAGCGATCACTTCAACAGCCAATCAAGATTCACCATTAATGGAAGGCAAAACACCTATTTTAGGTTTAGATGTTTGGGAACATGCGTATTATTTGAAATATAAGAATGTACGACCTGATTACATTGAAGCTTTCTGGAACGTTGTGAACTGGGAAGAAGTAAACAATCGATTATCATCTGCCAAATAATCATTTTCAAGCCTAAAAAAAAGAATGAAAAATAAATTGAGCAAGTCTTGCGAGCGTTTTCTAAATTCGGTATAATATTTATGCAAGGTTTCTTGCAAGAACTTTTTTGGAGGCTATACATTTATGGAACATGGAACAGTTAAATGGTTCAACAATGAAAAAGGATTTGGGTTTATTACAGTAGACGGCGGAGACGATGTGTTCGTACATTTTTCAGCAATTCAAGGAGACGGCTTCAAGAGCTTAGAAGAAGGTCAAGAAGTTGAATTTGCAATTGTTGAAGGCGCACGTGGCCCTCAAGCTGCTGAAGTGACTAAATTATAATAACTTGTTGAAGAAAAGCCCGCTTAGCGGTCTATTCAAATAATAAAAAGAAGATGGCGTCTGCCATCTTTTTTTTATTTTATAAAAACCCAAGTTAATTATTCGTTGACTAGTTTCTTGATTTTTTGGCTTAATAAATAAATCTGCTCACTAGACATATCAGTCGGAGCGACTAAACACGGGATTGTTTCTTCATAGGTCAGGATCTTTAATGGCATATCGGTTGTTCGAATGATTAAGTCTGGCTCAAACAAAAGATCATTTGTAAAAACCACATTTAAGTAAACTCGTAATTGTTCTTGTAACATACTCATATAACTCAGTTCAATACTTAATGGCAAGTCACTTTCGTACTTTATCTTTATTTCTTTATCAAAGTATGTTGGAGAAGTAATGATCATAAATGCTTCGATCAAATGACAGGATTGTACCCAATACAGCTCTTGTTGCTGTTTTTGGAATTGGGAAGCTAATTGATTGATTTCTCGATTGAATGCTGGGTAATTTTCTTCTACAAAGACTGATAAGTCATATTTAATGGTGGAAAATCGGTGGAACAACAGCCCGCTCATCCCGTTGGCAAAGATCGTACTATTTAGTAATTTTTTCTTTACGTTGATTTGTGTAGATTTAAACCCAATTTCATAAATATAGCTATAGAAACTATTTTGAAATTGTTTGATCGCTGTGGCTTTTTTTAGATGGAATTTCATGGCTCGTTCTAAGTGATCGTCTTTTAAATAAAAAGCTGGGCGTGCTTGTAACCAAAGAAATAAAAATTGGACTTCCAAAAGATCGAGCTTGGCTTTCACGCTCATTCGTTTAAGAAAATGGGTAATCTCTTCAAAGCTATCCCAAATCTCTTCTGTAAAATCAGGAAGTTCTCTCTGATTCATCTGATTTCCTTATGCTGATCGGACGAAAGTGATAGCAATAATAAAGCACCATTCAATAATTTTCAGTTTATTTGGTTTTTGTTTTGTCAGCTGAAAAGCATACTCAATCCCTGCAAAGGTTTCATGAAAATCAACGGTTGGAAAGGGCCAAACGACCCCTTGATAGTATTGCCACAAAAATAAATAAATAAGATAACGGACTTGTGGTTCACTACCTTTGAGATACACGAAGCCTTTTGAAGTCTTTAATTGTAATTGATAGGTAGTAAGCAACTGATTGATTCGAGTAAGATGTCTTCTTAAGGAGGGAATACTAATCTTTTGCTCTGTGGCAAAGGAAACCAGATCAACTCTAGGTTGAAGACAAAGGTCTTTTAACAATTGAAAGATGGCGGAATGTTCCAAGATTTTTAGTAGTAATAGTTGATACTCACTGATCGTTCCAGAAAAAGTGAAGCCTTTTGTACTTTTTGTGATGTGATCGTCAGATAAAACCTTAAGATAGTCACATTGATGAAGCACAGAACGTTTGTCACAATGAGCTGTTTTCGATAATTCTTCTAACGTACAAGTATCTTGTGAGCGATATAAGTTGTCCAAGATCGTTAATTGGACTTGGATATTCCTTTCTAACATGACAGAGAAATTCATTTATTTTTCCCTCCTATATTTTTATACTCGAAATTTTCCGAATGACATCGAAATTTTCCGAATGACAAATTATTAAATTTTGTCATTTTTTTTTACGAAAAATGAGAAAAAAATTTATTATAATCATTTTTTATAAAAAATAGCCAAAAAAATAAGTGGAAAATACGTTATTTTAATTTGGGCTGTTAGTTTTTTTCATGAATGGACATATAGAGAAATTCCTTAATGACATTATAATTTATCCAAGCATAAAAACGAAATGTTATGCAATATTTTTACATAATTGCTACAGTTTCTTTTTATTTTTAAAATAATAAAGTTATTTTAAAAAGATTAAAACTTAATAATAGATTTTTAATTTAACGATTGCTAAAATCTTTGTAACTTAAGTTAACTGAAGTTTTTTCAGAAAGATATCTTTTTGACAAAAAGAAAGGAGGCCAGTTCCTAGCGGAAATAATTGTTGTTAGTGATTGATTAAGTGGGGGATAAAGCATAAGTAAATAATGGAAGCATCTAAGGGGGAAAAAAATGAAAAAGGATTATAAAAAAAGTATGGATCAAAAAGCTAGAGCTAAACGTCGATCCAAAAAATACTTATTAGTAGGAACGTCTATTGCTGCAGGGATGCTGTTGGGGACAGCACCTATTTCAATTGCTACACCGTTGTTTACTGTGGGTTCACAACAAGTATATGCTGACTTGATTAGTGGCCAGTTGTTCAATAATCTAACGACGTCTAATACCAGTGGAACAACAGCAAGTGCACCTTTTCCATTGGCTGGAACGACTCGTAATGTTGATTTTGTTATTTCAGCTAATAATGGGATTGATCTAAGTGTTCTAAATGGCTCGAGACGAGCAGTTTTAGCAATCCCAACTGAAATGCAAGGTTTAGTTAATCCAAATGGGACGGGTACTTTCCAAACAGATATTTTGTTACCAGGAGAAGAACTACAACCACTATTGTCGATTGTAGATGGGGCGGTAACTACCCTAGTGTCTGCTGTGGAAAACATTGTTAACCTTAACCCGTTGGCATCAGTCAATTTAGATGAAGTGTATGCTCAACTAGCATTATTAGAGAACCTTAGTACATTGACGTCAGCTGAAGTAGCATTGAATCTTCAAATGCAAGGGGACGAATATATCTATGGTGAATTAGATGGCTCATTAGAAACAATTATTCGAGAAGGGCTGACTGAAATTTTAGATGGAATCAATGATGCTGTCCAAGCAATCCAAGCGACACCGAATGCAGGAAGCGGTGCTCTTGGTACGATAGCAGCAGGTACGATCAATACAGCGTTGTCCGCAACGATTAAACCAGCGTTTAATCTTACTTTTGCTACTGCAACAGGTTTAGTTGGTGTGGGGTCATCATTGATTGGAACATTAGCTGATGCGAGCGTATTAGGTGAAACGACGGTCACGATTCCGACATTGATTCAAGATCCTAATTATAGTGATTTAGCGGCAGCCGGAGTAGATATGTCTGTTCCTTATGAAGCTGGCTTCGTTGGAAATATTGTAAAAGCAGATGTTTTATCTATCGATATCGCCTCTAGCTCTGATGGCTATTCGCCAGTTTTTTATCAAGCTGCTGAAGTAACACCACCATATAATGTTGTTGTTACAGGGAACTCAACTGATGGTTATGAAGTAACTGGGATGGCAGATCCTAATGCAACAGTTCGTATTTATGATCAAGAGAATAATTTGATTGCAGAAGGACAGGCTGATGAAAATGGAAACTTTACGATTCCAATTGCAGCCACAGATGTGTCACCTTTAGAAGACATCCAATTAATCGCGTATGATGAAAATGACAATCCAAGTTTACCAGCTGCTGCTGTGATCCCAGACGATGAAGAAGCCGACGCCGATGCTGACGCTGATGCCGATGCGGATGCCGACGCCGACGCTGATGCTGACGCTGATGCCGATGCCGATGCCGATGCGGATGCCGATGCTGACGCCGATGCAGATGCCGACGCTGATGCTGACGCCGACGCAGATGCTGATGCGGATGCTGACGCCGATGCGGATGCCGGCATGGGAAGTGCAGGAAATGGTACAGATACGGATCAGAACGGCGACCCAGGAATGGTGCCGATCAACACTTCTGGTGGATCAGGTTCAAATCCACCACAATTACCTTTGCACTATGGTGGGACAAGTCATACAAAACCATTGAATTACCATGATGGCTCAACACTAAAAATGTATCCTAAAACCTCTGATACGGTAAGTTCATCTGTTTCTTGGTTAGGTGGCTTAGTATCGTTGATTTCGGGAATGGGTATTTGGAAAATGAAAAGAAATAAAAAGAATAACTAATAATTAACGGAGAGGTTATAACTATAGAAATAGATTTAAAAATCATAATGGATGTAGTTATAACCTCTTTATTCTTGATAGGGGTGAGTCTATGCCAGTTCAAACAGATAAAAATGATTTAGCAACCATCCAAGAAGTACTTGAAAAAGTAGTCATTCATACGGAGAAAAAATTATTAATCGTATCCGTAGGAGATTTTAGTAAGCGTGGTAAGACTTATGAATTTTACGGAAACAATCTAAAAACAATTTGGAATAATTTTCTAACAGCTTATCGAACCTATCATTTTGAGACAGAAACGTATCTGAGGTTGGATGTAGTGACGAAAGAAGAGCAAGTTGATTTTCAACAAGTCAAAGAACGGTTAAACAAAATAAAAAGGAATAATTACATCGATTTTAATTTGCGAATAGATGGAATCAGAAAAAGAAGTTTTTTAAAAGAAGAATTAGTAGCAAATGCAATCATTAAACCAAGTAAAGCACATATAGTTGGAAAAAATCATCCTGAGTTACACATTGATTCCCAAAATTACCGTGGCTATGTTAAGCGTAAATATGGACGTGAAGAAAGTGATTTGAGCTACTTAGAGCGTTCAAAGTGTTATTTTTTTGAAACAGCCTCCTTCTATTTTGAAAATGGTGAAGTATTCCCTTTGAAAGATTATGGCAATGGCAATCAAGTCAGAGAAGTGACTACAGAAAATCTTGATGAGATTACGGAACTAGTGATTGAACAAGGAACGAATTATTTAACCAAACAGTTGACTCCTACTGGTAAATTCATTTATGGCTATTATCCTTGCTATGATCAGTTACTAAAAGGGTATAATTCGGTTCGCCATTTTTCATCTTTGTATGCATTAGCTGAATCGGCAGAATATTTATCCGACCAGGAATTGATGCAACGAGTCAAAGAAGGATTACTATGGGGATTGGAAAATCTTACTTCTGAAGTCAATGGTCAGCTGTTGATTAAAGATTACTTGAATAAAGAAGTAGAGTATAAGTTAGGAGCCCAGGCGACAGCAATCTTGGCTTTAGCAAAATATTCAGAAGTGACTAAAGAGACCATCTTTCATAGTTCCCTTAGTCGTTTAATCACGACTGTTTCAGAAAAATTTATCACTCCAGATGATCAGACGATCCATGTGTTGAATGCCGAATTAATGACAAAAGAGCGTTTTAGAATTATTTATTATGATGGTGAAATTCTGTTTTCCCTCTTAAGAGCACATGCGATTTTAAAACAAATTGAGATTTTTGAGATTTGTGAAGGATTGATGGAACAATTTGTCGCAAATAATTATCAAAAATACCATGACCACTGGTTAAGTTATGCAACGAATGAGATGCTTAAATATCAAGAAAAAGATACTTACTATGAATTTGGTATTAAGAATGCAATGGTCAACATCAACTTTATCGATCAACGAGATACAGCTTATCCAACCATGCTTGAGTTACTAGTAGCAGCCTCAAAAATGATCAGCAAATTAGAAAGAAGTCCTTTAAAAGATAAGCTTTTTCCGATAGAGAACGAATTTTTTGAAACGAAAGCACGAATCAATACGGTAATGAAAAAAAGAGTGTTACATGAAATCACAACAGGAGTCATGTTTCCAGAGTTTGCACAGTTTTTCAAACAACCGCAAGTGATCAAATATGGTTTTTTTGCGCGTCATGATCGTTTCCGTATGAGAATAGATGATGCAGAGCATTTTCTATCTGGTTTGATCAATTACTTATGCCTTTAAAAAGAGAAGAGGAGTGAAGATAATGGTTGGTTATATTCGATTTGCTGCTTTAGCATTGATTGGTCTTTCCTATTTAGGGTTTCGGCTGAAAAAGAAAAAAGACCATCAATCAGAAACTTTAGAAAATGATTGGAGTCAGTATCAAAAAAATGAAGAGGGGTTGTATCCTTGGGAAGAAGACCAAGATGACTCTCCACAGAGAATTGAAAAAACAGCAACAAGGTATGTGAATCAAGCAAGACCAAGACGAGGAAAATGGTAGAGAGAATCTAGAACAAAGTAGGTGTAAAAGAATGTGGAAGATCCAAGAATTATTGGCTGATATCGATGGTGCGTATTTACAAAAGTACGACCATCTTGATCAAATAATTGACAACTTTGAGTACTTTTCTGGACATTTAAACAAAAGAACCAATTATAATACCACAGCATTTGTTTGTTTGACACCAGAAAGAAGAAGTTACATCAATCGAAAGACAGTGGCTTGGCGAGATGGGAACGAGCAAATCAAAGGAAGGGAAAATGAGTTTGGTTTAATCATTACTGAGATCCCCATTGATGACCCAGCTGTTAGAACACCTCAATTTATTGTTAAAAATAGTTGGGAATTTTTACTACAAATTTCAGAGAAAATCCGAAGTAATTTTGTACAACCAATTGTAGCGATCACTGGTTCGGCAGGAAAAACATCCACACGAATGATGATTTCACATTTATTCCAAAATGAAAAAGTGTTAGAAAATCGTGGGAACCACAATGTTCGTTTTGCGATTCCTCTATATCTAAGCAAGCTAGTAAGTGAGCCAGATATGTTGAACTTAGAAGTCTCTGTCAATGCGTTGAACTCTTATGACACTGGATCAATGTCTAATTTAGTGCAACCAGAGATTGCGATTGTAACCTCAATTGGAGAAGCACACCTTAGTTCATTAAAAGATACTATCGGAGTGGCACGACATAAGGCAAAAATTTTTGAAGGACTGAAGCAAGATGGCACTGCAATCATCAATACAGATATTGGTGAGGAAGAACTAGCGATTCTAATGACAGCAGCCAAAAAAAGAACAGCAGAGATTCTCACGTACTCTTTGTATGATCAAACAAAGGATGTCTTCTTAATTGAAACGAGACAAGAAAGAGAGTATTGTGAAATTTTATTTTCTTTTTTAGGACAAGAATTTTCGATGAACTTGTCAGTTGCTTCTGCAGGTATGATTTCTAATGCTTTTGCTGCTTTATTGACAGTCTGGAAAATAAAAGGCGACATTCGATCGTATCTGCCAGCATTTACTACATTTAAGCCATTGTCTAAGATTCTCGATAAAACGAATTATGCTTCCTTGAATGGAACGAATTTCACATTTATTGACGACACCCATAATGCTTCTTTGCCTGCGATGAAAAATGCTATCGATTATTTTGATGAAGTTCGAACCTTTTATCAAGGAAAAAGTATTTTGGTACTTGGACAGATTGCTGACTTAGGAAGTACTGCACAAGTAATCCATGAATCACTGAAAGATTCGATGGAACATTGTGGAGCAGATCATATATTAGGTTATGGTGAGCATTTTAAAAAGATTTTTGAGGAAGAACAAATACAAGATCAACGATTCAAATGGTTTGCTACTTTACAAGAGTTAAGTGATTATCTAGAGGAATTACTAATCGAAGACAGTCTAATTTTAGCGAAGGGGTCTGTAACAGGGAGTGATTTTCATGATATAGATCGTTACATCCGTAAAATCGCTAATAAAAAACAGTTAAAAGCTGTATAAAATAGGTGGTATCAATTTGTAAAAAAGAGACAATATCTGCTGAATGGCATCGTTTCTTTTTTTGCAAATAAAACGACAGATCCAAGATGACCATTGTAATTAAGAAAGAGAACGAGTAAGAGGCATTTCAGTGCTTAAAAATAAAAGCGTTTTGAAATACTTAGATTCAAGCTTTTCTCTGTAATGATGCTATGGTATGATAATTAAGAATTCAAAAAATTACATATTAATTAGTTTTTTATTCACGACTATTTTTTTAAAGTTTTATTATGATTAAATAGGTAGTTTGCTGATTTATTAGTTGTATGAGAAAATATTTTAAGAAAATGTGAGATAGAGGTGCATTATGAAGCGGTGGCAAAAAGTCGTAATAGCTTTACTGGGAATTCTCGTTGTTTTTATTGGCGGAGTCTCAGCTTATGGAATTAAACTCATGGGTGAAGCAAACCAAACAGTCAATCAAATATCCAAGGGATCGAATCGTCAGTCAACAAAGCGTAAAGATAAAGTGAGTATTGACGACAAAGAACCTTTTTCTGTCCTTTTGTTAGGACTGGATACTGGCGGATTAGGTAGAACCGAACAAGGAAGATCGGATACAATGATGGTGGTAACGGTGAATCCCCAACAAAAAAAATCAACGATCGTCAGCTTAGACCGTGATATCTATACCAATATCGTTGGTCATGGTACTGTTGATAAGTTGAATCACGCCTATGCTTTTGGAGGCGTTGAAATGGCCATGGACTCAATCGAACAGTTACTCGATATCCCCATTGACCATTATGTAACCATTAATTTAGATGGAATGGAAGATTTGATCAATGCTGTCGGAGGTGTGGAAGTCAATAATAAAATTGATTTTACATTAGATGGTGTTCATGTTCCTGTAGGTAAACAAGTATTAGATGGTAAGAAAGGCCTTGCTTATTCACGGATGCGTCACGAAGATCCTAAGGGGGATATCGGACGTCAAGCACGACAGCGTGAAGTCGTTACCAAAATTGTTAATAAAGTATTGAGTTTAGATGGTGTCAGCAATTATCGGAAAATTTTAAAAGCGGTCGAAAAAAATGTCACAACTGACCTAGATTGGGATGATATGCTAGATGTAGCAACTAATTACACACCAGCATTTGAAACGATCAAACAAGATCAATTGCAAGGTAAAGATGCAACCATTGATAGTATTTACTATCAAATTTTAGGTGAAAATGATTTATTAAGTATCCAAAACGAATTAAAAAAACAATTAAACATCAAACCAAGTAAGACATTACCTAATTTAAAAAATGACAATGCTTCTATCATGTTCTACAATGACTCGCAATCCGCTGAAGATTCGAACGAGACTGCGACAAGTGAGAATAATTCAACTTATTCAGGAAATTCGCAAACAACAAATCAGTACAACGAGTATAATCAAGAATACAATCAAAGCGCCGATCAAAATTATGATCAGTACGGCAATCAGAACTACAATCAGAATTACAACCAAAACAATGAACAAACTTACCAACAAGAAAACAATGAACAAGGATATAATTATGGAAATGGATATTAAGTAAAAAAAGCATTCGCAACAGTCATAACCGACTGTGCGGATGCTTTTTTTACTAGTTTAAAAATAAAATAGAATAGTTGAGAAGCGTAGCAAATAATACCCAGAGATAATATGGTACCAGTAACCACATCACTAAGCGATAGTGGTTCCATAGTTGATAAAGCAGTATGGAGAGAAGGATCAATAATAAAGTAATATCTAGTGCAGCAATTAAGGTGTTTTGCAAGTTGAAAAACAAAGCAGACCAGATAAAATTACATACAAATTGAATAACAAATAATGTAATTAATTTTTGTTTGACCCTTTTGTTTTTCATTACCAATAGTAAATATAACGAAATTCCCATTAAAATATATAGCACTGTCCACATAGGACCAAAGATCCAACTAGGTGGTGCAAAAGGAGGTAGCTCAAGTGAATAATAATAACTACCTGGATTACCACTTAGTATCCCCGATAAGAAACCTAAAATCACTATGCCAACAGTACAAACCCAAAAACGATAATCTTTCAGTATAGCCATATTGTTTTAACTCCTTTCTATAATTCTAGTTTACCATGAACGTTTTAAACATACTTGAATTTTATTTGGAAGATTATACTTTTGGTTTAGTTATTTTAAATCAGTTATTATATTAGAATATTAACCCCTATCTCTTATTGAATAAAGAAAAGAATTGTCGTTGTAATGTTGTAACTCCGAACATTATTAAAGAAAACAGTCAATTAGATTAAATAACGTTAATTGTCAAATTTATTGTTATTTTTGATGTTATTTATCTGATAAGATAATATATGTAATCGATTACAAAACAGATGATAATAGCACTGATCACGAAAGGAGAAGAAGATATGGGAAATAAAAGAATCAAAAAAATGTTAGCGGGAGCAACTCTTTGTAGTCTGATGATTGCGCCATTATTATTGAACATGGAAGAGGCATTTGCGACAGAACAAAGTACGAACAAGCAAGCTGGTTTTGGCGTTGGTCAAGGGATCAAATGGGCGGATCAAGTAGTAGCACCATTTGTCGATATGACGGCATATGTTTCAGGCAGCAATCTATCAAATAACGGAGCGCTTAATTTAGCTGCAGTGGTAAAAAGCACTGGACAAAAATTCTTCAATTTAGGATTCATGCAATCAAGAGGTATTAAAAATGGTAAGATCGACTGGGCCTGGGGTGGATTTGGAGGCTTAAGCGAAAGTGATAGCGATCAATGGCAATATGAAGGAATCAAAAAATCCATTCGCGAATTAAGAGAAGTTGGTGGCGATGTTGCTGTATCATTTGGTGGTCTAAATTCTGGCGCATTTTGGGAAACAACACAAGATTCAACCATTTTAGCAAATGCTTATAAAGAAATTATTGATGGTTATGGATTAACTCGTGTTGATTTCGACGTAGAAGCTGGGGCAATGAATTATGCGCATAATTTAGCTAATGCTAAAGCGATTAAAAAAGTCCAAGATGAAACAGGTGTTAGTGTGACCCTTACATTACCAGTGATGGACTTTGGATTGGTATCTACAGGTTTATCTGTCTTGCAAGCCTATCTTGAGGCAGGTGTTGATCTAACTACTGTTAATATCATGACGATGTGTTACGGTAGCGTTGTTCCCGATTATGCGCAAAGTTCACTAGATGCAGTGGACAATACGAAAAAACAATTACAAGATTACTACAAACGTTATGCGAACAAAACGTTAACTGATGCTCAAGCTTATGCTAAATTAGGAACAACCCCTTCCGTTGGATTTGAAGGAGACACACATCCATACTTTACAACTGATATGTTCAATAAAATCGTCCAACATGCAAAATCAAGAAAACTCGGGATGGTTTCTTATTGGTCAATGAACTGTGATGCCATGGTCGATGGTGGTCAAGGTCAAGTCAAAAATCAATATGAGTTCTTAACTGTTGCCCAACAATTCACTGATGGAACGACTGGTGGAGAAAATGACCCAGTAGAAACGCTAACTAAACCATCAATTCCGGTAAATTTAACTAGTAGTAATGTTACGCAAAATTCAGTGACTTTAAACTGGACTAATAATGCTTCAAAAGAAAAAGTCACTCATTATGAAGTTTATCGAAACAATATTCGCATCGCTACAAGTGCAACGAATACATTTAAAGATCAAAATTTACAAGCAAATACAACCTACAGCTATAAAGTTAAAGCAGTTAACGCTGCAGGAACCTCTGACTTTAGCCAAGCAATCTCAGTGAAAACCACAAGTGAAAGTACGCAAGGTGATACTTGGGTTATCGGAAAATCATATAAAATAGGCGATATCGTTACCTATAAGGGACATCGTTATCGTTGTATTCAACCACATCCAGCTACTGAGGGATGGGAACCAGATATTACAGAAGCTTTATGGGTAAGAATCTATTAAAAGTTATAAAAGCATAATGTTTAATTCTTTTATTAAAATCGCTTACAATGAACCTATCAATGAATGGGAGGTTCATCATGAAAAAGGTTAATATCTTAATGTTTGTTGGCGTTGTTATGTTAGGTTTGTTTGGATTTGGTGCATCTGGCTATGCTCATGGCTATATTACCTCACCTGGAAGTCGTGCTTATTTCGGAACTGCAGCAGCTGGTAATTTGAACCAAAATGTTGGACGAGCAGAGTGGGAGCCACAAAGTATTGAAGCACCAAAAAATACCTTTATCGATGGGAAAATAGCAAGTGCTGGGGTTACTGGATTTGAGCCACTAGATGAGCAAACAGCAACTAGATGGCATAAAAATATCATCAATACTGGCAACTTGAATATTACTTGGTTTTTAACTGCGCAGCATAGTACAAGTACTTGGGATTACTATATCACTAAAACTGGCTGGAATCCTAATGCACCATTGAAAATCAGTGATTTTGAATTGATATCAAAAATTGATGACAAAGGTGCAAGACCGCCACAAACTGTCAAACAAACAATCAATATTCCAAAAGATCGTAAAGGCTATCACGTGATCTTGGCTGTATGGAATATTAGTGATACAACCAATGCTTTTTATCAAGTAATTGATGCGAATATTCAATAATAAAGCATAAGAATCTTTTGGGTTCAATTTCAGCGAATATGTGCTAGAAATACCAATTATTCAAAGACAAGTGTAGGAGACTGAGGCAAAACTTGCTTCAGTCTCTTTATTTCTAAAAATGTGTAAATGGTGTTCAATCATCAGCTCCTCGAAATAAGCCTGAATTTTTCAAAACATGAGAAGCTGTTTCGAGATTTTCATCTTTAAATTTGAGAAGCAGTTTTCGGAAATTCGTTCTAAATTCTTGATGCTAAACATTGTTGTTTCAACCTTCTTTTGTTCATGAGTGAATAATTTTGGTTAAGGAAAGGTTTAATGTATGATAGAGCTACAACAATACTTCATTAAATGGAGTATTGGTAGTTTTTAGTAGGGGGAAAAGTATGATGAGATTTTTTAAGAAGAATACGCAAGATACAAGCGATGAAACTAATCATGTTGCACCACTTGCTAAAGAAACACTTGACCAGCAAGAGTTCGACTCTTTCTTTGCTGAAGTGTTAAAAAAAATGCCACAAAAATCAGCTAGAGTGATCCTTAATGCTTATGACCAATCGAAAATCGTAGCAGAAAAAATCCTTGCAAAAAATCAAGAAAAATTTGATCATGTATTTAAAGATTTCTTAAAAGGAGTCGATGAAACGACACGCAAAAAAAGTCATAGGATCATTCACGCGGCTTCGTTAACAGCTGCAATCATCGGTTGCTCTCCGATCCCTTTTTCAGATGCGTTTTTATTAGTTCCAGTTCAATTGACTATGATGGCTCGGCTACATAAACTTTTTGGACAATCTTGGTCAGAAAGTTTAGGGAAAAGTGTTTCTAAAGAACTTGTAGTAGTCAGTTTAGGAAGAAGTACTGTCGGAAATATTGTCAAATTTGTACCAGCAGTTGGAACTGTTACAGGGGCAGCGATCAATGCCACTGTTGCAAGTGCCATCACCGAATCACTAGGGTGGACCACCGTAAAGATGCTGAATGATGGGGAAGATATATTTGAACAAGTCATGTCATTCAAAGGACAATCCCAGACATTGTTTCGTGCGTTAAAAAGTATCAAAAAGTAAATATTTAGTGGATAAATTGAATTAGTAAGAGTTAAAAAAGTGGACAATCATGAACTATTGCATAACAAAAACATCCAAAACACAGAGCTGTGTTTTGGATGTTTTTTATTTACTTAGGTTGAGTTAAGTCAGACGAGCAGAAAAAGTACCGAAAAAAGTTCAGCTAGTTTTTGCTGGTAACACTTGATCTTCTAGTCAATTTTACAACGACTTCACATCGAGCCGTTTGGGGAAACATATCCACTGACTGCAAATATTCCACTTTGAATTTCTTACTTAATTGTCCCAGATCTCGTGCTAAGGTTGAGACGTTGCAGGAAATATATACTAATTTCGTTGGCGGATAGTTGAGGATCGATTGAATCAACTGGGGATCAAGCCCTGTACGAGGGGGATCGACAATGATCCCATCTGGTTCAAATCCTTCTTCAAGCCATTTTGGTAATAATTCTTCAGCAGTTCCAACTTCATAATGGGTATTAGTATACCCTAAACGTTGAGCGTTTTTACGTGCATCATCAATAGCCTGAGGAATCACATCCATTCCACGGATTTCTCTCGCTTGTTTTGCTACACTTAAACCAATCGTTCCCACACCACAG
The DNA here is from genome assembly GCF_040887425.1 of Enterococcus sp. C53. Lineage (NCBI taxonomy): Bacteria > Bacillati > Bacillota > Bacilli > Lactobacillales > Enterococcaceae > Enterococcus > Enterococcus sp. C53. The sequence goes on from NZ_JBFOFT010000001.1 coordinate 492,969, forward strand.
TAAGCATCTACGATCGTTTCATTTGGTTGGATCGCGAGTGCTTTGATTCCTTCATTATAAAGGACTTCTGTTTGTTGCGGATTCAACTGGAAAAAAGCTCGTGGTGAGAGATCAAAAGTAACTTCATTGAGATGTTCTTCAATAGCATCTTTTCCCCAAAGGTGGATTGTTTCATCGCCCATTACGAGAGAAGTTTTAGCAGGTTGAACATTTTGCATGATTGAAACAACCTCTGGCAATTGTTGGTTAATGTCACGGATGATTGCATTTTTTTGTGGAAATTTTTGACTACGAGTAATAAATACAACTTGTAATTCACCCGTTTTTATTCCAACACGTACCATGATCGTCCGAAAAATGCCACTGTTGCTCCGTTCATCATAGATAGGAAGGTCATACTTATTCAATAACTCGACGACCGTATTCATCACTTTCTGTGTCTGTGGTTCTTGAACTAAGCAATCGATTAATGGCACAAGTTCATGGGAATTTGCTTGATATAGCCCAGCTTCGATTTGTTGTGTTTTCTTATTTTTTCTTAATTGGAATTGTGCTTTGTTTCGGTAATGCCATGGTTCTTCCATGCCAATCGTTGGACGTAATTTGTAAGAACGAAAGCCAGCCGGTTTGAATTTTTCTAGCGCTTGCATAAGCAAATCTTTTTTGAAATCAAGTTGCGCCTGATATGCTAAATGTTGAAGCTGACAGCCACCACATTCATAATACACTGGACAAGGCGCCACCACTCGATCCTTGCTTTGCTTTTTGACTTTGATTAACCGAGCTTCCGCATAGCGAGGTGTTGCTTTCGTGATCTTGACAAGAACTTCTTCTTTGGGCAGTGCATAAGGGACAAAGATGATCAAACGTTTGAAATAACCGATCCCTTCACCGTTGATACCCAGTCGTTTGATTTTTAAAGGGATGGTTTGGCCGTTTTTGACAATGGTTTCTGTCATAAGTATCTTCCTTTTTTCTAATAGTGTGGTTTTATTCTAACATATTATTAATAGCGATGGGGATTTTCTATGTTATGATAAGAATATACGTTCGAGGAGGTAACTCAATGATAACAGTTACTAGGATCAGTAAAGGCAAAGGTCCATTTTATCAAGTCGAATTATCTGAAGGAGATTCTTTGAAGGTTTCAGAAGATATCTTGGTGCGTTACCGCTTGTTAAAGGGACAAGAATTAACAGAAGAAACAATTGAGGAAATCAAGAAAAGTAGTGGGTTTGACTTTGGTCTCCAACAAGCGCTCAATTATCTAAGTTATCAATTGCGTTCGGAAAAAGAAATTAGAACTTATTTGAAAGAAAAAGAGATTGAACTAGCTGACCGTAATAAGATCGTGGATCGTTTAAAGGAATTAGATTTGATCAATGACCTCGTCTATGGTGAAAGCTACGTGCGGACAAATGTACGACTAAGTGACAAAGGACCAAAAAAAATAGCTCAGCAATTACAACAAAAGGGTTTGAAACCGGAAATCATCGAGCAGGCACTGTTGCAATATCCAGAAGAAGAACAAATAGCGATAGCATCGCAAACGGCAGAAAAATTATTCAATAAAAATCATGGGAAAAGTCATAAAGAACTTTTTAGAAAAATTCAACAAAACTTGATGACAAAGGGATTCACCCAAGAGGCGATCCAACAAGCCATCGCCCATTTACCACAAGAAACGGATGAAGACGCTGAATATGAAGCATTAGTTTCACAAGGAGACAAGTTATGGCGTAAAAATGAGAGATTTGAACCGAAAAAACGTAATTTAAAAATCAAACAAAGCTTATATCAAAAAGGATTTGATTTAGAAATGATCCAACGATTTATCGTAGAAAAGGAAGAAGCAAGTGAATAAAGAATGGGAAAAATGGACGGAAGAGGAAATCGCACAGTTTCAAACGCAATTTGTTGGCTGGTACGAAAAAGAAAAACGCAATCTACCTTGGCGCTATGATCGTGATCCTTATCGTATCTGGATTTCTGAAATCATGCTTCAACAAACCCGTGTAGATACGGTAATTGCTTATTTTTATCGCTTTATGGAATGGTTTCCGACGATTGAAGCGTTAGCTGCGGCACCAGAAGAAAAACTTTTAAAGGCTTGGGAAGGATTGGGGTATTATTCTCGCGTTCGAAATATCCAAGCTGCTGCCCAACAGATCATGACAGAATTTGATGGACGTATGCCGCAAACACCAGAAGAAATCAGTTCATTGAAAGGGATTGGCCCTTATACTACAGGCGCTATTTCAAGTATTGCTTTTGGTTTGCCAGAACCAGCAATCGACGGGAATGTCATGAGAGTCGTGAGTCGCTTATTTTGTATTGAAGCTGACATCGCCAAAGCTTCTAGTCGGAAAATTTTTGATGAGGCGATGCGTAAGATCATTGATGAAAAGCATCCTGGTGAGTTTAACCAAGCAATGATGGATCTAGGATCGGCCATTTGTACACCTACTTCACCTAATTGTGAATCATGTCCGATCCAATCATTTTGCTTAGCTTACAAAAAAAATGAGCAAACCTCGTTTCCAGTAAAAACAAAGAAAGCCAAACCAAAAGATGTCTATTATGTGTGTGCAGCGATTCAAAATGAGGCGGGAGCCTATTATTTTGAGGAACGACATACGCAAAGGTTATTAGCAAACATGTGGACGTTCCCGATGGTCGAAGTCACAAAAGAGAAATACGAATGGTTGCAAGCTGAATGGGCTCAATCTCATGAACCAAGCTTATTCGATCAAGACAAAGTTGCAGAAGAAGAAACAGAGCTACCCTTTCATTTTAAAGAACAATTGATTTGGCAAAAGCGGCATTTGGGAGAGGTAACGCATATCTTTAGCCATTTGAAATGGCACGTATTACTATTTTACGGTCGAATACCTTCTCAATCAAATGACAAATTTCCTAAAACTGAAATAACACAATGGTTATTACCAGAAGACTTCGATAACGTGGCTTTTCCAAAAGTACAGGTAAAATTAAACGAACAATTAGAGAAAAATCGAAACAATAGTAATCCTTTCTAGGCAAAGCTCTTTTTTATTGATATAATAATTACGATGTCGGTGTAATGAACACCCAAACACAAAGCATGAGATGCTGCGTAAGGAAGGGTTGCTATGGGAGTCCCAAAAGAAGGTGAGTTTGTAACGATCCAAAGTTACAAACATGACGGCAAATTGCATCGAACGTGGCGTGATACCATGGTATTAAAAACAAGTGAGCATTCGATGATCGGTGTCAATGATCATACTCTAGTTACAGAGTCTGATGGACGTCGTTGGGTGACTCGAGAACCAGCAATTGTGTATTTTCACAAAAAATACTGGTTCAATGTAATAGCAATGATTCGAGAAAAGGGGGTTTCCTATTATTGTAATCTAGCTTCACCTTTTTTGCTGGACGATGAGGCATTGAAGTATATTGATTATGATTTAGATATCAAAGTTTTTCCTGATGGAGAGAAACGATTACTAGATGTCGATGAATATGAGATGCATAGCCAAATGATGAATTATCCGAATGATATCGACTTCATCCTAAAAGAAAACGTGAAGATCTTGGTTGACTGGATCAATAATGGTGAGGGCCCTTTCTCCGAAGGCTATATTGATATTTGGTATAACCGTTACAAGCAATTGTCGCGCAAGTAAACAAAAAAAGCAGTAAGCGCAAAAGTTTTGCGCTTACTGCTTTTTTGCTATGGGTTCTTCAACATAGACACTGATGATGGAAGAAAAAGGACAAGGGATGATCCTTGCTTTGATAGCCTGTCAATAATTAAAAGACTTTTTTCATTGCAATATGAGCAATACCAGCATCTTCAAATGGTTCTCCATAAGCAGTGAATCCTAATTTTTTATAGAAATTCTCAGCTGTTGCTTGGGCGCCTAGCAAAATCGTATTATATCCTTGACTTTTGGCGAAAGCTTCAGCTTCAGCTACTAAAATTTGACCTAATCCTTGATGACGATAATCTGCAAGAATCGCCATTCGTTGTAACTTCATTTTTCCATTTTCTAATGGTAATAGCCGAACGGTCCCACAAGGTAGATTTTGGTCTGAATAAAGAACAAAGTGGATGCAATGTGCTTCATTTTGATCAATTTCTCTAGTTATAGGAACGCCTTGTTCTTTGACAAAAACTTGGTTTCTAATACGAACGGCATCAAGGTAAATATCACTTAATGTATCTTTTGTTTGAACGACTTTCATCCGAAACTCACCTTTCATTCGTTTAGTATACTGTAAAGAAAATAAAATGAAAAGTGGATAAAAAAACAAATATCAGTAAGAATAAAAGAAATTTTCACACAAATAATATATACTAGTAAAAAAGACGAAAGGAGGAAGTATATTGTTTGAAAAATTGAAACAATCAAAATTGATGTTTTGGTCTTGCGAATTACTCATTATCGCCACGTTGATCTTGGTTTCTTCAAAAATCAATTTTATCTTTCAACCAATTGGAACGTTTTTCTCAACATTATTCGCACCAGTCTTGATTGCTGGATTTTTGTATTATTTGTTGAATCCTATTGTCAAACTATTGATGAAAATCAAAATCAAACGCATTTGGGCGGTAGCAATCGTATTACTTTTGCTTGTCGCAGCGATCATCTGGATTTTGCTCAGCGTGATTCCTAGCTTGATCCAACAAATTTCATCCATCGCATCGAATATTCCTGACTTTATTAGTCGTGTAGAGACTTGGTTAAATAATATGGCCCAACTACCGATCTTCAAAGAGGTAGATATCAATCATTATTTGAATCAATTAGATATTTCTTATGCTAAGATTATCCAACAGTTCCTCAGCGGGATTTCAAACAGCTTAGGATCGCTTGTCGGTACGATCGCTTCTGCTACAATCGTGATCATCACAGCTCCATTTATTTTGTTTTATATGTTGAAAGATGGAGAAAAAATGGTTCCGACAGTCAAGAAATTCTTTCCTGAAAAGAGAAGAGATCAAATTGTTGAATTACTTGGTCAATTGAACAAAACATTAGCTAACTACATTAGTGGTCAAGCGATTGAATGTCTTTTTGTCGGAACATTTACTTTTTTGGGGTATCTGATTCTAGGGGTCAATTATGCCTTTTTATTTGGCGTCATCGCTGGTTTGACTAATTTGATTCCTTATCTAGGTCCTTACCTAGGCTTAGCTCCAGCATTTTTAGTGACAGTATTCAATGATCCTGTTAAAGCACTGCTTTGTTGTGTCGTTGTCTTGATCGTTCAACAATTGGATGGAAATGTGATTTATCCAAATGTCATCGGAAAATCATTAAAAATCCATCCGCTAACGATCATCATTGTGTTATTAGTAGCAGGAAACATTGCTGGTTTGATCGGGATTTTCTTAGGTGTACCGTTTTATGCCATTTGTAAGACGATTATTTCTTATGTCATCAAAATTGTTAAAGAAGACCAGCAAAATGAAAAAAAGAAAAAAATTGCAACGACATTGGAATAACGTATCAGCAATTCCGACTAATTGCTTCATAGTTGTTTTTATTGCAAAGAAAAATTCTTTGTGATAACATTTTAGCGTGGCTATCTTTATAGTCACGCTTTTTTTCTATCGTAAACAAAAAAATTAAAAAATATAAGGAGAGAATGCGATTATGAATGCTGACCCTGAGAGTCAGTCGCTGTTAGCGCAAATTTTATTACTGATCATTTTAACTTTGATCAATGCTTTTTTAGCTGCTTCCGAGATTGCTGTTGTTTCGATCAACAAAAATCGAGTCGAGCAAAAAGCGGAAGAAGGAGATGTTAAATCTCAAAAGCTTTTAAAAATATTGCAGAACCCAAATAACTTTCTGTCAACGATCCAGGTAGGAATCACGTTAGTCAATATCCTATCCGGTGCTTCGTTAGCCAATACATTATCAGAAAAATTAGCACCATTATTAGGTGGTAGTGTAGCAGCAAGAAATATTGCCAATATTATTGTTTTAGCTATTTTGACCTACGTATCGATTGTTTTTGGTGAATTGTATCCTAAACGAATCGCCTTGAACAAATCAGAAGAAGTAGCCAACTTTACTTCAGGAATTATCCGTCTGATCGGTGTGGTTGCCAAACCTTTCGTCTGGTTATTATCTGCATCGACTAGTTTACTAGCTCGTGTCACACCAATGACTTTTGATGATGAAGATTCAAAAATGACGAGAGATGAAATGCGGTATATGTTGGAAACTGAAGGTGTACTTGATAATGAAGAGTTAGAAATGCTGCAAGGTGTTTTTTCTTTAGATACCAAAGTAGCTAGGGAAGTAATGGTTCCTCGAACAGATGCTTTTATGATCGATATCAATGACTCCGTTGAAGAGAATGTCAATGAAGTTTTATCAGAAAATTATTCAAGGATTCCGGTCTATAATGAAGACAAAGACAAAGTTGTTGGGATTCTTCATACGAAAAACTTATTGAAAGCTGCTCATAAATTTGGCTTTGAACATTTAAATATTCAAAAAATCATGCAAGAACCTTTATTTGTACCAGAGACAATATTCATTGATGATCTCTTGTACGAAATGAAAAAAACTCAAAACCAGATGGCTATTTTACTGGATGAATATGGTGGAGTCGTTGGTTTAGCGACTTTAGAAGATTTACTAGAAGAAATCGTCGGTGAAATTGATGATGAATCAGATGAAGTCGAAAAATTATATGAAAAGGTTGCTGAACATGAATACGTGATCCAAGGACGAATGTTGATCGATGAGTTCAACGAAGTATTTGACAGTAACTTACACATGAGCGATGTTGACACGATGGCAGGCTATTTAATCACTGCTTTGGGCATGATCCCTGATGAGGGAGAAAAATTATCGTTTGATGTAGATAACATTACTTTGACTTCTGAAGAAATGGAAGGTTCTAGAATTTTAAAAATTCGCGTGGTGTTCCATGATCCTAAAGAAGAAATTGTGGAACCAGATGAGGACCGTCGTTTATTTTATAAAGATTTTGATGAAAATGAGCCGAGAAGATAAGATATGTTTCATCCTTGTACAGAAGAGATTTTGTGCAAGGATGTTTTTTTCTTTTTTTCAAAGTTGATACGTAAATCAGTGTGGTTCCCTAAGTTGAGGGGTAGTCAGAAGCAAGAGAGGCAGAGCTTTACCCTTTTGTAAAGATTACTAAAACATACAATAAGATCCTATGCTCCCAGTTAACTTATACATAATATAACCAGTATATTTAAATGTTTTGTTGGTTGACAATAAATTTTTGCTAGAGTATTATGAAAACGCAAACACAAGTTTCATGTGACTAGGTTATACTAGGCATGGAAAACACGTACGGAGTCTTCCGTCGTTTTTTCATGCCTATTTTTTTATATGTTTAAGTGAATCAGTGAGGAGGTGGGAAAAATGTAAAGTAGTGTTTTTAGTAGAAAGACAGATTTTAAATATTTTACGAATAAGCAGATATGAGCGATTCTTCCAATGATTTATCTCAATTGAAACTAAAAAACTAAGAACAAATATTAGGTAGTTCTCTCAAGTAAAAGTAGTATGTACAAAAGTTGCAAAGAATGGATAAAAAATTGATGATCATTCATTTTGCCTCACGACTTAAAATTTTTTATCGACTATTCTATTTAACTAAAGGAGGAATTTTTTAATGAAGAAGGCAATCATTTTTGCTTTAACAGGATTGGCGCTTGTTGTTACATCTTTTTACAGTCCAATCGTTTGTGCTGAAGATACTGAAGATTTTTTGTTTCAAAAGAATGTTACCTACTCAGGAGTAGAAGGTGGGAAACAAGGAGATAATTGGAAATATCCGCAATTTGTAGGTGAAAAAGCGGTTGATGGGGATGTATCGACGAGATGGTCAGCGGATAAAACAGATAATCAGTGGCTGACTGTTGATATTGGAGAAGAAAAAACAATTGGTCAGGTGGTTTTACACTTTCATGCGGAGAGTCCAGAATATGAGGTATTAGTTTCTAACGACAATCAAAATTATCAATCCATCTATAAGGAGGAGCGTGGAAGTGGCGGGAAAGAAGCAAAAAAATATATTGAAGTAGCGAATGTAACAGCTCGATATATTAAATACCAACAACTAAAAATGTGGAAGCACACGAATGGTCAATATTATGGTTCGAGCATTATTTCAATGGAAGCTTATCGTCAAGCACGTTTACCTGATGGGATAAAGTTTTCGATTGATTCAGCCGAAATCAGCGAGAAAAGATCCAAACAATTAACTTACATATTAACACCAACAGGCGTCCAAGTTCCTGAAAAACAAATTGAGTGGAGCAGTAGTGATCCTAGTATTGTCAATGTAGACAGTCAAGGAAGAATGAAAGCACTCAAAACCGGAGAAGCAAAGGTGACTGTGAGAATCAAAAATACGGATTTAAGTGATACGATTCCAGTTACGGTTATTCAAGAAAAAGCAGAGTATCGTGAAATGCGTGAGAAATGGAAAGCACGCTTTCTAGGATCTAAAGAAGATCATGAAGAATTTGATCAGGATTCGGACGTAAAAAAATATCGAGCGAGAATAGCCAAAGATAGTTTAGAATTATGGCAAACACTTAATAAGTCAGAAAATAGAACTTATTTGTGGGAGAAAAAAAGTTCAGACACATTATCAGCAGACTATACCACTCAATTTACCAACATCAAAAAATTGACATTAGGTTATTATGATCCTTCGAGTTCATTACATAAGAATCAAGAGGTTTTTACGCAAATTTTGAAAGCAATTGATTTTATGATTGAAACCAAAAACTACAATGGAACTTACTGGAGTGGGAATTGGTGGGATTGGCAAATTGGATCAGCACAGCCATTAACAGACACACTGATTTTATTACATGATGATTTAATCGAAAAAGATGATGCAATCTTAACTAAATTTGTTGAACCTTTAAACCACTATGCGCAAGATCCTAAAGTTCAATGGCCTAGCTATACGGCTACAGGAGCGAACTTAACAGATATATCTATTACCGTCTTAGGAACAGCCATTTTATTAGAAAATGATTCCCGAGTAGAGGCAGTTCAAAGCGCTGTTCCATCCGTTTTAAAAATGGTGACAGGAGGAGATGGCTTATATTCAGACGGCTCATTAATCCAACATAGTCATTTCCCATATAACGGAAGTTATGGAAATGAATTGCTGAAAGGCTTTGGACGGGTTCAAACGATTTTGCAAGGGACACATTGGGAAATCAAAGATGACAATATAAATAACTTGTTTCAAGTAACCGATAAAGGTTATTTACAATTGATGGTAAATGGAAAAATGCCCTCAATGGTATCAGGACGAAGTATTTCTAGAGCTCCTGGGACGAATCCCTTTACCTCTGAATTTGAATCTGGAAAGGAAACAATCGCCAATCTTACATTAGTAGCGAAATTTTCGCCAGAAATTTTACGCAAGAAAATTGATTCGTCTATTAAAGCATGGCTTGAGCATAGTAGTTATTTTTATGATTTTTTTGAAAATCCAAGAGACTTTGAAGCGTTGATTGATCTTAAGAAAATCATGAATGAGCCTTCGATAACTAGTAAAGAAGAACGAAATCTCGTGAATGTTTATGGTTCAATGGATCGGGTGTTTCAAAAAAACGAGAGTTATAGTCTCGGAATAAGTATGTACTCTAGTCGTATTGGAAATTATGAATTTGGAAATACTGAAAATAAAAAAGGATGGCATACGGCCGATGGGATGGTTTATCTTTATAACGGTGACCTCGCTCAATTTGATGAAGGTTATTGGGTCACTATTGATTCTTATCGCTTACCAGGTACCACTATAGACACAAAAGTGTTAGCAGAAGGTGCTTCTACTGGTAAAAAGAGTCCTCAGTCTTGGGTGGGAGGATCGAATAATGGCAAAGTAGCTGCAGTCGGAATGTTTTTAGATAAGAAAAATGAAAATATGGATTTGGTAGCAAAGAAATCATGGTTTTTGTTAGAAGATAAATTGATTAATTTAGGCAGTGGAATCAGCGGAACAACGAATGCGACAATTGAGACGATCCTTGATAATCGAATGATGGATTCAAGTAACATGCAAATTATCCAAAAGAAAACAGCTGATTCTACTTGGATCAATCTTACTTCGACAAATCCACTCAATAATTTAGGTTACATTTTTCCAAATACCATGTCGAACGTTGACGTTCAAAAAGAAATTCGATCTGGCAAATATTTGGATATCAACGAATATTTTGTCAATGATCAATCATATACAAAAGAATTTGTAAAAATCATCAAAAATCATGGAAGTAACGCTCAAAATGATACTTATGAGTATTTGACTGTTGCTGGAAAGACAGCAGAAGAAATGGCAGAAATGGCGCAACATAAAAGCTATAATGTGTTAGCAAACACACCAGAAATCCAAGCGATTGAGACAAAAGACTATCTCATGTTGAATGCTTGGAGTGGAAATCAACAGGCAGCTTTTGTTCACGTATCTGAACCTGCATCCATTATTGCAGAAAAATTGAGTAATGATACTTATCGACTGTCAATTGCGAATCCTGTTCAAAATAATAAGGTGATTGAATTTTCGATTGAGAAAGAGATCATTGAGGTTATCGAAAAAGAGTCCGAAATTACCATGGATTCAGGAGCATTTCTATTTGATAGCAAAGGGTTAAAAGGAAGTTCGAGATCAATTACTATCAAAGTTCCTTCAGAAGTAGATAAAACGGCATTAGAAAAAATAGTCGAAGAAAATCAAAACCGAAACGAAAGCGACTATACAAAAGAAAGTTGGAAAGTCTTCACTAAGGCAATGGAATTAGCCCAAGCGGTGTTAACAGATCCAAAAGCAACGCAAGCCGAAGTAGATGAAGCAGTTCAAGCAGTGAGAAAAGCCATCGAGCAACTGCAAGAAGTAACTAAGGTAGACAAAACAGCATTAGAAAAATTGGTCGAAGAAAACCAAAACCGAAACGAAAGCGACTATACAAAAGAAAGTTGGAAAGTCTTCACTAAGGCAATGGAATTAGCCCAAGCGGTGTTAACAGATCCAAAAGCAACGCAAGCCGAAGTAGACGATGCAGTTCAAGCAGTGAGAAAAGCCGTCGAGCAACTGCAAGAAGTAACTAAAGTAGACAAAACAGCATTAAAAAAATTGGTCGAAGAAAACCAAAGCCGAGTTGCAAGTAGTTATACAGAGGAAAGTTGGCAAGTGTTCCGCAAAGCGCTGGAAGCAGCGCAAGCAGTGTTAGCTGATTCAAATACTACGCAAGCTGAAGTCGAACTAGTGATGAACGATTTGGTGCAGGCCATCGAACAATTAGAGAATAAAGAAACTGCATCATCCTCTGAGGAAGATAAAAACATCAATAATAAAGCAGAGCAAGGTAAAAATACACAAGAGGGCAACAATGAAATAGGTAAATCTTCTATTAGTGAAGAGACCGGTAAGGAAGGTTTATTACCAAAAACAGGTGAAAAAAATAACCAAGTTATTCAAAAATTAGGATATACAATTTTATTAGTGGTATTCGTTAGCTTGTTCCTATTGAAAGGTCGAAAGGAATCTAAGAGGAGTTAAAATAAATTAGGCAAGTAATCTGATGAAAAACACAAGGTAAAATAAATAATCGTTTGTCTGTAGATGATTGAAATAGACAGTTGAACTTGGAACAAAAGCCTGTTCCAAGTTCAACTTTTTTCGTTTAATCTGTTTTCAGTTGTTATAGTAGCAGGAAAAGCTTTATTTTCTCCTATTGAAAAAGTCGTTTATATGATATTCAACAGAGAAAGAGAGAAGACTCATAACAAGTGTTTATTTTTTGATAGTTTCCATGATATACTTGGTAAGTTGAGATAGCTAGTTCGATCATTCCTCGAACAGGATGACGAATAAGATGATAATGATGTAACAGAAATGGAGTAAAACATGAATAACCCTAACTTAAAACAACAAGTAGATAACCGACGCACGTTTGCGATTATTTCCCATCCGGATGCTGGTAAAACAACGATTACTGAACAATTGCTTTTATTTGGTGGCGCAATACGTCAGGCAGGAACTGTCAAAGGGAAAAAGACTGGTAACTTTGCAAAATCTGACTGGATGGAAATTGAGAAGCAACGTGGAATCTCAGTTACCAGTTCTGTGATGCAGTTTGATTATCATGGTAAAAGAGTCAATATCTTAGATACCCCAGGGCATGAAGATTTTTCTGAAGATACGTATCGGACATTGATGGCTGTCGATAGTGCGGTTATGGTCATCGATAGTGCCAAAGGGATTGAAGCTCAAACAAAAAAATTATTCCAAGTCGTTAAAAAAAGAGGAATCCCTATTTTTACCTTTATCAATAAGTTAGATCGAGATGGTCGCGAACCATTAGAACTTTTAGAAGAATTGGAAGAGTTGCTCGATATCGAGTCTTATCCAATGAATTGGCCGATTGGTATGGGGAAAGGCTTAGAAGGACTCTATGATATCCACCATAATCGTATTGAGTTTTATCGTCCAGAAAACTATAATGATGAGCGCCTTGTTGCCTTGGATGAAGAAGGATTGCTGCCAGAAGGCCATCCTTTGACGGAAAATTCATTGTATGAACAAGTTCTTGAAGAAGTAGAATTGTTGAAAGAAGCAGGAGATTCTTTTAATGAAGAAAAAATTGCTCGGGGAGATCAGACACCGGTCTTCTTTGGTTCAGCGTTAACAAATTTTGGTGTGCAAACATTTTTAGAAACCTTCGTGGAATTAGCCCCTTCACCTTACGGACATCAAACACAATCAGGACAAGAAGTTAGTCCTTATGAAGAAGAATTTTCAGGTTTTGTCTTTAAGATCCAAGCCAATATGAATCCAGCTCACCGAGATCGGATTGCTTTTGTGCGAATCTGTTCTGGAACTTTTGAACGTGGGATGGATGTTCAATTAGAACGAACAGGTAAAAAATTGAAGTTAAGTAATGTGACGCAGTTTATGGCTGACTCAAGAGAGAATGTCGAGAATGCTGTAGCAGGGGATATTATCGGGGTCTATGATACAGGAAATTATCAAATTGGCGATACTCTTTATGAAGGGAAATTGAAGGTGGCGTATGAAGAGTTACCATCCTTTACTCCGGAATTATTTATGAAAGTCACTGCTAAAAATGTGATGAAACAAAAATCATTCCATAAAGGTATCTATCAGTTAGTCCAAGAAGGTGCGATCCAACTCTATAAAACTTATTTGACGGAAGAATACATCATTGGCGCAGTTGGACAACTTCAATTTGAAGTATTCCAATACCGGATGCTAAATGAATACAATGCAGAAGTGATTATGTCTCCTATGGGTCATAAAATTGCCCGTTGGATCGAGCCCGAAGATTTAGATGAGAAGATGAGTTCTAGTCGTAATATCTTGGCACGTGACCGTTTTGATCAGCCATTATTCTTGTTCGAAAACCAATTTGCTGAACGTTGGTTTGCTGACAAGTACCCAAATGTCAAATTAAAAAGTTTAATGTAAAGCGCTCATCACATGGTGGTGCTTTGGGAGTACTATGAAAATAGCCGGGAGAGAATAACTAAATAATCCGGAGGAATTTAATGATGATTAAAGTAATGTCGGTCTTTGGAACACGTCCAGAAGCAATAAAAATGGCACCTTTGATCAAAGCGCTGGAAAAAGATGAGCGCTTTGAATCAATCGTGACGGTTACAGGCCAGCACCGTGAAATGTTAGACCAAGTGTTAGAAGTGTTTGAAATTACTCCTGATCACGATCTAGATGTGATGAGTGTCAATCAAACACTCACCGCTATTACAACGAAAGTTCTTTTATCATTAGAACCAATCTTACAAGCAGAACAGCCTGATATCGTCTTAGTTCATGGAGATACGACCACAACATTTGCTGCAGCGACCGCAGCATTTTATCAACAAATTAAAGTCAGACATGTCGAAGCAGGATTACGAACTTGGAACAAATGGTCACCGTTTCCTGAAGAAATCAATCGGCAAGCCACAGATGTTTTAGCGGATCTCTACTTTGCGCCAACCAATGAAAGTGCTGATAATCTTAGAAGAGAGCACCACGATGAAGCAAACATCTTCGTTACTGGCAATACGGCGATCGATGCGATGAGGTACACGATCGTGGCGGATCAAAAAAGCGATCATCTTTCGAGCAGCTCCACTAAACAATTATTAGTAACAATGCATCGACGTGAGAACCTAGGCGAGCCAATGGCGAACGTTTTTCAAGCATTAGGAAGGATTGCTGAAGAATTTTCTGATGTATCCATTATTTTTCCGATGCATAAAAATCCTAAAGTACGAGAATTAGCTGATACTATTTTAGGACAATATGAGAATGTTCAGCTGATCGAACCATTAGATGTCATTGATTTTCACAATTGTGCAGCCAAAAGTTATCTTATATTAACTGATTCAGGCGGAGTTCAAGAAGAGGCACCTTCTTTAGGTGTTCCGGTTCTTGTCTTACGTGATACCACTGAACGACCGGAAGGTGTAAAAGCCGGAACTTTAAAACTCGTTGGTACAGACGAAGAGACAGTTTATGACGAGACAAAACAATTGTTAACTGATGTAAAGGCTTATGAAAAGATGGCACAAGCAAAAAATCCTTATGGAGATGGTTACGCAAGTCAACGAATCTTAGAGGCTATCGCAGCCTCATTTCATTGATTACAGGTTACCAAAAAAGCAAAAAAAACTTTCCAACAATTTTGGTGGAAAGTTTTTTTATTTTAAAGAAAAAATTGGTAAATTCTTTGAAATAAAATGAATTAAAATAAAGATGTGTACATATAAAAAGAAAAAAGGGGGAGTTGGATGGAAACACTGGAGCAACGAAAACAACGTAAAGCAAGAAAAAAGTTAGAAATGCAGCGTTTATGCAGGCTGTTAGATGTTGAAGGTTGGGAGCATAATGAATCGATCGTTAACGAAGTAAGAGCAATCGTTCGGCTAGGAAAAACACCAAAAAAAGAAACCAATCAATCTTAGAAGATCCAGCTCTATAAATGAGCTGGATCAAGGATAAAATCAAACATTATCCTTCGATCCTTCTAAAAAAGGTTTCTTTTTTTTGTTTATTTGTAATCATCACATTGCAACCTCAGTGTGGGGATGATGTTTCGGAATCGAGATTTCAACTAAATCATCTAATTCAATTACTTGGATTTCGTTTTCTTGATATAGGGCGTCATGGATTTTATTGAGGAAGTACGTTTTGACTTCTTCAATTTCTTTGGGTTGTATTTTTCGTTTTTCATTAATCAGTAAAATCTCGTTATGTTCCGGTGCTTCAGTGTAAACAATCATTGTATTGCCTGCAGTGTAAACCTTCACCATATGAGCATCTGTATTTTCCAATTGGTTTAAAACCAAACGTGAATGACTATTCGTTACATTGACAAATTTCATGGCGCTCACCTCTTTTATGTAGATTTTAGATACAACTTAATTTCATTATAATTTTTTTCTAATGAAAAGAACAGTATTTTGCTTTTTGTCAAAAAACAATCAAAAATCCGCTTTGAGCAATGAAGCACCCGTGAGAAAAGCTGTCGCTTTTTCATGGGTGCTTCATTTTTTATCAGTCGCAAAGCGAAGTTTTTGTCAGATGTTTAGTTTGTTGGCTCGTTTGTCGTTTCTTTGACTAAACGTTCTGGTTTAGAAGTGATCACAATTTTTTCTTCTTTATCCAATTTTGCTTTTAGTTCATGGATTGAAGGATGGTCTAAATAAAATTCAGCAATTCCATCTTCGATTTGTTCTTGGATCGTTCGACGAAGAGGGCGTGCGCCCATTGCTGGGTCATAGCCTAAGTCAACAAGTTTTTCTTTGACATTTGTCGGCACTTCGATATGCAGTTGTTGTGCTGCTAACATTTCATTGACTTCATCTAGCATCAAGGTAACGATGGTCATTAAGTTTTCTTTTGATAGCGCACTAAATTCGATGATTCCATCGAAACGGTTCAAGAATTCAGGTGTGAAGTAATTGTTTAGTTGGTTTAAAACAGAACGAGTAATCCCTTCACGAGCTGCTCCAAAACCGACATTTGCTTCGACTTTACCTGTACCAGCATTACTTGTCATAATGATGATCGTATCTTTAAAGCTTACTGTCCGACCTTGTGCGTCAGTCAAACGGCCATCATCCAAAATTTGGAGGAACATGTGTAACACATCAGGATGTGCTTTTTCCACTTCATCCAATAAAATCAAGCTATAAGGATTACGACGTACTTTTTCAGTAAGTTGACCTGCCTCTTCATAGCCCACATAGCCAGGAGGAGAACCAATCAATTTAGATACACTGTGTTTTTCCATGTATTCAGACATATCAAAACGAATCATTGAATCTTCGGAACCGAATAATTCAAATGCCAGTTGCTTGGCTAATTCAGTTTTGCCGACACCAGTTGGACCTACGAATAAAAATGATCCGATAAGGCGGTTTTTCTTGCTCAAGCCAACCCGATTACGACGAATAGCTTTTGCCACACGATCTACGGCATCGTCTTGTCCAATCACATGTGCTTTTAGATCAGTCGCAAGATTCTTCAATTGTGTTTGCTCTTTTTCTTTTAGATCGCCAACGGGGATGCCCGTACGTTCTTCCACAATTTTTTCCATATCTTTTTCTGTGATAACAGGCGTTTCTTCATCTGTTAATTGACGTTCTTTCATCTTTTCTAATTTACTGATTTGGTCACGATAATAAGCGGCTTTCTCAAAGTCTTCTTCTTTAGAAGCTTGGATTTTTTGTTCCTGTGCTTCTTCAAGTTTTTTATCAATGGTTTTAGGATCAACGATTTGAATCGTTAAGTTTTTCTTTGAGCCAGTTTCATCAAGCAAGTCAATCGCTTTATCTGGTAAGAAACGATCTTGAACATAACGATTTGAGAGAATAGCTGCAGCTTCGATTGCTTCATCGGTATATTTGACGTGATGGTAGTCTTCGTAGCGTTTTTGCAATCCTTTTAAGATACTGATTGTTTCCTCAACAGAAGGTTCAACGACCCGAACCGGTTGCATCCGTCTTTCTAAAGCTGCATCTTTCTCGATGATGCGGTATTCATTTAATGTAGTGGCACCAACCATTTGTAGTTCGCCACGAGCTAGAGCTGGTTTTAAAATATTTCCCGCATCCATGTTCCCGTCACCAGCAGAACCAGCACCGACAATTTCATGGACTTCATCAATGAATAATATGACATTTTCAGCCTGCTTAATTTCTTCGATCAATTTTTGCATCCGTTCTTCAAATTGTCCACGGATACCAGTTCCTTGAACCAAAGAAACCACATCTAAACGAATCACTTCTTTATCCATTAATTTTTGCGGCACATCGCCATCTACGATTTTTTGTGCAAGTCCTTCAACTACGGCAGTTTTACCAACACCAGGCTCACCGATTAATACCGGATTGTTTTTTGTTCGACGGTTTAAAATCTCGATCACACGTTTGATTTCATCATCACGGCCGATCACAGGATCAATGTCACCTTGACGAGCTTGTTCGGTGATGTTGATTCCGTATTCTCCTAAAAGACCTTCGGAATTTCCTTGTTGCGGTGGTTGACCGCCGTTAAAGTTGTTGTTACCACCGAATTGGGTTGGAGGAGTTTGTTCATAGTTTCCTTGCTGTTGCATTTGGCGGGACATGGAGCGGAATAAGTCGTCCAAGCTGCCAAAACCAAAAGGATCATTTTGAGCCATACTAGTCAGACCTCCATTTTGTTGATTTTTAATTTTTTGATAGCAACTTTGGCAGTAATCAAGTTGCGTTCTCTGTCCGTTTACTGTTGCATATAAGTGGATCGTTGCTTCATTTTTCCCACAATTTTGACAAAGCATAAATGATTCACGTCCTTTCACATGATTCACATGTTTCCATTCTATTTTACAACGCGTGACTACGAAGGTAAAAGAATAACCCTCATTTACTCAAAAGTTGAAAAGGCAAAAAATGTTATTGACCATTATTGACCTTTGGCTATAATTATACTAAATTTTAGGACGCGTGCAAGTATTTAGTTTTTCAAAATAAATGAAGAAATGAATAAGTCGTTCTTCGATAAAAGTGATAAATAGAAGGAGATATTTCGCTTGGCAGAGTCTAGTTTTGTTTGCTTCTTTACTGAGGGATCAGTAAAGAGAATCAAAGCAACTAAAAAAAGAAGTGAGGTAGAATGAATACGGTTGTTATCCTATGTATTCATATTTTTAAAAGTAGTGCTAATTATTTTCCACACTTTTAGTTGAATTTAAATGAAAACTGTTGTATCTATCGGGAAAAAATGGTAATCTTTACAAATGAAAGGGTACTACTTATTAGTGTTCTTAGTAAACTGCTAAAAAAGAAAACCCTCACATAAAAACAACACTCACTTAAAGGAGACCGATTAATATGGAAAAGAAAGAATTTCACGTAGTAGCAGAAACTGGAATCCACGCACGTCCAGCTACATTATTAGTACAAACAGCAAGCAAATTTAACTCTGATGTAAACTTAGAGTATAAAGGTAAATCAGTAAACTTGAAATCTATCATGGGCGTTATGTCTTTAGGTGTGGGTCAAGGTTCTGACGTTACAATCACAGCTGAAGGTGCTGACGAAGCAGACGCAATGGCAGCTATCGTTGATACAATGAAGAAAGAAGGATTATCTGAATAATGGTTGAAATGCTAAAAGGGATTGCCGCTAGTGACGGCGTTGCCGTTGCAAAAGCTTACCTGCTAGTTCAACCGGATTTAACATTCAGTAAGACAACAGTAGAAGATACAGCAGCTGAAGCATCTCGTTTAGATGATGCTTTAGCAAAATCTACTGAAGAATTGCAACAAATTCGTGAAAAAGCAGCGCAAAGCTTAGGTGAAGCAGAAGCGCAAGTATTTGACGCACACTTGATGGTTCTGTCTGATCCAGAAATGGTTGGTCAAATTAAACAAAACATTAATGATAACAGCGTAAACGCTGAATCAGCATTAAAAGAAGTAACTGATATGTATATCAGTATGTTCGAAGCTATGGAAGACAACGCTTATATGCAAGAACGTGCGGCTGATATCCGCGACGTTGCGAAACGTATTTTAGCGCATTTACTAGGTGTGACATTACCAAATCCATCAATGATTAACGAAGAAGTAGTTGTTGTTGCTCATGATTTGACACCAAGTGATACTGCTCAATTAGATCGCAATTTTGTTAAAGCGTTTGTAACTGACATCGGCGGACGTACTTCACACTCAGCGATCATGGCACGTTCTTTAGAAATCCCAGCGATCGTAGGTACAAAAGAAATCACTGCTAAAGTCAAAGAAGGCGACATGTTAGCTGTTAACGGGATTGAAGGCGATGTAATCGTTGATCCTACAGCTGAACAAAAAGCTGAATTTGAAAAAATCGGTGCTGAATACGCTGCTCAAAAAGCAGAATGGGAAAAATTAAAAAATGCTGAAACTGTTACTGCTGATGGCAAACATTTTGAATTAGCAGCAAATATTGGTACACCAAAAGATTTAGTTGGTGTTCATAATAACGGCGGGGAAGCGGTTGGTCTTTACCGTACAGAATTCTTGTACATGGATTCTCCTGATTTCCCAACTGAAGATGACCAATATGAAGCATATAAAGCAGTTCTTGAAGGTATGGAAGGTAAACCGGTTGTCGTGCGTACGATGGATATCGGTGGCGATAAAGAATTACCTTACTTACAATTGCCTCATGAAATGAACCCATTCTTAGGCTATCGTGCATTACGAATCAGCTTGTCAGAACAAGGTGACGAAATGTTCCGTACGCAAATGCGCGCATTATTACGTGCATCTGTTCATGGAAACTTACGTATCATGTTCCCAATGGTAGCGACTCTTAAAGAATTCCGTGCTGCAAAAGCAATCTTTGAAGACGAAAAACAAAAATTATTGAATGAAGGCGTGGAAGTATCTGATACGATCCAAGTCGGCATCATGATCGAAATTCCAGCAGCAGCTGTCTTAGCTGACAAGTTTGCTAAGGAAGTTGACTTCTTCTCAGTAGGAACGAATGACTTGATCCAATACACTATGGCAGCTGACCGTATGAACGAACGTGTTTCATACTTGTATCAACCTTACAACCCATCAATCCTACGTTTGATTAAAAACGTGATCGATGCAGCGCATGCTGAAGGTAAATGGGCTGGTATGTGTGGCGAAATGGCTGGGGATCAAACCGCAGTTCCGCTACTTGTAGGTATGGGATTAGATGAATTCTCAATGAGTGCAACATCAATCTTGAAAACACGTAGTTTAATGAAACGTTTAGATACAACGAAGATGGCAGAACTTGCTGATCGTGCTTTGAAAGAATGTGACACGATGGAAGAAGTCGTTGAACTTGTAAATGAATACGTAAAATAATAATACGAGTAAAAGCTGGTACAGCGATAGTAGCTGTATCAGCTTTTTACAATGGGATTTTTACATATAGGTTAAAATAAGGAATGAAAAATAGAGTTATTTTAAAATAGGGCTTAAGTTTGAGTGACAGGTTCAGCGCTATGTTATACTATATAAATGAAGGAGGACGTAAGGTGAAGGTATTATTATATTTTGAAAGTGAAAAAATACTTGCGAAATCTGGTATTGGACGAGCGCTTGACCACCAAAAACGTGCTCTAAAAGAAATGGGGATTCCCTACACGCTAGATAGTAAAGATGACTATGATATCTTACACATCAATACATATGGTATCAATAGTCACAATATGGTCAATAAAGCAAGAAAAGACGGCAAGAAGATCGTCTATCATGCTCACTCAACAGAGGAAGATTTTCGTAACTCATTTATTGGCTCTAATCAATTATCGCCATTAGTAAAAAAATATTTAGTGGGATTATATCAAAAGGCGGATTATCTCATCACACCTACGCCATATTCTAAACGATTACTGGAAAGTTACGGCATAGATTTACCGATCCAATCGATATCAAATGGGATTGATCTAAAAAAATATCAACCAGATCCAATCAAAGAACAAAAATTTCGCGACTATTTCAAATTATCACCAGATCAGAAAGTGATTATCTGTGTTGGCCTTTTTTTTGCTCGTAAAGGGATCATTGATTTTGTAGAAATTGCAAAAAAACTCCCGGAATATACATTTATTTGGTTTGGACATGTACCTATGTATTCGATCCCAAAAAATATCCGACAGATTGTGAAAGAAGAACACCCAGATAATGTGATCTTTCCAGGATATATTCGGGGAGAAATTATTGAGGGTGCATACTCAGGCGCTGACCTTTTTTTCTTCCCATCTTATGAAGAAACAGAAGGAATTGTAGTATTAGAGGCACTAGCAAGTAAGCAAAATGTTCTTGTACGAGACATTCCAGTCTATGATGGCTGGTTAGAAGATAAAAAAAATTGTTACATGGGTCGCTCTAATGAAGAATTTACCGTATTGATCAAAAAGATCGTGGAAGAAGAAGTTCCTAGTCTAGTGGCAGCTGGATATCAGACTGCCCAAGCACGAAGTATTGAGAAAATTGGTGAGCAACTGAAATTGGTGTATACACAAGTGTTAGAAGAAGCAGATTCTTCCATAAATGAAAGACAAAATAATAAAGGGTAGTTTGGAGGCAAAAAATCATGAAAATTGGCTTTTTTACCGATACCTATTTTCCGCAGGTAAGCGGAGTTGCTACATCGATCAAAACCTTAAAAAATGAACTAGAAAAACATGGACATGAAGTCTATATTTTTACGACAACCGATCCAAATGCTGATAAAATAGAAAAAGATGTCATTCGTATGCCGAGTGTTCCATTCGTTTCCTTTAAAGATCGGCGAATAGTGGTACGAGGTATGTGGTACGCTTATTTAGTAGCGAAGGAACTTGAATTAGAACTGATTCATACTCATACAGAATTTGGTGCAGGGATTTTAGGTAAAATGGTTGCTAAAAAGCTGAAAATACCATTGATCCATACGTATCATACGATGTATGAAGATTATCTACACTATATTGCTAAAGGCAAAGTGATACGTCAATCTCATGTCAGATATCTCTCCCGCTTATTTGTTAACCATACAACAGGAGTTGTCTGTCCCAGTGAACGAGTAATTGATACATTAAGAAGTTATGGTGTTGTCGCACCACTTCGAGTGATTCCTACAGGGATCGATATTGAGAAATTTAAAAGGGAAGGAATCACGCAAAAAGCTATCAAAGAAATCAGAGGATCGCTGAATATCAAAGATGATGAGTTAATGATCTTATCTTTAAGTCGTATCTCTTATGAAAAAAATATTCAAGCATTGGTCCAGGGGTTTCCCCAAGTTCTAAAAGCATATCCCAATGCACGAATGGTGATCGTTGGCAAAGGGCCTTACCTTGAAGAGTTGCAAGAGCTAATCAACGAACTAGCATTGGATGAATTTGTCCAATTTACTGGAGAAGTCGATAACGAAGATGTGGCATTGTATTATAAAGCAGCTGATTACTTTGTTAGTGCCTCAACTTCAGAAACACAAGGTTTAACTTATACGGAAGCAATGGCTTCAGGGACACCTTGTGTAATTGAGGGAAATGCTTATCTTAATCGTTTGTTTGATCATCCCTCCCTTGGGAAAACATTTGAAACCGATGAGGATTTCGCACCAGCACTTATTGATTATATAAAAAGTGAAGTCCCTCGTGACCAAAAAGTATTGGAATCAAAATTATATGATATTTCCTCTACGCACTTTGGAGAAGCGATGATTGAATTTTATGAAGATATGATTATCTATCATGAAAAAGAAATGCAACGAAAAGAAGAAGAGGCATCCATCGAAAGAATAAAAATCAAATTAAATTCATTTAAACGATAAATTTAGGTATTTATCCTAAAAAAATCTTTGTTTCTGGCGTATACTTAGCATAGAGACAAAGATTTTTTGATTTTTAGGAGGTCACGAATATGAAATTAGGTTTTATCGGGACAGGAGTCATGGGACGCGCAATCACTGAGCATCTTATGAACGCAGGACATGAAGTAACTGTCTATAATCGAACAAAAGCAAAAACGGATGAGCTAGTCAAAAAAGGAGCCATTTGGGCTGAAACACCTAAAGATGTCACTAAAAATAGTGAGATCATCTTTTCGATGGTTGGTTATCCCCAAGATGTAGAAGAAATTTACTATGGCGAAAATGGGATCTTTGCAACGGATGTCCAAGATCGAATTTTGGTTGATCTAACAACTAGTACCCCAACGCTTGCAGAAAAAATTGCAAAAACAGCCACAGAAAAAGGTGCAGCTGCTTTAGATGCACCAGTTTCAGGTGGAGATCTGGGTGCGAAGAATGCCACTTTGACAATCATGGTTGGTGGTGAAAAAAGTGTCTATGAAAAAGTTTTACCTTTGTTTCAAGTGATGGGATCTACTTTTACTTTACATGGGACAGCAGGAAAAGGCCAACATGCGAAAATGGCAAATCAAATCATGATTGCAGGGACTATGACAGGCATGACCGAGTTACTTGCTTATGCTTCAAAAGCAGGACTTGACTTTGAAAAAGTCATTGAAACAGTCTCAGGAGGCAGTGCTGCAAACTGGTCATTAAGTAATTATGCTCCTCGTATTTTAAAAGAGGATTATACGCCAGGATTTTTTGTTAAACATTTTATTAAAGATTTGAAAATTGCGTTAGATGAAGCAGATAAAATGGCATTGAAGTTACCAGCGACAACGCAAGCTTTAAAATTATATGAACAATTAGCAGATCAGGGATTTGAAAATGACGGTACTCAAGCATTGATTAAGCTTTGGTGGCCTGAAGGAAAGAACCCAGAAAAAAAATCTTAAAAAACTCGCTTTTTTTGGAGAAAATCAATGCAAGTCGTCTGTGCTTTTGTTACAATATAACAGAAATAAGAAAAGGAGGACCTCCGATGGCACATTCACAATTAGTTGCAATCATTAAACGACTGGAGGCAATGGTCGAATCAGCAGATAATGAACTGCAAGTCCGTCGTTTTGAAAAAGAGGGCGTTGAAAAATGTACAGTTACTTATGACAAAGCAACTGAAACATTTGAATTAACTGAAACAGATTCACATCAACAATATGAATTTGACAATATCGATATCGTTGCAATGGAAATTTATGACTTGATCCAATAAAAGATCATGAAAGAAGCGTTCAGCTCTGAGCAACCAAGAGAGGATTTTTTAGAAAATCTTCTCTTGGTGCTTTAGAGCTGCTTTTTTTATGGCTTAATGGATCAGGCTTCGTTCGTAAGAAGTCTTCTTGAAGTGACCAGGATGGGCGTGTTCTATCCACAAGCGTTCGTATCAGCAAGAGACTGCTCCGATGAATAGAAGAAAAAGTGTGACGCCTATTTTTCCTTAGATTTTTTTCGGCTAGTGAGAAGATTAGGGGAATAATTGGTTAAATGGATAAAACAACGAAAAGAAACCGTGAACTGTAGACCAATGTTTGGTAGTTCAAGGTTTCTTTTTATTTTACAATTCATTTTGGGCGTGAATTTTCTTATGGTAACTCATTAGTATAAGGACGGGGTCAATTTCTTCTTTTTGCAACTGTCGCTTCAAGGACAAACCAGCTTTTGCATTTTCATAATAAAAATAAGGAGATTCATCATTAGACGTAATGGCCGTTTCAGCCAGTTGACCGTAACAAATCAAATAATGTTTTTGTTTCGTTTCGTCCGCTGCCAGAGGTAAATGGAAAGTGATTTTAGGCGTCCTTAGAAATAGTTTCTGCGCCTGTATTCTTTTAATGAAAGCTGTGGATAACTCAATATCTTGTTGGATTTGGGCAGCTTTTTCAAAATTCAATTGTTCGATAAAATGATTTTGCCTTTTCTTCAAGTAAGTGATTAGTTTTTTATTGCGCCCTTGCAACAGATTTTGAATCTCTTTTTTCTTTTGTTCAAATGACAACTGATTCATTTCCGGTAATTGTGTATTTAAAGCTAAAAGGCTGATTTCAGACAGCCACGGCATCTGATAGGTTTCTTCAATGATGCGTAAAATAGCCGGCATTTTTTTGTAAAGTCGAAAGGGACCGTAAGTACGGGCAAGTGGCATATCCGAAAGGGAAAAACCATTATTTGTAATATGTAAATAATTATAGTTACTAAAATAGTTCATTTGACGGTTGTAAAAAGGGCGGTAGTACTGGATTAATTGACATTCTAACAATAGTGCATCTAATTCAGTATCCACGACGACAAAATCAAAGTCAGCGATATGATGAATCAATCGGCGAACTTTTTTTGAATGTTGTTTACTATGACGAAAATAACTACTTACACGATTTTTTAATTGTTTCGCTTTTCCCACGTAAATCACAGTTCCGGTATGATCTTTCATCAAGTATACCCCAGGAAGCAAGGGGAGTTTTTTTACTTTTTCTTTCAACGTTCTTTCTCCTTTTTTATCAAAAAATACTATATCAAATTTACGGCAAAGGAACAACCTTTTCGTTTGCTGAGTATTAAGTAAAAATAGTTTGATAATCAAAATATTTATTTGAGAAATATTTTTAATGTTTAAATGAGTGATTGTTGATTTAATAGGATTTTAAAATGAATTTTTTCTTAGAAAAAGTTCATAATCGAAAAAAATTAGCTTTTTAGGTTGCATTTTGAAAAAAGTTAAGATATAGTTTGAACATCAAATGATTTGATAATCAAACTAATTAGTGGATGGTGGAACATGGAACCAGATTTGAAAACAGTAAATGATTATCTTGTTAGTGTCTTCAATGATATTTTGACAATCGAAGAATCTGAATTAAAAAAATCTCAGTTCAAAGATTTGTCAATTACAGAGATGCATACGATCGAGGCAATCGGTATGTACAAGAAAAAAACGACTTCAGAAGTAGCCAAAGAACTGTCGATTACTGTTGGGACCTTGACCACTGCTATCAATAAGTTAGTAAAGAAAGACTATGTTGAACGCATTCGAAGTGAAGATGATCGACGAGTGGTGAAATTAGGACTGACAAAAAAAGGCAAACTTTTATATCGTGTCCATCAGCACTTTCATCGTGAAATGGTCAAAAATATCTTGGATGGCATGGCTACCGACGAACAGCAAGCTTTACTGGCTGCATTGAAAAACTTGCATGATTTTTTGCGAGATTACAAGTGAGGATTTTTAATGGAACAATTTGGAACGATCACAGCAACAGCTAGTGTCCTTCCCGAAAAAATCATTACCAATGATGATCTTTCCAAAATGATGGACACTTCAGATGAATGGATTTCATCGCGAACAGGTATCAAACAAAGGCGTTGCGTCACAGATCAAGAAACTTCTGATCTTTGCTATTTAGTAGCAGAAAAGCTCATCAAAAAAAAGAACATCGATCCGACAGAACTTGACTTCATTCTTGTAGCAACCATGTCTCCTGATTTTACGACACCCTCTGTGGCTGTCCAGGTTCAAGGTAAACTTGGTGCAACAAATGCAATTGCATTTGATCTTAGTGCAGCATGTTCAGGCTTTGTTTATGCTTTAAGCATGGCAGAGAAAATGATTCGGTGCGGTTCAAATAAAGGATTAGTGATTGGTGGCGAGACATTATCCAAATTAATCGATTGGTCTGATCGTTCAACGGCTGTTCTGTTTGGTGATGGTGCTGGTGGTGTGTTACTTGAAGATGGTACAGAGCAGAAAATAATTGCAGAACATCTGGAAGCAGATGGCACTCGAGGATCGTCACTCACAGCTGGCTATCATTCGAACGGATCACCGGTGTATGTAAAGGATGCAAAAGGCTCTTTTTATTTATCAATGATAGGAAGAGATATCTTTGATTTTGCTGTAAGAGACGTTGCAAAAAACATTAAAGACATCACTCAAAATGTGTCAGTTGATTATCTGCTTTTACATCAAGCAAATCTTAGAATCATTGAGAAAATTGCACGCAAGGTAAAAATACCGCAAGAAAAATTCTTAACCAATATGGATAAATACGGAAATACCTCTGCTGCAAGTATTCCAATCCTATTAGATGAAGCGGTAGCTAGTGGGCAAATCACTTTAGGAAAAAAACAAAAAGTAGTATTTACAGGTTACGGTGGAGGTTTAACATGGGGAAGTATCCTCATGGAACTGTAAGCTGATAAAACATAAAATTGTAAACAATATCGGAGGAATATATAGTATGGTATTCGAAAAAATTCAAGAAATTATTGCAGAAGAGTTAGGAAAAGAAACAGAAGAAATCAAATTAACAACAAACATCCAAGAAGACTTAGAAGCTGATAGCTTGGATTTATTCCAAATCATTAATGAAATCGAAGACGAATTTGACGTGAAAATCGAAACAGAAGACGGCATCAAAACAGTTCAAGATTTAGTAACTTATGTTGAAAAACAAACTGCATAATCATTAAGATTAGGTTGGGGGCTGGGACATTTTCCTTAAATAGGAGTGTCTTGGTCCTTTTTAATAAATCAAGACATGAGCATATATCCTAAAAATATTGGAGAAAATACATGAAGACAGCATTTTTATTTAGCGGACAAGGCGCTCAGTATCCAGGCATGGGACAAGATCTCTATCAAGAAACTATCGTCAAAGAAACGTTTGATGAAGCAAGTGATATTCTAGGCTATGATATGGCGGAATTGTGTTTTTCAGAAAATGAACGACTCAATCAAACCGCTTATACACAACCAGCAATCTTAACGGTCAGCATTGCTTTTTATCGTTTGTTGAAAGAAAGAGGGATTACACCTCAAGCTGCTCTAGGATTAAGTTTAGGCGAATATTCCGCTTTAGTAGCTAGTGGAGCTTTGTCATTTAGTGAAGCAGTCGCTTTAGTGGCAAAACGAGGGGCTTATATGACTGAAGCTGCACCACTTGGTAGTGGGAAAATGGTAGCTGTTATGAATGCACCTGTAGAAGTTATTGAAGAAAGCTGTTTGGAAGCTCAACGATTAGGAATTGTTTCACCTGCAAATTATAATACACCCCAACAAATCGTAATTGGCGGTGAAGAACAAGCAGTGGATGAAGCAGTAAGAATCATGCAAGAAAAAGGCATCAAACGAATGATTCCACTTAATGTGAGTGGTCCGTTTCATACAGCAATCTTAGCGCCAGCAGCAAAAAAATTAGCCGTTGAGCTAAAAGCGATCACTTTTAATGAGCCAACAATTCCTGTCATCAGTAATACGACAACTGAAATCATGAACAAAGATCGGATACCGACTCTGCTTGAACAACAAGTGATGAAGCCGGTACATTTTTATGAAAGCATCCATCAATTAAAAGAACTTGGTGTGGAACGTGTGATCGAAGTTGGTCCAGGTAAAGTATTAAGTGGCTTTATGAAGAAAATCGATAAAACGATTCCGGTTTTAAGAGTAGAAAATCAACAAACTTTAGAAGAAACAATGACAAGTATCGGAGGCATGTTATGGAGCTAACAGGAAAAAACGTATTTATTACAGGTAGCACAAGAGGAATTGGTGCCGCTGTGGCGCTAGCTTTTGCAAAAGCAGGCGCAAACATCGTTTTAAATGGACGAAAAGCAATTCCAGAAGAAAAAATCAATGAGATCAAAGCTCAAGGTGTGAACTGCATCGGTGTTTCTGGCGATATCTCAGATTATGAAAAAGCTGGTTTGATGGTAGAAGAAGCAGAAAAACAATTAGGATCAATCGATATTCTAATCAATAATGCAGGGATTACGAACGATAAATTATTGATGCGCATGTCAGCAGAAGATTTTAAAGCTTGTTTAGATATCAATCTAACAGGAACATTCAATATGACACAACACGTTTTAAAGAAAATGATGAAAAAACGTGAAGGTGCAATTATCAACTTGTCAAGTGTTTCAGGATTGATTGGTAACGTCGGACAAGCCAATTACGCAGCAAGCAAAGCAGGTGTCGTTGGTTTTACAAAATCTGTTGCTCGTGAGGCGGCTGCACGCGGTGTTACATGTAATGCCATTGCTCCTGGTTTTATCGCTACGGATATGACCGAAGTGTTATCTGATAAAGTCAAAGAGCAAGTAGTAAAACAAATTCCAATGCAACGTTTTGGCAGCGTGGAAGATGTTGCGAATGCTGCGATTTTCTTAGCAGAGAGTCCTTATATCACAGGACAGGTCATCAATGTTGATGGCGGTCTCGTGATGCACGGATAAAAAGGAGGAAAACAATAATGAATCGAGTAGTAATTACAGGCTATGGTGTCACTTCACCAATCGGTAATGATGCTGAAAGCTTTTTAGATAGTTTGCAAAAAGGAACGAATGGGATTGCTCCTATTACTAAATTTGACGCCACAGAAACTGGAATCACACTAGCAGGTGAAGTCAAAGATTTTCCATACGATAAATATTTTGTAAAAAAAGACAGCAAACGGATGGACATGTTCTCGATTTATGGGATCTATGCAGCACTAGAAGCATTAGGGATGAGCGGTCTAGATAAAGAGAAAATCGATCAAGATCGTTTTGGTGTCATTGTTGGTTCCGGTATCGGCGGATTGCCAACGATCGAAAACCAAGTGATCCGGTTACACGAAAAAGGCGCGCAACGTGTCTCACCAATGTTTGTTCCAATGGCTATTGCAAATATGGCTGCCGGCAACATTGCACTACGTGTAGGTGCTAAAGGGATTTGTACAGCAATCGTTACTGCTTGTGCGAGTGGAACGAATGCTATTGGTGAAGCTTACCGCAATATCAAACATGGTTATTCAGATGTCATTCTAGCTGGTGGGGCAGAAGCAACAATTTGTGAAATGGGAATTGCTGGCTTTGCTGCACTAACAGCTCTATCGAATGCTGAAGACCCTACTCGTGGTTCGATTCCTTTTGATGAAGAACGTAACGGTTTTGTGATGGGCGAAGGAGCGGGTATCTTAGTGATCGAATCTTTAGAACATGCTCAAGCTCGTGGTGCAAAAATCTATGGAGAAATCGTTGGTTACGGCGCTAATTGTGATGCGTTCCATATGACTGCTCCTACACCAGATGGTTCAGGCGCTGCCAAAGCAATGAAATTAGCCATGGATGAAGCGGGTATTAAGCCAGAAGATGTTGGCTATATCAATGCCCATGGGACAAGTACACCCGCTAATGATCAAGCAGAAGCAAAAGCGATCCAACTGGCATTAGGTGATTCATTCAAAGAAACATATGTCAGTAGTACGAAATCCATGACTGGACACTTATTAGGTGCAGCTGGAGGGATTGAAGCGTTAGCTACTTTAATGGCGCTGGAACATCAATTTATTCCACCAAACATCAATGTCCAAAAACAAGATCCGGAAATTGACTTGAATGTTGTCATCAATGAAAGCAAACCAGCGCAATTGACTTATGCAATGAGCAATTCGTTAGGCTTTGGTGGTCACAATGCGGTCTTGTGTATGAAACGCTGGGAGGAATAATCTTGAATATCAATGAGATCAAGGAATTAGTCAGTCAATTCGATCAATCTACTTTAACTGAATTTGATTTAAGAGAAGGTCAATTTGAATTATATATGAATAAAAATGAATCTAGTCGTGGAATGGGAACAATGGCTCCAATGCCAGTAGCTACAGAAGCGCCTAGAGATACGGTAGTACCTCAAACACCAATCCAACAAACGCCAGTTAGTGAAGCACCTCAAGCATCTGTCGAAGCATCACAAGAAAGTTTCGAAGGTGTCGAGGTAAAATCACCGATTGTTGGAATCGTCTACTTACAACCTGCCCCTGATAAACCACAATTTAAGTCAGTGGGAGATAGTGTCAAAAAAGGTGAAGTGATTTGTATCATTGAAGCAATGAAATTGATGAATGAAATCACAAGCGAAGTCGATGGGAAAATCGTTGAGATTCTTGTTGAAAATGAAGCGGTTGTTGAATACGATCAACCACTATTTAGAATTCAACCAAATTAAGCAAAAGAGGAAAGAGGAGCAATATGAACATTCAAGAAATTAAAGAAATCATACCACATCGTTATCCGCTATTGCTGATTGATCGTGTCGATGAAATGGTGGAAGGCGAACGAATCATTGCAAAGAAAAATGTGACGATCAACGAACCATTTTTCCAAGGTCACTTTCCAGAAGAACCTGTGATGCCAGGTGTTTTGATCGTTGAAGCGATGGCACAAGCAGGAGCAGTTGCGTTATTATCCTTGGAACAATTTAAAGGAAAGACTGCTTATTTTGGTGGTTTAGACAAAGCAAAATTCCGTCGAAAAGTCACTCCAGGGGATACACTGTATCTTGAAGTAGAAATTACGAAAATCAAATCTTCTGCTGGTATTGGTAAAGGAATTGCAAAAGTGGATGGCAAAAAAGTTGCTGAAGCTGAATTAACTTTTATGATTGGATAGGTGAGTTATGTTTTCAAAAGTTTTGATAGCTAATCGTGGCGAAATCGCCGTACGAATTATTCGCGCTTGTCGTGAGCTTGGTATTCAGACTGTTGCTGTTTACTCACAAGCAGATGCTGACGCATTGCATACTCAATTGGCAGATGAAGCAATTTGTATTGGTCCTGCAAAAGCGACGGACTCCTATTTGAATGTCCAAGCAGTTTTGAGTGCAGCCATCGTGACCAAAGCAGAAGCGATTCACCCAGGTTTTGGGTTCTTATCTGAAAATAGCCGTTTTGCTTCTATGTGTGAAGAATGTAATATTGCTTTTATTGGTCCAAAGAGTCGAACGATCGATGCGATGGGGAATAAAATCAATGCACGTCGCTTGATGCAAGAAGCCAATGTACCTGTTATTCCAGGAAGTGATGGCGTATTATCAACAGTTGAAGAAGCACTAACAGTAGCGGATAAGATTGGTTATCCGGTCATGCTTAAAGCTGCCGCTGGCGGTGGCGGAAAAGGGATTCGTAAAGTTTTATCAAAAGAAGAATTACCGCAACATTTTTCTTCTGCGCAGCAAGAAGCAGCAGCGGCTTTTGGAAATGATGAAATGTATTTAGAAAAAATCATTTATCCAGCAAGACATATTGAAGTACAGATCCTTGGTGATCATTATGGGCATGTCCTTCATTTAGGCGAACGAGATTGTTCTCTTCAACGAAATAATCAAAAAGTATTAGAAGAATCCCCTTCAGTGGTCATCTCTCAGAATAAAAGAGAAGAATTAGGAGCTGCGGCAGTTCGTGCAGCCAAAGCGGTTAATTATGAAAATGCTGGAACGATTGAATTTTTAATGGATGAAGCGGGAGAATTTTATTTCATGGAAATGAATACGCGGATCCAAGTCGAACATCCGGTAACTGAGATGGTTACAAACATTGACTTGGTAAAAAAACAAATTGAAATTGCTGCGGGGCAACCGTTGGAAATCAAACAAGAAGATGTGCGATTCTCTGGTCACGCCATTGAGTGTCGGATCAATGCAGAAAATCCAGCTTTTCATTTTGCACCATCACCTGGAACAATCAAAAACCTTTTGTTGCCAGCAGGAGGCATGGGCGTTCGAGTTGATAGTGCCGTTTATTCTGGCTATACGATTCCACCTTATTATGATTCAATGATCGCTAAGGTGATCGTTCATGCAGACACTCGCTTTGAGGCATTGATGAAAATGCAACGAGCGTTAAGCGAAGTGGTTACCGATGGAGTGATCACGAACGCGGAGTTCCAAATGGATTTAATCAGTCATCCAGCAGTCATCGCAGGGGACTATAGTACCGCCTTTTTACAAGAAGATTTTTTACCGAACTGGACACCTGAAACAGAGATAGGAGAAGAGTAGATGGCTTTATTCAAAAAGAAAAAATACATTCGAATTAATCCTAATCGAGCAGAACAACCAACGAATGCGCCGTCTATTCCAGATAATATGTGGGCTAAATGCCCTAATTGTAAACACATCATTTATACAAAAGATATTGGTGATGAGAAGGTTTGCCCTCATTGTAGTTATAACTTTCGTATTGGTGCTTGGCAACGATTAGCATTGATCATCGATGAAAAAAGTTTAGAAGAATGGGACACGGACTTAGTAACGAAAGATCCCTTGAACTTCCCTGATTATCAAGAAAAGATCCAAACTATGCAAGCAAAAACAGGATTGCATGAAGCGGTATTGACAGGAAAAGCAACGATTCACGGTCTGCCATTTGCGATTGGTGTCATGGATTCTAATTTCATCATGGGCAGTATGGGAACCGTTGTAGGGGAGAAAATCACCCGTTTGTTTGAACGGGCTGAAAAAGCTGGCTTACCCGTTGTCTTGTTCACTGCTTCTGGAGGAGCCAGAATGCAAGAAGGTATTTTTTCTTTGATGCAGATGGCAAAAATCTCAGCAGCTGTCAAACGTCATAGCAATGCCGGTTTGTTTTATCTAACAGTATTGACCGATCCAACTACAGGCGGCGTAACAGCGAGTTTTGCAATGGAAGGCGACGTGATCCTGGCTGAACCCCAAAGCTTGATTGGTTTTGCCGGTAGACGAGTGATCGAACAAACGATCAAACAAGAATTACCGGAAGATTTCCAAAAAGCAGAATTTCTACTTACCCATGGATTTGTTGATCAAATCGTTCCTAGAAAAGAACTAAAAGAAACGATCCATCATTTGTTGGAAATGCATACGCAGAAAGGTTGGATAAATCATGGATAAAACAGCACATGAGATCGTTCAACTGGCGCGTGAAAAGGATCGTTGGACGAGTCTTGATTTTTTTGAAGATATCTTTGAGGGGTTTCAAGAATTTCATGGCGATCGTTTATTTGGAGACGACGAAGCAGTCGTTGGTGGGGTTGCCAAATTAGATGGAAAACCTGTCACAGTTATTGGGATCCAAAAAGGACGAGACCTTCAAGAAAATATTCGTAGAAATTTTGGTTCGCCTCATCCAGAAGGCTATCGTAAAGCACTTCGTCTGATGAAACAGGCAGAAAAATTCCATCGTCCTATTATCACACTGATTAATACTGCTGGTGCCTATTGTGGTGTTGGTGCAGAAGAACGTGGTGAAGGAGAAGCGATTGCCAGAAACCTATTAGAGATGTCTGATCTAAAAGTACCGATCATTGCAATCATCATCGGTGAAGGTGGAAGCGGAGGAGCATTGGCTCTTGGCTTAGCTGATGAAGTTTGGATGCTTGAACAGACGATTTATGCTGTCTTATCTCCTGAAGGTTTTGCGTCGATTTTGTGGAAAGATGGTAGTCGAGCAGCTGAAGCGGCTGAATTAATGAAAGTTGCGGCAGCTGAATTATTAGAATTAGATGTCATCGATCGTGTGATACCGGAAACAGTAAATGGGCAAGCTTTAAGTAAAGAAAAAGTCAGTCGAATGTTACAAAAATCATTGATTGAAAAATTGACCGAACTATGTCAAACTTCCACTGAAGAGTTGCTTGAACGACGTTATCAAAGATTCCGTAAATTTTAAACAGTTATAAAGAATAAGACAAACAGTTATGCACCAAATTGAATGAATAAAGCAATCGACCTACCCACCGTTTCCTGTTAGATAACAGGAACAGCTTTGGAGGTCGATTGCTTTTTGAATTTTTCGGCTCTTTGTCAATAAGGACTGATGAATGGTGTAAAATCAAATCTGGGTCAGAATGAATCTCATTCTGTCTCAGATTTTTTTGTTATTTCACGTTGATAGTTTTTTTATTACCCTTTCTGCTTTTTTAAAAAACATTGAATACAAGGATTGGAGATTATCCTCTATCATTCATCAGAGATTTTATAAATGGGAATGCGATAATCGCTCTGTTGAATATAATCATGTGTCTACCATTTGGTTGGCATGAATATGGGTTCTATAATTTTTCAAGGAGACTGGGACAGAACTTGTCTCAGTCTCATCTAGTATCTCTAAAAAACAAATAAACATGAGACAAAAGCAGCGTCTTCGGAAAATCTGCTGAAATTTACGAAAAATTTGAGAAGCACCAAGTAGGTAACAATCAACAGCAAAAAACTAGTTTTTGTGTTTCTTGTCAATTTTTGGGAATCTCTTCTTATTTCTTGATGCTAACTACTTTTGTCTCCACTTCCTTTTTTGATATATTTAAATCTTTCTCCTATCTAAAAGGTTGCAGGTTATTCTGCCACTTATGAACCTTTACATAAATCGTAACATGTAGATGAAAAATTTTTTCAGATGATAAGTAGTAGAGAAAGCTTGATTGATTTCCTCAATCAATGAAAAAAATACATACAACAAAACAGTTATGGTAAACGATCAAGATTCAAGAATATTAATTAGTTATATTGAGCGTTTACTCTTGATTAGAACAAGTAAAATAAAAGCTACAGGGGAGATGATCCATACGATTTTGTCAGCTTCGGTAACAAAATGGACATTGGAAAGAGATATCAATTGAAAACAGAGAAAACACCTAAAGCTGATGAAGTGGTATTGACGAGAAAGTAATGATCAAAAATAAGAGAAAAAAAGGAGTAAATATGAGTAAGAAAAAATTAACAGCAAAACGTAAAAAACAGCTATTAACGATGTTTGCGGTGGCTGGTGTGATGGGAAATGCTGGGATCGCACCAACGATGGCATTAGCGGATACTTTGTCACCAACAGCTGAAACTGCTACTGAACAAACACAGGCGAATGAAGCAAAAGAAGTCATCGATCAAACGATACAAAACGTCACAGAGCCGTTAGTAAACCCAACGGATTCAACCACTACAACTAGTGATTCATTAGCAACAACTGATGAAGCAACGGATGAAACAACTGAGAACACCCAGGAACAAGCAAAAGAACAAGAACAAGCAACAGCAGCGACTGCCGAAAGTGAAGGGGATGCAACTAATCCAACAGCTGAAGCGCCAAAAGTAGCGCAAAAAGCGAACGTGGCAGCTACCTCCGAGATAACAGGTACGTGGGGTACCAGTCCGTATACTTTTGATGAAAATACAGGGGTATTGACGATCGGAGCAGGTGAGTTAAGTGGCTATAAAGAATCACCATGGAACAGCAAAAAAGTAGATGCTAAATCCATCAAGAAAATTGTCTTGTCTGGAAAAGTAGTTGCTCCGGAAGATTCTAGACGCCTATTTTCTTATTCGTACCTTACAAATGTAACTGAAATCGAAGGATTGAGTCAACTGGATACCAGTAACGTAACAAATATGGAGTATATGTTTCACGGTATGCGCAGCGTAACAAGTCTAGATGTAAGTGGTTTTGATACCAGTAACGTAACAAATATGGATGCTATGTTTTACAGTATGAGCAACGTAACAAGTCTAGATGTAAGTGGCTTCGATACCAGTAAAGTAACAGAAATGGCGTTTATGTTTGACAGTATGAGTAGATTAACAAGTCTATGGTTCTGATACCCAAGTTCACCAAGGGCACTTGTTTGTCAATGGTAAACTGATCAGTAAAGGTGGGAGCTTTAAGGATGGGGCAATCAGTTATTATGTGAAGCCAGACCTAATCAAAGCTGATGATCAAGTAACAATGAATTTCTATGATGGAAGTGGCAACTTATTGGCTGAAAACCAAACAGTTTCTGTTAATTAAGGAAAAAACAAATTAATGTAAGTCTAAAAACTGGGGCATTGATTAGAAAAAATCTGATCAATGTCTCAGTTTTCTTGATTTAAGATACGCTCAAAATTCAAACAGGTTGAGCTAAATGAGGAATACCGGAATGTGTACAGAGGTTTATATTTAGTAAAATAAGATCTGTTTAGAGACCATACGATGATTCTAAGATTATTTAGAATTAATCAGTGGCATAATTAGTTGGTCAAACAAGCTGATTGAGAATTACTTAGAATAGGAAACTTAGTTGAGCACAGAAGGGGTTGAAACAAACATGTTTAGTATCAAGTAATTCCAATTAATTTTCCGAAGATGCTACTTTTGTCTCCGTTTCTTTTCTTTGGATAAGTGCAAGGTTCTACTAGCATTCCTATAGTGTGAATGAATTTTGCGCAAACAATCCAACTGCAGACTAGAATACACTCAGAGTGAACGGCGGTTATAACGGACTAGATTCCCGCTGTTTTTGTTATCAAGATAAGGATTCTAATGTGAGTGTAGATAGGATCTAGAAGACAATAATCTAACTGATTTTAATCCTATTATCAGTAGAACAATGAAAAATACTAGTAATCAGACATGGAATTTGATTCCCAGATCTAATTGAACTCTGATAAATATTATTTGCACATAAAGAGTGTTTCGCATCAAGAAGTAGAATTTCCAAAATTTCCTTCTTGAATGTTTGATGACTTTTATCTTCTTGCGGGAGATTAACTAACCTTATCTGTGGTTACACCTGTAAAAGAGCTAAGATGACTTTTTCGTTCTTAGCTCTTTTTCATTTTATTGAAAACTTATTCTAAAATAATTATTCTTTTATTTGTTTTATATACAATATATTCGCCTTAAAATACATTTTTTTAAATAAATATACAAAAAATGCTTTTTTTTTGAAAGTTTCATGCTATAATTACTTCACTTAATACAAAAGTTTTAACGTAGGAGGAAAATGACATGAAAAAATTCTTTGGGATGTTAACGGTACTGTTTGCACTAGCGACTTTAGGTGCATGTGGCAGCAGCAATACGACTGCTCAAGGTCAGGAAAAGGATCAGTTAGCAGCGATTAAAAAAAGCGGGGTACTAAAAGTAGCTACGTCGGCTGATTACGCGCCGTTTGAGTTTCATACGATGGTTGACGGGAAAGATAAAATCGTAGGATCTGATATTGACTTAGCTAAAGCAATCGCGAAAGAACTAGGAGTAAAAGCTGAAGTATCAGATATGAATTTCAATACCGTTTTAGCTTCCTTAAAAGAAGGTAAAGCAGATCTTGCTATTTCAGCGATTTCTGCCACAGATGAAAGAAAACAACAATTTGATTTCACAGACAATTATTACAACCCACCACAAGTGGTAATCATCAACAAAAAAAATAAAGAAATCTATCGCAATGCGAATGACCTAAAAGATAAAAATGTGGGTGCTCAAAAGGGATCCATTCAAGAGGAATTAGTTAAGACGCAACTGAAAGGTGCGAAGCTTGTGACAATCGACAAAGTTCCCAACATGATCGTTGAAGTTAACCAAGGCTCATTAGCTGCGACAGTCGTTGAAAAAACGATCGCCGAATCATATATCGCCCAAAATCCTGATCTGATGATCGCTGATATTTCACTTGAGCCAGCTCCTGATGAAGCCTTTGCTATTGCGTTACCTAAAGAAAGCAGTCAACTACAAAAAGAATTAAACCAAATCATCAAAAAGTTGAATGATGAAGGAAAAATTGAAGAATTTATTCAACAAAATAACGAATTAGCTGAAAAAACAGCGACAGAATAGAGGTCAGGCAGAGTGGATTTTTCTTTTTTAGATAAATATTTCCCTTATTTTTTATCAGGTACAGGAATAACAATCATGATTTCGGTCGTCACAGTGATCTTGGGAACGGGTATCGGTTTACTTATGGCGTTACTAAAATTGTCCAAAAAGAAACCGTTGAATGTTTTAGCTAATGTCTATATCGAAGTGTTACGAGGAACACCGATGCTTCTACAAATCATGATCGGCTTTTTATTGCTTCAAGGATTTTTTCCTTCAAAAGATCTAGAAGTAGGTGTTTTAACTGTTGATCTTGGCCGCCTGCTTCCAGGAATGATCGTGTTATCTTTAAATTCCGGTGCCTATGTGGCAGAGATCATCCGTGGGGGGATCCTGGCAGTGAACAACGGTCAAACAGAAGCCTCCTATTCATTAGGGTTGCGTCCAGCACAAACGATGCGTTACGTGATTTTACCACAAGCATTAAGAAATATTTTGCCTCCTTTAGGCAATGAATTTATTACGTTGATTAAAGATTCTTCCCTGTTGACTGCGATCGGAATCAATGAACTGATGGGAGCGGCGCAAATCGTCATATCCAATTCGTATGTTCCATTAGAGCCTTATTTTATAGCAGCAGCCGTTTATTTCAGCATGACGTTTGCTACTTCTCGGTTACTAAATCGCTGGGAGAAAAGATTAGGTAAAGGATACCAAGGATGAAGGGTGAAAATAGATGGCCAAATCATTGATCAAAATTACACATTTAAATAAAAAATTCGGTGAACAGGAAGTACTGAAAGACGTTTCCGCTGAAATTTATCCAGGAGAAGTCGTGGTACTTTTAGGGCCATCAGGCTCGGGAAAAAGCACTTTACTAAGATGCATCAACTTATTAGAGATACCAACTTCTGGTGAAATCAAGTTTGAAGGAATGACAATTACCGACAAGCAAAATGATATTTTTAAAACAAGAGAAAAAATGGGAATGGTTTTCCAACAGTTTAATCTATTCCCTAATATGACGGTTTTAGAAAACATCACTTTGTCACCAATCAAAGTCAAAAAGCAATCAAAAGAAGAAGCAACAAAGATTGCTAGAGATCTGCTAAAGAAAGTAGGTCTGCTAGAAAAAGCCGATACTTATCCTCAGTCTTTATCTGGGGGGCAACAACAACGGGTCGCCATTGCGAGAGCTTTAGCCATGCAACCCGACGTCATGCTATTTGATGAGCCGACTTCAGCTCTTGATCCGGAGATGGTCGGAGAAGTGTTAGAAATCATGTTGCAATTAGCTCGTGAAGGGATGACTATGATCATTGTGACTCACGAAATAGGCTTTGCAAAAGAAGTCAGTGATCGAGTTCTATTTATGGATGGAGGAACCATTCTTGAAGAAGGTACACCGACGGCTATTTTTGAACAAACCAGTCATCCACGAACAGTCGCATTTTTATCCAAAATATTATAAAAGTCAGTAACATCCAAAGAATAAAAAATCGAATGAAAACTCTCGAAACAGTTTCTCGTGTTTGGAGAGTTTTTATTTTATCAGTGTAGTCAAACGGATGATTTCTTCTCTTTTAAAAGTGTTTGGTAACTTCGGTCTGTTCATCATTTCAGGTTAATAGTTGTTTATTCAGAAGGATTCAGGTGTAGAGGTAGTTTTTTTGGAAAGAATGAAGTATAATATAGGGCTGAGGAGTACATTTCGTGCTCCTTCATTTTTTGCAGATGAGGAGACAAAATGTTTTCAAAATATAAACCAACATGGATGGTCGATGCCATCTACAAGATAACCCCTGTACAATTAAAAAACTTAGGGATTAAAGCAGTTTTGACTGACTTGGACAATACGTTGATCGCTTGGAACAATCCTGATGGGACAGAGGAATTACTCGACTGGATCTTAGAAATGAGAAATGCTGGTATTCCAGTAGTGGTTGTTTCAAACAATAGCTCTGAACGAGTAGCACGAGCGATCGATAAATTTGAATTGACGTATGTTGCTCGGGCATTAAAACCTTTAGCCGTAGGAATGAATCGAGCAAAAAAAATGTTGAATCTTTCAGATGATGAAATTGTGATGATCGGTGACCAAATCATGACAGATATCCGAGCAGCTAATCGTTCGGGTATCAGAAGTATCTTGGTTAAACCAATTATTGAAACGGATAGTTGGAAAACACGATTCAATCGTTTTTGGGAACGCAAAATCATGGCCTATTTATTAGCACACAATCCTGATATGGGCTGGCGAGGTGGAATTGAATGAACGAAGAACTACAGTGTATTGGGTGTGGAGCAACGATCCAAACCGACCATCCTAATGAATTAGGGTATACACCAAAAGCAGCATTAGAAAAAGGACTAGAATCAGGTGAGGTCTATTGCCAACGTTGTTTCCGGTTAAGACATTATAATGAGATCCAAGATGTTTCACTGACAGATGATGATTTTTTGCGCCTGCTGAATGAACTAGGACAAGAAGATGCCTTGATCGTCAATGTTGTCGATATCTTTGATTTTAATGGTTCTTTGATCCCTGGACTACATCGCTTTGTAGGTAATAACCCGGTGCTCTTGGTCGGAAACAAAGTGGATATTTTACCTAAATCACTGAAGAAACCAAAAATGATCCAATGGATGAAAGAGCGTGCACATGAAGCTGGATTGCGTCCGGTTGAAGTATTATTGACAAGCGCAAAAAAAGCGAATGAAATGGAAAATCTACTCAAAAAAATCGAAGAGTATCGTGAAGGTCGTGACGTCTATATCGTTGGTGTGACAAATGTCGGTAAATCGACATTGATCAATCAAATCATCAAGAACACAGCAGGTGTCAAAGATGTGATTACGACTTCTCAATTTCCAGGGACAACTTTAGATAAGATCGAGATTCCTTTAGATGATGGGCACTTCTTGATTGATACTCCTGGGATTATCCATCGACATCAAATGGCGCATTATCTTGGAAAAAAAGATTTAAGGATCATTGCACCAACGAAAGAAATCAAGCCTAAAGGATACCAATTGAATGAAGGACAGACACTCTTTCTCGGCGGTTTAGCAAGGTTTGATTTTATCAGTGGGCAACGCGGTTCATTTATTGCTTATGTTTCAAATGATGTCACTATTCATCGAACGAAATTAGCAAAAGCCGATGAATTTTATGTGAAACACGTCGGTGGATTATTACAACCACCTCGTCCCGATGAAGTAAATGAATTTCCCGAATTGGTTCGTTTTGAATTTTCGGTAAAAGAAAAAACAGATATCGTATTTGCTGGCTTAGGATGGATCACAGTGACACAACCGGCAGTCGTAGCAGGTTGGGCGCCAAAAGGTGTGAATGTGATGAAACGAAAGGCCTTGATTTAAGGAAGAAGGAAGAATATGACTTTAAGAGGAAAACAAAAAAGATTTTTACGAAGCCAGGCACACCACTTACAACCGATTTTTCAAATTGGTAAAGGTGGAATCAATTCTGCCATAATGGTTCAGATTGAAGAAGCGCTGGAAAAACGTGAATTAATCAAAGTAACGTTATTACAAAATACCGATGAGATTCCTGAAGAGGTAGCTGGTATTTTAGAAGAAACAGTCAGATGTCAAGTTGTTCAAATCATTGGACGAGTTCTTGTATTATACAAACCCTCTTCAAAGGAAAAATATCAACGTATCTCTAAAGAAGTAAACGCAATTTAAGGAGTGGTTAATATGAAATCGCAAGCGGAAGCTTTTGTCGAATCTCAAGTATTTCCTCAAGAGATGCCTCAAATTTTTGAAAAACGCAAACAGGTGGGGATTTTAGGTGGTACTTTTAATCCAGTTCACCTGGCACACTTAGTTATGGCAGAACAGGCAGGGAAAAATTTAGGGTTGGATGAGGTCTATCTAATGCCCTCTTATCAACCACCACATGTGGATGAAAAAACGACAATCGCTGCCAATCATCGCTTAAACATGCTTGAACTTGCGATAGCAGATAATCCTTTTTTAGCTATTGAACCGATCGAGTTATCTCGAAAAGGCAAAAGCTATACTTATGATACGATGAAAGCTCTGACACAAAACAACCCTAATACCGATTACTATTTTATTATCGGTGGCGACATGGTAGAATATCTACCAAAATGGTATAAAATCGATGAACTAGTGACAATGGTCAATTTTGTTGGTATTCGTCGAGCAGGTTACTCAACCGAAACGCCTTACCCAGTGATTTGGGTCGATGTGCCAACCATTGATATCAGCTCAACTAAAATACGGCAGAAGATCCAGCAAGGTTGTTCCGTTCGTTATCTAGTACCTGATAAGGTCATTGAGTATATCGAGAAAGAAGGGCTATATCAAGATGGACTATAGTAATAAATACACAACTTACTCAAGAGAAGAGTTGATGCAAAAAGTCCAAATGCGAATGAGTGAACGACGTTTCAAGCATGTTCTTGGGGTGGAAGAGACGGCGATTGCCCTTGCCGGCAAATACGGCTGTTCATTAGAAAAAGCTAGTATTGCTGCTTTGACACATGATTATGCGAAAGAACGGCCTGATGATGAATTTATTTTAGTTATCAAGCGAGATGGCTATGACCCAGCGCTTCTTCATTATGGAAATGCGATTTGGCATGGTTTAGTTGGCGCCTCTTTTGTTGAAAGAGAGCTTGGTATCACAGATGAAGAGATCCTTCATGCCATTCGGGTTCATACCACTGGTGCGGCTGAAATGTCTTTATTAGATAAAATCATCTATGTAGCAGATTATATTGAACCTGGTCGTTCGTTTCCTGGAGTCCAAGATGCGCGTGAAATAGCGTTGCTTGATTTAGACGAAGCGGTAGCTTTTGAGACAAAGCACACATTAGCTCACTTGATTGAACAAGAACAACAGATTTATCCAAAAACAATTGAAACATATAATCATTGGGTAGCTAAAAAATAATCTCTACCCATTAGGAGGAAATTACTATAAATAGCAAAGAACAACTACAAATTG
Organism: Enterococcus sp. C53; assembly: GCF_040887425.1. Lineage (NCBI taxonomy): Bacteria > Bacillati > Bacillota > Bacilli > Lactobacillales > Enterococcaceae > Enterococcus > Enterococcus sp. C53. The sequence continues at coordinate 536,267 of NZ_JBFOFT010000001.1, forward strand.
CAGTGCAAGCTGCCGATTCAAAACGTGCAGAAGATATCGTTGCTTTAGATGTGAGAGAAGTATCTTTACTAGCAGATTACTTCATGATTTGTTCGGCAAACAGTGAACGACAACTAAATGCAATTACAGAAGAAATCATTGAAAAAGAAGAAGAAAACAATTACGAAGTAAAACGTATCGAAGGAAAAGAAGGCGGAAAATGGATCCTGATCGACTTAGGAGATCTGATTATCCATGTTTTCCATGCGCCAGAAAGAAGTTTCTATAATTTAGAAAAATTATGGTCAGATGCACCACTTGTTGACCTAAATGAATGGATCGATTAATATGGCTTACGAAACATTTGCTTTCGTTTATGATGAGGTAATGGATGAAACCTTATATCAACAATGGTTAGATTTCTCAAAACGACACTTACCAAGTGAAACATGTAATATTTTAGAATTAGCTTGCGGAACAGGTGCTCTAGCTGTTGCCTTTGCTAAAGCTGGGTACCATGTCACAGGGTTAGATCTTTCAGAAGAGATGTTGATGATTGCTAGCCAACGTGCGTTTGAAGAGGAAACACCAATCCAATTTGTTGAAGGAAACATGCTTGATCTGTCAGAAATTGGTCAATACCAAGCAATCACTTGTTTCTCAGATTCTTTGTGCTATATGAAGAATGAACAAGAAGTGCAGCAAGTATTTGACGAAGTGTATCAAGCGTTGGAAGAAAATGGACGTTTTATATTCGATGTTCATTCTATCTATCAAATCGACACGGTTTTTCCTGAATACAGTTACCATTATCAAAATGATCAGTTTGCCTTTTTATGGGATAGCTACCCAGGTAAGGAAAAGCATAGTATTGAACATTTCTTGACTTTCTTCGTGGAAGATCCCGAAGAAGCAGGTAAGTTTATTCGAGAAGACGAACTGCATCAAGAGCAAACTTATTCTTTGGATAATTATTTAAGAATGTTAGAAAATAGTGGTTTTTCTAAGGTAGAAGCATTTGGTGATTTCACCGACGAACAACCAAAGGAAGATACAAAACGTCTCTTTTTTGTGGCATATAAGGAATAGGACACGAAAAAAGTCTTTTGTTGAATACGAAACATTACCTTATCGCGAGGTGTAATCGCAAAAAAAAACTGCCGTGAATCGCGTTGTTTCAGATAGTATTATAATAGTATAAAAGTAACGAATAATGGCAAAGACGAGTAAATCATCAACAAAGTCTGCGCCAAATAGTGACGTTTTTCTGCTAAAAAACGAAAAAAACACTTTAGAAATATCTTGATTAAAAATAAGCTGAAGCGTCATTTGAAAAGCAGGAGAAACGATTTTTCGATTTCTCCTGCTTATTTTTTTACAGTTAAAAACCAAATTGATCATTTTAGGATTGACCGAAAGAATGAACTGTTTGTTTTATTCCTATTAAGAAACGGAGGAAATGCGATGAAAATTTGTGGCATTATTGTTGAATATAATCCTTTCCATAATGGGCATCGCTACCATGCGGAAATGGCTCGTGAACAAACGGGCGCAGATATCGTGATAGCAGTGATGAGTGGAAATTTTTTACAGCGTGGTGAGCCTGCAATTATCGACAAATGGTCCAGAGCAACTGCTGCCCTCCAAAACGGAGTGGATTTGGTCATTGAACTACCGATAGAATGGTCTGTGCAATCAGCAGATTACTTTGCCAAAGGCGCTGTCCGATTATTACAGATGCTCGGCTGTACACATCTTTGTTTTGGTACAGAAGAAGAGTCGACATTTAATTACGAAGCTTTTGGGAAATTTGTACAGCAAAACCAATTAAGGATTGACCGTGAATTTCAACGTTTATCTGATCAAGGAATGAGCTATCCGCAGAAGATGACAGCAGTGTTCAACACACTTTATCCAGAAATCGCTCTCGATTTTTCTTCTCCTAATCACATTTTAGGGTTAAGCTATGCGAAAGAAAATGCCCAGTATGCCCAGCCAATGAAATTAGTACCGATTACCAGAAAAAGTGCTGGTTATCACGATGAAGAATGGAGCAGTTCCTCCATCGCAAGTGCGACCGCTATTCGCAAAGCGCTCAGTGAACAACGCTCCGTAACGAATTTTATACCTGCTGCCACCGCAGCGATGATCGAAGCAGGTTCGCAACAAACATGGGCGAATTACTGGCCCTTGTTACGTTATCGTTTGCTTTCTACGGAGCTAGCCAATTTGAAAACTATCTATCAGATGACGGAAGGACTTGAAGTGAGAATGCAATCGGCTGCGAAGAAAGCCACTTCTTTCGAGGAATTTGTCACTTTAGCCAAGACGAAAAGATATACTTGGACGAGAATCCAACGTTTAGCTTGTTACGTATTATTGAACATCCATCATGAGGAAATCCATGACCAACAAGCTAAATGTTACTTGAATATTTTAGGATTCACCAAGGCAGGACAACAGTTTTTAAAAGAAAAGAAAGAGATACCTTTGATCTCAAAAATCGGCAAAAAAGAAGCAGAATTGGCACACCTTTTGGTTCGGAGTGATCAAATCTATCAACTCGGTGGGGCGATACCTGAACAAAATTTTGGAAGAAGACCTTATGTTTCGAAATAAACCTGGTTGGTGGGAACAAAGTGAAATGACTAATCTGAATGAAAGTTTAGTTCAATATTTTGAATATGTCGCTTTGTAAAAAATTCTTTGTCTAGCTTGTTGAGTAGCTATTCCAAGAGACGACTATAATCGATCATACAAGAAAACACCTCCCTAAAAAATGACTAGATTTAGAAAAAATACTTCACAGAATCCAGATTCACAAGTATAATGGAACAGGACGTTTTTGTGCTTAACCACTATCAGAAATGAACGATCAAAATTAGAAAGCGAAGTGAGAATATGGGACGTAAATGGGCAAACATCGTAGCGAAAAAAACCGCAAAAGATGCAAATAATAGCCGAGTTTATGCAAAATTCGGGATTGAAATCTATGCAGCAGCAAAATCAGGTGATCCAGACCCACACGCTAACCAAAAACTACGTTTCGTCATTGAACGCGCGAAAACTTATAATGTACCTAAACATATTATTGACCGTGCAATTGAAAAAGCAAAAGGTGCGGGAGATGAAACTTATTCTGAATTACGTTATGAGGGATTCGGACCAAATGGCTCAATGGTCATCGTTGATACCTTAACAAACAACGTGAACCGTACAGCTGCTGATGTACGTGCTGCTTTTGGTAAAAACGGCGGAAATATGGGTGTTTCTGGAGCTGTTTCTTACATGTTCGACAATACAGCGATTTTTGGTTTTGCTGGCGATGATGCAGATGAGATCCTTGAATATTTGATGGATAAAGAGATTGATGTACGTGATGTCATGGAAGAAGATGGACAAATCATCGTTTATGGTGAAGTTGCTGACTTCCACAGTATCCAAGAAGCATTGAAAGAAAAAGGAATCACTGATTTTTCAATTGCTGAGATCCAAATGATTCCTCAAAATGAAGTGACACTTTCACCAGAAGACCAAGAAACATTTGAAAAAATGATTGATGCGTTGGAAGAATTGGAAGATGTTCAACATGTTTTCCATAATGTAGCATTGGAAGACTAAACGATAAAAACGAATGAAGGTTGTGAAAGCATCGGATAGCTTCCGACTTGCGATTTATCCGTTTTTCGTTTTTACACCTGCTAATAGTCTGGGACGATTCGTCTCTCAGACTATTTTTTTACGCTTAAAAGAAGATCATTCGTTCTGAAAAAACAGTAGTTTATGACGAATCAATGATTTTATCTTTTTTTCGTATGTTTTATTTTTTATTCTGTTTCGTCCTGTGTTATTATTGATATAGACGTATTATTGGAAAAATGATACATAGGAATGTGGATGTAGGCGGGGAAATTTTATGGAAGCAAAAATTAGTTTAGAGCCTTTTGAACGTATTTTAAGCGGTTACCAAAAGATCGAAGAGTTAGCTGTGAATATCACAGACTGTTCAAAATTAGCAAAAAAATATGCCCATTATGGTGTAGAAGGTTATCGTTTAGGAAATTACGTAGGTACTGGTTACCTTAATCGCTATTTGGAATGTATGGTTGATCGCGTCCCCATGTTGATTTACAAAAGAAATTATTTAATCCCTTTACTTTTTAGACGTTCAGATTCAACCTTTCGATTATTTGAAGAAAATTATCGTATGGAAGCTTTCTTTCGTTTGTTAGAATGGAGCTTAAAACATCAACCAACAAAAATCTTAATTGAAAAAAATGAAAAATATGATTCTAAAAAAGTAAAAGTGATCGACAGTGCTTATCTAGCTTTTCGTTTATCAGAAATCCTTGATAGTGGAGGCTATCCGATCAGTAACTTCCGATCAATCGAACAGTTTATTGATTGGAATCGAATTTATCGGCTGATAGATAACGGGGGGATTGGGCGTCATAGTAAAGTCTTTGATCCTGAGTATCCTGAAAATATAGAAGAATTGCGAATGATTATTTCATTAGTTAAATTAAAGTATCCAGATACTGAATCATTTGTTTAAAAGGCGAGGTTGTGACTAAGTGGTTAGCTTCTTATTTTTGAAGCTACTTCTTTAACACCGTTTATTAAGAATAAAGGGCTGTGACAAAAATTTTGTCACAACCCTTTATTTTTATATATTGATAGTGGTATATAACGCTGGGTCCATGGATTCAATCAAAGGACTTTCAGATTCAGAAGTAACTAAAACGAGTTCGTGCATGGCTCTTGTACACATGGTGTAAAGAACTAATTGATCTCGGTCAGTGGCAAAGTTTGTATCATCGATGCCCCATAAGAAAACGCGATCAAACTCGAGCCCTTTTGCCAAGAATGCTGGTAGTAGGACGATTTGTCGTTTCATAAAATCTGTTTCATCAGAAATCAATTGGACACGATCTTTTAAGTATTCGGGCAACTGTTCATAGAGTTGTTCACACTCAGTCTGTGTTTTACCAATGATTGCGGTACGCCAGTAACGGGTATTTTCTTGAGTCGTTTCAAGCGTAGTTTTTAACCAATTTAATCGTTCTTCTAAGGAGGAACCTTTCACGATAGAAGGAAGCGTACCTTTGCGAGCCGTCGTTTCTACTTGATTTTCCTCAGTAAGAAAATGATTCGCAAAATCCGTGATCTCTTTTGTTGAACGATAGCTGGTCGTTAACTGGAAGTGTGTGATTTCTTGGTCTTTAAATAGTTGATCCAAAGAGCCAGTAATCGTTTCATTGCCGAAAACATTTTGATTTAGATCACCACAAAAAGTGAGATTAGCTTTTGGATAGATCGCTTGTAAAAGAGCTACCTGAGCGGGAGCGAAATCTTGCATTTCATCGATAAAGATATAGCGAGCTTTTTGCATCACAGACACTGGATGGATGCGACGCATCAGCAAGAAGAATAATACTGCATCTTCTTGTCGTAGTTCTCGTTGACGAAGCTTCTCTTTTAATAAGGCTGAATGATCGTTCCACATCGTTGCGCTAATGTCATTTTTAGCCAACAGCGCCTGAGGTACGTTTTGTAAAAAGTGAAGGTATTGTTTGGTCAAATTGACAAATTGAAACTGATTGATTCCGCGGTAGATTCGACGAAATCTTTTCTTCACGATTTGATTCGCTAGTTTTTTCCGTAAAGACTGTTCTTTTTGCTCCGTATACTCAAGATTCGGATCATTCGCATATAAGTCTTGCAATTGTTCTTCTGCTAATTCTTTGACCCATTTTTGACGCATCTCATCTTTTTGGAGTCCACCCAATTTTTTTAATAATTTTGTTTGCAACAAGGAGAGACGTTGATGTAACGGTAAGAGTTCATTGGTTTCTTGATACCATTTGCGGATCGATTCTTTTGCTAAAATCGTCCGACCGTTAATTTTCATATCTCTAAACAAGGGACCAAAACCAGTAATATGATCGATATAACGATCAATCTGATGGATTAGTTGAAGACCGCTTTTGAAGGTTTGGATCGGGTCCTTGTCTCCAGATAAAAAACCAACTTCTTGTTGCTCTTCTTCTAACAATGAAAATTCAGGTAATAACTGTTCCAAATAAGACTTGAAGGTTTGCGTAGGTATACCACTTTCACCTAAAGAAGGCAAAACAGTCGAAATATAGTCAGAGAAAAGATGATTAGGAGAAAAAAGTAAAACGTTCTCGGCATCTAACCATTTTCGATTGTGATAAAGTAAAAAGGCGATCCGTTGTAATAAAGCGGATGTTTTTCCACTACCAGCGATTCCTTCGATCAACATCACTTGACTTGTTGTATCACGAATAATGGCATTTTGGGCTTTTTGGATCGTAGAGACGATATTTTTCATATGCGCACTTGAGGTATCGTCTAGGATCTCTAGTAAGAAATCATCGTTGATCACTTCAGAAGTATCCACCATCGAAATAATTTTTCCGTCTAAGATTTTAAACTGACGTTTCAGCAGTAATTCAACATTGATTTTTTCAGTATCTGTTTCATAGAAGGCTGGTCCAATTTCCCCTTCGTAATAAAGGTTAGCAATTGGGGCACGCCAGTCGATTACGATTGTTTCTTCAGAGAGATCTCTTAAAGAAGCGATTCCTAGATAAAGTGTCTCTGCATCTGTTTCTTCTTTAAAACCGATTCGGGCAAAGTAAGGGTTGTCTTCCATAACTGTTAACGTTTGGAGCCTTTTTTGCTGCGATTCAAGCGTATGGTATTTTAAAAGCAATTCTTGCTCATGTTGGCGGTATTCGACAGCTGATTCATAAAAGGATTCATTAGACCCACCTCTGATTTTATGGCTGGCGGTGTCTTTCGTAGAATCTTGCATCTCTTGGGTAAGAGATTGTTGTTTAGTGTTTAATAGCTTTTGTTCAAGCTGGATCAACTGAATGGTTTCATCCACGTGTTGTTGTTCTAGTTGTCTTTCATTCATTGCGTATATTACTCCTTCCGCCGTAAATAACGAATTAAAAGTATAGCACAAAAAGTGAGAAAAAGGTATCTTTGACTATTTGTTTGAAGGAAAGTGAAAGAAGAAAATCAATGAGAGTGAGAGTTGTTTTCAGTTAAGTGTAAATAGTTTTCATTCTAGTTCTAAGTCAGTATCCTAAAATTGTAGGGAGTGAACAATATGACACATTTTAAAAAGTTTTCAATCACCGTTTTGATAGGAATGACGGCACTTATTTGCGAATTTATTTTTAAACGACCCACACTTGCATTTCTGATTATCGCGATCACGGGTGGTATTTTGGCTTTCTTTATGTTTATTGAGATGATTAAAACATTACGTTCAGGTAAATATGGTGTGGACATTCTTGCTATTACAGCGATTGTTGCGACATTAGTGGTAGGAGAGTACTGGGCTAGTTTGATGATCCTGATCATGTTGACTGGCGGAGACAGTTTGGAAGACTATGCCAATAAAAAAGCTAGTCGAGAATTGCAAACGTTATTGGACAATACACCACGCACAGCGCATCAATTGATGAATGACCAATTGAAAGATATTCCAGTAGAAGCTGTTGAGATCAATGATTTATTAGTGGTGAAACCAGGAGAATTAGTGCCCGTTGACGGAAAGGTAGTGAAAGGTGAGTCGCAATTTGATGAGTCTTCATTAACGGGTGAAGCCAAACTTGTATTAAAAAAAGCAGGCGATGAACTGATGTCTGGCTCAGTCAATGGGGACGGTTCCGTTCAAATGATCGTTGAAAGAAGAGCAGCTGATAGTCAATACCAACAAATTATTAAATTGGTCGAAGAATCAAAAGAAAAACCAGCTCATTTTGTTCGCTTAGCGGATCGCTATGCGGTGCCTTTTACATTGATCGCTTATTTAATCGGAGGTATTTCCTGGTGGGTCACGAAGAATCCTGTTCGTTTCGCAGAAGTTCTCGTTGTTGCTTCACCTTGTCCTTTGATTTTAGCTGCACCGATTGCTTTAGTGGCTGGAATGAGTCGTTCAAGTAAAAACGGAATCGTCATCAAAACAGGAACTGCTGTGGAAAAATTAGCACGAACCAAGACAGTTGCATTTGATAAAACGGGTACCATCACTAAAGGGGTCCTCGAAGTAGCAAGTATTCATCCAGAAGCTGGTGTAACATCAGAAACGCTCTTGGTCTATGCGGCAAGTGCTGAACAAGAATCAAGTCATATCTTAGCCCGATCACTAGTCCATGAAGTCGATAACGAAAAGTTATTGCCAGTGAATGAATTAAAAGAGATCACGGGGCAAGGAATACAAGCTAGAGTAGATGGACATTTCGTTAAAGTTGGCAGAGCTTCATTTGTCGGTGCCAAAGAAAGCCAATCTACTAAAACAGCTATCTATGTTGCAATTGATGACCATTTTTCGGGTACGATCTTATTTTCAGACGTGCTGCGTCCAGAAGCACAAGCAACGATTGAACAATTGAAAACAATGGGTGTAGCGGATTTGATGATGATCACAGGGGATGGACCGGCTATCGCTGAATCAATTGCAAAGGAGGTTGGGCTCACGGCTGTTCATGCTCGTTGTTTGCCGCAGGACAAATTGAATATCCTTGAGAGTATTCCCGAAAGTGAACGTCCCGTAACGATGGTGGGCGATGGGGTCAACGATGCTCCAGCTTTGACGATCGCAGATGTTGGAATAGCCATGGGCGCACACGGATCAACGGCAGCTAGCGAAAGTGCTGATGCGGTGATACTAAAAGATGATTTGACAAAAGTTGCTACTGCTATAACGATTTCCAGAGATACGATGAAAGTAGCGAAACAATCTGTTTTAATCGGTATTTTTATTTGTGTTTTTTTAATGCTGGTTGCTAGTACGGGTGTAATCCCCGCTTTGTTTGGAGCGGTTCTCCAAGAAGTGGTAGACACTGTTTCGATTTTAAGTGCGTTGCGGGCTAAAAATGAGCGATCCCACACGTAACATCAGAAAAGACCTTTTCTCTTTGCTTTTTTTGCGGTATGATCATAGCATAGAAGAAGGGTTGAAAAGACCACTTACATTTAAGATAGCAATCATTAAAAGGAGACGAGACAATGCCATTTGTACACGTAGAACTAGTTGAAGGACGTAGTCCAGAACAATTAGAAAATATGATGAAAGATATTACAGAAGCTGTTCATAAAAATACCCAAGCACCAAAAGAACATATCCATGTGATTATCAATGAAATGAAAAAAGGCACTTATGGTGTAAATGGTGAATGGAAAAAATAAGTCACACCCACACTTGATTTTTCTTTTTATTAGTGGTTAAATAAACACATAGTTGATTGATGAGAAAGACAACTGAATTTGAGAGTCTTCGATAAGAGAGGAAAAGCCAGGCTGAAACTTTTCCAGAAGAAAACCAAAGGATGACCACTTTCGAAACCTTTGTTGAAACAAAGGCGGTCGTACCGTTATAACGCTCAAGGAACGTGTAAACGTTCGAAATTAGGTGGAACCACGAATCTTTCGTCCTAGTATCTCTTTTATGAGGTGCTGGGACTTTTTTATTGGTGTCAACTCATTCAATCAAAAAATCAAAGGAGGCTATTTTAATGATAAAAATTACTTTTCCAGATGGCGCAGTGAAAGAGTTTGATGCGGGAATCACGACTGCTGAGATTGCTGCAAGTATTTCCAAAAGTTTAGCTAAAAAAGCATTAGCCGGTAAAGTGAACGGTCAATTGATTGACTTGAATCGTGGCATCGAAGAAGATGCATCAATCGAGATCGTTACACCTGACCACGAAGATGCATTAGCATTGGTACGTCACTCAACCGCACATTTGATGGCACAAGCTATGAGACGCTTGTACCCAAATATCCATTTCGGTGTCGGACCAGCAATCGATTCAGGATTTTACTATGACACAGACAACGGTGAAAACCAAATCAGTGCCGAAGATCTTCCAGCAATCGAAGCAGAAATGATGAAAATCGTGAAAGAAAACTTACCGATCGAACGTAAAGTTCTTTCTAAAGAAGAAGCTCTGGAAATCTTTGCAAGTGATCCTTATAAAGTAGAATTGATCAGTGAATTACCAGATGAGGAAGTAATCACTGCTTATCAACAAGGAGAATTTATTGATTTATGCCGTGGACCACATGTCCCATCAACCGGTCGTATCCAAGTCTTCAAACTATTATCTGTAGCTGGAGCTTACTGGCGTGGAAATTCAAACAATCAAATGATGCAACGTGTCTATGGGACAGCATTCTTTGATAAAAAAGACTTAAAAGAATTTATTCGTCTACGTGAAGAAGCAAAAGAAAGAGACCACCGTAAATTAGGAAAAGAACTAGATCTATTTATGGTATCACCACAAGTTGGCTCAGGCTTACCATTCTGGTTACCTAAAGGTGCAACGATTCGTCGAACAATTGAACGTTATATCGTTGATAAAGAAATCAGCTTAGGTTACCAACATGTCTACACACCAATCATGGGAGATGTAGAATTGTATAAAACATCAGGTCACTGGGATCATTACCAAGAAGACATGTTCCCACCAATGGATATGGGTGATGGTGAAATGTTAGTTCTTCGTCCGATGAACTGTCCGCATCATATGATGGTCTATAAAAATGCGATCCATTCCTACCGCGAATTACCAATCCGTATCGCTGAACTAGGCATGATGCACCGTTATGAAAAATCAGGTGCGCTATCAGGTTTACAGCGTGTTCGTGAAATGACATTGAACGATGGGCATACCTTTGTACGTCCTGATCAAATCAAAGATGAGTTTAAACGTACGTTGGAATTGATGGTCGCAGTTTACGCTGACTTCAACATTACAGACTATCGTTTCCGTTTGAGCTATCGCGATCCGAACAACACGGATAAATATTTTGATGATGATGCTATGTGGGAAAAAGCGCAAGTGATGTTAAAAGCCGCAATGGATGAATTGGAATTGGATTACTTCGAAGCAGAAGGAGAAGCTGCTTTCTATGGTCCAAAATTGGATGTTCAGGTCAAAACAGCTTTAGGAACAGAAGAAACATTATCAACGATCCAATTAGACTTCTTGCTTCCAGAACGCTTTGATTTAACTTATGTTGGTGAAGATGGCGAAAATACACATCGTCCAGTAGTTATCCACCGTGGGATCGTTTCAACGATGGAACGTTTTGTTGCTTATTTAACTGAAGTTTACAAAGGAGCTTTCCCAACTTGGTTAGCACCAATCCAAGCAACAATCATTCCTGTTTCAGTTGAAGCGCATAGTGACTATGCTTATGAAATCAAGGAACGTCTACAAATGAAAGGTCTACGTGTTGAAGTAGATGACCGCAATGAAAAAATGGGTTATAAGATTCGTGCATCACAAACACAAAAAATACCATATCAACTAGTCGTTGGTGATAAAGAAGTAGCTGATGCAACGGTCAATATTCGCCGATATGGAAGCAAAGAAACTTCAGTAGAAGATCTCAACATGTTCGTTGATGCGATGGTTGCTGAAGTCCAAAATTATAGTAGACAAGGTTAATTTCAATAGTCGAAAAAGTGACCTGACTACCCTAGAATGTAAGATCAAACCGATGGTGTCGAAAATCGAAAACGATTTTTGATACCATCGGTTTTTTACTAAGCGGATTGTTACGCTTCTCCCATATCTTTTTAAGAGTTAAAGCTAAAGCGTGCAATTTGAAACAACAAAGCGATAATGAGAATCTTTTTTTCTGAAATTACGAAAAGATGAATAAGCAAGCCTTTCATCTTATGCTATTATTAGGTTGAAAAGGAAAAAAGGAGGGTTGAAAATGGGAACTTTTTTTACAAATAAAAGGCTAAATAAAAAAGGAAATAACGTAGCTCAAAATGAGTTAAGCGAGCAAACAAACGAAATGCAGTCAAAACAAGCCAATCATAAAAAAAAGAACTTAGCAGTAAATTTAATCGTAAAAATTGAACATGCGATTAAACAAAGGAGTCAACATAAATCCACGAATCAAAAAAATTCGAAGTCCGTTGGTCCCGCTAAACGAATGTTGGAATTGATTAGGCGAGATTTTTCTACGCTTGAGAAAGTACTGAATAATACTTACCAGGAAATCCATAAACTTGACCGCTCTTTCAGAATAAAAATGATCAGTTACATAAGAAACGATCGGAAAAGAATGGCAACAAAAATTCGTGCGTTCAAAACAACTTTGATTCCTCATAAAAGTAATTTTACGAATCAAATCGAAATAGCTCCTCGTGCTAAGACTGAAATGGAGAATATTTTACCTATAACGAAAATCAAAATGAAACAAAGAAATGAAGAGCAGACTAAACTTGGTCTCAGAAAAAATTTGTTTAAGCAGTTTTTCAACCGACTGTTATATTCCAATAGCCAAAAAATGAGGAATCAAGACCTAAATAAAATAGTAGTAGAAAAAATACAGCAAGAAAAATATGAAGAAAAACAAGTGTTGTTAACAATGGAACAAATATTAGCAAGATCGACAAATAGAAATGATATGCCAGAACAACTTTTCAGTCGATCAATACAACCATTCGAGAATACTAAAGAAGAAAGACTAGCACGAATAAGTGAGAAAATCCAAAATGCTATGAACTTCTCAACTTCTAGGAATCAATTAGGAGCAGCACATGCGGAACACCAACTCTAAAAGTTATTTCATGACATCAATTTATAAATTGGAGTTCAATACTCGTGACTTCTATCAAGAGTATTCAACGTGAGACAACAAAATTTTCATGATAAAGAGTGCAACTATCATATGAATGATAGGATAACCAGGAGCTGCAATCGTCCATTCTTCTTGAAAAATTAATCTTTTATCTAAGAGTCCAAGGCTTGCCTTGGGCTCTATTGCTGTAGCCGAACCTCATCAATTATTTTTTAGCTTCATACTTTTTCTCCAACATTTATTTACAGATGATGACAAAATTTCTTGTCAGACGTCACGATCTTATTAGTGGGATATGGTATACTTAGCTAGACTGGAAGAGAAAAAGGAAGTGAGACAAATGAGCGTTATTAGCCGTATTGAGAGCATGATGGAGGAGTATTCTTCAACTGAAAAAAAGCTCGCTGATTATATCATCAAAAATGTAGAAAAAATTCCCACGATGACTGCGAACGAGTTAGCAGAAGCTGCTGGGTTAAGTGCGCCCACAGTTGTCCGATTTTCCAAAAAAATTGGGTTTCAAAGTTTGACTGACTTCAAAATAAATATTTCGACCGAGTTACAAACCGGTATCGTTGAAGGCTTCAGTGATATTCACCCAAACGAATCATTTTATTCGATCAAACACATTTTGGGAAATAATGCGCAAGTGGCAATCAAAGAAACTGTGGACATTTTAAATGAAGAAAAAATTCAAGAAGTGGTTGAGACCCTGGAAAGTGCTGAAACAGTCTTTTTATATGGCGTGGGCGCTTCATCTTTAGTGGTGGAAGACATTTTGCAAAAATGGTCTAGAGTAGGCAAACCCATTATTTTTGAAAAAGATATCCATGTTTTACTTCCTCAATTAGTAAGCAATGAAACCAAAAAAGTATTATGGTTAGTCTCCAATTCTGGTAGTAGCGCGGATGTCGTAGCAGTTGGAGAAATCGCAAAAGATTTAGGCATTGAGGTAATTGCTTTAACGCAATTTGGAAATAATCCTTTAAGTAAGTTGGCGGATGTTGTTGTACAAACCTCACGTCCAAAGGAAATTACCAATCGAAGCGCTGCTACAAATTCTTTGCTGGCTCAGTTTGTTACTATCGATATTATTTTTTATTTATATATGACAAAGAATGAACAGTTGAAGGAAAAAGTTCGTGAAACCAGACAAGTAATTAAAGGATACTTTGGTTCAAAACGGTAAGAGCATTATAAAAAGTTTTCCACAGTAAAAATATCATTTGTTGTGTTTCACGATAAGAAAATGATAAATTAAATAAAAAACTTTATTTTTTAAAGGTTTGAATTGTTTGAAAACTTGACACGATTTTATCCTGTGAAACAAAAAAAGAATATCAACTTGAAATAAGTTAAAGAATTTATTAGTGATTTTCGTTTCTTCTTTTTTATTTCAAGAAATTTAGGTACAATGAAACATAACAGTAAGTAGGAAAAAGATAGGAATGATGAGAGAGTTTATGAAAAAACTATTAAACAATTCATGGATGGATAAATTGAAAAAAGGTGCACAAGAGCCGAAAAACAAAACATTTCGACGTTCCCATGTCCCTTTTCGGTTGAATTTTCTTTTTTTCATCATATTTACATTATTCGTCGCATTGATTGCACGATTAGGTTATCTACAAATCGTTAATGGCGAAGCAATGGAAGCCAAAGTGAAATCATCATCGACGCTAACGATCCAAACCAGTTCTCCGAGGGGGATGATTTACGATTCGACAGGTAAACCATTGGTGACGAACCAAGCGAATCAAGCAATTACTTTCACCAGAGGAACAAAAATGACGGCAGAGGATCTGCTTAAAGTAGCGACAAGACTAAATCAATTAATCAATGTGCCAGTTGATGAAAATTTAACTGAACGAGATAAAAAAGACTTTTGGTTAGCTGATCCTAAGCATTTGAAAGAAGCAACGGAACGCTTAACAGCAAAGGAAAAACAACTTGATTCCAGCGATCAATACAAAGCGTTAGTTGACAAAGTAACTGATAGTGAAATCAACTTCAATGAAGAACAATTAAAAATCGCGACAATTTTTAAACGCATGAATAGCGCGTATGAGTTGAACACGGTATTTATCAAAAATTCAGGTGTGACTGATCAAGAATTAGCGGTTGTTTCCGAACATGCTTCAGAACTACCTGGAGTATCCACAGGAACCGACTGGACACGTCAATACACGGCTGCTGACTCAATCAAAAGTATTTTAGGTAGTGTGACAACAGAAAAACAAGGTTTACCAGCTGATGAAGTAGATGAATACTTAGCTAAAGGCTATTCTCGTAATGATCGTGTGGGACAAAGTTACCTTGAAAAGCAATATGAAGATGTTTTACAAGGAACAAAAACCCAATATGAAGTAACCCTCGATAGTAATGGGAATGTAACGAATCAAAAAGAAATCTTTTCTGGTGAAAAAGGGTCCAACCTCATGTTGTCTCTTAACGCTGATTTCCAAGCCAAAGTCGAAAATATCTTAAAGACAAACTACCAAAAATTAGTGGATAGTGGAAAAGCAACTTATTCGCCAGGGGCGTATGCAGTAGCGATGAATCCACAAACCGGTGAGATATTGGCTATGACAGGATTTAGCCACCAAGAAGGGTCCAAAGAGTTGACAGAAAATGCTTTGGGGAATATTACTAGTGCCTTTACACCAGGGTCAGTAGTCAAAGCAGGTACGTTAACTGCTGGTTGGCAAACGAATGTGATCTCAGGTAACCAAGTGTTAGTCGATGAGCCAATCAAATTACAAGGCTCTTCTGAAAAGAGTTCGGTCTTTAATCGAAGCGGGCGTATTGCAATCAATGCAGTCAAAGCACTTGAACTATCATCGAATACGTATATGATCAAAGTTGCGTTGAAAATGCTGGGATTGGAATATACACCAAATATGGGACTTCCTTCACTAAATGAAGAGTCAAAAGCCTATGAAGAATTACGTAAAGCGTTCAAACAGTTTGGTTTAGGAACAAAAACTGGGATTGATCTACCAAATGAATCACCAGGGATTTCTCGTTCTGTTGATTTTATGAAGAAATTTAATGCAGATAATGGTGCTCAATGGTACACACCAGGTAACTTTACTGACTTAGCTTTTGGTCAGTTTGATACCTATACACCGATCCAATTAGCGCAGTATGCTTCAACTGTAGCCAATGGTGGTAAGAGAATCCAACCTCGTTTAGTCAAGGGAATCTATGGAAATGATGAAAATGGGAACCTTGGTCCGGTGAAAAAAGAGCTGGAAACAAAAGTCGAAGATACCGTTGATATTTCTCCAGCAGATATGTCGATCCTTCGTGAAGGATTCCATCAAGTTGTTCATGGAACAGATGCGTATACGACAGCTAAACCTTTAGCTAGTGCAAAAATGGATTTGTCTGCTAAGACTGGTACAGCCGAAACTGTAGCTGAAGGTCATCCAGATATTACCACAGTAAATAGTAATATCGTGGCCTATGGTCCGAGTGATAACCCACAAATTGCAATTAGTGTCGTTCTACCGAACTTATTAGATGAAAAAGATCATATGAATCTAGTCATTGCAAAAGAAATCATGGACACTTACTACGATATGTTCATGGCAAAATAAAAAGACCAACAACTAAAAAGACCAAAAACTAAAAAGACCGTTCCAGAGAAATACAATTTGTTTTCTCTGGAACGGTCTTTTTTGATTTTAAAGGGCTAATAAGTCTTCTAGATACGTAGCTAAGCCATCTTCTTGGTTGGTGTGTTCAGTGACATCGTTAGCAACGCCTTTTAATTGATCGGTACCATTTTTCATTGCAACTCCCCAGCCAGCATATTCTAATAGTTCCAAATCGTTATGTTCGTCACCAAAAGCAATGACATCTTTTTGATCGATATCAAGGTAATTGGCAATGCGATGAACGCCTTTGGCTTTTTCAATTCCTTTAGAAACGATTTCTAAAATAGCCATTGCTCCTCCCCAAGTACGAACATCAACAAAATTACCGAATTGACGGGTTAATTCAGCTGAAACTTGTTCAGCATAGCATTTTTCTGTTCGAACCAGTAAAGAGGTTGGATCAGTTGTCAGATTTTTAGGCGATAATAAATTTTGAGGGCTAGGATTTGATGCAGCAAAAATTTTTTCATCAAAAAAATCAAAGCTGTCAATAAAATAAGTTTCACGATTTTCTGCAGCAATGAAATCTAAATTCAATTGGCGTTTTTGAGCTAAAATCTCGAATACGATGCGTTTATCGATCGAGGTTTCTTTTTCATGAGCCCAATATTGATTAGGGATATGTACTAAAGCACCGTTAAAGTTGACCATCGGTGTAGACAATCCTAATTGCTGATAATAGTGATAACTCATTCGGAAGGGGCGCCCAGTAGCAATACTGACATGGTGACCAGCGTTAATCGCTTTTTTTAATGTTTCTTCAGTTTTTGAAGTAATGATTGAATCGGGATTTAAAGTTGTTCCGTCTAAATCAATGGCAATGAGCTTTCTATTCAAAAATGTCATTCCTTTCAATGCTAGTATGTGTTTCAGTCTAGCACATATATTTTTTTTAACAAGGTGCAAATGTAAGGGGAAAAGAAGTCTTTTTTAAATTAAAGAGAACGGATACATTTTGTTCAATAACCATTTATAAGGTAAAACACGAACATTAAGCATTTTTTTGTTGCTTTTTTTAATGATTTTATTGAAAAGCGAACGAATTATAATTATAATCAATAATTGTTCGACGTAAACGGAATAGTTGACTTATTTTATTTTATTATTTGATTTTACGTCAAAAAAATTCAGGGAGTGGAAATTTTTTATGGAAAAGTTTTTCCAATTAAAGAAAAATAAGACAAATGTACCAACAGAAATCATGGCTGGGGTTACGACATTCTTTGCAATGAGTTATATCTTATTTGTAAATCCAACCATTTTGTCAGCATCAGGGATGCCTTTTCAGGCAGTGTTCTTAGCAACAATCATCGCTTCGATCATTGGTACTTTGGTAATGGGGTTGTTTGCAAATGTACCGTATGCGCAAGCACCTGGAATGGGATTAAATGCCTTTTTTACTTTTACAGTAGTTTTTGGATTAGGTTATTCTTGGCAACAAGCTTTAGCGATGGTCTTTATTTGTGGGATGGTCAACATTTTTATTACTGTGACCAAAATACGAAAATTGATCATTCATTCCATTCCTGAAAGTCTACAACATGCGATTGGAGGCGGGATCGGGATCTTTGTCGCTTATGTTGGAATTAAAAATGCAGGATTTCTCTCTTTTTCAGCTGATCAGTCAGCAATCACTAGTTCGGTGGTTGACGGAGGCAAGGCAACGAATGTCACAATCAATGGTGGGATCGTTCCAGCTTTAGCCAACTTCAATAATGCACCGATTTTATTAGCTGTGATCGGTTTGATTTTAACAGCGATCCTGGTGGTAAAAAATGTTCGTGGTGCGATGTTGATCGGGATCGTGGCAACCACTATCTTAGGGATTATGATGGGGGTTGTTGATTTAAGTACGATTGATTGGCAAGCCAATTCATTAGGAAGTTCATTCAAAGAATTAGGCACGACTTTTGGTGCTGCTTTTGGACCAGAGGGGATGCAATCATTATTTAGTGATTCTTCAAAGATTCCACAAGTAATCATGACAATCATTGCGTTTAGTTTATCGGATACATTTGATACGATTGGGACGTTCATTGGAACAGGTCGCCGTACGGGGATCTTCTCAAAAGAAGATGAAGAAGCATTAGAAGATGGCAAAGGTTTCAAGACAAAAATGGATAAAGCGCTCTTTGCCGATGCCATTGCGACATCTGTAGGAGCAATCTTTGGGACATCAAATACGACGACTTATGTAGAATCTGCTGCAGGTATCGGTGCTGGTGGACGAACAGGTTTGACCTCAGTAGTGGTTGCAGTCTTATTTGCATTAAGTAGTTTCTTTTCACCATTGATTTCTATCGTTCCAACTCAAGCAACTGCACCTGCATTGATTTTAGTTGGTGTGATGATGATGGCTTCATTCACAGATATCAATTGGCTTGACCTGGAAGAAGCACTACCAGCATTCTTTGCTTCAATCTTTATGGGATTATGCTATAGCATCTCTTATGGGATTGCTGTCGGCTTCATTTTTTACACGATCGTCAAAGTAATCAAAGGGAAATTCAAAGAAATTTCAATCCCATTATGGATCGTTGTGGTCTTGTTTATCCTTAACTTTATTATTTTAGCAACGATGTAAACCAGCCTAACTGGTAGCTGAACTATTTTCTTAAAGAACCAGCTGAAAAGTCAGGAAACAGCAACATGAGTAAGTTTACAATAAAAAGTAGCACAAATTTAATAAGAAAAAACGCTTTTTGCCATCACCATTTGAATGATTCGAAAAAAGTAGTATTTGCACTCTTAACGATTTTATATAGTTGTTAAGAGTGTTTTTTTGTAACATAAGATTTTCACTGTTAAGATAGTAAATAAGTAGAAGATAGTACTGCTCGGAACAAAACCTTTCGTCTATATAGTAACAATACATAATTTATGCTGTTTCAAAAAGAAATTTTTTGCAAAGAAACATAAAGAAATGAGGATGATCAATGAAGATACAATGGAAGAAAAATTTATTCGTGGCTTGGATCGGCTGCTTTTTTACAGGGGCTAGTTTTAGTTTAGTTATGCCATTTATTCCTGTATATGTAGAACAATTGGGTACACCAAGTGATCAAGTTGAGTTGTTTTCCGGTCTAGCGATATCTGTTACTGCCTTTGCTTCAGCTATCGTAGCGCCAATATGGGGGAATTTGGCAGATCGTAAAGGACGAAAGCTCATGATGATCCGAGCTGCCGCAGGGATGACGGTAACGATGGGATCGTTGGCCTTTGTTCCCAATGCGTATTGGTTACTGGTCATGCGTTTTTTAAATGGCATTTTATCAGGTTATATTCCTAACGCGACTGCGATGATTGCTTCACAAGCGCCAAAAGAAAAAAGTGGTTGGGCATTAGGAACTTTATCGACTGGAGCAATTGCCGGCAGTTTGATCGGACCATCAATGGGAGGTGCGTTGGCGCAGTGGTTTGGTATGGAGAATGTTTTCTTGATTACTGGGGTATTATTACTTGTGACAACACTTTTAACCATTTTCTTGGTAAAAGAAGATTTTCAACCAGTAGAAAAAAATGATATGATCAGTACAAAAGAAATCTTTGCCAAAATGGATCATTTATCCATTCTAATCGGATTATTTGTGACCACTTTGATTCTTCAAATTGGTATCACAACTATCAGTCCTATTTTGACCCTATATATTCGTGAGCTAAGCGGGAATTCAGGAAATATTTTATTTGTTAGTGGGTTAATCGTTTCGATTTCAGGTGTGTCTGCAGTTTTTTCCTCTCCTAAACTAGGGAAATTAGGGGATAAAATAGGGAACCAAAAAGTACTGCTTGCAGGGCTAACCTTATCTTTTTGTTGCTACTTACCCATGGCTATTGTAGCGACCCCTTTACAGTTGGGGATCTTACGGTTTATTCTTGGTTTTTCAACGGGAGCGTTAATGCCATCCATCAATACACTCATCAGTAAGATCACGCCGCCAGAAGGAGTGAGTCGAATCTATAGTTACAATCAAATGTGTAGTAATTTTGGACAAGTCTTTGGACCGATGGTGGGCTCGACGGTTGCGCATGCCTTTAACTATCGCGCAGTGTTCATTGCTACAAGTCTCTTTGTTTTATCTAATATCTTATTATCTTTATTTAACTTCAGAAAAGTTCTTCGACAACGCTTCTGATCAGATGATGAAAAGATCGTGTGTCGCTTTCGTTAAAACCTCGCAACTCCGATGACACTAGGGAAGAATTTGTTGAAATAACCGCTCATGTTTTGAGAAATTCAGGCTTATTTCAAGGAACAACAATTATTCATTTTTGTGCATGATAAAGAGCCCGGGACGACCTTTTGTCCCAGGCTTAACTTTTCCACTCCAAAAAGTTAATGGAAAGCGAAATGATTTTATCAAAATACATAAAAAGGATGAGACTGCGTCCCACCCTCATTTGGCTTTTATGAATGTGATGAGGCTTCTTTTCTAGGAGTTGCCAATGCACCAAGTAAAATGACAACAACGCCTGCAACCAATGAAATAATCGTTGTTAAAGTAAAATCATAGCCACCGCTTGTAAGAGCCCCACCAATGTAACCTACGACTTGACCTAAGACAAATGACCAAAATAATGTGACGATATATCGCATAAAGAACACCTCTTTTCTAAGCTTAGTTTACCAGAATTTTGCTGAATGTAAAGAAAGCTAGTTGTAAAAAAACAAGTTTTATGATTTAACCAGTCCATGTGATAAAATAATAAAAATGCAAATCAAAGAGAATGATTACAAATGCGTTGTCGTCTAACCTATATTCATAGTAGATAAATGAACGCATTGATTAATTGTCTAACTATACAAAAGGTGGAATGACCATGTTTTTCCCACAATTATATACAAAAACCTCCTATTCGCTGTTGCAAAGCACGATCAGGATCCAAGATTATGTCGAAAAGGCAAGAGCACTAGGTTATACAGTCCTAGGAATAACTGATCAAGATGTACTGTATGGGATACCTGAGTTTTATCAAACATGTATCAAAGAAGGAATAAAGCCAATTGTCGGCATGCTCCTTACTTATACTTATGAGTCCCAAGCTTTTGATTTATTGGTATATGCGAAAGATGGCGTTGGCTACCAGCAGTTGATGAAGCTGTCGAGTAAAAAAATGATTCAAGAAAGTCTCGCATTATCAGAATTTACGGAATCAGATCATTTGATTTTCGTCGTTCCTCCCCAACATTCTGTGGTAGCTGAATTTAATCAAACGGAGACCTTTACTGCCCATTGGCAAGCACTCAAAGAAAAAGTAGGTCGACAAGATTTTTATGTTGGAATCACTGAAAGTTTCTCAGAACTACCAAGTGGTTGGGTAACGTTCCTAGCAGAAAACAATTATTCCTTATGTGCATTACAACCTATTGCCAGCTTAAGACAAGAAGAACTGTTTGCGCTTGAGACGATGAAAAATCTTCGAGCTGGGAGCCAACTTTCTATGGAAGCAATCAACCAACAAAAGATAGAAACTAAAACAGGTTTTTTACTTGCTGAAAATGAAATGATCCAACGGTTTAATGAAGCACAGTTGGTTGATGCGCTAGAGGGTGCGCAACGTTTAGTTCAATCGGTTTCCTTTGAATTTCAATTTCATCAAAAGCTGCTGCCTCATTACCCAGTACCAGATCAGAAAAGTGCTGGTCAGTACCTTGATGAATTGTGCCACGCAAAATTAGTAGAGCGAGTCGAAGAAATCACTCCTGAATATCAAGAGCGTCTAGCATATGAGTTGTCGATTATCCACCAAATGGGCTTTGATGATTATTTCTTGATCGTGTGGGACGTCATGGCGTTTGCTCATCGAGAAAAAATCGTGACTGGCGCTGGACGAGGATCAGCGGCTGGTTCATTAGTTGCATATATCTTGGAGATCACCGATGTCGATCCTTTGCAATATGATTTGCTTTTTGAGCGTTTCTTAAACCCAGAACGTTATACGATGCCAGATATCGATTTGGATATCCCTGATAATCGTAGAGAAGAAGTCTTGAATTATGTCAGAGCAAAATATGGACAATACCATATGGCGCAAATTGCAACGTTTGGGACGATGGCGGCTAAGATGGTGTTAAGGGACGTGGCTCGTGTCTTTGGTTTATCACAAAGCGAAGCCAATCTATGGTCAAAGGCGATCCCTAATCAGTTGAAAATTACCTTACCCGAAGCATATCGGACATCGAAACCCTTAGTGGAGTTAGTTCAGTTAAGTGAAAAAAATCAATTACTATTTAAAACAGCTTCGATTTTAGAAGGATTGCCTCGACATGTCTCGACTCACGCAGCGGGTGTTGTGATCAGTGATAAGAATCTATTAGATCTGGTTCCATTACAAAAAGGATCAGATGAAGCATTTTTAACTCAATATACGATGAATGACGTGGAAGCGATCGGACTACTCAAAATGGATTTTTTAGGATTGCGAAATCTTTCGATCATTGATTACGCATTGAAAGCTATTAAAAAAGTAGAAAAGAAAGAAATTCGATTGAAACAAATTCCTTTAAATGATCCTAAGACACTTTTTCTCTTTCAACAAGGAGATACTACAGGGGTTTTCCAATTTGAATCTGCAGGTATTCGCAATGTTTTACGCCGATTAGGACCAGAAACAATTGAAGATATTGCGGCAGTCAATGCGTTATATCGTCCAGGACCAATGCAAAATATCGATACGTTTATTTCCCGCAAAAAAGGAAAAGAAACGATCCATTATCCTGATGACTCCTTAATGCCTATTTTAAAAAACACATATGGTGTCATCGTGTATCAGGAACAGATTATGCAAATCGCTGCAAAGATGGCTGGTTTTTCTTTGGGCCAATCGGATATTTTGCGTCGAGCAATCAGTAAAAAGAAAAAAGAAGTGATTGACAAAGAGCGGGAACACTTTGTCAGCGGGGCAGTAAGTCAGGGCTATTCGAAAGAAAAAGCGGTCGAAGTCTATGACTATATCGAACGTTTTGCCAATTATGGTTTCAATCGCTCGCATGCGTTTGCTTATTCATTTGTTGGGTTCCAAATGGCGTACCTCAAAGCCCACCATCCAGGCGCATTTTTTGTTAGTTTACTAAATTCGGTTCGACACAATACGACCAAATTAAAAGAATACATCGCTGAGGCAAGAAAGAAAAAATTAAAACTAGCAGCACCTTCCATTAATCAGAGCTATTATGGCTTTGAGCTAATTAATCCAGAAGAGATTCGTTTTGGTCTAACTGCGATCAAAGGTGTCCGAAAAGACTTCATTGAGGATATCTTAAAAGATCGAAAAGAAAATGGCGCTTATCAATCAGTGGATCAATTCTTGATTCGTTTAGATAAACGCTGGCTAAAATTAGAGTTGATCCAGTCATTAGTAGCAGTAGGCGTGTTTGATGAATTGGCACCAAACCGAAAACAATTGATGCTCGATTTAGAAGGAAAAATACAAAACATTATTTATAGTGGTGGAAGCTTAGATCTCCTAGGGATCATGGCTTTAAAAGAAGAAGAAGTGGCTGACTATTCTTTAGAAGAAAAGCTGCAATTAGAAGAGGAATATTTAGGCGTTTATCTTTCAGGGCACCCAACAGAAGGCTATGAACGCTTGAAATTAGCTAAAAAAATCCGGTTAATTACTGAAGTTATTCCAAAACAAACAGTCAGTGTATTAGTGATGATTAAAAATATCCGTGAAATCAGAACTAAAAAAGGGGAATTGATGGCTTTTGTTGAAGGAACAGATATCAGTGGAGAAATCACGATCACTGTATTCCCCAAATCCTATCGACAATTTCGTTCATTGTTTGAGTTGAATAAAGTGATCTTTGTTCAGGGACGAACAGAAACGAGTAAATACAACCAAGAGTTGCAATTGATTGGCGAAAATTTTGCTGATCCTGTAGAATTAGAAGAACAATATCAAGATCAGACTTGCTACTTACGAATCAAAGAAGAATTTGATGATCCACAAACGATGAAACAATTGCAAACTATTTTTCAGAAACATTCTGGGTACATTCCAGTCGTGATGTACCATGAAAAGAATCAACGGAAAGTAGTGCTGGCAGAAGCTTATTGGGTCGATGGAAGTAAGAGCTTGAAGAGTCAATTAGCTTACTTGCTCCAACCAGAAAATGTTGTTTTCAAATAACTTACGGTAAAATATACTATTTGCTTTCATTTTTTTTCATTTTTTTATCAGTAAATCAAGACAATTGCTAAAAATAATGTTAGAATGTTAGTCGTGGTTAACGCAAAGAAGGTTATTAACCTAAGCATTGCTTAGGATAAAGTATTTTAATGAGGTGAATGATTATTATGAAACGCATTGGAATTTTGACCAGTGGCGGAGACGCACCTGGAATGAATGCTGCTATTCGTGCTGTTGTTCGTAAAGGGATTTATGAAGGGCTCGAAGTATATGGAATCAACTATGGATTTGCTGGATTAGTTGCAGGAGATATTCGTCGTCTAGATGTTGCAGATGTGGGTGATAAAATCCAACGTGGTGGGACATTCTTGTACTCTGCACGTTACCCTGAATTTGCGACTGAAGAAGGTCAATTAAAAGGGATCGAACAATTGAAAAAATTCGGTATCGAAGGTTTAGTTGTTATCGGTGGAGATGGCTCTTACCATGGAGCAATGGCATTGACAAGACGTGGATTTCCAGCTGTTGGTGTTCCAGGAACGATTGACAACGATATTCCAGGAACTGATTTCACAATCGGTTTTGATACAGCAATCAACACAGTTTTAGAATCAATCGACCGTATTCGTGATACAGCAACTTCACACGTTCGTACGTTTGTTATTGAAGTAATGGGACGTAACGCTGGCGATATCGCATTATGGTCAGGTGTTGCCGGTGGCGCAGATGAAATTATCATTCCTGAACATGATTTTGATATGGCATCTGTGGCTAAAAAAATCCAAGAAGGCCGCGATCGTGGTAAAAAACATTGCTTGATCATCTTAGCAGAAGGCGTAATGGGCGGAAATGAATTTGCCGAAAAACTTTCTGAATATGGTGATTACCATACACGTGTATCCATCTTAGGACACGTAGTACGTGGTGGCTCACCTAGCGCACGTGACCGTGTGTTAGCAAGCAAATTTGGTGCTTATGCTGTTGACTTGCTTCGTGCAGGTAAAGGTGGACTATGTGTGGGTATCCGCGACAATGAAATGGTCGCTGCAGATATCATCGAAACACTAGAAAGCAACAAACACAAACCAGACTTATCACTTTATGACTTAAATAACTCACTTTCATTCTAAGATTGAAAGCCTGTTATTTTAAATTTAAGCTATAGTTAAAAATAGGTATAGCTTGTTATCTTTGTATTTAGGCTTTAACCAGCTTTAAATAAACAAAATTGAATGGGAGAGTTTTGTAAAATGAAAAAAACCAAAATCGTTAGTACATTAGGACCAGCAAGTAATTCAGTAGAAACTATTTCTAAATTGATTGAATCTGGGGCAAATGTCTTCCGCTTTAACTTTTCACATGGTGATCATGAAGAACAATTATCACGTATGACAATGGTCCGTGAAGCAGTTAAAAAAACAGGTAAAGATGTAGGTATCCTTTTAGATACAAAAGGTGCTGAAATTCGTACAACTGTTCAAGGCACAACTGAAGCTGATTTTGGTCGTGCAGGATACATCAAATTTGAAGTAGGAGATAAAACTCGTATCTCAATGGATCCTGAACATGTAGGGTCAAAAGAAAAAATCGCTGTTACTTACCCTGGACTATTTGAAGACGTTCATGTAGGTGGACACATTTTATTCGATGATGGCTTGATCGATATGGAAATCATTGAAAAAGACGAAGCAACTCGTGAATTAGTTGTAGAAGTGAAGAATGCTGGAATGCTAGGATCTCGTAAAGGGGTTAATGCACCAGGCGTTTCAATTAGCTTACCAGGGATTACTCCTAAAGATGCAGATGATATTCGTTTTGGTCTAGATAACGATATCGACTTTATCGCTGCAAGTTTTGTACGTAAAGCGCAAGACGTTTTAGATATTCGTGAAATTTTAGAAGAAAAAGATATGACACACGTTCAAATCTTCCCTAAAATTGAATCACAAGAAGGAATCGACAACATCGACGAAATCATCAAAGTTTCTGATGGTGTAATGATCGCTCGTGGTGACATGGGTGTTGAAATTCCTGCCGAATTAGTTCCAATGGTTCAAAAACGTATTATCAAAAAATGTAATGCAGCTGGTATCCCAGTAATCACAGCAACACAAATGTTGGAATCAATGCAAGAAAACCCACGTCCAACACGTGCAGAAGCTTCTGACGTTGCCAATGCCGTATTTGACGGAACTGATGCAACAATGTTATCAGGAGAATCAGCAAACGGTGACTACCCTGTAGAAGCTGTTGCAACAATGGCTCGTATTGACCAACAAGCTGAAAATGCATTATCAGAATTAGGTACTTTCCAATTAAACGAATTTGATAAAACTGATGTGACTGAAACAATCGGTCTATCTGTAGCACGCGCTGCTAAAAACTTAGGCGTTAAAACAATCGTAGCTGCAACTGAATCTGGTTATACAGCTAAAATGATCTCAAAATACCGTCCAGATGCTGACATCTTGGCTGTTACTTTTGACGAACGTACAAAACGTGGTTTGATGCTTAACTGGGGTGTTTACCCAACAGTTGCTGAAAAACCAACAACAACTGACGAAATGTTTGAATTAGCTGCTCAAAAAGCAGTTGACTTAGGCTTTGCTTCAGAAGGCGATTTGATCTTGATCACTGCTGGTGTACCAGTTGGTGAACGTGGAACAACTAACGTAATGAAAATTCAAATGATTGGTTCAAAATTATTAGAAGCTCAAGGCGTTGGTCAAAAATCAGTCGTTGCAAATGCAGTTGTTGCTTCATCAGCTGAAGAAGCAATCAAAAAAGCAAAAGACGGCATGGTTTTAGTTGTTCCAACAACTGATAAAGAATACATGCCTGCAATTGAAAAAGCAGCAGCAGTTATCGTTGAAGAAGGCGGATTGACTTCACACGCAGCAGTTGTAGGAATTGCACAAGACATTCCTGTAATCGTTGGTGCACAAGATGCAACTTCAACAATCACTGATGGCGAGTTAGTAACTGTAGACTCACGTCGTGGTATTGTATACCGTGGCGAAACAACAGCAATCTAATTGACTCCGCTGATCATCAAAAAAGGATAAGACTAGGTCTTATCCTTTTTTTTCGTTGTTTTTTAGATGAATCATGCGTCAACCTTCATTTTAACAGAATGATCGTCGGGGTGTTTAAGCTACGTTTTTAAAACGACCTTTTTCTAATGTTACTTAAAGTGTCAATTAGAGAGGAACAAGCAGACTACCGTACAACCATTATTTGATGTTTATTCAAAAGTGTTAATTATTATTCATTTCTATTAATAGCCATTCAATTAAGATTTGTTCTTCTTTTGAGTTTTCATAAATTGTTGGATGACCTCAACCACATTTTCTTGTAAAGGAGTCGGGATTTGCTGAGTACGCTTAGCGAGTGAAATCAGAAAGTGCGGCTGAAGCTGATCGGAAAGTGGGATCGATACGAGATGATCTTCAGGGTGAATAGCAATTTCAGTTAAAAAACCGATCCCGATATTTTCTCGAATCATGCTTTTCAATATGGCTAAGTCATTGCTTTGGTAAACAACTTTAGGTTCAATATGTGCCTGTTTAGCTAACTTTTTAAAAGCTGCAGGATGAACGTAATGCTCGTTCAATAAAACGAATTGTTCAGCTATTAGGTCGCTAAAAGAAATCGTTTGTCGGTCAGCGAAAGGATGAGTAGGAGCAACGACAATCATGAATCGCTTGTCTAAAAGTAATTCGATCTCTAATTTTTGATCGATAATTGGTTGGGTGGAGCCCAGGATCGCTAAATCGATTCTTCCTTGGTGGATCATGCCATACAAATCTCTCGAGCCACCATCTGTAATCTCAATTTGGTCCATTAGCTGAGATTTAATAAAATAACTGGATAATTTCGGAAAATATTCATTGCCAATGATTGGTGGCATTCCAAATCGTAATTTCTTTTTCTGTAATTGCGTAATCTCTGCTTTTGCCATCTTGATCTCTTGCAAGATAGATTGTGCATGGATAAATAACTGTTTGCCAGCAGGGGTAATCACTAATTCGTGGTGTGAACGATCTCTCGTGATAAGAACTGCGTCAAGTTCTTTTTCCAGGCGCTTAAGTGCGTAAGTGATCGTCGGTTGACTAACTTGAAAGTACTTGGCTACCTTGGTAAAATTCTTTTGCTTGACGATTTGAACATAATATTCGATATCTCGTGTGTTCATAACAAGCGTCTGCTCCTTTTTCTTATAAATATTGTTTATTGTAGTTCATCTTGAATACTTGAGCAAATAGAAACCATCAAGTATGTACGCCACAGAACAACTTGTAGAAGAATTTAGCCGGATAAACGATCAAAACTGCTGTTTTTATACCGTTAGTTATCATTCTTGGTTAGTAAAAATCGTTCTTCTGTAGGAATGATCGAATGTTATTCTAAAAATCATCAGTTAATTTTGGGGTAAACATATAGTTTACGAAACAATAAGGAGAAAAAGTCAAAATTTACAGAGAGTCTTTCACGTAATAGAGAAAAAGTTTAGTTAAAAAAATGGCTTCTCTATTTGTTGCGGGTTGCCATGGAAATTTGTTCGTAAATAAAAATAAGACAACATAACGAATAAATAAAAAAAATGTTTTTTAATGAAGTGTAAGGTGTCAAGAAAATTTCATTGACAAGGACCTTTTTGCCCTGTATAATTGCTTTTGTTGCTTAGGAGTGATGAAAAATGAAATGGTCCTTACTCGAATTGAGAAAATACCAAGAGACACCGTTAACATTTCATGAGACCCTTGATCTTAAAGCGGAACTCATGGAGCGAGACAATTTAATACTAGATGTTGCGCCTGTTGCAGTCCAAGGGTTAGTCTCAGTTGATAAAAAAGGCTATCTGGTTCATTACACTGTGCAGACGACTCTGACTGTTCCATCTACGCGTTCTTTAGAACCGGTTGAATTACCGATGGACTTTACTGTTGACGAATTGTTTATGACAAAAGAACAATATCAACTCAGAGATGACCAATTGTCTGCAGAAGAGATTTTGTTAATCGAAGATGCAAAACTTGACCTGACAGAATCAATTGAAGACAACATTTTATTGGCAATTCCGATGCGCGTATTAACAGAGGAAGAAGAACTAGCAACTGACCTGCCAAAAGGAACAGATTGGGAAGTCGTTTCCGAAGAAGAATATGAGCGTAGAAAATCAGAAGATGCCAAGACAAAAGTAGATCCTCGTCTTGCAAAATTATCGGAACTTTTTGATGAACCATCAAATGAAGATGATAAAGCGTAAGATTGGAATATATTGCATCAATTAAGGTGCAAGACTTTACAAGGAGGTGTAGCAAAATGGCAGTACCAGCTAGAAGAACATCAAAAGCTAAAAAAGCAAAACGTCGTACACACTACAAATTGACAATCAAAGGTTTAAACGAATGTGCAAACTGTGGTGAAATGAAAAAAAGCCATCACGTATGTGCAAATTGTGGTTACTACGATGGTAAGGACGTAATGTCTAAAGAAGCTTAATACATTTTAATTAGAAAATGTAAAAACCTCAAGGCTAACCATGGAGCCTTGAGGTTTATTTTTTTGTGATACTTTAAAACTTTCCTAGCTCGTCCATTAATATTAAAACAATGTCATAAAAATATATGCTTCTTTGGTTTGCAATAGCGCCATGTTAAGCTATAATGATAGAGATTAGGGAGAACATCCCATATGTAGGAGGAGTTCATATGTCAAAACAACAAATCGGCGTTGTCGGTATGGCCGTAATGGGTAAAAACTTAGCCCTTAATATTGAAAGTCGTGGGTATTCAGTTGCCCTCTTTAACCGTACTGGATCAAAGACAACTGCTGTGGTGGAAGAACACCCAGACAAAAAATTTAAAGCAACTTATTCAATCGAAGAATTTGTCGATTCGATCGAAAAACCACGTCGAATCCTTCTAATGGTAAAGGCTGGTCCGGCAACGGATGCAACCATCCAAGAATTACTTCCGCATTTAGATAAAGGAGATATTTTAATCGATGGAGGAAATACTTTCTTCAAAGACACGATTCGTCGGAATGAAGAACTAGCTAACTCTGGTATCAACTTTATCGGCACAGGTGTATCAGGTGGGGAAGAAGGAGCCTTAAAAGGACCTTCAATCATGCCTGGAGGGCAAAAAGAAGCCTATAAATTGGTTGCGCCAATCTTAGAGCAAATCTCTGCTAAAGCAGAAGACGGGGCCCCTTGTGTGACTTACATCGGTCCTAATGGTGCTGGTCATTATGTCAAAATGGTTCATAACGGCATCGAATATGGCGATATGCAATTGATTGCAGAATCCTATGACTTGATGAAAAACATTTTAGGCTTATCAGTTGAAGAGATGGCTGACATCTTTAAAGAATGGAACCAAGGTGAGTTAGATAGTTACTTGATTGAGATCACTGCAGATATTCTAACAAGAAAAGATGATGAAGGAACTGGTAAACCAATCGTTGACGTCATCATGGACGCTGCTGGTAACAAAGGAACAGGGAAATGGACGAGCCAAAGTGCGTTAGACCTAGGTGTTCCTTTACCATTGATCACAGAATCAGTTTTTGCCCGCTACATTTCAGCATACAAAGATGAACGTGTCCGAGCAAGCAAAGTGCTAACCCGCACGAATGAGTTTTCATTTACTGGAGATAAAAAAGAGTTAATCGAAAAAATCCGTGAAGCATTGTACTTCAGCAAAATTATGAGTTATGCACAAGGTTTTGCTCAATTACGTGTTGCTTCTAAAGAATATGGTTGGGATCTGCCATTTGGTGAAATTGCTAAGATCTGGCGCGCTGGGTGTATCATTCGTGCTCGTTTCTTACAAAAAATCACTGATGCGTATGACAAGGATTCTGATATCGAAAATCTTTTATTAGATGATTATTTTGTCGACATCACCAATAAATACCAACAAGCAGTAAGAGATGTAGTCGCACTAGCTGTCCAAGCAGGCGTTCCAGTACCAACTTTTTCTTCTGCGATTGCTTATTTCGATTCTTATAGAGCAGAACGCTTACCGGCAAATATTATCCAAGCGCAACGTGATTATTTTGGTGCGCACACCTATGAACGGGTAGATAAAGAAGGAATCTTCCATTATTCATGGTATCATGAAGAGTAATCTTTTCGCTTCTTGAAGATGAAGAAAAATAAAAGATGACATGAGAGCTGGAGTCAACTGAAAAGAGAAGACTTCAGCTCTTTTTAAAAATTATTATCCATGATAAAATGGTTATAGATTTTTAAGTAGATTATCGGTATAATAATAGAGTTTTGAAAAGCCCGTAGAATAGAAAGGAAAAAAATTGATGAGTAATATTCTAATCATTGAAGATGAGAAAAACTTAGCTCGGTTTGTCGAGTTAGAATTAAAGCATGAAGGCTACAATGCAGAAGTACATTACAATGGCCGTACAGGATTAGATGCAGCGTTAAACAATGAATGGGATGCTATTTTATTAGACTTGATGTTACCAGAATTAAATGGACTAGAAGTATGCCGTCGTGTCCGTCAAGTTAAAAATACACCAATCATTATGATGACTGCTAGAGACTCAGTAATCGATCGTGTCTCAGGATTAGATCATGGTGCAGATGACTATATCGTTAAACCTTTTGCGATTGAAGAATTATTAGCTCGTTTACGTGCCTTATTACGTCGTATCGACATTGAAGGAGACAAGAATGTAGCGAAACAAACAACGATCACCTATCGTGACCTAACGATCGAAAAAGAAAATCGTGTCGTACGACGCGGCAGTGAAGTCATTGAGTTAACAAAACGTGAATATGAATTGTTACTTACTTTGATGGAAAATGTAAATGTTGTATTAGCCCGTGATGTTTTACTAAACAAAGTATGGGGATACGAAACAGAAGTCGAAACGAATGTTGTGGATGTCTATATTCGTTATCTTCGTAATAAAATTGATGTTCCTGGAGAAGAAAGTTATATCCAAACTGTCCGTGGAACAGGCTATGTGATGCGCTCATGATAAAACCGAAAAATTCTGAAAAAAGAGAACTTAAAGGTCCCTCCTTGACAATCAAGTGGGCCTTTGCAAGTTCTTTCTTTATATTCGTTGTTTTTACCATTTTTGCGGTCATTACGTATAAGTCTTCAATCAATCTAATCGTGGCAAAAGAGCGAAACAATGACGAACGAACGATCTCAGAAGTCGCTTCACGATTAGCCAATGCAAATGAAGAGCTGACATTAGTCAACACTTACCGCAACTTAACAAATGCAGAAAATAATACGAGCATCAGTGACACATCAATCATTGAAGGGAATTTGATGAAAATCGATTCGTTCATTTCCGAATTAGGACAATCTTCAATGGATCTATATGTCTATAACTTAGATGAAAAATTAATTTTTAAAACGCATGAAAAAGATCGTTCATTGATCCAAACAACTAGAAAAGTGCCAACGATCGTTACGTTAGATGGCAAAACTGGTTTTCTTTCTGTCCAGCCGATCTATTCTAAAGAAACGAGAGAAAAGATTGGTTATGCTCAAAGTTTTTATGAACTTTCATCTTTTTATGATATTCGGAACAAGTTATTATTGACACTCATCGTATTAGAAGTTGTTTCCTTGATTTTAAGTAGTATACTCGGGTTTTTCTTATCCTCTTATTTCTTAAAACCATTAAAGGTCTTACGAGACACGATGGATACGATTCGTAAAGACCCACAATCAGATATTCATATGCCGGAAATCGATACGAATGATGAACTAGCTGATCTTGCTGAAATCTTCAATGAGATGCTTGATCGCATGCGTCTTTATATTGAACAGCAAGAACAATTTGTGGAAGATGTTTCTCATGAATTAAGAACTCCAGTAGCAATCATTGAGGGACACTTGAGTTTATTGAACCGTTGGGGGAAAGATGATCCTGAAATCTTAGAAGAATCATTAGCTGCAAGTATGCAGGAAATTAGCCGAATGAAGAGTTTGGTTCAGGAAATGCTTGATCTTTCCAGAGCAGAACAAGTGGATATGCATTATGCGAATGAAACGACATTAGCGAAAGAAGTCACTTACCAGGTTTACAATAACTTCAAAATACTATATCCAGATTATGTCATTACTTTAGATGACGATTTAGCAAAAGAAGTGACTCTGCAAATTTATCGTAACCACTTTGAACAGCTAATCATTATTATTTTGGATAATGCAGTGAAGTATTCAACCAATCGAAAAGAAGTGCATATTTCGATTTCTTCTACATTGAGCGAATTTGAAATTGCGATTCAAGACTTTGGAGAAGGCATACCACAAGAAGACCTTAATAAGATTTTTAATCGCTTTTATCGTGTCGACAAAGCCAGAGCACGAACAAAAGGTGGTAATGGGTTAGGGTTATCCATTGCCAAGCAATTGGTTGAAAATTATAAAGGAAGAATCAATGCAGAAAGTGTCGTTGGGCAGGGTACCATTTTTAGGATCTTTATTCCGATTGTAAAAGAAGAAAACAAGTAAAGGGGGTTAACTTTACTTGTTTTTTTTATTCAAAAAACAAATAATATAGGGAAGTGCTCGAATTTATAAAAAACGTAAATACGCGGAACCGAACTTTTGTATCTGAATTGGTGTTAAACGCGCTGAAAAAACTATAAAAAAACGTCAAAATACTAATTATCGAGAGGAATATTCGCCTTTAAAAATTATAGTGAAAAATATGTTTTTTTCTATTGCAATTTTCGACAGTCCTTGATATATTATTATTTGTTCTGATAAAGCGTGATGAATTTCACTTTAAAATTTGTTGAAAAAACATATTGACGATGAAAAATCACCATGTTATAATAACGAAGTCGCTTGATTAAGGAGTGACGAAAAGATTGAAATATCAATGAAAAAAGTTGTTGACAAATAACAATTTAAATGATATGATAATCAAGTCGTTAAGAACACGGCAAACAACTCAGTCAAAAAAACTTGAAAAAAGTTGTTGACAAAACCTTAAGAAAATGTTAAGATATAAGAGTTGTTGAAAGAAAAAATGTAGACCTTTGAAAACTGAACAAAGCAAAGACAAACCAAATGTGTAGGGCGTCTTGATTA